>NZ_JBHEQA010000005.1:0-321593 GCF_043678055.1 Spongiimicrobium salis
AGTACGATCTTGGCAGCGGCGGACAACCAGCAACTGACCTTGGCGGCAGGAAATATCCTGACCCTTGAGGACGGAGGCACGGTGAACCTGACGCCCTTCTTGGACAATACCGATAACCAGAACCTTACTGGTGCAACCTTAAATGGTAGCAACGAACTGCAGATAGATATCGAAAGTGGTAGTTCGGCAACAGTAGATTTATCTAGTTT
This sequence comes from Spongiimicrobium salis, assembly GCF_043678055.1. Lineage (NCBI taxonomy): Bacteria > Pseudomonadati > Bacteroidota > Flavobacteriia > Flavobacteriales > Flavobacteriaceae > Spongiimicrobium > Spongiimicrobium salis. The sequence continues at coordinate 210 of NZ_JBHEQA010000005.1, forward strand.
AGAAGAATCTGCGGATATTACGACAAATGCCGTAAACCTTGCAAACCATATCGCAGCTGACGGCGATTTATCCGATACCAATGAAATACAAAATTTAAGTCTCGTTGGCAATGATTTATCAATCTCCGGAGGAAACACGGTAACCTTACCGAGCAATACGAATATCTATACAGATGATGGTACTTTGGCAGCATCCAGAACATTGACAGGAGGAAATAATTCCCTGACTTTTACCAATATTAATGCTTTGCAATTTTCCAGTACTACCGCACAGTTTTTTAGCACAGGAGCATTCCAATTGGGATCTACGGGTGGAGTTACTCAAATTTCTGGCGCTACTGGAATTCAATTACAAGATAATACTACGGTACAGGGCAATTTAAATGTAACAGGAACTTATGGGGATAGTAGTGGTGATGTTGGAACTTCTGGACAAATATTGAGTTCCACGGCAACTGGCACCAATTGGATCGATATTCCTGTTGACGATGACCAAACGGCATCGGAAGTAAATTCGGATACTCCGGTTGATGTAGATGGTGACGGAACAACAGAAGATACCGTTGAAGATGTTATTCAGGATATTGCGCCTATAGTATCTAAAGCAGCGCGAATCTTTTATCCGCCATCCATAGCGGTAGATGCATCTACCAATGGAACATTTACGATTGATCTGCATGCACAGTATGTGGCACAGTACGGTACACCGACTGTAGGAAGTGCTGGAGCACCTGCGGCAGTCCCAACCTATGCAGCGGATGAATTGTACTATTATGTGACTTTTGCCGATCCTACGGTTTTTGATACAACCTCTACTTCGGGGCCTACACAAATGACCATAGATGCGGATGGCATGTTAACCTACACCATTATTGGACAACCTGCCGATTTCAATGCATTGATCAATGTAGTTTTCGTCGTAAAATAAATACTAATATAACGGACCGACCCAAATTTTGAAACCAAAGAATAGACATCAATTTTTATACACTTTTTTCCTAGCACTATTGCTTGGGACAGCTGTAGGGAATGCGCAGTTTTTATTGCAAGCGCCCAATAGCGGTGATGAAAATAACTATAGATGGTTCGAAGCTTCGGATACAACTACGGTCTTGAGTACTGATTTTTTCTATGAAGCAACAAGACCAGGGGTCTATTTTGCCACCTATGATGGTACCCTATGTGGTTCTAATGCCACGGGGTATTTTATCTTGACCGATTGTACTACACCAGATAATGAAGTTACATTAGATATTTCGGCAAGTGTAGGAGCAACAGCTACAGTGAGTTGGAGTCCCGCTGTTACTGGAGATCCCTTGCGTCCTTTGGTTATTGCCTCACAAAGTGTTGTACGATATACGGCTACGGTCACTAAAGCAGGAAATTCAACAAGCTTGCCAAATTTTACAGTAGTTTGTATGGCGCAAGCCGCAATTTTGGAAGATGATGTGGTCACAGTAGACGAAGATACTTCAGTGGTCGTGCCTATTTATGATAATGATAGCAATTTGCCATCAACAGGTACTTTAACGACTACAGACCCTGCGAACGGAACGGTCACCATAGACGATAATGGAACCCCAAATGACCCCACAGATGATATTGTGACCTATACCCCTGATCCGGATTATAATGGACCCGATTCTTTTGATTATACGGTATGTAATTCCTTTGGGGATTGTAGTACGGCAACCGTGAATATTGATGTGCTTCCTATTGTAGATGCCATTGATGATATGGTGGCTACCAATCAAGATCAGACCATTACCATAGATGTATTGGCCAACGATAATGATATTCCCACCCTTGGGACAATGACGGCAACCGATCCGGCAAACGGAACGGTGACCATAGATGATAATGGAACTCCAAATGATCCTTCGGACGATACCATAATTTATACTCCAGATCCTGGTTTTTCAGGAACGGATAGCTTCACCTATACCCTATGTGATGACCTTGGAAACTGCAGTACTGCCACAGTAACCGTTGTGGTAAATCCTCCGGGAGTAGACTTGGATAGTGATGATGATGGCATCGTAGATACTTTGGAAGATCTTAACCTAGATGGGGATGGAGATCCTTCTACAGATCCAACAGATTCTGATGGAGATGGTATTCCGGATTATTTGGATATCGATAGTGACGATGATGGTGTACCGGATAATGTGGAAGCACAGACTACGGCAGATTATATCCCTCCAAGTGGTGTTGATGCCAATGGAAATGGATTGGACGATGCTTATGAGACGAATGGTGAAGTTGGAATTTTCCCCATAGATACCGATGGGGACAACTTACCTGATTATCTAGATGAAGATAGTGATAATGACGGAGTACCCGATAATATTGAAGCGCATGATCACGATCACGATGGTGTGCCAGATGTAACCTATATAGGTTCGGACAAAGACAATGATGGATTGGATGATGGATATGAAGGCGATACGTCTATTGATATCGATGTGAATGACGAAATAGATGATCCTTTCAATGATTTGCCAAATACGGATGAAGATGAAGAATCGGATTATAGGGATACCGATGACGATGATGACGGTATTGAAACTGTGGATGAAGATTCCAATGGCGATGGAAATTTTGCCAACGATGATGTGAATAGTAATGGTACTCCCGATTATTTGGAAAGCGATTTAGATCCGAATGCCGATGAAGTTGAAATTTTCAACGTGATTACACCAAATGGGGATGGTATCCATGATGTCTTGACCATTAGAGGCTTAGAGGATTTCCCGAACAATACCATCAACATATACAATAGATGGGGCGTATTGGTGTATTCTACTCGAGCATATAACACCCAAGGTAATGTCTTTGACGGTACTTCAACAGGAAGGGTTACTGTAAATCGAGACAATAAATTACCTGTAGGAACCTATTTCTATATTCTTAATTATGAAGATGCGACAGGAACAATGAAATCGCTTTCGGGCTATATATACATAAATAGATAATGCAGATGCAGATGGCTCATAAACACATAAAAATCATAAAATTAACCGGATTAAGGATACTTTTTTTAAGTATCTTCTTTACGGCAGGCCTTTATGCACAACAAGATGCACAATACACCCAATACATGTATAATACGGTAAGCGTAAACCCGGCCTATGCAGGTTCTAGGGGAAATATAAGTATTGGGGCATTGCACCGTTCACAATGGGTTGGCCTGGATGGGGCTCCCAAGACACAAACCTTTAATATTCATTCTCCCATTGGTTATCGGGGTGTAGGGCTGGGATTTTCTATTGTAAATGATGTTATTGGGCCTACATCGGAAACCAATTTTGATATTGACTTTTCGTATACCATATACCTTTCCACCAAGAATAAATTGAGTTTTGGTTTAAAAGGAAGTGCCAATTTATTGGATATTCGTTTTTCAGAATTGAATCAGGATTTTACCAACCCCAACGGTCCTGATCCCACATTGCAATTTGATATTCAAAATAGATTGTCCCCTAACGTAGGTGCTGGTGTATATCTCCATAATGAAAAGTTTTATGCAGGCCTTTCCGTACCCCGGTTTTTAGAAACATCCCATTTTGATGAATCATCCTTATCCACGGCCAAAGAGCAAATGAATCTCTATTTTATTACAGGCTATGTTTTTGAACTTAATCCACTACTAAAGTTCAAACCTACATTGTTGACCAAAGCTGTTCAAGGAGCACCCTTACAAGTTGATGTATCGGCAAACTTTCTCATAAGGGAAAAGTTTGTTGCAGGGCTTGCCTATCGATGGGATGCAGCCTTAAGTGCCATGGCAGGTTTTCAAGTATCCAACGAATTTTTAATTGGAATTGCTTACGACAAAGAGACTACGGAGTTGGGAGCTGCACGCTTTAATGACGGGTCTTTTGAAGTTATCTTGCGCTATGACTTTGCGCGTGTCATAGGTAATATCAAAACGCCGCGCTTCTTCTAATAGGGCTAGAGAACAGGAAAATAAAGGTCCTATCCTGTCAAAAGTAAGAAAACATAGATCCAAAATAATTAAAAAAATTCCCTCTTGAATTACGGGGAATACAGGAAAGACCTTATTTTTACTTCATGCAAGAAGAAAAGGTAATATTGGTCAATGAATTTGATGAACAAATAGGGACCATGCCCAAGATGGAGGCTCACGAAAAAGCGGTGTTACATCGTGCTTTTTCCGTTTTTATCCTAAACAAAAATGGAGAAATGATGTTACAGCAGCGAGCAGCACATAAGTATCATTCCCCTTTATTATGGACAAATACTTGTTGTAGTCATCAACGGGAAGGAGAAGATAATATAAGTGCTGGAAAAAGAAGATTGAAGGAAGAAATGGGTTTTGAAACAGAACTTAAAGAACTCTTTTCATTCATTTATAAAGCTCCCTTTGATAATGGTCTTACCGAGCATGAACTAGATCATGTAATGGTCGGAAATTATGAGGAAGCTCCCTTGATCAATACAGAAGAAGTTGCTGCTTGGAAATGGATGATGCCCGAAGCAGTCCAAGAAGATATCGCAAAACACCCACAGCGGTATACGGCATGGTTTAAAATTATCTTTGAGAAATTCTATAACCATCTTATTGAAGAAAAATCGCTATGAGAGTCAAAGTTAGCAGAAAGGCACACTTCAATGCGGCACATCGGTTATATCGATCAGATTGGAGCTTCGAAGAAAATGATCGTATGTTTGGGAAGTGCAATAATCCCAATTTTCATGGACATAATTATGAACTGATTGTCAGCGTAACGGGAGAGATAGATCCTGAGACAGGATTTGTGATGGATATGAAAGTGTTAAAAGACCTCATTAAAAAAGAGGTAGAGGAAGTTTTGGACCACAAGAACCTCAATATGGAGGTTCCTATATTCAAAACAAAGAATCCTACAGCAGAGAATATTGCTGTGTTTATCTGGGATACCTTGAGACCCCATATCACAAAGGATAAAGAATTGGAGGTCGTACTTTATGAAACAGCGCGGAATTTTGTAACCTATACCGGATGATCTTTGGTATGGGCTTAATAAATGTGTTGTTTCTGAATTAAAAACCGACTAAAACTAAACGTATGAATATATACCCTCTAAAGTTTCATCCCATTTTAAAGGAAAGACTCTGGGGTGGAGTAAAATTAAAAGAAGTCTTAGGCAAATCAATTTCTTCAGATATTACTGGGGAAAGTTGGGAGCTTTCTGGAGTTGCGGGAGATGTATCTATTGTGGCCAATGGAGCATTTGCGGGAACTTCTTTGCAAAGCTTGATGGATCAACATGCCGAAGCCCTTTTGGGGAAGAATGTTGTAGATCGATTTGGAAAAGAATTCCCTATCCTAATTAAATTCATAGATGCAAAAAAAGATTTGTCCATTCAACTTCATCCAAATGATGAATTGGCCAAATTGCGTCATGATTCCTTCGGGAAAACAGAAATGTGGTATATCATGGACGCCGATGATGATGCTAATCTTATTGTGGGCTTTAATAAAGATGTGAGCAAAGAAGAATATACAGAAAGTCTTGAAAATGATAGGTTGCTGGAATTGTTGAATTATGAAAAGGTGAAAGAAGGCGATACTTTTTTTATCAATACTGGAAAAATACATGCGATAGGCGCGGGTGTTTTATTGGCAGAAATACAACAAACTTCAGATATCACCTATCGTGTGTTTGATTTTAACCGAAGGGATAAAGAGGGGAATTTAAGGGAATTACATACTGATTTAGCCTTAGATGCTATCGACTACACAAAAAAGGATGATTTCGTCGTAGCCTATGACAAGAAACCTGATGCCATAAATACTATGGTAACCTGTCCTTATTTTAAAACCAATTATATAACCCTAACAGAAACCTTGGAAATAGACGTTTCTGAAAGGGACGCATTTACGATATATATGTGTGTTGGAGGAGAAGTAGAGGTGATTAATGATTTTGGGAAGGCAAGCATCCAAAAAGGGGAGACCGTCTTGCTGCCAGCCATATCAAAGCGTATTAGCTTGCGAACTTCTGGGGCTAAAATTTTAGAAGTAACTATTTAAAAATAATAAGATTCCTAGAATCAAAATCGAAACAAATAGGAAGGATATGGGCAAAAAGTGTATTTTTGCAAAAAAAATAATCGATGGCAAATATTAGAGATTTAAAGAAAGATATCAATTTTGTTTTAGGAGATATCATTGAGGCTGTTTTTTTATGGGAATCGGCTACGAAGAATAAAAATTCAAAAGAGGGCTCAGCCATTATTGACAATGCCATTAAAATTTTTGATACACTTATTGAAAAAGTAAATCAGAAGAATGTAGAGAACAAGAAGCAACATTTTAATGGGATACGAGCGGAATTGGAAAAGGAGGCTACGGCATTAATTGAAAAATTAAATGGATTGACGGCCTAAGATAAAATCGAGATTTTAATAAAAAAAGCATCCCTAAGAGGATGCTTTTTTTATGCTATTATTTACTGTGCCGCTCTCATTTTTTTGAGATGTTCCTCCAATGCCTTTCCATATTTTGCCGCAACAACATTAGGGTCTAAGGAATTATAAATAGAATCTAAATAGGTGATATTGGCATCAGGTATATCCTTGATGGCAATATAAGGTGCAAGATGGGAATCTGTATGGAATAGTGCAAAATTAATGGCATACCGATACTTCGCTACCGTATTGGCATCACTTGCTTTTTGTAAGGAGTCTATAGCCGCTGGATTTTTTTGAAGTATAGTATCCATGGAAGCGGACATATAGCCAAAACTCTTTTTATTGAATTCAGTCATGATTTCTTGATACTCTTCCCACAATTTTTGTGTTTTGGAGCCTTCAATTTTTGCATTGGTATCAAAAGTATTCCAAGCAGAATTAATGGTCAGCTGACCCGGTTCACCAAAGAAGGGAATACGATCATTGATAGCATTATTATCTTTTTTACTCAGATATAGATAAAAAACTTCGGGAGTGGTTATTTCTGTTTTAAAAACAAAATTGGCATCCCCATCTATTTTGATAGAATCTAAAGTTACAAGTATCGTATCGGGTACATGTTGTAAGTATAGCGTCCCTTCTTTCAACCCTTTGATATTTCCACTAACGGTCATTGTATTCGCCGTATCTCCACTACAGGCAATAAAAAATGCACTAAGGAGGCCTACAAATAAAATTTTCTTCATGCTAAACATTTAATCGCGCAAATATGCATAAAATTTTGGGTTCTTTACCCTATTTAGGGTCAAAAAATAATATCCTAAGTAAAGAGGTCTTAGGGCATTGCAGAAGCAATTTCCATAAGATAAGCGCACAATAATGCGCCTCCAGTCCCTACTACATAACCAAAAACGGCCAGTAATACCCCCACAGAAGTCAAAGAAGAATGGAATTCGGCAGCAACCACGGGCGCCGAGGCGGCACCTCCAACATTTGCTTGACTACCAACGGCCAAAAAGAAATATGGGGCGCGGATCAATTTGGCCATGAGTATTAACAAACCAGCATGGATACTGATCCAAATAAGACCTATCACAAGCAGTCCGGGATTTTCGGTAACTTGTCTTAAATCCATTTGAATTCCTATGGTAGCTACAAGAATATAAACAAACATTCTCCCCAATTTACTGGCCCCTGCGCCTTCATAATTTTTCGCTTTGGTAAAAGAAAGGGCTATTCCTGCTATAGTAGCAATAATGACCAACCAAAAAAATCCCGATCCCAGAAAGGATAAAAAACTCTTCTTATTGGCAACAACTTCAAAATTTTCGGTGAGATATGTACTGATATTGGAACCAAAAAAATGAGCCAGACCTACCGCAGTAAAGGCAAAAAAGAACAACATCATATAATCGTTCAAGCTAGGGACCCGAGTTATCTTTTCCGTAAATGTGGAGACTTTCTGTTTTAGGGCTTCAATAGAAGAAGCATCTGCATTTAACCAACGATCGATTCTTTTCGTTTTTCCAACACCCAATAAAATAATGGCCATCCAGATATTGGCCACCACAATATCAACAAGGACCATGGCACCAAACTTATCTTTATTGTATTGAAAAATCTCCAGCATGGCAGCTTGATTTGCACTTCCTCCGATCCAACTGCCGGCAATGGTCGATAGTCCACGCCACACCGCATCAAAATCGGCTCCTCCAACAGTCTCCGGAGAAAATATAGACACAATCAAAATGGCCAAGGGCCCTCCTATAATAATTCCAATACTTCCGGTAAGGAACATGATCAGCGCTTTGGAACCCAAACTCGCGATGGCCTTTAAATCAATACTAAGTGTCATCAGAACCAAGGCAGCAGGTAATAGGTACCTGCTCACCACATAATACACATTAGAACTATGTTCCACAATTTCCCCCGATTCACTTACCGTTTCCCATTCATGACCTATGATACCGGAAGAAGCCAATATGGCAGGTAATAAATAACACATCAATACCCCAGGAACAATACCATAGAATTTTTTCCAAAAACCTGTTTTTATGGAAGAAGTAAAGAAAATAAAGCCAAGGCACAAGGCCAATAAACCAAAAATAATAGCATCGTCTGTTATCAATGGTTCAGGTTTAATATGGGTAGTGTCGATCATGGAAAAAGAATTACATCAATTCCAAATATAATCAAATTCAAAGATGTTCCTGTATAAAATGGGCAACTCCGTCTTCGGTATTTTTTAAAGTAGTATAATTTGCTATTTGCTTTACCTCTTCCCGGGCATTTCCCATAGCAACCCCGCAGCTGGCATGGGTTAACATTTCTATGTCGTTATAATTATCTCCAAAGGCGATAACATCGTTCATAGAGGTTTTGGGGGGCAATACTTTTAAGATGGCAGAATGCTTTGAAATTGCTTTGGGAGCAACTTCTATTAAAGTGTCATTGGATCGGTAAAACTGCAAGGAATTGAGGGTGAGCCGAAGTTTTTCGAAGACCTCGTCCATAGCCAATTTGGTACCCATTAGCATGATTTTATGAGCGCCAATATCCCTTTTTTTCCAATGATTTAAGGTTGTAGTTGTTGATTCATATATGGGGTTGGCCCTCGTATGGCGAATTTCCTTTTGAACGCGTTCGGAAGTCGTAGGGACATACCATTCTTCTTTGTAATACAATCCTAAATGAATGCCATAGGTTTTAGCCAAAATCTGGATTTCTTCGATATCAGATATGGGAATGGTTACCGATAAGATTTCCTGACTTCCTTTTAAAATGAGTGCGCCATTATAACAAATAATAGGTTCTTCCAAGATGTCCAAGCGCTTCTGCAAATAGATTATGGATTGTGGCATGCGTGCCGACACGAGAATAATGGAAGTAGATGACTTTATTCTGGAGATTTGGGATATGGTAACTTCGGATACATCATCCTTTGTGGTGAGCAGGGTACCATCCAAATCGGAACAAAGTAGGCGATATTTCATCTTATATATTTAACCAGTAGGTCAATTTTAGGTTTATGGACCGATTCCTAGGTTGAAAATTGTCCACAAAGTAATTGTCATTATATACGATGAACAAATCAGATAAAGGAGCGAAACGCCATTGTATCCTGGAGTTAATACCAAGATTATCACTTTGGTCGCTAAACTGCACGAGAGTGGACCAAAAAAGTGTTTTGCTGAACGTAATATCCGCTCGGGGACTGATCAACCAAATATCGCCACTTGCAAAAGGTTCTGGTAACTCAATACGGTTATAATTGATGTTCATGGATAAGAAAACCTTAGGTTGTACGCGCAAATTGGCATTCGCTCGTAAAGAATAACGATACCCGTTAAAAAATTCCCCAGCAGTTGGGTTTAAGGTATACGAAAATAATTTCCTTCGGTCGGATTGATAACGTAACTGAAACTCCGTATAATTGTATCCAACATCTGCAGGCAAGGGAGTTGCCCCTTCGGTTCCTGTAGGATCAAAAGTGCCAGTTAAAAAGGTATACCTGTATGAGATTCCTGCATTCAATTGGGATTGATCGTTGAATCGTGCATTCCACCCAAGGCGAACATTGCGATCCGTATTTTGAAAATCTAATCCGGGACGCCATGTAATCACTGGGAAAAGCTCAATACTATGACGGTTAAGAGCTCCTTTTTCGGGCCAAAATTGACGCTCAAAACCTAAAAGTCCTGTGACGATATCAGTTCTTCGAATGAATCCTAGGTCTGATCTAAAATCTTCCCCAACGTAGACCCAATCCGTAAATACGTTCAATTTTCTGGAATTATAACGTAGGTTTACTCCAGATGACAACTCTTTGCCAAAAGGACGGTCTGCAGATTGAAAAGACTTATGGGTATAGAATTTCCCATTCCAGGTATTATCCTCCGAGGCAAGGTTATAATCGATTCCCACAACTCTATTGTAGCGATCTTCGGGCGTAACCAGTTCGCTATCGTCAAAAGATTGACGATTGACGAATAGTACACCAATATTGGAACGCGAGAACACTTTCTTTTGAAGGGCAACAACAGTATTGTTGTTCGAGGGAATTCCGTTCTCAGCGTCTTCCTCCGTTTGAATGTTTAAGAGACCCAGTCGAATATCATTGGTTAATTTTCCACTTAAGCGTGCCCCTGCCACAATTCTATTTTCAATGGAATTCCCATCGCGGTCTCTTGCTATTCCAATGCGCCTGGAAAAGAAAGGATTGGCATCCCTACCTCCTCCAAAGCCTCCAAAAAGATCACTGTTATCTATAAAAAACTGTCGTCTTTCAGGAAGGGAAACCTCAAATCGGGTAAGATTTACGATGACATTATCTACCTCTACATTCGAAAAATCTGGATTTATGGTAACGTCTAAATTGAGACTATTCCCAATTCCAATTTTAGCATCGCCACCAACTTTAAAATCAGAATTACTTTCATCCAAAACAAAATCGCGTTGTGAAAGCGTATTGATATAAGGGATTATAGCAAGAGGTGTACGTGATTTTTTTAAAGGTCTTTCAAATACCATATCTCCCATAAAGGCCATATTGAAAATAGGCTGATTTTGTGGAATCCTTACCCAAGTGCTCTGTTCGTTGGATTGGGTGTCAAAACGATAGGTATTGAACCTCCATTTAGTCTCTCCTTCCCTAAATTTAAAAGAACTAAGGGGGATGATCATTTCAGAGGTATAATACCCATCGTAAATTTTTGAATTTCCTCGCCATTTTACATCCCAGGCAAAATTAAAATCCCGTCCACCATTGGAGCCTCCCCCAGAAAGCAAACCTTCACGGCGTACACCATAAGGATTGGTGCCAAAGATGAAGGCATTGGTACCATCATTGAAAGTGTCAAAAAGTAAGGTGATATTGTCACTATTTCCCGCTCTAAAATCCCTGCGCAAAGATTCTATGGCATAATCCTGGCCAGCAGTATACACCTTTAAGCCCACATAAAGGTTTTTGTCATCAAATAGCATTTTGATTTCTGTCTGCTGTTTTGCCTGAATAGAATCTATTGGAAAATATTCCCAAAAACTATTGGCGGCTTCAGCGGTTTCCCAAACAGCCTCGTTTAAATCTCCGTCACCAACAATAACATCGGATATATATTTAACAACAAATTTCTTGTCTTCATTTTGTCCAAAAAGCGTGATGGAAAAAAGTAAAAAGACAATAGAAGAAAGGGTTTTAGTCATTAGGTTTTACAGAATTAATCCGCGCAAATTTAAGTGATTATGTCGTTAAAAAAATCCCAATTTTTTTAAGGAACACTATTGTTTTTTCTGATGGTTTTTATTTTTATGATATACTTTGTGAATACTACAGCTCATATCTATAGTTTGTTATCCCTGTTGAAATGAAAATGCGTAATGGATTTTAACACTTATTTCGGGGAGACTATTTTTTTACGCTACAGCAGAGATTGCTCTTTTCAATTAAATATATAAGGCGTAATGTGAATTTAACCTCCATTCTCTATTTTTGAAAAAAATTAAACATCATGAAACGGATTACCCTTCTTGCATTTTTTATGGTCCAATTTACATTTGGCAACGCCATTATATGGTCCAAAACGGGACATAGAACTGTGGGCGAAGTAGCACAGCAACACCTTAAAGGAAGGGCAAAAAGGGCTATTAAGAAAATATTGAAGGGAGAAAGCCTGGCTTTAGTATCTACGTTTGCCGATGAGATAAAGGCGGATCGTAGTTATTCGCATTTTAGTCCATGGCATTATGTAAATTTTCCTGCAGATAAAAAATACACGGATGTTTCTCCGAGTCCAAAAGGAGATCTTATCACAGGAATTAGAAAATGCATAGCGATCATAAAGGACAAAAATAGTAGTGATGCGGATAAAAACTTTTATTTGAAGATGTTGGTGCATTTAGTGGGAGACCTGCATCAACCCCTACACGCAGGTCAAGCCGAGGATAAGGGAGGAAACGACATTCAATTGCAATGGTTTGGAGAAGGAACCAACCTACACCGTTTATGGGATAGTAACCTTATAAATTCCTTTGGTATGGGGTATACGGAGTTGGCCAAAAATCTGCCTCCCGTAAAAAAAAGGGAACGGAAAAAAATTCAATCTGGATCTATTTTAACTTGGGTTCAGGAATCCAAACTATTAGCAAACGAACTGTATAAATCTGTTGAGATTGGAGAGGAAGTAGGGTACCAATACAGTTATAAATATACTGATCTTGTACGCAGTCAATTACAAAAAGGTGGTTTGCGGCTTGCAAAAATATTGAATGATCTTTTTTAAAAATGCCTTTAAAGGATAACGCGAAAGGTAAGGTTGATACGCTCCTTTACCGGTTTTGCAGTTTTTGGGATTTGGTGTAACCAATGGTGCTGTGTACTTCCTTGCATGAGCAATAAACTGCCGTGTTCCAATAGCAATTTAAACTTCAAGTGCGGCTGTTTTTTATGTTTTAGTTTAAAGAAACGTTCTTCCCCAAGACTTACGGAAGCAATAATAGGGTTAGTTCCCAATGCTTTTTCATCATCGGCATGCCAACCGTTGCTGTCCTGTCCATTTCGGTACAGATTCAGTAAACAAGTGGTAAATAGCGCGGGGCTTACGGTTTCAATTTTCCGCTTAATAGTCAACAAACTTGGTGTAAATGCATGCGGATTCATGATAATATTGGAATAGGAATAGGGTTTCCCATTACTACTGTACAAGGCGGTTAACCTAGGTTGAGGATAGGTCTTCCCAAAAACGGTAATGTCATCTTGTTGCCAGGGCGTTTGGCCTTTTATTTCCAAAAATAGGGAATCAGCTTCCTGTTGTGAAAAAAAAGCGGGATAGTAATCAATAGTGGCATCAGGAAGATCAAGAGAAATGGGGTTATGGGGAAAAATAGTCATTATTTTAATATTGTTTTAAGCTGATTTCTATATTCAGAGGGATTCTGTCCAGTAAACGCTTTAAAGAGTTTGTTAAAATGGGAAAAGTTATTGAACCCACTTTCATAACAAACTTCGGTAATGCTCATTGGTTTTTCGGCCAGCAATTTTGAGGCATGTACCAAGCGATATTCGTTGACAAACTTAGTAAAAGTCTTATGGGTCATTTTCTTAAAATAACGACAAAAAGAAGGTACGGTCATACTGACCAGGTCCGCTATGAACTCTAAGGGGATTTCTTGCTTAAAGTTGGCTTTAACGTAATTAAAAATAATATTGATGCGGTCATTATCTTTAATTTCTGTTTCCATGGAAAAGCCTTCAGCATTCAACACCTTGAACTCTTGGGAGCTTCCCAACTCATTTAGGATATTGAGAATGGATAAAAGTCGTTGAAAATCGGTTTGATCTTCCAGAACCTCCATTTTTTTCCCAATCTCTTCTTTGGATTTTCCATAAAAGGCAACCCCTCCTTTGGAAATTTCAAAGAGGTTTTGGATTTTTTTCATTTCCGGAATACCAAAAAAATCACTTCCTAGAAAATCCTGTTTCATTTGCACTACGGTTTCGCTTTTATTTCCGGTAAGGCTATCCGTAAAACCACAGTGAGGTAGGTTGGAACCAATTAGGATAAGATCGCCATTGGTGTAATAGGATACGTGACTTCCGATTTGACGTTTTCCCGTCCCTCCATTGACATAAACCAATTCTATCTCTGGATGATAGTGCCACACATCATTATTGTTCACTTTGCTCTTCCCGAATTTTTGATAGGTAAATGAGTATCCAAAATCAGGAGCGATCGCTTCAAATGTAGGTTTTTGCTTTTTCATTGTTCTTTTTGGGTTTATGGAATAAAATTAAAAAGACCCCAACAATTATATCTTTACAAAATTAACCAAAATCTATGCTATTTTAACCCATTGTTATAAGTGAAAGGTAAAGCAGGATAAAATAGCATATAAATTGGGTAATGGACTAGTAGTATCACCTTACATAAGTGTATAATTTTGACCTGTAAATCGTTAGTATTCACTTAAATCAAAAAACTATGAAAACAACATTGAAATTTACGGCAATTTTAGCCTTGGTATTATGTGCAAATTTGGGCTATGCAAGCAATGCTAAGCATACACTGGTAACGGACAACGACACAAAAAGTATCGTTTTTCAATTAGATGCGTCCAATGAAGAAATGAACATTAGACTTACCGATGAACAAGGAAATGTTATTTATTCAGAGTCCGTTGAAGATCAGAAGAATTATATAAAGAAATTCGATTTGACCAATCTCGAGAATGGACGTTACTTTTTTAAGACCGATAATGCCTTGAAAACCGTAACCTATAGCTTGGATATTAATAAGCAAGCGGTAACCATTCTGGATAAAAAAGAGGTAGCAAAGCCAGTGTTTAACGAAAGAGCAAATGTTTTATATATGAATCTTTTAAATCAAACTGGCGAAAAAGTAAAAATGGAATTGGTAGATCAGGCGAATAGAACCATTTTTGAAGAAACGTTAACAGATCAGTTTCTAGTGGGAAAAGCATTTAATTTTGAAAATGCGTTTAAAGGAACCTATACCTTGATGGTTAAAACCAGTAAAGGTGTATATTACCACGAAGTACGTATAAAATAAAGTATGCATAGAAGATGCAAAAAGGGGCCATATTAAATGGCCCCTTTTTTATTTTTGTAGTGAACTTATCCAAGTATCGATTTTTGCTTCCAGTAAAGCAAGGGGAACACATCCGGTCTCCAAAACTTGATTGTGGAATTCTCGGATATCGAAGGTTTCACCTAAAGCTTTTTCAGCGCGCGCACGCAACTCACGGATTTTTAGCTGTCCTATTTTATAAGAAAGTGCCTGTCCCGGATTGGCCATATATCGTTCTATTTCTGAAATGATACTGGCTTCCGATTCCGCTTCATTGTCCAAAGAATATTGAATGGCTTTTTCCCGAGACCAGCCTTTAGCATGTAAACCTGTATCTACGACCAAGCGAATGGCTCTATGCATTTCTGCACCCAACATGCCAAAATATTGGTAGGGGTCTTCATATAGGCCTAATTCTGTGCCAAGAGATTCCGTATATAAGGCCCAACCTTCCCCATAGGCACTATACCAAAGGCTTTTCCTGAATTTGGGAAGGTCTTTATTCTCTTGGGTCAGCGAAATCTGAAAATGATGGCCGGGTATGGCTTCGTGCAAAAACAAATCCTCATCGGAGTACATATTATAGGCATTTACATTAGGAATGGGGACATAAAAGATACCGGGACGCGTGCCATCCAAGGAACCAGGATTGTATTCTGCACTGGCAGATGCTTCACGGAATGCCTCTGTACGCCTTACTTCAAAAGGAGTAATAGGCTTCTTGTCGAACAATTTTTCAATCTGTGGTTTCATTTTTTCATGGATGGCATTGAAATTGGCAATGACTTCCTGAGGGTCTTTAAAAGGCATCAATTCTTTTTTCTGACGTACGTGATTAAAAAAGGCCTTCAAATCTCCCTTAAAACCTACTTGTTCCTTAACTTTTTCCATTTCGGATGAAATCCTTGCCACCTCTTGTAGTCCCAAGTCGTGAATTTCATCCGCTGTCATGGTAGTGGTGGTATACTCTTTTATGGAATGCGCATAATATGCTTTTCCGTCTGGGATTCCTTCAATACCACTAGAACTCCTTCCGGCACTGAGGTAATCTGTATTCATAAAGTCGTGTAATTGTTGGTATGCAGGAACAATTTTTTCGATGATAATACGGCTGTACGCTTCTTGTAGCGTCTTTTTATCCTCGGCGCTGAAGCCTTCGGGCATTGTCTTGATCGGGCTGTAAAAAAGATGGTCATCCAAGCTTTTTGTGGTTAGGGCTGCAAGTTGGGGAATTACCTTTCGGATTAAGGATTTAGGAAGCACGTAGCCTTGTTGCATACCTTCCCGCATGCGTTCTTCAGCAGATTTCATCCATCCGAGATACGCTTCCAGACGAACCAACCAATTTTTGTAATCCTGTACGGTTTTAAACGGTTGTGCACTGGTACCTCCTGCCCACTGTCCAATGTTCAATTGTAAGGTCCACATCTGATCTATTGGAAAAAAATCTTCCCTAAAATTACTTTTCTCCAAATAAATATCGCATTCCCATAACAATATGGCCTTACTCATTTGCTCATCTTCGGACAACGAACTATCCTCAAACGCATTCAACTTATTTTTATAATTGGTATAAAAGGCTTTTTCCCGTTTTTGAAAAGCATCGGTGAGGGGATTGGGTAAAAGATCATTATACCTATCATCGCCTTGCGCGGTCGCGTTCATAGGATACAATTTTAAACTTTCTTCATAGTAGTTGTCCAATAGCATGCCAAAGGAGGCATTGTCCGCGGTAACAGATCCAACTTTTTCCGCATCTTTAGCGGATTCTTTACAGGCAAAAAGGCACAATAATAGAAGTAGGGATAGTGGTTTCTTCATTTGAATTTGAATTTTACTCAGTGGAATATTCTTTTTCTGAAAATTACTGTTTTATTTTTTTTAGGTCTTCTTGATGGCTTTGGGGCAGTGCGGTATTGGTGCGGGCAAGAGCCAAAGTTTCGGGGTCTTTTACCCTTTGGTACAAGAATTGAAAGTACTGTTTTACAGTTAATTCATTTTCCGAAACTTCTACGAGTTCAAAAGTATCTCCTGCGGTAACAGTTCCTTCTTCCAATACCCGTACATAGGTGCCAGGGCAGGCTTTAGCTACAAATTGTCCTAGAATATCCTGATTATTAAAGCGAACTCCTAATTTATAACAAGGCTGTCTTGGCTGCGAAATTTGCACCAAAGCAGTGCCTAATCTATAGATATTGCCAATACGTATTTGGCTTTCGTCCAATCCTTCTACGGTAAGGTTTTCACCCAACATACCCCAGTCCCAATCCAGGTCGGGGTAAAGCGCTTTCCAATACGGATATTGCTCTGCAGAAAAAAGATAGCAGGCTTTATCGACACCTCCGTGATACCTGCGATCTACGACCGAATCTTTTGCAACATCCTCTTTGCCCAGATGTAGCGGTTCCTGTGTTGGGTATTTATAAATTCCTGTTTGCACCTCCTGACCTTTCCATTGAATTGTAGTGGAAGTTCCAATATTTGTAGCGATAACTTTCATGGCATAAAGATAAATAAAGTGTGCTGAAAATAACGATAAGCTTGGATGCAAAATGCATGAAAACCTAAGTCGCAATCTAAGGACCTTTACAATTGTGCTAGCTCTGAATTAAGGTTTTTTTGTAATGTGATGGCGTAGTTCCCGTAACTTTTTTAAAAGCGGAATAAAAAGCACTTTTACTGTGAAAACCTACTTCTAGGCCAATGCCTTCAATGCTGAGGTTATTTAAGTTTTCATCTGCCAAGAGTACTTCTGCTTTTTTTATGCGAAATTGATTCACATAGGTGTTGAAGTTTTGGTGATGGATGCTATTAATGGCAACTGAAATCCTCCTTGGATGTACTTTCAGTTTTTCGGCAATATCAACAATCGTGAGTTCGGTGTGCATAAAACTCTCCGAATTGATCATATAGTCATCCAACTTTTTGATCAGTGCTTTTCTGTTTTCAATGGTCATGGCCGAAGCGCTATTTTCAGATGATGCAGGCTTGTTTTCTACAAACAGAAGCTCCTTTTTTGCGATAATGGAAAGAACATTGCGCTGAACAACACCATGGAAGGATAGCCAATAAATGATGGTGAGGTCAAAAATCAAGTAGAAAATTCTGGAATAGATGTTTTCTGGAAGAGCATAAAATTGTACAATATAGGCGATTGATCCTATTAAGAAGAAAAAAAGAAAAGTTCTCGCCCATCGCATTTCTTTGGATTCCACCATAGAAAAGTAATTGTTCACCTCAATTTTATGCCGATATAAGAGTTTGAGGTTCCAAATGCCAATGGCCCAACTATAAAATATGCCAGAAACAATAAAAAATTGAAACCCTATATGTTCTGTGAGGGAGAGTTTTGTGCCGTATGGTAAAATAAAAATGGCACATTGTATAAAAAAGGCAATAATTCCAGGGTAGAGCACCCAATACTTGGTCTTGTGTTGAGCGAAAACAGATACTTGTTGGGTATAAATAAAAAATACAGGAAAAAGAAGCCAGAAAAAGTTAAAAGGGAGCCTCAGGAAATCGGGATAATAGGAATAAAAATCCAAATCCTTCAGAATTAAAGGGATACGCTGTAATGCAAAGAGTATGAGTAATACACCAAGAAAAAAAGTGCTTTTGTACTTCCTCTTATTTAGAATGATCAATAGTGTGCCTAAGGTCATTCCTTGTACTACGCCAACGGTATCCAACAGTGAGATGAAATTGTAATTGAGTTCCATATTCAGTAGTCAAAATGCACTTCTACAAGATACGATTTTATTGAAGATTACTGAAGTGGGTGAAGGCTAAAATAAAGACTTTTTATGTTTAAAGTTGAGGGCAAAAAGAGGGCTAATATCGTTTTTTGGTGAAACAATTGCTATTTCTCAACGGGCTACTTATTTTTGAAAGGATAAAAGGCAGTCTTTTCTGGAAAATTTAAAACATAAAATACAATCCTATACTACGGTTAATAATGCCGACTTGGAATATTCACTTCAATTTTATAAAAAAGTGCATGTGGCCAAAGGGGAATTATTGATCAAGCCCCAACAGTATGTGAAACACTTCTATTATATGGACAAAGGATGTGTTTGTTATTATACCGAGGATAGTTCAGGAGTAAAAGTGATGGAGTTTTTTACGGAAGATACTTTTTTTACAGATCTGTATGCTTATATCGAAGAGATCCCTTCTGCCAGTTATCTCAGCGCTACCGAAGATTGCACCATCTATGCGATTTTGAAGGAAGACGTTTTGCGTTCTTTTGATCATTCGCACGATTTGGAACGTTTTGGGCGTTTGTCCATGCAATCTGCTTTTGCGGCAATATTCCGACGCAACAACCATTTGAAGAATCTTAGCCATCAGGAGCGCTATGTAAGGCTTCTTCAAAAAAGACCCAATCTGTTTCAACGTGTACCACAGTACCTCATTGCTTCTTACTTAGGTCTTACCCCTGTAGGCCTTTCCAAAATCAGAAAACGACTTTCACAAGGTTTGGAAAAGACCAAGTGATGATCGGTACCTTCTTTGGATACTTTTCTTAACGGACCCCATAGGATTTATTAAACCTGTTTAATAAGATTCTGCATAATATTCCTTTACTTTATAGGAACTATTGTAAGCAATATCTCATATAGATTTAGGCGTATTCCACAAATGGGAAATCTATACCCTTAAAAGGAGTACAGGTCTAAAAGCAGCATAGCGGGAATGCAAAAACAACAACCTAAAAAAGACACAGATGGCCAAAGAATATATTGATATGGACAGCCTAAAATATTTGGTGTACCATGTCCATGGACTGGAAGAATTACTTACCTATGAGCGTTTTCAAGATCACGATAAAGAGTCACTTAATTTGTACATAGATGCCGTAAAAGAGTTTTCGGATCGGGAGCTGTTCCCCTATGTGAAGGAAATGGATGAGAATCCGGCCTATCATAAAAATGGAACGGTAATCGTACATGAACAAGTTGCGGTAATGATGAAAAAAGGAGGCGAGATGGGCCTTATCGCTGCTCCTTTCGATTATGATATTGGGGGCCTGCAAATCCCTTTTATGGTACAAACGGCAACCAGCTATATTCAGGATGCAGCAAACAATCACCTTCCTGGTTATGCCGGACTTACACAAGGTGCTGCTGAACTCATTGTACATTTTGGGAATGAACACTTAAAGGAAACCTATGTTCCCCGGATGCTTTCAGGTACGTGGGGAGGTACTATGTGCCTAACCGAACCCCAGGCCGGTAGCTCGTTATCCGATATTGTGACCAAGGCTACCCCAACAGCACAGGATTATTATAAAATTAGCGGGCAAAAAATATTCATTTCAGGAGGAGATCATCAGTATGCTGAAAATATAGTACATCTGGTATTGGCGAGGATTGAGGGAGCCCCATCCGGAACCAAAGGAATTTCTTTGTTTGTGGTACCTAAGCATCGACCCGATGCCCAAGGGGTTTTGGAAGGGAACGATGTCACAACGGTTGCCGATTTTCAAAAAATGGGACAACGTGGCTATTGCACGACACATTTGGGATTTGGTGATGCTGAAGATTGTCGGGGATGGCTGGTTGGGGAGCCCCATCAGGGATTGAAATATATGTTTTTGATGATGAATGGTGCCCGTATCAGTGTTGGACGAGGAGCTGCTGCTATCGCCATGGCGGCCTATTGCGCATCTTTAGAATACGCCAATGAACGCCCACAAGGACGTAAATTAACCAGCACGGGAAAGAAAAATCCTGATGAACGACAAAGCCTTATCATTGAGCATCCGGATGTAAGAAGAATGTTGCTGCTGCAGAAAAGCATCGTGGAAAGTGCATTGAGCCTGGTTTTACTGGCCTCAAAATATCAAGATATCGCACAGGCTACCAAAGATTCAGAAGAGAAAAAGAAATACGCCTTATTGTTGGAAATGATAATTCCCGTGGTAAAAACGTTTCCTTCGGAAGCAGGTGCGGAAGCCGTAGATAATGGCTTGCAAGTTTTGGGTGGATATGGATTCTGTTCTGACTTTATCCTACAACAATATTATCGGGATATTCGTATCTCCGCAATATACGAGGGAACTACCGGAATCCAATCCCAGGATCTGCTGGGAAGAAAAGTACCTATGGAGAATGGAAAAGGATTGCAATTGCTCACTGCCGAGATCATGCAAACCATCAATGCAGCGGTGCAGCATGAGGAATTAAAACCCTATGCATCTCAATTGGGAAGAAAGTTAACAAGCATACAAGAAGTCATGGAATTTTTGGTGCCTTTTGCAAAAAAAGGCGATTATGAACGCTATTTGTCCGATGCGAACGTCTTTATGGAACTATTCAGTATTTCTGTAGTAGGGTGGTTATGGCTTGATATCGCCGTACATGCTAAAAAATCAATAGCTACACAGGATACCAGTTTTTCCAATGCCTTTTACGAAAGTAAAATACACAGTATGAAGTTTTACTTTAAATATGAAATGCCCAAAACCAGCGGACTTGCAGAAACGCTCTTGAGTCCAGAAACACTTACTATAAAAACCGAAAAAGAGGTATTTATTTAAAATAACGCGTAATACACGAAGGTAAAAGCACATGAATACAATTAAACAGCAGTTTGACCTCTCTGGAAAAGTAGCTATCGTTACGGGCTCCAGTAAAGGAATTGGAAAAGCAATTGCCATAGGGCTGGCAGAAAATGGAGCCCATGTGGTTATCAGTAGTAGAAATCAAGAAGCTTGCGATGCCGTGGTTGAAGAATTGGAGAGCAAAGGCCTAAAGGCATTGGGAGTAGCCTGCCATATTGGAAAAGAAGCCCAACGTAAACATCTGGTAGCACAGGTGACCTCTACATTGGGAGGAGTGGATATTTTAGTAAATAACGCCGCTATAAACCCCGTTTTTGGACCAATAGAGGATGCTCCTGAAACAATTTTTGATAAAATTATGGATGTCAATGTAAAAGCACCGTGGATGCTTTCCAATCTTTTACTGCCCACAATGAAAGAACGTGGCGGAGGAAGCATTATCAATATTGCCTCGGTAGAAGCATTGACTCCAGGAATGGGTTTGGGATTGTACAGTACCAGCAAAGCGGCCCTGGTCATGCTCACTAAAAATCAGGCAAAGGAGTGGGGTAAGTACAACGTTAGGGCCAATGCATTATGTCCTGGTCTTATCAAGACAAAATTTAGCGCCGCACTGTGGCAAAATGAAAAAGTACTGCAGAAAATAGAACGATCTTTACCTACAGGGCGTATGGGAATGCCCGAAGAAATGGAAGGTCTGGTATGCTTACTGGCTTCCAATGCGGGGGCTTATATGACAGGTGGTGTATATACGGCCGATGGAGGATATATGATTGCGGGTTAATAGGAACTAGGATAAGAACGATATATGGATTTTGAATATACAGCACGATCAAAGGCATTGCAAAAAAAGTTACAAAGCTTTATGGAAGCCCATATTTTGCCTGTGGAAGATGAAGTGTATGCTTTTCATACGAATCCGGAGCACAGATGGAAAACCTGGCCGGGATTGGAGGCCTTAAAACAGAAAGCAAAGGAAGCAGATCTCTGGAATCTGTTCCTGCCAAAAGGATATGGGGATTTAAGTCCTGGTTTAAGTAATTTGGAATATGCCCCTTTGGCTGAAATTATGGGGAGGGTCATTTGGTCTTCAGAAGTATTTAATTGTAGTGCTCCGGATACGGGTAACATGGAAGTTTTAGCTAAATATGGAAGTGTATCCCAACAAGAAAAATGGTTGAAACCACTGTTGGAAGGGAAGATACGGTCTGCATTTTTAATGACCGAACCCGATGTGGCCTCCTCCGATGCTACCAATATAGAGACCTCTATTACTTTGGAAGGGGACGAATATGTCATTAATGGGAGAAAATGGTGGTCTTCGGGGGGAATGGACCCCAGATGTGAAATAGCTATTGTTATGGGAAAAACTGATTTTGATGCTCCGAGACATCAACAGCAGAGTATGATTTTAGTACCTATGAATACACCAGGCTTGACGATAGTCAGGCCATTGTCCGTTTTTGGATATTATGATTCCCCTGAAGGACATGCCGAAATTATATTGGAGAACGTAAGAGTTCCCAAAGAAAATCTATTGTTGGGAGAAGGCAGAGGATTCGAAATAGCCCAAGGGCGTTTGGGGCCGGGGAGGATACATCATTGTATGCGACTGACAGGAATGGCGCAACGCGCTCTGGAATTAATGGCCAAACGAGCTTCAGAGCGTATGGCCTTTGGAAAAACATTTAAGGACTTTAGTAGCATTCGGCAGGAGATTGCCAAATCCCAATGTGAGGTAACCCAAGCACGACTATTGACCTTATCCGCGGCGGATAAAATGGATAAAGAAGGAAATAAAGTGGCAAAAGACCTTATAGCCATGATTAAAATTGTGGCCCCAAATATGGCCCTCCAAGTTATTGATCGCGCTATCCAAATTTTTGGAGGAAAGGGTGTGGGGCCAGATACGCCCTTGGCCCATTATTTTGTGGCGGCACGGATGTTACGCCTGGCGGATGGTCCGGATGAAGTACATCTGTATCAATTGGGAAAAAGTACAATTAAAAAATACAGTCATTAAAATGGCCGAGGATAAGCACCAAAAGGTTAGGAAAGGGGAAGAGTTGAATATTGTTCCCTTGCAAAAATTCTTGTATGAAAATAAGCTTATTTCCAGCAGCAATGCTTCCATTTCGGTAACGCAATTTACGCATGGCTATTCTAATCTTACCTATCTCTTAACTACGGAAGATACCGACTATGTATTGCGAAAACCTCCCTTTGGAGCTATAAAAAGAGGACATGATATGGGGCGTGAGTATCGTGTGCAAAAGGCCATCGAAGCACAATTTTCAAAAGTGCCAAAAATGTACGCCTATACCGACGATACCACTATACTGGGTAGCCCTTTTTATCTTATGGAACGCATGGATGGCCTTATTTTAAGTCATCAACAAGCAAAAAAAATGCAACTCCCCCCAAAGGCCTACGAGACTATTGCCATGACATGGTTAGATACTTTTGTGGCACTCCATAAGGTAGATTACAAGGCAGCGGGTTTAACAGATTTAGGAAAACCGGAAGGATATGTGGCTCGCCAAGTAACCAATTGGGGAAAACAGTATATCAAGGCGGCCACGGATGATGTTCCTGCGGCGGCACAGGTGATGCGATGGATGGAAGAACATCAACCCAAGGAATATGGCTACAGTCTCATTCATAATGATTACAAATACGACAACGTTGTTTTTAAAAATGATCAATGGAACGAGATAAGTGCCGTATTGGATTGGGAAATGGCTACTCTTGGAGACCCTTTGATGGATTTAGGAACTTCATTAGGGTATTGGACTATACATACCGATCATGATATGGTAAAGCAGGGGATTCCATCTCCAACCATTTTTGAAGGAAATCCCAAACGCAGTGAAATTGTGGAACACTATGCCAAAAAAAGCGGAGCCTCCATAAATCATTTAGTCTTTTACTATGCCTATGGCCTTTTTAAGATCGCTGTTATTGCCCAACAAATTTATTTTAGATATAAACAGGGGTATACTACAGATCCCCGCTTCGCAAATTTGAATAAAGCGGCCGCGCTTTGCTGTAATTTGGCCTTAAAAGCAATTCAAACGCATAAAATCGATGGATAAAATGAACAAAATATATACAGACGTCAACTTAAATATATTACAAAAACTACTAGCATATCCAGAGCACAAACCGGTACATATGATCAATTATCTCAAGTATAAAGAGGTCGATGAGAGTTCGGGAAAAACGGGGAGAGAAGTATATCGGGAATATATGGAAAAAGCCACGCCTTTTTTTCAACGTATTAACGCTAAGATTACTTTTAAGGGAGCCCCTTCTTTAATGGTCATTGGACCTGAAGATGAAGACCTTTGGGACGAAATCCTTATTGTGACTTATGCTACAAAAAGGGATTTTTTAAGCCTGATCGAAATGGAGGGATATCCTGGACATTTGCGCAAACGCGCCCTAAAGGATTCCAGATTGGTATTCTGTAAATAAGGAATTGCTGGGGATAAAGGAAAATATGGAAACGAAACCAAAGAGAACATGAAAGATAAAGTAGTAGTCGTTACGGGTGCCGGTTCGGGTATTGGAAAAGCAACTGCCTTGCATTTTGCACAGCATGGGGCACAGCTAATCGTATCCGATATTAATGAGGATACTGCGGCAAAAGTAGTTTCGGAAATCACAAAAATTGGCGGTAAGGCCATAAGCATTAAGACCAATGTTGGCATTTATGGGGAAGTAGAGGAGCTAGTAGCGAAAACAGTAACGCAATTTGGCCGTTTGGATGTTATGGTTAATAATGCGGGGATAGGACCCAAATATTTATTGAAGACAGATAGGCATACCTTGGAAGATTGGGACAATGTCATACAAGTAAATCAAACAGGAGTCTTTTATTGTATGAAAATTGCTTTAAAACAAATGTTGGAACAAGGACATGGAAATATTGTGAATGTGGCTTCCCTGGCAGGCCTAAAGGCATCATTGAACAATTTAAGTTATAGTGCCAGTAAATTTGCTGTAGTCGGCATGACCAAATCCGCGGCTCTGGAGTACGCCACCAAAAATATACGAATCAATGCCGTGTGTCCGGGTTATACTTCATCTCCTTTATTAGACCAGCTCCTGTCAGCACGGGAAGATATGGACGCCATGCTCAAGAGCGTCATCCCCATGAAACGTTATGGTGATGCTTCCGAAATAGCCGAAGCTATTGTTTGGCTGGCTTCGGACAATACAAAATTCATTACGGGACAGACCATAACCTTGGATGGTGGTACATCGCTATAATTTTAAGGTTTAAACGATAAAATAGATACAAAAAATGAACAAACAGATCATATTCAAAAAAAGACCTAAAGGAATGCCGGATGCGGATACCTGGGCTTTGGAAACCAACAGTATACCAGAACCAAAAGAAGGGGAAGTGCTGATACAGCATCATTATATTTCCCTTGACCCGGCCATGCGGGGATGGATGAACGATACCCGGTCGTATATAGAGCCAGTGGCTATTGACGATGTGATGCGCGCAGGGTCTGTGGGCCAGGTAATTAAATCCAATCAACATCCTAAATTCAAGGAAGGTGATTTTGTTACGGGTTGGGGAGGTGTACAACAATATGTAGTGACCAATGGAGACAATTGGTATCAAGTAGATCCCAAATTGGCATCCTTGCCCATGTATATTGGCGTACTGGGAATGCCCGGGATGACGGCTTATTTTGGAATATTACAGGAAGCTAAAATCAAAGAAGGAGATATTGTGCTGGTATCTGGTGCTGCTGGAGCTGTTGGCAGTATTGTAGGGCAAATTGCCAAAATCAAAGGCTGTCGGGTAATCGGAATTGCCGGAGGAAAAGCCAAGTGCGATTATGTAGTTGAGGAACTGGGCTTTGATGGAGCTATTGATTATAAATCGGAAAATATGATGGATGCACTGAAGAGAGAATGTCCAAAAGGAATAGATGTGTATTTTGACAATGTAGGAGGGGCAATTTTAGATGCGGCATTAACGCGATTAAGAACAAGGGCCCGGGTAATCATCTGCGGAGCTATTTCCCAGTACAACAATAAGGAGAATGTAAAGGGACCTTCCAATTATCTTTCTTTATTAGTGAATAGAGCCAGTATGCAGGGAATGGTCGTATTGGATTATGCCCAGGATTATGGAAAAGCGGCCCAAGAAATGGGCATGTGGTTAATGCAGGGAAAGTTAAAGAGCAGAGAAGCCATTTATGAAGGAATCGCAAATTTTCCGGAAACCTATGCGCGCCTTTTCACTGGAGATAAAATGGGAAAATTAGTGCTTAAAGTTATTGAAGACTGATGCCTTATCCTAAAAATGACTAAATCTATTGTATGAAAGCTATTGTATGCGAAGAATTTGGACCTCCAAATACATTGAAACTTAAAGATATTTCTGCATTGCATCCGCAAAAAAATGAAGTATTGGTGGAGGTAAAAGCAAGTGGGGTTAATTTTCCAGATACGCTCATTATTCAGGGATTGTATCAATTTAAACCCAATTTGCCCTTCACGCCCGGAAGTGATATTGCGGGCTATGTGAAAGAAGTGGGGGCCGAAGTCAGGCATTTGAAAAAAGGAGATGAGGTATTCGGATTTGTGGTGCATGGTGGATTTGCAGAAGAGGTTGTTGTTCCTGCCAATGCCTGCTTTAAAAAACCTCCGCAAATGGATTTTCCTATTGCAGCTTCTTTTATGATGGCCTATGGCACATCGTATTTTGCGTTAAAGAATAGAGGGAATTTAAAAGAAGGGGAGACCTTATTGGTTTTAGGTGCTTCTGGTGGCGTGGGACTTGCCGCCGTGGAATTGGGTAATTTAATGGGCGCAAAAGTTATCGCAGCCGCTTCCTCGCCAGAAAAATTGGCCCTGTGTAAAGAATATGGCGCAACACATTTGGTAGATTATAGCAAAGAAAACCTGAAAGAACAAGTAAAGGCCTTGACCGAAGGAAAGGGGGTAGATGTAATTTATGATCCCGTTGGCGGAGCGTATACCGAAGCTGCCTTACGGGCCATGACTTGGGACGGGCGTTATCTTATTGTAGGATTTGCCGCAGGGAATATTCCTAAGATTCCACTGAATTTGCCTTTGCTTAAAGGATGTAGTCTTGTAGGGGTTTTTTGGGGCAGTTTTGCGATGAAAAAACCGAAAGAAAATATGAAAAATACCATGCAGTTGATGCAATGGTATGGGGAGGGAAAACTAAAACCCCATATTCATAAAATTTACCCGTTGGAAGATACGGCATTGGCCTTGGAAGAAATGATGGAACGGAAGGTAAAAGGAAAAGCGGTGATAGGAATTGATTAAAAAACAAGAAAAAAGGAAGTATGCGATTAAAAGATAAGGTTGCCATTGTTACCGGCGGAGCCAGAGGAATAGGAAAAGCTATTTCAGAATTATTTGCCAAAGAAGGGGCTATTGTGGTCATTTGGGATGTTTTGGAAGAAGGTGAGCAGACCGCTAAGACCATCAATTCGAAGGGAGGAAAAGCTGTATTTCATCGAATTTCCGTAACCGATAAGCAAATTGTTGCAAATACGGTGAAGGAAATATATCAGGAATACGGGAAAATAGATATCCTCATTAATAATGCAGGGATTACCCGAGATAAAACTTTGCAGAAGATGAGTGAGATGGAGTGGGATGCTGTCGTCGATGTAAACCTTAAAGGAGTGTTTCTGTGTACACAGGCCGTTGTTCCCTATATGAAAGAAGCAGGCTATGGTAGAATAGTATCGGCTGCATCCAACGTAGGATTACGCGGTAATTTTGGACAAACTAATTACGCGGCCACTAAGGCTGGGGTGATTGCCATGTCAAAAACCTGGACGGTAGAATTGGGAAAATATGGCATTACGGCCAATGCAATAGCACCAGGATTTACGCTAACAGAAATGGTTGAAAAAATCCCTGCGGAACACATGGAAGCCATAAAAAAACAAATTCCATTGAAGAAAGCGGCGCAACCTCTGGACATTGCCTATGGCTACCTCTATCTAGCTTCTGATGAAGCACAATTTGTTTCTGGAATATGTTTAACTATTGATGGCGGGGTCTCTCGCTAAAAAGAAGTATGGAAAAACTAATCAGTGCCAATTTAAGCGATTTTAGGACTTTTGAAGGAAAAGCTTTGCCAGAAGGACAATGGATTTCCGTTACCCAAGAGATGATAAACGCTTTTGCCGAAGCTACACTGGACTTTCAATGGATTCATGTGGATGTGGAAAAAGCTAAAAAATACTCTCCCTTTAAAACACCAGTGGCCCACGGTTTTTTATCGGTATCCCTGTTGTCAAAGATGCTTGGAGATCTTTTGGAAATAAAGAGCATGGCCATGGGCGTAAATTATGGATTGAACAAGGTGCGCTTTCCGCATCCGGTGATGGTTGATCAAGAACTGCGGCTAAAGGGAAGAATACATGCCATAGAATCCTATGGAGACAATGGATTGAAGGTCACTTGGGATACTACTGTCGAAATTAAAGGGGTGGACAAACCCGCCTGCGTGGCAGAATTTATTTCCTTAATGTTTGAATAGCTTAAATACTTAAAAAAAGAATACCCTATGGAAATTTTAAAAACGCCCAAATCCCGCTTTGATCATCTTAAAGATTATCCTTTTGCTCCCAACTATTGTGAGGTGGCACCTAATTTAGAAATGCATTATTTAGATGAAGGAGAGGGCCCTGTGATTTTGCTATTGCACGGAGAGCCAAGTTGGTCTTACCTCTACAGAAAAATGATACCTATTTTAGTGTCCAATGGTTTTAGGGCCATTGCACCAGATTTAATAGGTTTTGGAAAATCGGACAAACCTGTGGACAAAGAAGCTTATAGCTATCAAAATCATTTGGATTGGTTAAAAAGCCTCCTACTACAGTTGAAACTTACAGAGATACATTTGTTTTGTCAGGATTGGGGGGGACTCTTAGGACTGCGTATTGCAGCGGAAATGGAACCCCATTTCAAGACCATTACCGTTTCCAATACCTTTTTGCCCAGAACAGGGGTGAAAGCCAATGAAGCTTTTAGAAAATGGCGCGATTTTTCACAATCCAGCCCTAATTTTAGTGCTGGAGCAGTTTTACAGATGGCCACAGTTTCCGAATTATCCCAAGAGACCATGGCGGCTTATGACGCGCCTTTTCCAGATGAAAGCTATAAGGCAGGTGCCCGGATGTTTCCGGCTTTGGTTCCTTTCGATGGGGAAGATCCCTATGGCGCTATTCCGGACTGTGACGCGGCATGGACTATATTGGAACAGTGGGAAAAACCATTTTTGACGCTCTTTGCAGATTCCGATCCAATCATGAAAGGTGGAGATCTGTTTTTTCAGGCCAAAGTGCCCGGCGCAAAAGGACTACCACATCGGATCATTGCCAACGCGGGACATTTTATCCAGGAAGAAAAAGGAGAGGAACTGGCTGAAATCTTGGTGGGTTTCTTGAGTTGAACGATTGGTTTTGGGGATACGACAATATAAGGCCGTCAAAATTTGACGACCTTATGGAATAGCCCTATTTTCGGGGGATTTTAGGGCTATAAATAGGCTAGTTCAAGGTGTGCATTTTTTGGAGTACTCTCTTGTATTCCACGATGACAATTTTTATGCTATTTTCTCCTATGTTCTCTAAATCGCTAATGATTTCATTTCTTTGGAACTCCCAGTATCCGGTATCCCCTTTTTTTAAGCGCAATAGTTTTATTTGGCCATTGGCATTCCTTGTAATTGCCAAACCATTGGTTAAACAGGTCCATGTATAACTCTTGGTTCTTTTTCGAAAGGGAAGACGCTCATTGGGTTCAAGGGCAATTTCCCAAAGCTTTATCGTAGAATTTTCAAATAAAGGGGTTCCCACAGCATCACTGATAGGCTCGTTTCTCAATTCTTGCAATTTTACAGGGTCCCAAGCATCAAAGCCATCAACCGGATTCAATTCAACACACTTCATAACCTTAACTTTTGTTTGTTCTTGATGTCGAGAGGGAGTCGACAATGTTTTGTTTCGCTTCAATAACAAGGCTGTTTTTTTAGCGGGGTGCAAAGGTGCGAGAATAGCATAATGTAGCCTAGATTTTCCTACAAATAAAGGTTTGGATTTCTGAATTTAGGACAATTGTGGTCAATGACCTACATTTTTGTGCATATTCAAGAATCAGGACGGTCCATTTTTGGAGATAGCTGTTAAAAATAAAAAACCATCGCTATAATGCGATGGTTTTAAGTGGATTAACTTTGGGGTGTAAAATACGCTAGTCCTCTTTATCCATGTTTTTGGTAATAAAGAATCCTATTAAAAGTGCTGTCCCTGCCATAAAGAAAATTGAGCCCGGAAAAGCAACTTCTTCCTCAACATTGAAATTTCGGAATAGGCCTCCAATAACTACGCCGGCGCCAATACCCATTAGCAAGAGTGCTGTGTTCAGGATGAGAATTTTCCAGATGGGGGCAGTTCTTTCGGGTTTGGCCTTAACAAATATATTGGCATCGGCCCCTTTTTCAATTAAGGCCAATCGCTCTCTATTTCGCGTTGAAAAGTATAGATAAAAAATTCCAAAAATGATTATAAAAAGAATAATAAATACAGCTCCTACCATATCACATGTTTTTAATTGATGAATA
Organism: Spongiimicrobium salis; assembly: GCF_043678055.1. Lineage (NCBI taxonomy): Bacteria > Pseudomonadati > Bacteroidota > Flavobacteriia > Flavobacteriales > Flavobacteriaceae > Spongiimicrobium > Spongiimicrobium salis. Next base: position 31,417 of record NZ_JBHEQA010000005.1, read on the forward strand.
AACTATTTGCTACATAGGACGATTGTTTTTTAATAGAGGTTACAATTGTCTTAATTTTTTTTTATTATGTAACCAAGGTGATGTATATGTCGTCTTATAGAATAGATGAACCAACGCCATAACGATCAATATTATATCGATAAGATTATTGAAGGGGATACCAATGCCTTTTCAGTAGTTGTAGAGCGCTATAAGCATATGGTATATACGTTGGCGTTACGCTTGGTGAAAAATAAGGAAGAAGCGGAAGAAGTTGCACAAGACACCTTTATTAAGGTTTATGGCAATTTGGAAAAGTTCAAGGGAGATTCAAAATTCTCGTCATGGATTTATAGGATTGCGTATAATAGAAGTTTGGATGTCCTAAAAAAACAAAAAAATAGGGTAGATACGACTCCTATCGATGTTGGGACCGAATATTATATTCCCTCTATTTCATCCGTTTTGGACGATTTGGAACGTAAGGATAGAATGGTTATCTTAAAAAGTGCCATCCAAGAATTAAATGGAGATGATAGCGTTTTAATTACGCTCCATTATTTTGAAGAGCTATCTTTAGGAGAGATTTCGGAAATTATGGAAAAAGAAACGAATGTACTCAAAGTACGTTTGTTTAGGGCAAGAAAGAAATTGGCAGAGATTTTAAGAACAAAATTAACGCCTGAAACCGTGGAAAAGTATGAACAAAGAAGATAATACTACAGACATTTTTATAAAGAAGATCGTAAAAGAAGCAGGCCTGGAGGCTCCTTCTTTGGATTTTACCTCAAAAGTATTGGCAAAAGTCAATCTAGAAAAGAAACAACTGGATATAACGACCTATAAACCTTTGATATCTCAAAATTCTCTGGTTGGCCTTTTTGTGATCATGGCAAGTATTTTTGTCAGCTTTTTAATGTTTGGAAGTACTACCACCGAATTGGAATGGATAGAAATCAAGATGATGGCCTATATTAACCCTATAGCAAATGCTTTTTCCAATATATCCATAGCTCCTACATATGTATATGGGGCTTTGGGGCTTTTATTTTATATCTACGTTCAAATTTATTTCTTAAAACGTTATGTAGACAAACGTTATACTGCCCTCTAAAAGGCTTCTATGCCAGTGAAAGGTAGGAATACGCCCAATACATCAATACAAATTGTAATGGAATTCGTAGTATAAGAATCCATTTGGGAATTCCTGCAGCTTCTTTTTTTCCGGAAAGCATATAAAAGTGCACTAATAAAAAAACAAAAAGCATAAGAACAATGCCATAAATTGATATGGTTTTCAATAGGGGAATACACAATCCTATGCCCAATAGGATTTCCGCGATACCACTCCAAATAACCAAGGCTTTAGGATAGGGCAAATACCTTGGCATAATGCGCAAATACATCTTAGGTTTTATAAAATGCATGATGCCGGCAAATATATAGAGCAAGGCCATTAAGTATAGGTGCCAAGGATAATTCATGGGGTAAAGATAAAAAGAAAGCGATTGGCTTTTAAACCAATCGCTCTATCATTTTAAGAGAATGTTGGAATTATTTTACCATGTCATAACTCCTATTGATAAAATTGGTGAGTTCTTCTCCTTTGAGTAGTCCTTTGGACAAACGTGCCAAATCCAAAGATTGATTGATCAATCGCTCTTTCTTTTTGGTCGTTTTGGTGTTTAAAATGGTACTGACCAATTCGTGATTCGTATTCACGATCAAATTGTACATTTCAGGCATTCCACCCATTCCAAACATTCCGCCGCCTCCGGTCTGCTGCATTTCTTTCATACGGCGCATGAATTCAGGTTCCGTAATAATAAAAGGAGAGGCATTACTATCCATAGCTTCCAGTTGAATGGTAAATCCTTTTTCCTTAATAGCTTCTTCGAGCTCCGTTTTTAATTTTTCTTTCTCTTCTTCGGACAATTTAGAGATCTGGGTATCTTCTTTTTTGATCAGATTGTCTACATGATCGGTATCTACCCTAGCAAAAGAAACCTTCTCTTTGGAAGTTTCCAGTTTTTGCATCAAATGCGATACAATTGGAGAATCCAAAAGAAGTACCTCATACCCTTTTTGTTTGGCGGCTTCAATATAGCTATGCTGGGATTCCTTATCGGAAGCGTATAAGATGACCAATTTTTCATCCTTATCGGTCTGATTATCTTTGATTTTTTCTTGAAGCTCCTCAAAAGTGTAATAGGTACCGTCTACTGTGGGGTATAATGCAAACTTTTCGGCTTTGTCAAAGAATTTCTCCTCAGATAGCATTCCGTATTCAATAACAATTTTGATATCGTTCCATTTTGCCTCAAAATCTTCACGATTGTTTTTGAAAAGAGAATTCAATTTATCGGCAACTTTTCTTGTGATGTAAGACGATATTTTCTTCACCGCACCATCGGCTTGAAGATACGAACGGGAAACATTGAGCGGGATATCCGGAGAATCAATAACACCTCTTAGCATCGTTAAAAATTCAGGGACGATACCTTCTACGTTATCGGTCACAAAAACCTGATTTTGATATAACTGAATGCGATCCTTTTGAACGTTGAGTTCGTTGGTCATTTTAGGGAAATAGAGAATTCCCGTTAAGTTAAAAGGGTAATCTACATTTAAATGGATATGAAATAGAGGTTCTTCAAATTGCATAGGATACAATTCTCTATAAAAACCTTTATAATCTTCTTCCTCTAAATCTGCCGGCTGTTTGGTCCATGCCGGATTAGGGTTGTTGATGAAATTATCAACTTCCTGAGTGGGTGCGGGATCTTCTTCTTTGGCACCTTCGGGTTTCGGTAAAGTTTCTGTTTTTGTTCCAAACTTAATGGGAACAGGCATAAACTTATTATACTTTTTTAACAGTTCACTGATTTTACTGTCTTCCAGAAATTCTGTAGAATCTTCGGCAACATGCAAAATGATTTCTGTACCACGGTCTTCTTTTTTGGCCTTTTTCAGGGTAAATTCAGGAGAACCATCACAAGACCAATGCACAGCAGCTTCGTCCTTATAACTTTTTGTAATGATCTCTACCTTATCTGCCACCATAAAGGCCGAATAGAATCCCAATCCGAAATGACCTATGATTCCTGCATCTTTGGCAGAATCCTCATATTTATTTAAAAACTCCTCCGCACCAGAAAAAGCCACTTGGTTGATATAATTTTTAACTTCTTCCTCAGTCATCCCGATACCTTGATCGATAATATGGATTTTTTTCCCTTCCTTATCTATCTTTACTTCTATAATGGGGTTGCCGTACTCTACTTTAGCTTCACCAATAGAAGTTAAGTGTTTTAGTTTGATCGTAGCATCTGTGGCATTTGAAATTAACTCCCGTAAGAAAATTTCATGGTCACTGTACAAGAATTTTTTTATTAATGGAAAAATGTTTTCAACAGAAACATTGATTTTGCCTGTAGCCATTTTTATATAGTTTAAAGTTATTTCTAATCTTCCCTAGTCAAAAAAAATACCATAAGTCCTAGGAGTGACAAAGTGGCATGATTTTTTAAAGCGGAAATGAAACCAAGAAATCGATTATTTTTAATTTTGTTTAATCTTTATTAGTTTTTGATAAACAAAATTTATATCTTTGTTTAAAGCTTTCATATCGATTATAGCAATATAATGGATTGAGACATTAATTGGTTTGGTTGTTCAAAAAAGTACTTTCTGCTAGGAAAGTACTTTTTTTATAAAGCATTTTTTGCTTTGTTAACAGTTAATTGTTTAATATAATTGTACTTTTGAGTATACAAAATAAAATACGATGACAGCAAAATCTACTTCAAAAAAGCATACAGAAGATACCATTATTGCACTTTATATGGATGACGTCCTTGAAAATGGCGTCTTGCCCAAATCGGTATACAAGTTCTGTAAAAATAATGCGATAGAGGAACAAGCATTTTATGCATTTTTTGGCTCCTTTGAAGGACTCCGAAAAAGAATTTGGATGAGGTTGTACGAGAACACGGAAGCGGTAATGGAAAAGAATGAAGAGTACGCTTCTTTTTCCAACAGGGAAAAACTCCTCACTTTTTTCTTTTCTTTTTTCGAGTTGCTTACACTAAATAGGAGTTATGTACTCTTTGCCCTACAAGAAAGCGGAAGCCCTTTAAAGGGATTGACACAGCTAAAGGAATTGCGTAATCGCTTAAAAGAGTTTGCTACAATGCTGATCGAAGAAGCGAACAGCACAAAGACATTAAAAATTACAAAACACAATCCAAAATTGTTTTCTGAGGGCGTATGGCTCCAATTTTTATTTTTGCTGAAATTTTGGATGGATGATACTTCCGCGGGCTTTGAAAAAACAGATTTGGCTATTGAAAAGTCAGTGAATACCGCTTTCGACCTTTTCGATAACACCCCTTTGGATAGTATTATAGATTTTGGAAAGTTCTTGTATAAAGAGAATTTTGCCTAAACCCATATTCAAAAAAATACATAGCTTGAAAACACTGGATAAAATACCTACGGGGAAGATTGAGCGCGCCGGGAAATTGGTCAAAACCGGGGCCAAAATTGGAGGTAATTATATAAAATATTACGGAAAAAAATTGGTGAATCCCGAATTGGGAAAGGATGAGCTGAACGAAAATAATGCAGAGGACATATACGATGGTTTAAAAAGTCTTAAAGGCAGTGCCCTAAAAGTGGCACAGATGCTGAGCATGGAAAAAAATATGCTGCCTAGAGCGTATGTAGAAAAGTTCTCGCTATCCCAATTTTCCGTTCCCCCGCTTTCCGCACCTTTGGTACGCAAAACTTTTAAGAAGTATTTGGGGAAATACCCTGAGGACATTTATGATACCTTCGAGAAAGATTCTATAAATGCCGCCAGCATTGGTCAGGTTCACAAGGCAACAAAAGATGATAAGCAATTAGCTGTAAAAATTCAATATCCGGGTGTAGCAGAAAGTATCAGTAGTGATTTGGCTTTGGTGAAACCCATTGCCATACGGATGTTTAATCTTAAAGCTAAAGATTCCGAAAAATATTTTAAAGAGGTAGAGCATAAACTGATTGAGGAAACCAATTATATTTTGGAATTGAAACAAAGCAATGAAATTACAAGAGCTTGCCGATGTATTCCTAATATGGAATTTCCTTCCTACTACGAAGAACTGTCCAGTGAAAGGATTATTACCATGGATTGGATGCAAGGAAAACACCTTAGTGAATTTACGCGCACTGCCTTTGATGCCAAACTTGGAAATAAATTGGGACAGGCCTTATGGGATTTCTATATGTTTCAAATGCACGGGTTAAAAAAAGTACATGCCGATCCGCATCCAGGGAATTTTTTAGTCAGTGAAAAGGAAACTTTGATAGCTATTGATTTTGGTTGTATAAAGGAAGTACCCAAAGAGTTTTACGTGCCTTACTTTGAATTGGCCAAGAAAGAAAATATTGAGAATGACATTATTTTTAAGGAAAAGCTGTTCGAACTAGAGATTCTTACTGCCACAGATTCTCCAAAAGAGTTGAAGTTTTTTACTGAAATGTTCAAAGAACTACTGACCTTATTTACCATGCCTTTTCATGAAGAGGAATTTGATTTTGGATCTAGCGGATTCTGGGAACGTATTGCAGCCCTGAGCGAACGTTATTCCAAGGATGAACAAATCAGAAAAATGAACGGTAACCGTGGATCGAAACACTTTCTATATATCAACAGGACATTTTTTGGACTCTATAATCTTTTACATGATTTAAAAGCTAAGGTAAGTGTAAACAGTTTTAAGAAATACCTATAGCTAAAAAGTGGGGCAGAAAAAAATGTACTCTTAATATTTTGGCTATATTAGATTTTTAATTCAACCAATAGATATAAAGATTTCCGTATAACATGTACAACTCAAAAATAATAGGTTTGGGACACTATGTGCCCGAAAATGTGGTTACTAACGATGACCTCTCAAAAATCATGGATACCAATGATGCCTGGATTCAGGAACGTACAGGAATCAGGGAAAGGCGTCATGTCATAAAAGGCGATGGCGATACTACGACCACAATGGGCGTAAAGGCCGCCAAAATAGCTATTGAACGTGCTGGCATAGATAAGGATGATATTGATTTTATTGTTTTTGCGACACTAAGTCCGGATTATTACTTTCCGGGACCCGGAGTATTGGTGCAACGGGATTTGGGAATAAAAACCGTAGGCGCTTTGGATGTTAGAAACCAATGTTCTGGTTTTGTTTATGGAGTGTCTGTGGCCGATCAGTACATTAAAAGTGGCATGTACAAGAATATTTTGGTCATTGGTTCAGAACTACATTCGCACGGATTGGATATGACAACACGTGGAAGGGCGGTTTCTGTTATTTTTGGAGATGGCGCGGGTGCGGCGGTCTTAAGCAGGGAAGAAGATACTTCAAAAGGTATTTTATCCACACATTTGCATTCCGAAGGCCAACATGCCGAAGAGTTGTCGCTGATTGCTCCAGGAATGGGAAAAAGATGGGTCAATGATATTATTGAGGATAATGATCCTGAAGACGAATCCTACTTCCCCTATATGAACGGGCAATTTGTATTTAAGAATGCCGTAGTGCGTTTTAGTGAAGTAATTATGGAAGGTCTTCAAACCAATGGATTGACACCTGCCGATATCGATTTGTTGGTACCCCATCAAGCCAATTTAAGAATATCCCAATTTGTTCAAAAGAAATTCAAGCTTAGCAATGACCAAGTATTCAATAATATTATGAGTTATGGGAATACAACAGCTGCTTCTATTCCAATTGCATTGACCGAGGCATGGCAGGAAGGAAAAGTGAATGAAGGAGATTTGGTGGTACTTGCCGCATTTGGAAGTGGCTTTACTTGGGGCAGTGTTATTATGAAATGGTAAAGCTCCATGCCTAATGTCTCGGTACTATAAGGAAAAGGCACCATTGGCGACCAAAGCTAAGATTGCACGTCTTCACAAAGAATCTGGGTTTTTTAGAAAAAATCGTATTAAAATAATTTTCTTTGGGATTGTTTTTTCCCTTTGGGCACCATTTCATGAACGAGGTTTTGAGGGAACAATGAGGGATATTACGGGCATGAACTACCTGAAAATTGGAGCCTTATCCCTTATCTTTTATACGCTTTTTTGTTTTCTGGGACATACTGTATGGACCTATCAAGAGCGACAAAAAATGAAAGCCTTGCAGCAAAAGAAAACAAGTCTGGAACAAGAATTGAACAAAGAATAGGAGAATGTAGCAAACATGTGCAGCTAGATACTTAAAAACCCGGGATATCTCCCGGGTTTTCTTTTGGTGCACTTTTTAGAGAAAACCAACTAACCCTCTAAGTAAAGCTAACCAAATTATGCTTTTGATCGATGTTATAGTAATGACGAAACGAAATATGAATTGTTACGCGAGTATGCATATTTTAACATACCTGAATTAATTTTTTTAAAAAGGAATAGAGTATCTATCTAGAGATGAGGTGAATAAGGAAATAAATTCAAAACCCGAGGCATTTGCCTCGGGTTTTTTTATTGATAAGCTATACTAAACACTAACCATTAACTATAAAATATATAACTTATCAAAGATTTAATCTCTTCTACAAAAGACGCGGTTTTATTTAAATAGTTACAATACTTAACAGACTTTAACACCAAAAATATCCCCATGATGACAACACTTGTTTTCGGAGCTTCCACAAAACCAGGTCGTTATAGCGGCATTGCTATAAAACGTTTGGTAGATGCTAAGAAGTCAGTGGTCGCGTATGGTATTCGACCAGGAGAAATTCACGGAATACAAATAAAAACGAATTTGGATGACTTTCAAAATATTCACACCATCACTTTGTATGTTAATCCTAAAATTCAAGCCTTATATTACGACAAAATTATTCAATTACGACCGAACCGAGTGATTTTTAATCCAGGAACAGAGAACCCTGAGTTTTATCCGTTGCTAAGAAAATATGATATTGTACCGGTCCAAGCTTGTACATTAGTACTATTGGCTACGCATCAATATGACGAAACCCATTAATTCTTTGCCTTTAAACTTCCTCCAGTTTTGGATTGTCGAATTAAAAATAAACCTATAAAAGTCAAAAGTCCGTTAATGGGTAATAATTCATAACCCACTACATAACCTCCTAAATATTCCTTTGGAATATTGGCAATACTATAAATAATAAGTACAGCCACTAGAGCAACAATCCAGGCGTACCGATCCTTAATGCTATATTTTGTGAAAATACCAAAGGCAAAAAGCCCTAGTAATGGCCCATAAGTATATGTTGCTACGGTAAGTAAGCTGTCAATGACATTTCTATCCAATACATGTTTAAAGATAATGATCACGACAACTAAAAGTGCGCTCATACCCACATGGGTTTTCTTGCGAATTCTTTTTTGTTCCAACTCTGTTTTCTTGCCAAAATTCAGAAAATCTATACAAAAGGAGGTGGTCAAGGCCGTCAAGGCACTATCGGCACTACTATACGCAGCCGCAATAAGCCCTAGCATAAATGTCATGGTTACCAGAATTCCCAATCCGGAATTCATAGCTATTTCCGGAAATAGCAAATCTGTTTTTGGACTTCCATCCATCATAGGTGTTGCAATATTAAAGGCATCGGCATAAATAAATAAAAGTGCTCCTAGCAGCAGAAATACAAAATTCACGAGAACCAGTACGATGCTAAAAGAAATGATATTCTTCTGCGCTTCCTTCAAGTTTTTGCAACTTAGGTTTTTTTGCATCATATCTTGATCCAAACCCGTCATGCAAATCGTGATGAAGACGCCTCCGAGGAAGGATTTTATAAAATGATTTTTGGCTAAAAAGTCCTCGGTAAACAAGATAGTATTATAGTTTTTAAGCTCATCCGAAGCTAAAAAGCTTGCAAAATCCCAATCCAATTTATCATTGATAAAATAAATGGAAAGGCCAACAGCCAAAAGCATAAAAAAAGTTTGTAAGGTATCGGTCCATACAATGGTTTTAATTCCACCTCTAAACGTATAGATCCAGATCAATACAATAGAGAGCACCGCGGTGAACTCAAAGGGAATGCCAAAATCGTCGAACACAAATTGTTGCAATACCAAGGTGACCAGGAAAAGACGAAATGCGGCACCTAATACCCGGGATATAAAAAAGAAAAAAGCGCCGGTCTTATAACTGGTGACCCCAAAGCGCTGTTCTAAATATTCGTAGATAGAGGTGACGTTCAAACGGTAATAAATGGGAAGCAATACGTAGGCAATAACAAAATAACCGAATAAATACCCGAAGACGACCTGCATATAGCCAAATTGCGCTCCATCGACCCAACCTGGAACAGAAATAAAAGTAACCCCAGATAGGGAAGTGCCTATCATTCCAAATGCAACAAGATACCAAGGGGATTTCTTTCCGGCCTTAAAAAAATCGACATTGGAATCATTTTTTCCCGTAAAATGGGAGATTACTAAAAGTAATAGGAAATATCCACCAATGAGCAGTAGAATTTGAAAAGCCGTCATAAAAAGTAAATTATAGATGCAAAATACAAAAACTTAAGTAAGGAATACAATCTGATGGAAGGACCAAATTTACGGGAATAATATCGTAATTTTGTAGCTATGGAATTTTCATCGAAACTCTTGGAAAATGCTGTTTACGAAATGTCTCAACTTCCAGGGATTGGAAAAAGAACTGCCTTACGATTGGTGTTACATTTGTTAAAACAACCTAAGGAACAAACGGCACATTTAACCAATGCCCTTCAGGAACTCAGGGGAACAATTAAGTTTTGTTCCAGTTGTCATAATATCTCGGATACCAAGCTCTGTGAAATTTGCGCAAATCCCAAAAGAGACGAAACTGTTGTATGCGTTGTGGAAGATATTAGGGATGTCATGGCTATTGAAAATACAGGACAATATAGAGGTTTGTACCATGTGTTGGGAGGGAAGATTTCACCTATGGAAGGAGTAGGCCCCCAGGATCTATTTATAGATTCCTTAATTCAAAAGGTTAAGGAAGGTAAAATAAAAGAACTTATTTTTGCACTGAGTTCCACGATGGAAGGAGATACCACTAATTTTTATATTTATAAACAACTGGATGGAACCGCTGTAAAGACTTCCACCATTGCAAGAGGTATTGCGGTAGGAGATGAATTGGAATATGCTGATGAAGTAACCCTGGGAAGAAGTATTCTGAATAGAATACCTTTTGAAAATTCCATGAAGGCGAATTAAATAAAAGCATAAAAATATATTAAATTCAAAAATATGGCCTTCTTTTTATTATTTTTGCAAAAAAATTAATCCTGAAAGCCCATTAAATAAGAATATGTCAAAGTTTGAATTAAAGTTACCGCAGATGGGGGAAAGTGTTGCAGAAGCAACCCTTACCTCTTGGTTGAAAGAAGTTGGCGATACCATTGAGATGGATGAAGCCGTTTTTGAAATCGCTACCGATAAGGTAGATTCAGAGGTTCCCAGTGAAGTTGATGGTGTATTGGTAGAAAAACGCTTTGCGATTGACGATGTTATTAAAGTAGGGCAGACGGTGGCTATCATTGAAATTGAAGGAGAAGAAAGTGTCGCAGTGGATACACCAAAAGAAGAGACAGCTGGTGCTGTAGAGGAAGAAGTTGTTGCGGAATTGGAAAATAATATAGCTGTAGCGAAAGATACGGCTACAGCCAGCACTGTGGATTTTAATGGGACTACCCGTTTTTATTCCCCCTTGGTAAAAAATATAGCCAAACAAGAAGGTATTTCCGTAGCTGAACTGGATGCTATCGTTGGTACGGGAAAAGAAGCCCGAGTAACCAAAAATGATATCCTAAACTTCGTAGAAGAACGAAAATCAGGCGTTAAAACCACAACGCCTCCAGTAGCAGAAAAAGTTGCTCCGGCCAAGGTTGTTTCAAAACCAGCTGCTGCACCAGTACCGGTTGCGGCGGGAGATGAGACCATTGAGATGACCCGTATGGGAAAACTCATTGCCCAACATATGGCCGCCAGTGTATCGACTTCGGCCCATGTACAGAGTTTTATTGAGGTAGATGTAACGAATATTGTAAATTGGAGAAACAAAGTGAAAAAATCCTTTCAGGAACGTGAAGGGGAGAAATTGACATTCACTCCAATATTTATGGAAGCCGTTGCAAAAGCACTAAAGAACTTCCCGATGTTGAATATTTCTGTGGATGGGGATAAAATCATAAAGAAAAAGAATATCAATATTGGTATGGCAGCGGCATTGCCCGATGGAAACCTTATTGTACCGGTGATTAAAAATGCGGATCAGTTGAACCTGGTGGGTATGACCAAAGCGGTAAATGATTTGGCCACACGTTCCAGAAATAATGCTTTGAAACCTGATGAAATACAAGGAGGTACCTATACGGTGACAAACGTGGGTACCTTTGGGAGTGTTTTTGGAACACCGATCATTAATCAGCCACAAGTAGGAATTCTTGCTCTGGGAGCTATCCGTAAAATGCCTGCTGTGATTGAAACTGCTGAAGGGGATTTTATTGGAATCCGCAGCAAAATGTTCTTATCCCATAGTTATGACCATAGAGTGGTCAATGGTGCTTTGGGAGGTATGTTTATCAAAGCCGTGGCAGAGTATTTGGAATCTTGGGACAGTAACCGGGAGTTCTAGGAATAACAGGTTTCCCCGATATTATAATGTTACTTTTAAGGAAGAGTGAATAAATAAATATAATTTTTATGGCATTCGTCTTTTCTTTTTTAAGTATTGCGCTATTTTTGCGCCAAACTAATGACCATGAGCTCATCCCATAGTGAACGTTATCAGCAACGTGGTGTTTCTGCTTCGAAAGAAGATGTGCACAATGCCATCAAAAATATCGATAAGGGCCTCTATCCTAAGGCATTTTGTAAAATAGTTCCAGACTACTTAACGAATGATGAAGACTATTGTTTGGTCATGCATGCCGATGGAGCAGGAACAAAATCTTCATTGGCCTATATGTACTGGAAAGAAACTGGTGATATTTCCGTCTGGAAGGGCATTGCTCAGGATGCCTTGGTCATGAATATAGATGATTTGATCTGTGTGGGTGCTACGGACAATATCATGTTGTCTTCAACTATTGGCCGCAATAAAAACAACATCCCGGGAGAGGTTATCTCAGCAATTATCAATGGTACGGAAGAACTTATAGAAGATCTTTCCAAGCATGGGATTCGCATACATTCAACAGGAGGGGAGACTGCAGATGTAGGAGATTTGGTACGGACTATAATTGTGGACTCTACAGTCACGGCACGCATGAAGCGAAGCGATGTCATAGACAATGCCAATATACAAGCAGGCGATGTTATTGTAGGCCTGGAATCTTTTGGACAAGCTACTTATGAAACCTCCTATAATGGGGGAATGGGAAGTAATGGTCTAACGTCGGCCCGCCATGATGTTTTTTCAAAATATTTAGCAGAAAAATACCCGGAAAGTTTTGATGCTGCTGTTCCGGAAGCATTGGTATATTCAGGCACTGCTACACTGACCGATGCGGTGGAAGGAGCTCCATTGGATGCCGGAAAATTGGTGCTGTCCCCAACCCGAACCTACGCTCCCATCGTCAAGAAAATAAACACAAAGTATACAGCAAAAGACCTTCATGGAATGGTGCATTGCAGTGGAGGGGCACAGACCAAAATCCTTCATTTCGTAGATGATCTGCACATCATTAAAGACAATCTTTTTGAGGTGCCACCCTTGTTTAAATTAATACAGGAACAATCTGGAACCGATTGGAAAGAAATGTATCAGGTTTTTAATTGTGGTCACCGTTTAGAACTGTATGTAAATCCGGAAATTGCCCAAGATATTATCGAAATTTCGGAAAGTTTTGGAGTCGCTGCCAAAATTGTGGGTAGGGTAGAAGCTTCAAAAGAGAAAAAACTGACGATAGAAAGCCCCTACGGAATCTTCACATATTAGCAAGATCACATATACGATTATCCTTTTTATAACGTTGTTCTAATAGTACTGAACTTAACGTTATACCCCAAATTACTATGGAAAGGAAACAATTTCTTAGGACCTTAGGTGCCGGTGCGGCATTTGCTTTGGTCTTTCCCTGTGCGCAAGGTTGTTCTACAGATGGAGGAGACGATGTTGCTCCTGAGGACATGAAACCCATACCTACAGGTGTTGATTTTACCATTGATCTGAATTCGGCAGATGGCGCCGGACTGCAGAATAATGGTGACTTTATTTTAAGAAACTTCGTCGTCATTGTTAAAAATTTAGAAGGCAATTATGTTGCGGCAAGTCAGGTCTGTAGTCACCAACAAACAGAGGAAGTTCGCTTCCTGGATGATAATGGTGGCATCTTTAGGTGTTCTACACACGGCGCCCGCTTTGATCAGAGTGGACAACCACTGAATAGTATTACCAGTAACCCTTTAAAGATATTTAATACGGAACTTACAGGAGATATGCTCCGAATTTTTGAATAAAGAAAAACCTACTGTGATGAAAAAACAAAATGCCCTAATTATTCTAAGCTTCTTTTTTACTTTAAGTGTCTTTTCTCAGGAATGGAAGACAGATTATGCCGATGCTTTGGCGACTGCAGAAAAAGAGCATAAACCCATCGTCTTGGTCTTTTCAGGTTCGGATTGGTGTGGTCCCTGTAAACGTTTGAACAAAAGTGTTTGGCAATCTGAAGCCTTTAAATCCTATGCAAAGGAACATTATGTGCTCTACAATGCAGATTTTCCAAAGAAAAAGAAAAATCAACTGCCAACAGAACTTGTGGAACAAAACAAGGCCTTGGCAGAAAAGTATAACCCTAAGGGGCATTACCCTTTAGTGTTGGTATTAAATGAAAATGAAAAGGTATTGGGAAAAACCGGGTATAAGAAAATGGACCCCAATACCTATATAGAACACCTAAACTCTTTTATGAAGTGAAATCACTGCTAGCTGTATTCTTAAGTTTTTTTATATATTCTGCAACCTATGGTCAAGATCTTGTCACCGTAAATAGGGGCTTGACTCTTATGGGGACGAAGTTTGAGATTACTGTGGTCGCAGAAAATGAAGAAATAGGACAGATCAGTGTTGCAGAAGCTATAGCCGAGATTCGAAGGATTGAAAAAAAGATCTCTTCCTGGGATAAAAATTCGGAAACTAGTGCGATTAATAGAAATGCCGGAATAAAACCAGTAAAAGTCAGTCCGGAAATTTTGCAGTTGGTCATACGTGCAAAACAACTATCCGTAATCACCGATGGGGCATTCGATATTTCCTATGCCTCAATAGATGAGATATGGAAGTTTGATGGCAGTATGAAGGTCTTGCCAAACGAACTTGAAGTCAAGAAGTCGATTGCAAAAATTGGCTATCAGAAAATCATTATTGACGAGAAAAAGCAAACCATTTTTTTAAAGGAAAAAGGAATGAAAATTGCCTTTGGAGCAATTGGAAAAGGGTATGCAGCGGATAAGGCAAAGGAGTTTTTGGTTTCTAAAGGAGTGAAGGCAGGTATTATCAACGCTGCCGGAGATCTAACTACCTGGGGAACAAAGGCTAATGGTGAAAAATGGCTAGTGGGTATTACAAATCCATTGGATAAGAATAAATTCTTTTCTTGGTTGCCCGTAGTAGAGTCTTCCGTGGCAACTTCGGGGAATTACGAAAAGTATTTTATGCACGAAGGGAAGAAATATTCCCATATCATAGATCCTAGAACCGGTTATCCTACTTCGGGAATACATAGTGTTTCCGTTTTTTCAAAAAAAGCAGAGTTATGCGATGCTTTGGCCACAGCGGTATTTATCATGGGAACCAATACCGGCCTGGCCCTGATCAATCAATTACGGGGAACCGATGTCATCATCATAGACAGTAATAATAAGATGCATAAGAGCAATGGCATCATCCTGGATACAAACCAATAATCACCAATTATGAAAAAACTGGCCCTGATCTTTTTTTTAGCCCTATTTTCTTCTTCCTGCGTAGCCGTGAAAGAATATGAAAAAGTGTATCTGAATGATGAAGAAATGTTGCTGTCTGCCCGTGGTATGGAGCGTTTCGAAACCAATTTTCAGATTTATAGGGAAGCGTCGTCCGGAGCCAATGGAGGGAAAACTGGTGGAGGTTGCGGATGCAATTTAAATGAACCTCAAGAGGATTGTCCAGAGTGAGGATCTTAGCTTACATATGTTGTCTTTTTTTAAGCGGTTGGGCCTTTTGTCAAGAAGGGGACACCAGTTATAAAAAAAGGATTTTGGAAACTTCTGAAATCGATTTGCTCTTCAGTTATTACGGTCAAGATGGCCAGAATGCTGCCGTAACGGCCGGAGAAGGTACTGAGGAGTTAACCGATCTTACCTCAAGTATTGTAGTGCGGGTACCTATGAATGCCAATGATATTCTTACGGTAGATATTGGGATTTCGGCCTATACTTCTGCTTCCAGTAGTAATGTGAATCCTTTAGATGGAAATCCAAATGATCCAGTAAGTGCATTTATAGCAAGTTCCGGAGCTTCACGCAAGGATGAATTGGTTCATTTACGGCCCTCCTATCAACATAGTTCAGAGGATAGAAATAGTATTTGGACGGCCAATGCGTATTTCTCTACGGAATACGACTACTTTTCCATAGGTTTTGGAGGCGGATATACCCGTTTATTCAATGAAAAAAATACAGAAGTCAGTATTAGTGGTCAGGTCTATTTAGATACATGGAACCCTAGGTATCCCATTGAATTGCGAGGGGGCTTTTTTGATGATAGAATTGTAGGGAATGGGACTTATGCCCCTATTGTTAATCCTTTTGAGGAGGTCAATAGGAATTCATATTCGGTTTCTCTGGGGTTTTCCCAGATTTTATCCAAAAAACTGCAGGGGGCACTTTTTGCAGATATCGTGCGGCAAAACGGTCTCTTGAGCACGCCTTTTCAACGTGTGAACTTTGGGGATGTCGAAGATTTTTTTATTGATGATTTTCAACTGGCAGATGATGTGGAGCGCTTGCCAAGTTCCCGACTAAAAATTCCTATCGGGGGCCGCTTAAACTATTATTTAAACGATACTTTTATTCTACGATCATATTACCGTTTCTACACGGACGACTGGGATATCACTTCCCATACCGCAAGTTTGGAAATACCAGTAAAATTAACCGATGCCTTTACCATATACCCCAACTACAGGTTTTACACACAGACCCAAGCGGAGTATTTTAATCCAAAGGAAGGGGCTTTGTCTACTTTTGATTTTTATACATCAGACTATGACTTGTCGGCCTACACGGCGCATCAATATGGTATGGGCGTGCGTTATAAAGATATTTTTACCAAAGCCAAAGTATTTCATTTTGGCCTAAAAACGCTAGACCTGCGATTGAATGCGTATGATCGTAGTGATGGACTCAACTCCTTTATCGTTACCCTTGGAACCACTTTCGTAGGTAACTAGAAAAGGGCTTAATCCAAGGAATTGTTGATATATCCCTCATTTATCAAAACCTCTTTAGAATCTATAATTTTAGAGCGTCCGTCTTTCAGGTAGTATACCGTATCGCTGATATCCAGAATCTCTTCATATAAATGATCCGTTATCATGATGATTTTTTCCTTTTGTTGCCTCCTGATCAATGCTTTGATTTTATCAATATAAAGTGGTGCAATAAAGGAGAAAGGTTCGTCTAGGAGAATAATATCCTTTTTGGTCATTAAAATCAGATAAGTTTCCATGACTCTGCGCTCTCCAGAAGATAGATGTTTGATTTTTGCCTTCTTGTACTTATCAAAAAGCTGAAATTCTTGAACGAAGCCTTCCCAGTTTTGATGAAAGAGATGGAAAGTTTTCATTACAGAAATTGATGGAGGTAGTAATTGATGTTGAGGGAGGTATCCAATACTGTTGGTTTTGAATAAATCTGTTTTTTGATGTACACCATTTAAACGTACGTTTTTGTACTTGGGGTGTAAGGTGCCAAATAGAATGCGCAATAAAGAAGTTTTTCCAGAACCATTTCTTCCCAAAATACCGGTAACTTCTCCCGCTTCGGCTTTGATATAAATACCGTAGAGAACTTTTTTACGGCCATATTCCAGTTCAACATTATCTATTTCCAGCATTAGAAGAGGTTAAGAATGTAGTAGAGCAAAATACCAGCTAAAAGACTATAACAAGTGGAAATTACAAATAATACCCCTTTAGAAATCCCAAAGTTTTGATAAAAATCCAATTGTTTCCGCCTGCCCGATTCAAAATACGAAAGGTAAACAAGAATAAAGAATAGGATATGGGATAGGACTATGGCCACTAACGACTGGTTAATATACCAGATAACAATACTGAGCAGAATCGGAGTCCACATAAACTTTATGTAAAAATGAAGACAGAGGCGATAGGTAACTCTTCTAAAAATAGACGGCATATAGGGTGTAGATAGGTCTAAATGTACAAAATTATTGTAAATTCGCATTCCAAGTGAAGTTAGATTATGATCGATAAATTAAATATTGTAAAACAACGTTTTGATGAGGTTTCAGACTTGATTATCCAACCGGATATCATCATGGACCAAAAGCGTTACGTGCAGCTGAACAAAGAGTATAAGGATTTAAAAATCCTTATTGAAAAGAGAGATCAATATATTGCCTTTACCAATAATATAGCCGAAGCGGAAGAAATCATAGCTGATGGGAGTGATGCCGAAATGGTAGAAATGGCTAAAATGCAATTGGAAGAGGCCAAGAATGGATTACCTGTACTGGAGGAAGAAATAAAACTATTGCTGATACCCAAGGATCCAGAAGATGCCAAGAATGTAGTCGTGGAGATTCGTGCTGGAACGGGAGGGGACGAAGCTAGTATTTTTGCTGGGGACTTATACCGCATGTATACCAAATATTGTGAATCTAAAGGGTGGAAAACAAGTACTATAGATTTTAGTGAAGGTACCAGCGGAGGCTTTAAGGAGGTGCAGTTTGAAGTAACAGGGGAAGATGTTTATGGAACTTTGAAATTTGAAGCAGGCGTGCATCGTGTACAACGGGTTCCCCAAACCGAAACCCAGGGTAGGGTGCATACCAGTGCCGCCACGGTGATGGTACTGCCCGAAGCAGAAGAATTTGACGTGCAAATAGAACCCAAGGATGTTCGGATCGACTTTTTCTGTTCTTCCGGGCCAGGGGGGCAATCGGTGAATACGACTTATTCTGCCGTGCGCTTAACCCACGTTCCTACAGGATTGGTGGCACAATGTCAAGATCAAAAATCCCAGCATAAGAATAAAGAAAAAGCGTTTAAGGTATTGCGCTCCAGATTGTATGATTTAGAATTGGCCAAAAAACAGGAAGAGGATGCGGCCAAACGTAATTCGCAAGTCAGCAGTGGTGATCGTTCTGCAAAAATCAGAACGTACAATTATCCTCAAGGTAGGGTTACCGATCATAGAATTGGACTTACCTTGTACGATTTGCAAAATATTATAGGTGGCGATATCCAAAAAATATTGGATGAATTGATGCTTGTTGAAAATACCGAAAAACTTAAAGAGGCCTCTGAGATTTTCTAGATTACCAGAGCTTGTACCAAGAAATATGACCACCGAAAAACTCCTTGCAGAAATACATAAGAAAAAATCGTTCTTATGTATAGGTTTGGATACCGACTTAGATAAGATTCCAAAACATCTTTTGGATGAAGAAGATCCTATTTTTGCATTTAACAAAGGAATTATAGATGCAACACATCACCTTTGTGTAGCGTATAAACCCAATATAGCTTTTTATGAAGCCTATGGAATACAGGGATGGATGGCGCTGGAGAAAACCATGGAATACTTAAATGGTAATTATCCTGAAATTTTTACCATTGCAGATGCAAAACGCGGGGATATTGGAAATACGTCTACAAGGTACGCCAAGGCTTTTTTTGAAAATTTAGGCTTTGATTCCATTACCATAGCCCCATATATGGGAAAAGATTCTGTAGAACCCTTCTTATCCTTTGCGGATAAGCATACTATTCTCTTGGCATTGACCTCTAATGCAGGCGCTTTTGACTACCAGACCAAAAAGATAGGGGAAAAGGAATTGTATAAAACCGTATTGGAAACTTCCAAAACCTATGAAAATTCTAAAAACCTCATGTATGTTGTAGGCGCAACCAAAGCAGAATATTTATCCGATATTCGAAAAATTGTGCCCCACAACTTCCTTTTAGTGCCCGGAGTAGGCGCGCAAGGAGGTAGTTTAACAGAAGTATGCCGTTATGGTATGAGTAGTGGGGTAGGGCTTTTGATCAATTCCTCTAGGGGAATCATATATGCTTCTTCCGGAATGGATTATGCGAATAAAGCTGCAGCAAAAGCAAAAGAGTTACAAGGTCAAATGCAGGAGGAGTTGAAAAAAATCTCCTGAGAGAAAATTACATGAGATCTTCTAAAGTCTTTTTGATTTTCTGGGCTTTTTGTTCAAAAAATTCCCCTAATTTGGTATCCATATATTTAATATTGGACGCCTTCTCCATAAAATTTTGATACTGGTATTCTAAAATAGTAATGGCATGGTTTTCTGCCGTGATGGAAGTTACAGTTCCCACTCTACAATATTGCTTGTTCATTATAAGATTTTTTCGATTATGTACTTTTTTAAATATACGGATTAAAGAATGCTATGGTTTTCGAATCTATAGGGATACGTCCATTATTTTGGCATTTTATCCAAAATTTAAGAGAATTATAAGACAAAAGGAGCTTCAAAACAGAAAATGCAGATATGATCGATGAATAACAAAGGCGGAATTTTAACTAAAAAACAAGAATTTAGTGCTACTATCATAGAATTCAATTACATTTATAAAAAATATAAGAGTGCTCAGTTATACCACGTATCCTCATAAGGTTTCAAAAGAATGGGTCACATTTGTTCATGGAGCAGGGGGAAGTTCTTCCATTTGGTTTAAACAAGTCCGGGAGTTTAAAAAACATTTTAATGTATTGTTATTGGATTTACGGGGGCACGGAAACTCAAAACCTAACCTAAAGGACGCTTTTAGCGATAAATACACCTTTGATTCCATTACCCAGGATATCGTTGAGGTCATTGAACATGAAAACATTCAAAAATCACATTTTATAGGAATTTCTTTGGGCACGATACTTATTCGTAATCTGGCGGAGAAATATCCCGAAAAAGTAGAAAGCATGGTCATGGGCGGAGCCATTATGAAGTTAAACTTCAGATCTCAAGTGCTTATGCGATTGGGGATTATTTTTAAGTCTATAATTCCTTATCTGTGGCTCTACAAATTCTTTGCATTTGTAATCATGCCCAACAAGAATCACAAAGAATCCCGATTGCTATTTGTCCGGGAGGCAAAGAAATTATATCAGAAAGAATTCATCCGTTGGTTTAAGCTTACATCGGAAATAAACCCTTTGCTTCGTTTTTTTAGAACCGTAGATATTAAGATCCCAACCTTATATGTTATGGGTAAAGAAGATTATTTATTTCTTCCTTCCATTGAAAAGATTGTAAAAAAGCACACCACATCGGAACTTTTTGTGGTGCCAGAATGTGGTCATGTAGTCAATGTGGAACAACCCAAGGTTTTTAATGATAAGGTTATTGCATACCTTTCCCAACGTACGCTATAGCCATATATAATGTTGCTCTTCGTTTTTCCAATTCGTCTAAATTGCAGCTCTGAAGGGTTTTGACAGCTAATTCAAATACATACTCAAACAAACTATAAATGGTAGTTTTGTCTTTATGGGAGTAGTGCTCCAGAGCCGCTTTACATTTAGTTTACCAGTTAAAGGAACAATACTTTTTGATAGGTTTAGGTAAAGCCTATAAACATTTACTCCTCCGATATACTTTTACATGAAATTTACGCCATGGGTATGAAATAATGCCCCTTAAATACGAGTAAAGCCCTTGCATATGCAAAGGCTTTTTTGTGTAGTTGTTTGTGTTTGGTTATGATCAATTAACTTGGATTCTGATCTTCAACATTGATGTTTTCATTGGAGTTAAGTTCCACTTCTGGAATTTGCATACGGAACGAATTGGCTTCTATACCAAAATCGATCAACCCAAAATCTTTGTGGTTTGTGCCGGCAGAAGTACGGTCCAAGGGTCTTTTTAAGCGTTTCAAATCGAACCAGGAAACTCCCTCCCCCCAAAGTTCTATCCTGCGCTGAAGGTATATTTCTTCCACAAGGGCATCGCCCGTGGCGCCAGATCGTACATATCCTGGATCTCGTGTACTTACCAGGTCAAATAAAACATCTGCTGCTGCGGCATTTCCTTGTCTGGCTTTTGCTTCGGCTTCGATCAAAAACATTTCGGCTGCGCGCATGTACACGTAATCTCCTTCAAATGCCTCGGTACCATCGTCGAATTTAGTATTGGCATAATCTGGGAAACCTGTCGTATTGTCTAGCGGGTCGGCAAAGGCTGTTTTTCTTAAATCTGTATCCGGAATTTGATCATACAACCGGGCATCGATCAATTTATATCCCCCAAGCTCTCCCCCATACCCACCAAGGGAACTGTCAAAATGAGAGAAGAAAGAGATGAAGGTGGTGGTAGATTCACTGTCAATGTCTGCACCCCACATCCATTCCAGGTTAGAAATTTCATCAAAGCCTTCAGTGGCCCATTGTTCTCCGGTCATCAATCCAAAATTGGCCCTAGCAGCAATGGCATTTAATTCCGCTTGCGCCCAATTTCCGGTTTCCAAATAAACATTGGCCAGAATTCCTTGGGCAACACTGCGATCGATCTGCTGTTTGTTGGCACGTACAAAACCATCTAATAGGCCTATGGCTCTTTCCAGGTCAGGAATGATCTGGTCGTACACATCTTGAACGGTCCCCCTAGGTTTTCCCTCAAAATTTCTACGGTCCGGAATTGGGATTCCAGGATCGTTTTCATGGCCTATATAGGTAAAGGCGTATACCCTGACCAGATTAAATAAACAAAAACTCTTGATGGCCAAGGCTTGTCCCAATAGCGCATTTTCTTCTGCGGTAAGTTCTTCTTCCTTGTCCTCTAATCCGGTAATAACACTATTGGCATCGGCAATTGCCGCGTAATAGGTATTCCAGACAATCCGTGTTCTACTACTGGTCTGTTGTATCCCATTATAATTATAAAAAAAGATATACCAATTAAAATTGTTCAACACAATGTCTTGTGCCATCATATCAAAACCGGCAGTGACTCCTTTATGGCCATAATCTACATCTACACGAGTGGGGTTTCCAATACCGAAAGAACGTAAGTTTGCGTATATTCCATTGATAAGGGCATCATTGGCCGCTGGAGTTCCAGCTACTTGTTCCGTTGAAATAGATCGGGCAGGTGCCGTATCCAAAAAATCGCTTTCGCATCCCATGAATAAGGCTATGGCGATAAATAAACTTAAAAAATGATACTTTTTCATAACGTTTAAAAATTAAGTGTTAAACCTAAAGAAGTTGTTCTTCCCAAACCAAATTCGTTAATCGCATTTCCGGTAACGCTTAACCTGGGGTCATAGCCCCTTCTTGCCTTGGTCCATAAAAATAGATTGTTTCCTGTGGCGTACAATCTTGCCGCTGTTAACCCAATATAATCCAGTAGCTTACCACTAAAATTATAGGTTAAGGTAACGTCCTGTAAACTGAGGTAAGAAGCATCTACAAGGAAGAAGTCCGAACCTCCAGCTTGATTGGGGTCAAAAACATCCAATCGTGGAATTGAAGCTTGTGTGTTTTCAGGAGTCCAAGAATTGAGTACATCTCTGTGGTAATTGTCTCCAGCAGAATTTGTTCCCAATAAGGTTTGATAGATACCATCATATCCATAGCCTCCTATTTGGTACGCAAAACTTACGTTCAACCCAAAGTTTTTGTAGGAAAAGGCACTTGAAAACCCACCATATACATCCGGAATCGCCGTTTTCCCTATAAAGTACTCTGTGGCATTGGGACGGTCGTTGGTGGTTTCCCGTTCTCCGGTTGGATTGCCCTGGGCATCCAGAACATCGGTGAACCAAAGGGCATCCCCATTTACAGGGTCCACTCCTGCAAATTCCCGCATAAAGTAATCAAACCGGGATCTGCCTTCTTCCAGTCTAAAATTACCATTATTGGGATCATCTATGAACTCCACCGGTAATCGGGTAATCTCATTTTTATAATGGGTTCCATTGATATTAAAGGACCAATTGAAATTTTCACTGCGTATGATATCGGCCCCTATTTCTATTTCTATACCCGTATTCTGCATATCGCCTACATTTTCTGGCCGCGTACCTACACCTTCGGAGTTGGCAATGGGATTAAAGAATAAAAGGTCTTCTACTTTTCGTTCAAAATATTCTGCATTTAGACTGATTCTGTTTTGGAACAAGCCCATCTCAAAACCGGCATTGAGGTTTGTGGAAGTTTCCCATTGCAAATCTTCATTGCCCAATTGAAAAAAGGTAATTCCGGGTACATTGTTTCCGGCATTTACAATATCGAATTGGTCGGTATAAGCGTAGTAATTTCTATTGTCCAAATCGCCAGAAGTGGTGCGGTTATCCTCGTAAAGAATGGCATCGTTCCCTTGTTGCCCGATACTGGCTTTTAATCTCAAATTGTTTAACCAGGATACCTCACTTAAGAAATTTTCTTTATGTGCAGACCAGGCCACACCCAGTCCGTAAAAGTTACCCCATCTGTTTTCTGGTGAAAAAACCGAAGTGCCATCGCGTCTAAAACTTCCATTGATAAAGTATTTATCATCAAAGTCATAGGTAAGACGGGAAAAGTATCCCTCTACCGTATAGTCTTTTTCATAGCCCTGTAAAAATTGAATGTTGACACCATTATCCAATACGGCCAAACCATCAATTACCGTTTCGGTCACTTGTCCTTGCAATAACCTAAAGTTAAAGTCATTGCTTTCGTGTCCCAATAAAACGGCTAAACTATGGTTCCCAAAATCTCTTTTCCAGTTCAATAATTGCTGATGGGCAAAAGTGACCCCTCTATTGGCACGTGTCGTAATTCTACCATTTACCTGTACCGCATCTCCACCTATGGGTGTAGCGAACTCTGTAATGTTTCCGTTGGTAATATCTACAGAGAGGTTATAGGTGAATTCAAAATCTTTTAAGAACGTTACCGAAGTATTGAACCTTCCAGAGAAGTTATCGGCCACATTACCATCAATATCCAACAATCCTGTAGCCACGGGGTTAGCATTGGCTCTAAAAGCGGGTCGTACGCCAACAGTACCATTACTTCCTGTTCCGAAGTCAAAAATAGGACTGCCATCGGTATTGGTGAGGATATTCCCTTGGGCATCTCTTCCAAAAACAGGATATACAGGGGCCACGGTTCTGGCCCAATTGGAAATATTACTAACGTTTCCAGATCCTCGCCCTAAAAATGGATTGTCCTGTAAAGTATGGGCATAGTTGATGCTACCTCCTATTTTTAGCCATTTTGTAGGTTTAAAATCAGATGCCAGACGAGCTGTGGTTCGTTCAAAGCCCGAATTAATGATAATACCTTCGTCATTTAAATGTCCAATAGATAAAAAGGTATTGGATACATCATTTCTATACCGTAAACTTAGGTAGTTCTCCCTTCGGAATCCAGTTTTATAAGATTCATCCAACCAACTGTCTTGATAGAGTAATCTGGCGTTTGGATTGATCCTTCCTGTAGTGGGGTCTATGACCTGATCGTCGGGTACATTGTAATTGTTGTATCCTAAGGAGAAATCTCCACCAGATACAATTTGACTCGCAGCGGTCTGCGCAGCTACCACAGGGTCAATACCAGTATCGATCAAACCAATTCTCCACCGATCAAAGGCAGCTTCATAATATTCTCCTGGATCCGTGAAAATGTCATATTCGGGAACGGCTCTGGTGGTAAATCCTACCTTACTATCTACGGTTACTTCCAATCTGTCCGAAGCGCCCTTTTTTGTTGTAATGATTACCACTCCATTGGCTCCTCTACTTCCGTATAAGGCATTTGCAGAAGCGTCCTTTAAGAAGGTTAAGGATTCGATATCCTGATTATTGATCGAATTCAGATTTCCGTTAAAAACTACCCCATCTACAACGTATAAAGGTGCATTGGAGGAGTTAATGGATCCAATACCACGAAAACGTACAGAAGGATCCGCACCTGGAACCCCGGATTGATTAATGATCTGAACCCCTGATATCTTACCTACTAAGCCTTGTACAACACTACCCGCTTGCACGTTGGTAAGTTCTTCTGATTTCACTGTGGTTACGGAACCCGTTATCTCTTCTTTCTTTTGCGTACCATAAGCTACAACAATAACTTCTTCCAAAGCTTGGGTATCATCTTCCATTTGTACATTGAGCGTATTGGAAGAGGTCACCGTGACCTCTTTGGTCTTTTGGCCAACATATGAGAATATAAGAATATCCCCGGTGCTGGCCTGAATACTATAATTACCGTCAAAATCGGATTGCGTTCCCGTTGTTGTACCTTTTAATAACACATTGACCCCAGGTAATGGTAGCCCTCCTTGATCGGTTACCAGCCCTGAGATTGTTCTTACCTGAGCGAATGCCATTGAAACTCCAAATAGAAATAGCATACACAACCATTTACTTTTTTTCATATTGTTATGATTTTAAATTTATAGTGTAAAATGGCAGCCCTGAATTTTTTGCTGACTAATTCAAAAAAATAATACCCTTGTAAATAAGACCGAAGTTTGCTTATGTTTTGGAGTATGTTTCCAGAGCTGCTTTTACATATAGTTTAGTTCGTAGAATCAAAGTAAAAAGCTATTGGAGTATTTAGGGGTAAGGCCTATAAACGTTTACCTGTCCGATGAAAGTTTACGGCTTATTTACGATGATATTCGGAAGGATTGCTTTCTTTGGTATTCACTTGGTGTAAGATTGGTCTCTTTTTTGAAGGCCTTGTTGAAAGTAACCTTGTTATTGTATCCAACTTCGTAAGCAATATCTATAATATTGAAGTTTCTATTGTTGTCATTGTTCAAAATCTGCTTGGCCTCATGGATTCTATAGGTATTGATCAATTCATGAAAACTCATATTAAAATGTTCATTGATTACCTGTGAGGCATTATGTCTTGTCGTATTTAGACTTTTTGCAAGTATCTCTAGATTAATATTACTTTCCTTGTATATTTTCTCTTCGTTGAACAATTGAATCAATTGTGTTTTGAGTTCATTGGATAGACTCTGGGTGAGGCCTGATTTTTCATATTTTAAACTGAGTTTATTGTTCGCGACGAAATTCCAATTGAAAACGTTGGGTTGCACATTGGCGATATAACCTACGTATATGACCATGCTGGACATACACGCAATTTGAAAATGATAGAAAAAACCGGACGAAATATGATTGCTGATCAAAGCCCCATAGATGGCATAGCTGAGAATATAAAAGAAGTGTATACCAAATACATTCTTTAACCAAGCTCTATGTTCTTTAGGATAATCCACATTTTTTCTACTCGAGAGGTATAGTTTTCGTATGAAATACCCGTAGATGACCAAAGAAGCCAATTTTAGACTTACGATCAGGCCTACATATACAGAATCTGCCGGATTGTAGTTTTTACTGGCATTGCCCAACATAACAGCCAATTTTTCATCTTTGGTGAGCGCATAAATGGGGACAATGTAGATGAGGAAAAGTAAGGTTGGAATTAGATGTAAAACATCTTTTTTTCTAAAGGTATATTGTAAAGTTACCCGTTTAAAGTAGAAATATAATAGGGGTCCATACAAAAATGAAAATGAAGTGGACATAAGATAAGAGTGAGGGAATTGGTATTGATAATTGGTAATATTCAAGCAAATATGGAGAATGAAAAAGGAATGTATAAAGATAAAGGCACCAATCAGAATCTTGGAAATGTTTTCAATTCTTTTATTTAAACTAAGTGTTATGGTGATAAAAAAACCAATGAGTGCCACCCAAAAATAGATAAAGGAAATAATACTGAAATTGGGCGTATATTTTTTAACCACTGCCTTGAATTCCTTTGAATCTTTGATGGGGTCAAAGGCATCATCCATTAAAATAGTAGTGTCAAATTCAGTCAAAAGATATTGATCAATATAAGCTATGGATCTATTTGGGCTGTTCAGCGCGGCATAACAGAATGCCAACTTTTTAAGTACGGGAATTTGATAGAGTTCAGGATTTTTCGCAATTTTCTCATAAGCTTTTGCAGCTTCGAGATAGTTTTGCGTATGATAAAGACTATCGGCTTTTGCCAACTGCAAATTTGAATCTGCATATATCTCCACAGTGCTATTGAAAATACCCTTGGGAAAGGAAGCATTGGCTGGTACGGAAAAACATACAAATAGCAGTAAAGTGATTATTACTCCCTTTTGCATTTGTTTGATTTGATTGATGAATTAGCAATGAAAAATTAATGATTATTTCGAGCAGACCCTCTTAAAATTATCACAAAAAGAGTAAGCCCCGATAATAGCTTACCCTTGGAAAATAAAATAAAAGTATTTTTCAATACTATTGATTCTTTATGGGAGCAAATGGGTTGAAGTATTTTTAGTAAGCAATTTATGTGCACAAAAAAAACCGGCGCTCCCACCGGTTTTAAACTAACTAACTCAAAAATTAATAATTCAAAATAATATTTGTGTAAATTACTTTCAATTATGCCAAGAAGTTAGGCCAATATCGGTAATTTGTGTTTGTCATGAATATATAGTACTAACGATAATAATTGTTATTTATTGTCCTTTAATAAGAAATGTAGTATAACAACGAATACTTGTTAGCCTAACGCTATATTGCACAGCACTTTAAAGATAGAAAAAATATTTGTAAAGACTACGCTTTATCGAAAATTTAATCTTGTAGTGCAAATACTTTTTTGAGGACAGCAGTGGTTCGAGAAGATACTTTTGTCCTGATTTCTTTTTCTTCTACAGCAATCATAGTGAACACGCCTTTCAATGCTTCTTGAGTGACATAGTCTGTTAAATCCGGATTCACATTTTTGGTCAATGGAATAGCATTGTATTTATTGATGAGGTTGTTCCATATTTTATCTGCACCTACCTTTTTAAAGGAATTATTGATGACAGGATTGAATTTTGCGTACAATTGCTTGTCCGTTTTGGCCGTGAGATATTGCGTAGCAGCATCGTCATTTCCCAAAAGTATTTTTTTGGCATCGTCAAAAGTAATCTCCTTTACGGCATTCACAAAAATGGGAGTGGCCTCACTAACGGCATCTTCGGCAGCTCGGTTCAAAATTTTCAAGCCTTCGTCGGCTAAGTTGCCAAGCCCAATATCACGTAAGGTTTTGTCTACCTTCTGAAGTTCTTGGGGAAGCAATATCTTGGTCAATTCATTCTTGAAAAAGCCATCTTTCTGTGTAAGGGTACTTACCTGTTTATCTATTCCTTTATTCAAGGCTTCTCGTAGTCCCTGGGCTATTTCGGTATTTCCTACGGGAACTCCCTGGGGAAGTTGATTCACAACTTGCTGCAATCCATCGCAGGCAAAACATTGAAAAATAACCAGTAAAACTAAAATTCTTTTCATTTTGGGGTATGTTTAAAGTTTAGGTAAAGTTACTGCTATTGTAGGGATTTGTCCTAAGAAAAAATAACGGTCTTATTGTTGTAGACCATTGTCTTGCGTTCCAAATGGAGTTTCACGGCCCTGGAAAGTACAATTTTTTCCAGATCGCGGCCTTTGGCAATAAGGTCTTTAATACTGTGGGAATGGGATACAGTAGTAACGTCCTGTTCAATAATGGGGCCTGCATCCAAATCTTTTGTAACGTAATGACTGGTAGCTCCAATAATTTTTACCCCCCTTTCAAAAGCAGCATGATAAGGTTTTGCTCCGGCAAAAGCAGGAAGAAAAGAATGATGGATATTTATAATGTTATTCCGGTATTGATCAATGATTTTAGAAGTAACAATTTGCATATATCTTGCGAGTACAATAAAATCTACCTGGTATTGTTTCAAAATTTTAAGCTGTTCATCTTCGGCTTGGGCTTTTGTGTCCTTGCTCACGGGAATATGGTAAAATGGAATTTGGAATTGTGCCGCAATTCCCTTCAAATCATTATGATTACTGATAATGAAAGGGATTTCAACATGAAGTTCACCAGAATTAAACCTACTTAAAATATCATATAGGCAGTGGTTGTATTTAGAAACAAATAAACCCATCTTAGGTTTGTTTTCGTACTTGTGAATGCTCCAAGCCATTTGATAGGGCAACGCCATTCTTTGCTCAAATTCTGCCTTAAAATTTTCCAGAGAAGTTGTGGCTGTATTGAAATCACTTTCCAATCGCATAAAAAATATACCGGAAGCCTCATCAACATGTTGATCCAAATAAACAATATTACCACCGTAGGAGTGAATAAAACCGGTAACCGAATGAATAATACCATAAGTATCGGGACAATGTATAAGTATAATTGCTTTCAAAATGACAGGTTTAAGCCGATAAAATTAGAATATTAATGGCCAGAGGGGACTATAGTTTAATATTTTTATAAAATTCTAATTGCATCCCTTTCTTTTTTGCATTTTCCGTAAATTGCGCCGATAAAAATGTTGTTTTTTTACAGATGGAACAAACAAAACCGTATACCCCTAAAAATAAAGTAAGAATTGTAACTGCAGCGTCCCTGTTTGATGGGCATGATGCGGCCATCAATGTTATGCGCAGAATCATACAGTCTACCGGAGTTGAAGTCATTCATTTAGGACATGATCGCAGCGTAGCGGAAGTTGTGGATTGTGCAATTCAGGAAGATGTAAATGCCATTGCAATGACTTCCTATCAAGGCGGACATAATGAATATTTTAAGTACATGTACGATCTGTTGCAGGAAAGAGGCGCTGGACATATTAAAATTTTTGGAGGCGGCGGTGGTGTAATCCTGCCAAAGGAGATAGAAGACCTGATGGATTACGGTATCACGCGGATTTACTCTCCCGATGATGGAAGAAAATTGGGCTTACAAGGCATGATCAATGATCTGGTTCAACAAAGTGATTTTCCAGTACCGGCTTTGACGCTTAAGAAGGACGAATGTTTAGGAGATGCCCTGAAACAAAAAGAGGTTAATGCCATTGCCCGATTAATTAGCCTGGCAGAAAATAGACATGATGAATTTGAAACTCATTTTTCAAAAATCACCAAGTCTGAAGCTAAAGTACCTGTTTTGGGAATCACAGGAACTGGGGGTGCCGGTAAGTCTAGTTTGGTGGATGAATTGGTTCGAAGATATTTGATCGATTTTCCAGAAAAAACAATAGGCTTAATTTCTGTAGATCCGTCAAAACGAAAAACGGGAGGAGCTTTGTTGGGAGATCGAATTCGAATGAACGCTATCAATAATGATCGTGTGTATATGCGCTCCTTAGCGACGCGACAATCCAATTTGGCACTTTCCCAATATGTAGGCGAGGCCCTTGAAGTCCTTAAAGTAGCCAATTTTGATTTGATTATTTTGGAGACTTCGGGAATTGGCCAGTCCGACACGGAAATTATAGAACATAGTGACATATCCTTGTATGTGATGACTCCAGAATTTGGTGCGGCAACGCAACTGGAGAAAATAGATATGTTGGATTTTGCAGATTTGGTGGCCATCAATAAATTCGATAAAAGAGGCGCATTGGATGGTTTACGGGATGTAAAGAAACAATATGTCCGCAATCATGGGCTTTGGGATATTGATCATGACGAACTTCCCATTTTTGGAACAATTGCGTCACAATTTAATGACCCCGGAATGAACAGATTGTATCGTTCCGTTATGGATACCTTAATTGAAAAAACAGGAGCTGATCTCCACTCCACTTTTGAAGCGACCTTAGAGAAAACCGAAAAAATATTTGTCATTCCCCCGGCCCGAACACGATACTTGTCGGAAATTGCAGAAAATAACAGGGCCTATGACGTTAAAGCAGCTTCCCAAACGGAAGTGGCCCAGCGTTTATACGGAGTATTTCAAACCATATTATCCGTAGTCAAAGTAGGGAAGGAAAGTCAAGAAGCCTTACTTTCAACCAAAGGAGTTGATAATGAAGAAATTCTGAAAATGGCGAAATCAGAAGAGGATATCCCTTTTCTAAAGCTATTGATCAACGAATTTGATCGTGTAAAAATGGACCTTGATCCTTACAATTGGGAAATTATTTTACATTGGGAAGCTAAAATTAAACGCTATAAAGACCCCGTATATACTTTTAAAGTAAGAGGAAAGGAAATTCATATTGATACACATTCCGAATCATTGTCCCATCTGCAGATTCCAAAAGTTGTACTTCCCAAGTATAATGCTTGGGGCGATGTGCTCCGTTGGAGCCTTCAAGAAAATGTTCCCGGGGAGTTTCCATATACCGCAGGTTTATATCCTTTTAAGAGAACTGGGGAAGACCCTACAAGGATGTTTGCTGGGGAAGGTGGACCAGAACGGACCAATAGGCGTTTTCACTATGTAAGTTTGGGAATGCCCGCAAAAAGACTATCCACGGCATTTGATTCTGTGACACTCTATGGGAACGATCCAGGGCATCGCCCGGATATCTATGGGAAGATAGGAAATGCAGGGGTGTCCATATGTTGCTTGGACGATGCCAAGAAATTATATTCCGGATTTGACCTTAGTAATCCGATGACTTCAGTGAGTATGACTATCAATGGGCCTGCACCGATGCTATTAGGGTTCTTCATGAATGCCGCCATTGATCAAAATTGTGAGAAATACATTAAAGAAAATGGCCTAGAAGAAGAAGTAACTGCTAAAATTAATGCCATTTATACGAAAAGTGGGGCAGAAAGACCGCAGTACTTAGGAGAATTGCCTGAGGGCAATGACGGTTTGGGATTAATGCTCCTTGGGGTTACTGGAGATCAAGTGTTGTCCAAGACGGTTTATGATACGATCAAACTAAAAACTCTTAACCAAGTCAGGGGAACGGTACAGGCCGATATCTTAAAAGAAGATCAAGCGCAAAATACTTGTATTTTTTCTACCGAATTTGCTTTGCGGTTAATGGGAGATGTACAGGAGTATTTTATTCAAAAAGAGGTGCGGAATTTTTATTCGGTTTCCATATCTGGATACCATATTGCAGAAGCAGGGGCCAATCCTATTACACAATTGGCCTTTACCTTATCTAACGGATTTACCTATGTAGAGTATTATTTGAGTAGGGGAATGGATATCAATAAATTTGGCCCCAACCTTTCTTTCTTTTTCTCCAATGGAATAGATCCAGAGTATGCTGTTATCGGAAGGGTTGCTAGAAAAATATGGTCTAAGGCATTGAAACACAAATACGGAGCAGACCCCAGAGCGCAGATGCTGAAATATCATATCCAAACCTCTGGACGAAGTCTGCATGCCCAAGAAATAGATTTTAACGATATACGTACAACGCTACAGGCCCTGTATGCCATTTATGACAATTGTAACTCCTTGCATACCAATGCGTATGATGAAGCGATAACGACGCCTACAGAAGAATCTGTACGAAGGGCTATGGCCATACAATTGATTATCAATAAAGAATTGGGCTTGGCCAAAAATGAAAACCCTTTACAGGGATCATTCATTATAGAAGAGTTGACGGATTTGGTAGAAGAAGCCGTGTTATTGGAGTTCGATAGAATTACAGAACGTGGAGGAGTCCTTGGTGCTATGGAAACCATGTACCAACGCTCCAAAATACAAGAAGAGAGTCTGTACTATGAAACCTTGAAACATACTGGGGAATTCCCCATAATTGGCGTAAATACATTTTTGAGTTCCAAAGGTTCGCCTACGGTATTGCCCGCTGAGGTAATACGGGCTACAGAGGAAGAAAAAATGGCACAAATATCCACTTTGGAAAATTTACACCAAAGAAATCAGGAAGACACCGATGCTAAATTGTCCCAATTACAGAAAACGGCCATTGAAAACGGAAATATTTTTGAAGAACTTATGGAGGTAACCAAGAGCTGTTCTTTAGGACAAATTACCAGTGCGCTTTTTGAAGTAGGGGGACAGTATAGACGAAATATGTAAGCAAATGCCATTGAACTAAGACAGCGTCGCAAGTGAAATGTGCAATTTGCTTATACTGAGCGAAGCCGAAGTATATTTTAATGAGGTGATAGGTGTTTTATGCCATTGAACTAAGACAGCGTCGCAAGTGAAATGTGCAATTTGCTTATACTGAGCGAAGCCGAAGTGTATTTTAATGAGGTGATAGGTGTTTTGTGCCATTGAACTAAGACAGCGTCGCAAGTGAAATGTGCAATTTGCGTATACTGAGTGAAGCCAAAGCGTTTTTTGATAAAGGGGCTACGCCTTGTGACGAATTAAAATTGCAAACAAAATCCATGGTTATAGTATAAACCCTATATGTTGTTCATATAGGGTTTTTTGTATATTCGGTCATTACTTTTTGAGTCAGCATAATCGTAATAACTCTCGGGAAATGGGGATAAGGGAATTTTAATCTCTTTGTTTAGGTGCGCCCTGTGTTGACCAATTAGCCCATACTGGACCCATCATTACTTTGGATGGATTTTTTCCAGGAAATAAATGACTTTCTAAAGCCATTAACTTCATTGCGAAGGAGGTTCAGATATTCTTTCTCCTTGACACCATCTTTCTCCAAGCCATTGCAATATGAAAGTATATTTTGCGTAATGGTATTGATAAATCGAACACTTCTCAGACGAGTTGCATAAGATTCAGAGCATTCTGCCTGTGCAATATTTTGAGGAATAAGAATGGCATCTGTAATTAAAGCGTCTGCAATATTATCCCTAAGGCTATTGGATTGGTATAATTTTAAAAAGTCTTTATTGTACGATACATAAGCGGCAATCTCCCGGCTCATTTTGCACAGCGCCAAGGACTTCATATAGACCGGAATAGTTCGTAAATTTTTATAAGACATCTTGTGAATACTCTATAAGTTTAATAGACTATAAAAATACGTTAGTTTTGGCTTTTTCTGCTTTTGATTTAAAAGAGAATTATTATTTTAGCTTTAAATACTAAATTTTTAAATCAAAATAATTTTGAATATAAAGATTGATGATTTGAATTGGAAAATCTTGCACTGTCTTCAAGAAAATGCAAGGGAATCTTTTGCCAATATCGGTAGGAAAGTGGGCCTTACATCTCCTGCCGTGGCCGAGCGGGTAAAGAAAATGGAAGATGCAGGTATTTTAACAGGATACAAGGCCGTAGTTTCCCATACGGAAGCGGGGTACCAGTTAAAAGCCATCATTACCTTACGTGCATTCATGGGAAAATTAAAGCCCTTTTTGCAAAAGGTAAGCACTTTTAAAGAAGTGGTAAATTGTCATAGAATTACAGGGAATGAAAACATTATTATGCAGGTAGTCCTTAAGGATCAATTTCATCTAGAACAATTTATAGATAAATTAATTCAATATGGGGAAGCAAGAACCCATATTATTTTGTCGGATGTGATTTCCGATGCCCCTATTGAAAAAAGAGAGATGTCTTAAGATTTTGACTAACTTTAGTCGATTCATTTAAACCATTTACTTCATGTTCTATACGTTGGAATATACCGTTACGGCCCTAGTTTGTTTAATTACCGCTGTAGTGATTCAACGCATCTATCACAAAGAAAAAAAATCCAATGCCCAGGCTCAGGAAATTAAGGGCATTATGTGGTTTGGATTGGCTATTTTTACATGGGGTATTGGAGGACTTTTTAATTTGATTATGGTCACTGGTTTTCAATGGCCCCCTACCCATAAAGTGCTTATTTATTTTGGGGTTCTCATATCCCTATTGAATTCCTTTTTTATTCTCTTGTCGCTCCCATCCATTGAACACGGTGGTAAAAAGAATATTGTAATTCAATTGGTGGAACGCTTTTCGGAACGTGAGTTTTTTATGATTTTTGGGGGAATACTAGTGATGCTGGCGATAGTTTTTGTAACACTGTCCTACAGCGGGGGCGGAATAGATAATGCCTTAATTTGGCTCATGGATATCCCTATCTCTGTTGTAGTGGCCTTTGCCCTGTTAAATGCCCTGAACAAGGCATTTTCCAATAGGAAAATGCGATTTATGTTCCTTCCCAGTATGGCATTGTTTATTTTGATTCTAATTGCGGTCACTCATCGTATTGTGCCCCAAGACAATATTCCTCTCTTGATGGAACCATCGGCCTGGAGTGTATTGGGTACGGTAACGGCAATTTCATTTAAGTTTTTATTTATTCTCCTTTTTTCGATCTTACTGTACAGCTGGAAATTTTTAGCCCAAAAAGAAGAACAACAAGGACAATTGGAAATCGTCAACGCAGAAAACCTTGTTTTAACCAAACGAATCAAACAGTTGGACATCGCCAATGAAAGTCATTTAGATACCATTGAACGCTTATCACGTGAGCTTTTAGACTTAAAAGAGGCCACTAAAATTGAACTTTCTGATCGACAAAAAGAAGTTTTAGGGAATTTGGGCCTATGGGGGATGCAAAAATCATACACGGAGATAGCTGCTGAAATGCATATTAGTGTGGACGGTTTTCAAACCCATATCCATCAAATCAAGAAAGTACTGAATATTAGCGGAAGCGAAGGAAAAACGCAGCTGATACAGTATGCCAAGGACCATGAGCTTTTACAGTACGCTACCATCAAAAAAGGATGATATTCCCAATAGGTTAAGCATATACGTAACCTAAGTTCCTTTAAATTTTCAATACTGTGTAACCTTTACTTCCATTGCGAGAAAAAGCAACTTTGAATCCAAATCAAATTATTGGATATGAGGTGTATAGCGCTATTTTCTGTCATTATGGAATTCCCCAAAAACCTATCGATAACTGAAGGCTGGGACAAAACTATAAATCAAACTTTTGAAAAAGCCACTTCTTGGTTTGTAGATGCCATTTTTGCCGAGATACCGCTTACAGGAACCTTGGGTATCCCTTGGGTACTGATCATATTAATCGTAGGCGCCAGCTTTTTTAGCTTGTATTTTAAGGGAATCAACCTAAAAGGTATTGGAACTTCTATACGAGTGATACAAGGAAAATACGATGATCTGGAAGAAAACAAGGCTAGTGGCCATGAAAAAGAGACCACAGGGGAAGTTTCTCATTTTCAAGCATTGACTGCTGCATTGTCCGCTACCGTAGGCCTTGGAAATATAGGGGGTGTGGCCATTGCCCTGTCCATAGGAGGGGCGGGAGCTACCTTTTGGATGATTCTCGTGGGTTTTTTGGGAATGGCATCCAAGTTCGTAGAATGTACTTTGGGCGTAAAATATAGGGAGGTAGATGCAGAAGGAACCGTATATGGAGGACCAATGTATTACCTTAAAAAAGGGTTTCAGGAAAGAGGATGGGGAAAGTTGGGAAAGCTTTTGGCAGTCATCTTTGCCATCATGTGTATTGGAGGGTCTTTTGGAGGGGGCAATATGTTCCAAGTGAACCAGGCTTTTCAGTTGTTTGAGTATGTAACTGGTGGAGAAGAGAGCTTTATATATGGTAAAGGTTGGTTATTTGGGTTGGTCATGGCTGTTTTTGTTGGCATTGTGATTATAGGGGGAATTAAGAAAATAGCCAAGGTCACAGACAAAATAGTTCCGGCAATGGTAGTACTTTATATTCTTGCCGTATGTACCATACTAGTCATCAATTTTAGAGAAATCCCCAATGCTTTTATGGCCATCATCAATGGCGCATTTAGTCCGGAAGGAATCACTGGAGGTTTCTTGGGAGTTATGATTCAAGGGTTTCGGCGTGCCGCATTTTCCAATGAGGCGGGGATAGGTTCTTCTTCTATAGCACACTCCGCCGTAAAGACCAAATACGCGGCTAGTGAAGGCTTGGTGGCCTTGTTGGAACCTTTTATAGATACGGTAGTAGTGTGTACCATGACAGCTTTGGTATTGGTCATTACAGGGCAAATCGTAGTGGGTGCTGAAATTTCGGATGCACAGGGGGTAGTTTTAACGGCAAATGCCTTGGAAAGCGGCATTTCATGGTTTCCATATCTTTTGTCCTTGGCCGCTATTTTATTTGCTTTTTCTTCAATGATTTCCTGGTCGTACTATGGCTATCAGGCCTGGTCTTATCTCTTTGGGCGAAAACGCTCGGTGGAATATCTCTATAAAAGCTTATTTTGCTTCTTTGTCATTGTTGGAGGTGCAGCGAGCCTGAATGCAGTCACTGAATTCTCTGATGCCATGATATTTGCGATGCTGGTACCTAATATGATTGGTCTTTTTGTTCTTTTACCTGTGGTAAAACAAGAATTGCAAAAGTACAGGAAAGCTATTCGTTTATCGGAAAAGAAAGTCCGTTAACCAATTGTATGTCAGACTCCTCCATAGGCTAATAAATTAATGTTATATTTAGAGACACTTATGAAAGTTGCTAGCTTTGAAAAAGATTGTTTTTATTGGAATGGTACTATGTACCTATTTAACTTCTGCCCAAATTATTGTGGAACAGAATCGGACGGTAGAAGAACTGGTTCGGGACGTGCTGGTGAACAGTAGTTGTGCCACGGTCAGTAATTTTGTTTCGTTTACCGGAGATGCTTCGGGTATCAATGGTATTGGTTATTTTAATGCAAATGGTTCTAATTTTCCCTTTGAGGAAGGTATACTGCTTTCTACCGGTAGTGCTAGGAATGCACCGGGCCCTAATGTAGGCATTATTTCTTCGGGTTCGGAAGCTTGGGTTGGGGATGATGACCTAAGAAATATCACGGGAACGTCAAATCTATTCAATGCCTCCTTTATTCAATTTGATTTTGTACCTCAGGCGAGTCGTATGAGTTTCAACTTTATTATGGCCTCTGAAGAATACTTGGAAAATTTTCAATGTAATTTTTCCGATGTTTTTGCCTTTATTTTAACTGAGCCCAATGGGGAACAACGGAATTTGGCCTTGATTCCCGGTAGCGATCAACCGGTGAGTGTTACTACGGTCAGACCTGGAGTTCCTGACAATTGTCCTCCTGAAAATGAAGATTTTTTTGCAGGCTTAAATCCGGTCAATTCTCCTACGGATTTTGCGGGTCAGACTGTAGAATTGCAAGCTTCGGCCATTGTGGTTCCTGGAGAAACCTATACCATAAAAATGGTCATCGCCGATAATGCGGATTTTGCCTTTGATTCCGGTGTATTCCTAGAAGGAGGAAGTTTTTCCATTGATGTGGATTTAGGGGAAGATCGAATAGTATTTAACGGTAACCCGGTATGTATTGGAGAAGATACAGTATTGGATGCCACGGAGGTTGGTGCACAATCGTATACATGGTTTGTGGATGAAGTGGAAATGCCGCAGTATAGGGATATGCCCGTTATTTCGGTAAGTGAAACGGGGGTGTATCGTGTGGAAGTGGAGTTTTCAAGTATCTGTATTTCCAATGGAATGATAAATTTGGAATATGTTGCTCCTCCTGAAATCGCTAGTCCGCCAGAAGATATCATTGCTTGTGATTTTGATGGGGATGGAAGTGAAGTTTTTGATTTGTCCAGTAATATTCCTTTAGTTTTAGGAACACAGGATGATCGTATTTATACCGTGGATTTTTATGAAAGCATGGAGGATTTAAATGCAGATCAAAATGCAATTTCCAATCCGGAAACCTTTGTGTTCGGTGAAAGTACCAAAACAATATATGTACGGGTAAGGGCAAATGACACCTGTATTGCAAGCGCTTCTTTTGTCATAAACCTGAATGCTTTGGAAGGAGAGTTCAGTTTGCCCGAGACACACATGCTCTGTATCGGGGAAGATGGTTTGCCGAATGGGGAGCTTAGTTTAATAGATACCCAATTGCTTGAAAGTGATTATGATTTTGAATGGTATTTTGATACGGTAGCCCCGGAAAATAGAATTAATGGAGCTATAAGTTCTTCCATTAGGGCAGATAGGGTAGGAAGATATGTTGTAGTTTTGACCAATAGGGATATTGGTTGCAGTTTGGAATTATCCACTAGGGTCAACGGTATTTTTCCGCCAGTGGTTTTTGAAGTGGATATTGTTTCGGAGCTTTTTGTGGAAGCAAATGCTATTCGTATTCGCGCCGAAGGGGAAAGCACCTATGAATTTAGTGTAGATGACGAACCTTTTGTTGAAAACCCTGAATTTAGGAATCTTGCTCCGGGAACACATACGGCCTTCGTAAGGGATGTTGAGCAATGTACAACCTTGTCCCAAGCCTTTACGATTGTGGATTTTCCGCGATTTTTTTCACCTAACGAAGATGGAATCAATGATCAATGGAATATTGTAGGCTTGGAAGAAATTGAAAATCCCGAGATTACCATTTTTGATCGATTTGGTCGGTTGTTGTTTCAAATTTCAGGGAATACGGGCTGGGACGGAACCGTTCGAGGAAGAAGAATGCCCGAAAGTGATTATTGGTTTAGGATATCGTATTTGCAGGAAGGTGTTCCTAAAGAATTCAAAAGTCATTTTTCATTAAAAAGATAGTTTTCTATTTTTATAAATAGAATGGGAGAGATGTGATACTATATTTCTTTAAGAATAGTTTAATTATCTTTTTCTCTTAAAATTTTGAAACCCGTAAGGGCATAGGTAGCTTTGTTATGGGAATGATGAAGCAATACATCATTCGAAAGTATTGAATTAAGCCTACTTGAAACATAGGAAAGGTAAATGTTACAAGTGGGTTAAAAATATGGGTCGGCTCCTTTCAAATGTTGTAACTTTAAGGCATATCATTTTTGGCTAGATTTTTGATGGAATACATCTTATGAGAAAACTATTACCACCGCTTCTTTTTACGATCTTCTTTTTTGTAAATAGCATTTCTGCGCAACAATTGACCCTTAAAAAAGGGATGATAATGGATAAAATAGCTATCCCCAATGATAGTCTCCAGGAGCATTATTCGTTATACTTGCCTTCGACTTTCGATACGGCAAAGAAATGGCCTATTCTCTTTGTTTTCGATTTAAACGGAAAGGCGAAACAGGCCTTGGGCGTCTACAGGGAAGTGGCAGAGAATAACGGATATATTTTAGCAGCATCCAACAATGTCAATGATAGTTTGTCTACCGCCCAAAATATTATCATTGCCAATAGAATGATCAATGCAGTAAAAGATGTCCTTCCGCTTCATAATAATAGACTGTACGCTTCAGGCTTTTCCAATGCTGGTAAGTTTTCTTCCATAATTCCCATTTTTATTAAGAACGTAGAAGGTGTTATTGCCATAGGGAGTGGTAACTTAAATGCAGAAATTCTAAATGCAAAGAAACCCTTTCATTTTATTGGCCTCGTGGGGGAAGAGGATTTTAGGTTCCCTGAGATGTTGACTTTGGAAAAGACCTTGAATAGCTTAAAATTTCCCAACCAACTATTGCGTTACGATGGAGGTCATAAATGGCCTGAAAAAAAACACCTAAATCGTGCATTGAAAATATTAACCTTGTCTGCAATGGCCAAAGGTTTTGTAGCATCGGATTCCACATTTATACGAAAAAGTTATCAAGAAGATATAGAGGAGATGGAGGCGTTGGTCACTAACAATAAGATGCTCCAGGCCGAGGATATTTTGGAAGATATGTTAGAAATATACCGACCACATCAAAGCGTGGATGCCTTGAAGTTACGAAGACGTGAATTGCGTAAAAATAAGAGTTATCGAAGTTTAAGAAGAAGCGAAAATGCCGTTCTTTTCAAAGAATCTTTTATCAAAGAAGATTATTTCTATTCTATAGATGAAGATGTCTCTACCTATAATTTCAACAATTTGGGGTGGTGGAACTATCAAATGGCCGAACTTAAAAAGTACCAAGAAAGTCCGGAGATTGCCGTAAAAAAAATGGGCAAACGCCTCTATGGGTATGTGAATGCACTCACCGAAGATAATATTGAGGCCTTGCAAGCAGAAAAAAAGATGGACGAAGAAGGGATTCTCTTTCTATGGATGTTAAAAACCATCATTGCGCCCAAAGAATACCAATACTATTTAAATGTCATTTCGTTAAGTGCTAAAGTCGGTGATGATGACACTACATTGTTTTATTTAGAGGAGTTGCTGAAGAATGGTTATACCGATGTAGATTCCCTCTATGCGTTGGAACATACTACTTTGATTAAAATAGGACCGGAGTATAACAAAATTATAGACACTTATTTGAAGGCCGCTAGATATCCTACTGAGGAATAACTAAATGAGGTACGGTCGTCAAATCCCAATCAATCACAAGCCCTTTGGCCAAGGATTCCGTAATTTCCTTTCCGTAAAGGTATTCACATAAATAGAGGGCCGCTTCAAAGCTTTTTGCTCCTCCTGCCGAAGTAATGTATTTCTGATCGTGAACAAATAAGACACTATCCTTTACCTTTAATTGCGGAAATTTCTTTTTGTAGGCTTCAATGTCGCTGGGAAAAGTAGTAGAGGTCACCTGATCTAATATCCCTGCTTTTGCCAAAACAAAAGCGCCATCGCAATGCGAAGTCATAAACAAAGCCTCTTTATCGACCTCCTTGATAAAATCGATCAGCACTGTGTTTTCCAAATCGCTGTCCAAATGATGTTCGGCACTGGGTACGACCAAAATATCTATTGGAGGTAGGTTGTCTTGGGTATAATCAAAATCGGGAAGAATGCGAAGGCCTTCAAAAGTAGTTATAGGGTCTTTGGTGTCCGCCACCGTAAAAGTGTTCATGGCCTTAATGTTCTTTCGGTACTGCGTATGTTGAAAAATATCATATGGAGCCGTAAATTCGGTATTATAGGTGCCATCCATGATCAAGAAAGCCACATTGTAGCGATTGGGTTCCAAGGGAATGGCTATTCCCTTTTCTGATTCGTTTATGGGAGTTGCTTCCTTTTTTTGGTTACAAGCAGAAAGACTGAGAAAGACAATCAGGAGCAATGGTATATTTTTCATTTAAAACGAGGTTTTGTATTTAAGGCTTTTCTAAGATATAAAAGTAAGCAAATACTAAACAAGCAAAGAACGCCAATACCATACCATGTAGCAATATATCCGAAATTCGCTATAGATCGCATCCCGCCATTATGGGCAAAGATATGGGCGGTTGCGAAAGCAATACTGTATAGTCCCATATATTCTCCCAAGTTGCCCCGTTTGGATCGATCCATGGCCAAGGTATTGGAAAAAGGAAATGCAATCATTTCCCCCAAGGTCATCAACAACATTCCAATAAGAAGTACTCCTGTCCAAGAAGAAAGATTTAGGATGACAAAACTCAGTCCCACTAAGGCAAAACCAAAGATGATCAATAGCATTTTGGACCAGTTCTTTCTCTCCAAATATTTGATTAAAGGCATTTCCAGAGCAAAAATGAGAAAACCATTCATCGCCAATAGTAGACCAATACGATCTTCGCTTAAAAAATGGATGTCCTTGTAATAGATGGGAACTGTGGAAAAATATTGTACAAAGGCAGACCCAAACAGTACCATGGCAAAGATGAATATCAGATAGGGGATATCCGTATAGGCCGATTTGGGAGCCGTATTTTTAGTAACTTCAATTTCTTTCGCTTTTTTAGGATGCAGTATAAACAGCAAAAGAATTCCTGCTACAACACAAGTACTTCCATCTGTCCAGAAAAGACCCTCATAACCCATATGAGCGATAATAACACCACCAAGAGCCGGCCCAGCAGAAAAGCCTAAATTGATGGCCAAACGTATCAGTGTTATTGATCTTGTTCTGTTTTCAAGTTTGCTGTAGGCGTCTAAGGCAACGTAGGAAGCAGGTCTAAAAGCATCTGCAGCAATCATCAAAATAAAAACGCCAAGGCATACAGGCCACAATCCATCTAGAAATTGTAGGGACATAAAGAGCAGCCCGGTTAGGACTAAACTCAAAACCATAATTTTATAATAGCCAAAAAGATCGGTCAGTTTTCCCCCGATCCAAGCTCCCACCAGAGAACCCAATCCAAAGCAAGTCATGACCGCTCCGACGTTTTCCGGACTAAAATCTAAATCTTCTTTGAGATAAAGAGATAGAAATGGAATTACCATGGTACCAGCTCTATTGATTAAGGTAATCAAAGCCAACCACCAAACTTCGGGAGATAGTCCTTTAAAGGAATCCAGGTAATTAAGATATAATTTCTTCATTTGGTTTTTTGTAAAAAAAAAAGCCCTGGCGAAGACGACAGGGCTTTTTTAGTATTATTAAAATCAATTTAACAACAACAGGGAACCCATCGTATAGGATACACATTCGTCTTTGTAAAAATTGATAAAACTTGCATAATTGGATTTTCTTGAGTGTAAAGCTAATCAAAAAAATGGGATATTGTATTTTTGAAAGGAGAATGTTAAAATAAAAAAGCGTATCGAGCTATGGGAAAAATAAAACCGGACTTAAATGTCTTTCAATTTGGCAAGACGACCCTGAAAATACGGAAGATCTATATTTTGATATTTTATAGTGCTGCTTTTCTGATCATGGCTTGTGGAGAGCAACGGAAATACCATGATACTGCAGAAGAAGCCATAGAAGAATCCCCTATAAGTGCTATTAACGATATTCTGAAGTTTCAGAGAGATCTTAATAAAACCTTTAAAGATCCAAAAACATCCCCATTGCCCGATCGCTATCGGAAGAATTTTGAGGGGCTGGATTTTTTTGCCCCAGATACCAATTATGTCGTAACAGCCACCTTGGTGCGCACTCCCAATGCTATTCCTTTTATGATGCCTACCACAACCAATGACCAATCTAGGGAAGTCGTGTATGGAGTAGCCCATTTTGAACTAAAGGGGAAGGCCTATCAATTGGAGATATACCAAAGCCCTGAGCAAAGTAAAGAGGAAGGGTATGAAAACTATCTTTTTCTTCCTTTTTTAGATCAGACCAATGATAACCAAACCTATGCAGGTGGGAGGTATATTGATCTTGAGATTCCGAAAGGAGCGCATATTCAGATTGATTTTAACAAAGCTTATAATCCCTACTGCGCATATAATAAAAAATATTCTTGCCCCATAGTTCCTAAAGTGAACGACTTAAAAACGGAGATTAAGGCAGGTGTTAAAGATTTCAACAAAAAATAAAAGACCCCTAAAGCAATAGTGCTCTAGAGGTCTTCTTATTAAGAATCAACAATGTCTTGTTTTAGAAGGAATAAATTGCAGCAACCAAGAAGGAAGATAAACTGGCACTTGGCGCAAGGTCATTATCAAAGAAAGGCTCAAAATCGTCGCTCCATGAATCCAGGCGTATTTCAGGTTTAACGATCAAATTGTCATCTATAACAATGTTTCCTGTTAGGGTAAGGGCAAAAACACTGGGTAAATCGTCAACGGCATCTGCATGTGCGCCAAACAATTCTCCTCTTAACCCAATTTTGAAGGTGTCTGAAGTTGCCAATTGCGGATATAGGGCCACTCCTGAAAAACCGTCACCATCGTTATCTGCATAGGCTGCATTGATTCCAAGATAAAAAGTATCCGTAATATCAAAACCTCCGGTATAATCGATCTCGAAACCTAAATTGGCTTCATTATCATAATACAGGTTG
Organism: Spongiimicrobium salis; assembly: GCF_043678055.1. Classification (NCBI taxonomy): domain Bacteria; kingdom Pseudomonadati; phylum Bacteroidota; class Flavobacteriia; order Flavobacteriales; family Flavobacteriaceae; genus Spongiimicrobium; species Spongiimicrobium salis. The sequence goes on from NZ_JBHEQA010000005.1 coordinate 75,963, forward strand.
AGGTATTGTCCGGAATATCCCAATTGTAATCCGGCAGCGTAGTTCCCGGTTAGGTTGTTGTCTACATCCGTAACATTGATGAAAGCCAGCATTAAAGAGAAATCCCCTCCAAGATCAAAATCGGCTTTTATACCCGTATGGGAGAAAGGACCGCTTGAAAATAAATAAGAAGTACTATAGTTAAAGTTAGCTGCAGGTGCAATAACCTCATACCCTAAAAAAGTATTGAATCGCCCAACGGTAAGTTTTGTGTTTTCGCTTACATTCCAATACGCATACAATTGGTTAATATTTAATCCAGTAATGGCTTGCACTCCACGGGGACCAAAAACAAGATCGGCTACCGCACCTGTTTTTTCACCCTCATAGGCCGCTATTACATTGGCAAAGCCAAGGGCAAAGCCAGTTTGGTTTGCAAAAGACGTTCCTGGGGCCAATGCTTCATCACCGTTATCGCCAAAAATGGCTCTATCAGTGGCACTTAGATTTGTTCTGTAATACGCATCTACACTTCCTGATACAGTTACTTTTTTCTTTTCTTCTTCAGCAGGAGCATCCTGAGCAATACTTGTGAAGCCCGTAAAAAGTAATAAGGCCAATAGTACTGATTTTTTTATGTAATTTGTGGTCGTAATCGTTTTCATAAATCTGTTGAATTTAGATATCCCTCCGAAGGAATCTGTTATTTAATGCTATAGGTTTAAAATGAAAAGGTTATAGAACGGAGCATTTTGCCGAATGCTCCGTTTGTTATTTTTATTCGTTAATTCTAAAGTCAGGATATGCATCCATTCCATGCTCGTGAAGATCCAATCCTTCCAATTCTTCTTCTTTGGAAACTCGGATTCCAGAAATTTTCTTTAATGAGAATATGATGATAAATGCCGTAATACAGCAGAATGCTCCGGTGGCTCCAATACCTGTCAATTGGTAAATCAATTGTTCTCCCCCGGCTTTGCTGCCAAAAAGGCCTACAGCAAGGGTACCCCAGATACCACAAATTAAGTGAACGGCTATGGCTCCTACGGGATCATCCAATTTTAGCTTATCGATCAATGCTACCCCTAAAACAATAATGATACCGGCAAGAAGACCAATCACAACTGCTTCATTGGGACTCATGAGGTCTGCACCAGCAGTAATTCCGACCAAGCCACCTAATATTCCATTAAGGAACATGGTAAGGTCAAAGTTTTTATAGAGTATTGTGGAAAGAACAAAGGCGCCAACACCTCCTGCTGCTGCTGCAAGACAGGTAGTTACCAATACCAGTGATGTTCCTTCTGGGTCTGCGGAGAGTACGGAACCTCCGTTGAATCCGAACCATCCTAACCATAGAATGAGGACACCTCCCGCAGCTAAGGGAATGTTGTGCCCGGGAATGGCCTTAGGTTTGCCATCCTCGCCGAATTTACCGATACGAGATCCTAATAAATAAACGGCGATTAAAGCGGCCCATCCGCCAACGGAATGTACTAAGGTTGAACCGGCGAAGTCATGAAAACCAGCTTCTTTTATGGTTTCTCCGGCAGAATTAACTTCGTTTCCCAAGGTAGACAAGAAGCCACCTCCCCATTGCCAAGATCCTACGATTGGGTATATAAAGCCAACGTAGATAATGGTAAAGACCATGAAAGGAACCAATTTAATACGCTCGGCTACGGCTCCTGATACAATGGTGGCTGCTGTTGCGGCAAACATTCCTTGAAAGAGGAAGTCGGTCCACCATGTATATCCTCCATCGGCATATTCTGGTGTCATTCCATTTTCTGGAGCTCCTATTCCTGGAACAATTCCACCGATATACCCGTTAAATTCTCCTGGGTACATTAAGTTAAAACCAAATGCATAATAGAGGAGAAGCCCTACACATATGATGAATACGTTTTTAAATAAAATATTGATTGTGTTTTTCTGACGTGTAAGTCCGATCTCTAGGAAAGAGAATCCCATGTGCATAAAAAACACTAGGGCCGTACATACCATCATCCAAACATTATTCGCTGTAAATAATCCTGCGTCCATTTCTTAAGTATTAGTTAGTTTTTGTATGAGTTAGTTGATTCCTGCGTGACCATTTTCTTTGGTTCTGATTCTGTATGCATCGATAATATCGGAGACAAAGATTTTTCCATCCCCCACATTGCCGGTGTACGCAGCTTCCAAAATGGCATTCACCGTGCGTTCCAGAAATTCATCGGATACCACAATGGATAAATACCTTCTCTGGATGTCTGTAGTGCTATAGGAAATTCCACGATATACGTGACCTTGTTTTTCGTTGCCTACACCAGTTACATCCCAGTAACTGAAAAAGTTAACTTCGATTTCGTGCAATGCTTTTTTTACATCGTCGAATTTTGATTTTCGAATAATCGCCTCAATTTTCTTCATAATTAATTTGTTGATTATGTGGTAAATATATGTTAAAAGAAAGTTAACCGGCAAAAAATGAGGGGGGTGTTATCTAATTTTTATGTTATTGTTAATTTTACCCCTATTATTTTAGGGGTATTTCTTTTTTAAATTATAAAACTGAAAATTTGATGATAAATTTAGAAAAGGTTATCGTTGAAAGGAGAAGCCAAAAAAATTGAGTTATAGGAAATATCGCGACAACACTAAGGAAAAAAGTGTGTAGAAAAGAAGGGAAAGAAATATGGATGCTTTAGAGGGCTTTGGCCAACCATAATCCTAAGGATACGGCCAGTATTCCAACAACGATACTAATAATGGTATATAAGGCAAAATGGAATATATCACCAGACTTGAGCAAACTGTGATTTTCAAAGGCGAAAGTAGAAAAAGTAGTAAATCCACCGCAGAAGCCAGTAGCTAATAATAGAATTTGATTTTGACTAAGGTAATTCCCTTTATAAGATAGTCCCAATATAAGACCAATAAGCAAGCAACCTATACTATTGGCTAAAAAAGTCCCGAGAAAAAAACTGTTGAACGTTGTATTGAAAGTTTTACCGAGGGCATAACGCAGGACGCTACCAATACCACCACCTAAAAAAACGAGAAGGAATTGTTTCATACTATAAAAGTATAAAACTAAACTGCTTTTTTGTATTTCGCGGTGTTTAAATCAATAGGATAGATTTTTGTCGAAGCGTTGGATAAGGTTTTCATGCTTTCCTTTACCACTTTCGATGAGCGAATAGCATTGAATGCCAATAAGATGACATTTACACTAATCAACACTGCCAGTAATCCTAAAAAAGTGACCATACATCGGATTTATAATACTATAACGCAAAAGTACGTCTTTTCTTATACTGTAGAATAAAAAATAAAGATTTGTTGTGAAATGACGAATTTTTGTGGTGAAAGCGTTTTTTTTGTTAATTTTTAAGGATATACTTAATAATGAAAAGGACAATTATGAAAATTATAAATGTTATCCCAATCCATTTAACACCTTTGTAATTTTTTGAGTGCAGTTTTTTATCTTTTTTATAAGAAAAGGCGATAATTAAAATAAAAGCAACAACAAAAAGTCCTGCAAAAATCATTTGTCCCAGACTGAACATATTTCCTATTTTTACGCAAAGCTAATTTAAAAAAAGATAAAAATTACTAGATGAAAAGTAAACTTGACGCAGTAGCGCTTTTTCATAAATCATTTGGGCTTGGAGTTTCCCAGGAACAACAAGCAGATTTGGGTGAAAGCAAAAATATGTTACGCTTTAATTTAATGGATGAAGAGAACAAAGAGTACCTGGAAGCAGCCAAGGCGAATGATATGGTGGAAGTAGCGGATGCTTTGGGCGATATGCTCTATATCCTATGTGGAACCATTCTGGAGCATGGCATGCAGTACAAAATTGAGGAAGTCTTTGAGGAAATACAGCGCAGCAACATGAGTAAACTTGGTGCCGATGGAAAGCCTATTTATCGGGAAGATGGAAAAGTTTTGAAAGGACCCAACTATTTTAAACCGGATATTGCTACGATATTAAAAAAATAAAAAGCCCTGCTCTTTTGGAGCAGGGCCTTGTTTTTCTCTCACAATAGCGTGCTTATACTTTAAAACGCCATCCATATTTGTCTTCCGACCGATTATATTGAATATCGGTGATTCGTTTTTTGAGTAATGTGGCATAATTGTCTTCCAATTCTGGTAAATCATAGTCCGTTCCCTTAAAGCCAAAACCGGCAATAGGAGAGATGACAGCAGCAGTACCGGCGCCAAACATTTCCTTTAATGAACCATTTTTCGCAGCTTCCACGACCTCTTGTACCGTAATTTTACGGACTTCGGTATGGATTCCTTCATCTTCGGCGATTTCCAATAAACTCTTTCTTGTAATGCCATCTAAAATACGATCGCTGGTAGGCCCTGTTATTAAAGTGTCATTGATGCGAATAAAAATATTCATTGCCCCTGCCTCTTCAATATATTCATGGGTATTGTCATCGGTCCATATTACTTGGTTGTATCCTTTTTCAACCGCAAGTTGTGTTGGATAGAACTGTCCTGCATAATTTCCTCCGGTTTTGGCATATCCTACACCACCATTGGCAGACCTGGAATATTTCTCTTCGATCAATACTTTTACCTTTCCAGAAAAATACGCACCAGAAGGAGCACAAGCAATAATAAATTTATATTCATCGGCAGGAGAGGCGTGGAACCCTGTCCCAGTCGCAATCATAAAAGGTCTAATATATAAGGAACTGCCTTCTGAAGTTGGAATCCAGGCCGAGTCTAATTTTAATAGTGCTCTTAGGCCCTCTAAAAAGTATTCCTTGGGGAGTTCCGGCATAGACATTCTGCTCGCAGAAATATTCAAACGCTCTAAATTATCTTCTGGTCGGAACATCCAGATATGGCCATCTGCATCTTTATAGGCTTTCATGCCTTCAAAAATAGATTGTCCATAATGAAATATTTTGGAAGACGGTTCCAAGGTAATGGGCTGGTAGGGAACAATTTTTGGAGCTTCCCAGGTCCCGTTCTTGAAATCACAGACTACCATATGATCGGCAAAAACATTTCCAAAGGAGAGATTGTCAAAATCTACTTGATCTATTTTTGAAGTGGTAGTTTTTTCAATACTCAAATTGGGTGTTAATGTATCCATGTATAATTATTTAGAAGATTAAAATTAAGAAATTATCACAAGAATAATTTTCTTATACTTTTGCAAAAATAAGCAGTTTTCATTGGAAGCTCGAATTTTTGTCATATTAGTGCGGTTTTAACACAATAGTTGTGTTTCTTGTGTGATAATTGCGAAAAAAGATGAAGAAAAAAAGCCTTTTAAGGACGCATGAAGGTGTAGATAGAAAAAAGCAATACCTTGGATAAGGCAAGGAGCAATATTTTATGGAAAGAGAAATCATAACTACAGCAGATGGGTCCAAGACCATTCAACTAAAAGATTGGGGAGAACAGTACCATTCCAAACATGGCGCCGTACAAGAAGCGTATCATGTCTTTATTAAAAATGGACTGTCCTTATTCAAAGACCAATCCGTTGCCCTATTGGAAATCGGTTTTGGTACAGGCTTGAATGCATTGATTAGCTGGATAGAATCCGAAAACTATGGGTTGGAAATACAGTATACTGGAGTAGAGGCATTTCCAGTGTGCAAAGAAGAAATTCAAGAATTGTCGTATATCACTACTTTGGAAGCCGAATCCTATAGAGCTGGGTTTGAAAAAATGCATGGAGAAGCTTGGGGAGCTGAAATTATTCTCTCTGAAAAATTTAAGATACTTAAGCAAAAGAGGGATTTTAAAGACATAAATGACCAAAACTTGTTTGATCTTATCTATTTCGATGCTTTCGGTGCCAGGGTGCAACCGGAACTTTGGACAGAAGGCATTTTTCAAAAAATGTTCAAGGCCCTGAGAAATAACGGAATTTTAGTGACATATTCGGCAAAAGGCAGTGTAAGGAGGGCTATGCAAGCTGTTGGTTTTAATGTGGAACGACTGCCAGGACCTCCCGGAAAGCGAGAAATGTTACGGGCAACGAAGAAAGTACTTTAATTCTAAAACAAACTTAAATTATAACATAACATTTATGTTTTATTAAGAAATGATTAAACAATAGTGTTAAATGCGCACTAAATCATAAGTCTGCAGCTTTAAAAACGCATATATTTACGCAAAATTTGATGATGAGAGTTTTAATCACTGGAGCGACAGGATTGGTGGGGCGTGAAATAACAAGGCATTGCCTCAAGCTGGGAATTGCTGTAAATTACCTCACTACGAACAAGGCCAAAATCGTTTCAAAAACAGATTATCAAGGTTTTTATTGGAAGCCCGAAAACAATGAAATAGACCTTCGTTGCTTTCAAGGGGTAGATGCTATTATTAATCTGGCAGGAGCCAGTGTTGCCAAAAAATGGAATAGCATGTATAAACAACAGATTTTATCCAGTAGGACCAATACCCTTCAGACGCTTTACAAGGCGCTTCAGAAAGTAGACGCCTATAACATTAATACGATCGTCTCTGCATCAGCAATTGGTGTATACCCTGATTCGCTTTCCAATTATTATGACGAAAGTGAATCGGAAAAAAATAAAAACTTCTTAGGGGAAGTGGTGCAAACTTGGGAACATGAAGCAGATAAGTTTACGGATTTAGATATTAAAGTGGCTAAAATACGCATTGGCATTGTGTTGTCTAAGGATGGAGGAGCACTAAAGGAAATGGCGCGACCCATAAAAAATTATGTTGGTGCCGCTTTGGGTTCTGGAGAGCAATGGCAATCTTGGATTCATATTGAGGATTTGGCTAGAATGTTCCTTTTTATTCTAGAAAATGAACTAGAAGGGGTATTTAATGGTGTTGCGCCCGATCCCATTACCAATACCAAGCTTACGAAGGAGATTGCCGATGTTCTTGGGAAACCTTTAATTTTACCCAATGTACCCAAGTTTGTTCTAAAAACAATTCTTGGGGAAATGGCTGCTGTAGTATTGGGAAGTCAGCGTGTTAGCAGTAAAAAGATTGAAGGAGAAGGTTTTATTTTTAATTTTAGGAATATTTGTTTGGCTCTAAATAACCTATATACAAAACAGGGGCAGAACTGCGTAAATGATTCGGAATACACCAAAGAATATGTATAAATAGATTTTATCCAATATAAAATAGCAATAGAACACCTGTCTCCTCAGGTGTTTTTTTATAAAGTCTTGTGACATTTTGACATTTTTAAAGAATTGGCAGTACTTTTGCGATCTTAGAATTTTAGTATTTAAAATGAGATAATACATGGCAAAAAAAAATAAAGTAGAAGATATAGACGAAGTACTATCCAAAGAACAAGTGGACGAGCAACTGCAGGAAGAAACTATCGAAGTAGAGGATACCAACACTGTCGAGGAAGAAGAATTGTCAGTTGAAGAACAACTCAAAGAGGATTTGGAAAAAGAAAAAGATAAATTTTTACGTCTATTTGCCGAATTTGAAAATTATAAGAAACGAACTTCTAAAGAACGCATGGATCTTTTTAAGACCGCAGGTCAAGAAGTCATAGTTTCCCTACTTCCTGTCATGGATGATTTTGACCGTGCTCTAAAAGAATTGTCGAAATCAGAGGACAAAGAAATGTTCAAAGGCGTAGAATTGATTAGTAATAAGTTTAAGGAAACGCTAAAAACCAAAGGCTTACAGGAAATTGGCGCAAAGCAAGGTGATGCTTTTGACGCGGAAATTCATGACGCCATTACCCAGATTCCAGCACCGAACAAGAAACTAAAAGGAAAATTGATCGATGTGGTGGAAAAAGGATTTAAACTAGGCGATAAAATCATCCGACACCCAAAAGTGGTGGTCGGCAATTAATTCTACGGATATGAAGGAAGATTTTTACGAAATACTGGGGCTCAGCAAAGGCGCTAGTGCAGCTGAGATAAAAAAGGCATATCGCAAGAAGGCCATAGAATATCACCCGGATAAAAACCCGGGAGATGCAAAGGCTGAGGAGATGTTTAAAAAAGCTGCAGAAGCCTATGAGGTGTTGAGCGACCCCAACAAAAAAGCAAAATATGACCAATACGGTCATGCAGCTTTCGAAGGAGGCGGCTTTGGCGGTGGCGGTATGAACATGGACGACATCTTTAGTCAGTTTGGTGATATCTTCGGTGGCGGCTTCAGTGGTTTTAGTGGTTTTGGCGGCTTCGGTGGAGGTGGTCAACGTAGAGTTAAGGGAAGTAACCTTAGGATAAGGGTAAAGCTGACTTTAGAAGAAGTTGCCAATGGTGTGGAGAAAAAAGTAAAAGTACGTAGAAAGGTCCAAGCCAGTGGTGTTACTTATAAAACCTGTACTACCTGTGATGGAAGGGGGCAAGTGGCCAAGGTAACTAACACAATCTTGGGAAGAATGCAAACCGCTACTACTTGCAGTACTTGTGGGGGAAGTGGACAAATATTGGATAGAAGACCAAGTGATGCCGATGCCCAAGGACTAAAAGTTCAAGAAGAAACGGTTTCGATCAAAATACCCGGAGGTGTTGAAGAGGGAATGCAATTGAAGGTTCCAGGAAAAGGAAATCAAGCTCCTGGTAATGGTGTAGCTGGTGATTTACTCGTAGCCATAGAAACTATTGATCATGCAACCCTAAAAAGAGAAGGGGATAATTTGCATTATGATTTGTATATCAGTATTTCCGAAGCGGTGCTAGGTACGTCCAAAGAGGTCGATACGGTCAATGGAAAAGTACGTATTAAGCTAGAGTCAGGAATACAATCCGGTAAAATTTTACGCCTAAGAGGTAAGGGGATATCCAGTATCAATGGCTATGGTAGTGGAGATTTATTGGTACATGTCAATGTATGGACTCCTAAGGAATTGAATAAGGAACAACGAGAGTTTTTTGAACGCATGCAGGAGAACGATAATTTTGCTCCTAAACCAGAAAAATCTGATAAGTCTTTCTTTGAAAAAGTTAAAGATATGTTCACATAACATAATAAACTTTCATTGTTAAATAAAAAACGTATATTTGGCATTATATTGGGTAACCAATATTAATTTTCTTTTTCATAGCAATTTTTTTCCCATCCTTAATTCATTGAGGGTGGGTTTTGCTTTTTAGAGCAAATCCATAAAAAAATAAGGGAATAAAAATGCGCGAATCATGCAGCCTTTTGTGTTGAAATCCTATAGGTTTCCTATAATCTTACATGTGCTCATAAAATTAAAGCGTTGCGTTATTTTCCATTAAAATCGCAGCCATCTTTTAAAGCAATTCTACTATCTTTGGGGAAACCGACTTCATGAAGAATATTTTGATCGCTGAGGAGATCACTAAGAAATTTGGAAACCATACTGCACTTGATTCGGTTTCTTTAGAAATTCCTGAAAATAGTATTTATGGTTTATTGGGCCCCAATGGTGCTGGGAAAACCACTTTAATACGAATTATCAATCAAATAACCTATCCCGATAAAGGAACAGTGTTTTTTGATGGTAAACCCCTAGACCAAACGCATATTGCATTGATTGGCTATCTTCCTGAAGAACGTGGCTTGTACAAAAATATGAAAGTAGGAGAGCAAGCCCTTTATTTGGCCCAATTGAAAGGAATGCAAAAGCAAGAAGCAAAAAAAAGACTATTGTATTGGTTTGAAAAATTGGATATCGGAGATTGGTGGAACAAAAAAATACAAGAGCTCTCTAAAGGAATGGCCCAGAAAATACAATTTATTGTCACAGTGCTGCATCAACCCAAATTATTGATTTTTGATGAGCCTTTTAGCGGTTTTGATCCTATTAATGCCAATATTATAAAGGATGAAATCTTAGAGCTGAAGGACAATGGGGCTTCTATAATTTTTTCTACGCATCGCATGGAATCGGTTGAAGAGTTGTGTGAACATATTACCTTGATTCATAAGTCTGAAAAGATATTGGATGGGAAACTCTCGGAAATAAAGAAAAAATATAAAAAAAATATTTTTGAAGTGGGACTGGATGTTGATGAAAATACCACAATACTAAAAGAAATCCAAGAACGCTTTACGCTGGTATCCTCCGCCTATGATACTGCTGAAAAACAACTCCGACTAGAAGTGCAATTGCCTACGGATAATACCAAGGAACTCCTGGCTTTTCTGTCGTTAAAGAATAACATCAACCATTTTGTGGAACAGATTCCTTCGGCAAACGATATTTTTATTGAAACGGTTAAAAATAAGGGAGTACATGCATAAACTATCGCTCATTATACGACGGGAATATTTGGCAAAGGTTCGTAATAAATCCTTCGTGATCATGACTTTTTTAAGTCCGCTATTGATGGTGGCAATGGTAGTATTGGTCATTTATCTGACCAAGCTGAATGATAATGAAAAAAGAATTATCGGTGTTTTTAATCAAAGTGATTATTTTTCCAATGATTTTTTAAGTACCGAAAGTACCTCCTATGTTAACTTTAAGGATATTGACCTGGAAAGTGCAAAAGACTCGGTCATCAATTTAGGATATTATGGCCTGCTGCATATCCCCAATGCCCCTGATTTGGAAAAAGTAGCTGAGAATGCCTTCTTTTATTCAAAAGAAGCACCAAATACCTTGATTCTAAATAGACTGGAGACCATTTTTCAAAACCGACTAAAAAAAAGACGCCTTCAAGACTTGGGGATTTCAACAAAGGATTTTTCTATTTTAGATCAACCTTTTGAAATTCATGCCGGTACTTTTAAGGGAGAACAAAATTTAAAAGGAATCAATGAAGTGAAATTAGCACTTGGTGGAGCTTTTGGCTATTTGATCATGATGTTTATCATAATATATGGTGGCTTTGTTATGCGCAGTGTCATTGAGGAAAAGACAAGTAGAATTATTGAAGTCATTATATCTTCCGTGAAGCCTTTCCAGTTGATGTTGGGCAAGATTATCGGTACTTCCCTCGCAGGAATCACACAATTTGCAATTTGGATTATTTCGGCTAGCGTATTACTGACCATAGGCTTCCTTATTTTGGATATCGATATGGGTAATTTGGGGTCTAATATGGATGTGGCAACTCAGATGAGCAATAAATTTAATGCCGTAGATACCCTAAATACCGACGTAGAGCTCTATTTAAAAGAGGTCTTGAAATTCCCGTGGTTTACTTTGGTCACTTTCTTTTTGATCTATTTTGTACTAGGGTATCTTATCTATAGCTCAATATATGCCGCTATTGGTGCCGCAGTAGATAACGAAACGGATACGCAACAATTTATGGTGCCCGTACTTATACCCCTGATGTTGGCCATTTATGTGGGATTCTTTTCCGTATTGAACAATCCCAATGGCCCCATTGCCGTTGGTTTTTCTCTTTTTCCCTTGACCTCTCCTATTGTAATGCTCATGCGTTTGTCCGGAGGTATTGGAGAAGAAGGGGTTCCCATTTGGCAACTGGCTGTATCCATAGGGTTATTGATCGTGACCTTTGCAGGAATTGTCTGGCTGGCAGCAAAAATCTATCGCGTGGGGATTCTCATGTACGGGAAGAAAGCAAGCTATAAAGAGATATTTAAGTGGTTAAAATATTAATATGGAAAAGTTACAGGATATTTTATCAGCTATCAAGGATTTCTTGAACTACAAAATTCTTGACAATGAAAACGTGCATATTACCGTAGGCACCTTTTTAACCATTATTATTGCCATTATCCTGGTAACCTATATCCTGCGATTGGTGCGTAAATTGATTACGATAAAATTACCGCAGGAAGACAAGAATAAATTTGAAAGCATCTTTGGGTTTCTCAAGTATCTCTTCTATGTTATTGCCATAGTCATCATCTTACAATCTTCGGGAGTCGATTTAACAGTATTGCTTACTGCTTCTGCCGCCTTGTTTGTTGGATTGGGGTTCGCCTTGCAGTACCTCTTTCAGGATATCATTTCGGGTATTTTAATTATTTTGGACCAATCCTTGCATGTAGGGGATATTATAGAGGTAGAACATAAAGTTGGACGGGTATTTGAAATACGCCTGCGTACCACAAGGGCATTGACACGCGATGACAAAGTTATTGTAATCCCAAATCATAAATTCCTAACGGACACGATTTACAATTACACCCAGAATCATAAAACTACCCGGGAGGCTGTTAGGGTAGGTGTAGCTTATGAAAGCGATGTGGAATTGGTGACCAGGATATTGGAAGAAATTGTCAGTGAACAACAAGGAGTCCTTAAAAAGCCTAAACCCTTTGTGCTTTTTGAAGACTTTGGAGATTTCGCCTTGAATTTTGCGGTATGTTTTTATACCACAGATAGTTATGGGGATCCCTTGATCAAGAGTGAAATCAGGTATAAAATCAACGCAAAATTTAAAGAAGAGGGGATTAAGATACCTTTCCCGCAACGCGAAGTAAACATAATAGAATCATAATTTAAATCAGAGATAAATGTCAAGAATATTAGTTATAGAGGATGAATCGGCCATTCGGAGAGTATTGGTGAAGATTCTTTCGGAAGAGAATGATAATTATAAAGTCTTTGATGAGGAAGACGGTTTAAAAGGTTTGGAGGTCATAAAAAAAGAAGATTTTGATTTGGTGCTCTGTGATATTAAGATGCCTAAAATGGATGGTGTTGAGGTATTGGAAGCGGTGCGTAAAATTAAACCCGAGATTCCATTTATTATGATTTCGGGTCATGGCGACTTGGATACAGCGGTCAACACCATGCGTCTGGGTGCTTTTGATTATATCTCTAAACCCCCAGATTTGAATCGTTTGCTTACTGCTGTACGCAATGCTTTGGATCGCAAGGAATTGGTGGTGGAAAATAAAATTCTAAAGAAAAAAGTAAGCAAGAATTACGAAATGGTGGGAGATAGTAAGGCTATTACCCGTATCCAAGATATTATAGAGAAAGTGGCACCCACCGATGCCCGTGTATTGATTACAGGGCCTAATGGAACGGGAAAAGAACTGGTAGCACATTGGATTCATGAGAAAAGCCAACGTAGTACAGCACCTTTTATAGAAGTAAATTGTGCTGCAATACCTTCGGAATTAATTGAAAGTGAATTGTTCGGTCATGTCAAAGGAGCATTTACTTCAGCCGTTAAAGATCGAGCAGGTAAGTTTGAAGCTGCGAATAACGGAACTATTTTCTTGGATGAAATTGGGGATATGAGCTTATCTGCCCAAGCTAAAGTTTTAAGGGCACTGCAAGAGAATAAAATTTCCAGAGTAGGTACGGACAAGGATATTAAAGTAAATGTACGGGTAGTTGCCGCAACCAATAAAGACTTGGCGAAAGAAATAGCCGCAGGAAATTTTAGAGAAGATCTGTATCATCGTTTGGCTGTTATTTTAGTGAAAGTGCCCGCGCTTAATGATAGAAGGGAAGATATTTCTTTGTTGATTACGCATTTTGCAAAGAAAATTGCTTCCGAACAAGGTACGGCGCCCAAAACATTTTCGGATAAAGCAGTAGGTCTTTTGGAAGGTTATGATTGGACAGGGAATATTCGAGAACTCCGGAATGTTGTGGAACGTCTAATCATTTTAGGGGGGAGTGAGATTACCGAGGAAGATGTAAACATGTTTGCAAGTAAATAAGAAGAAGAAAAACATGAAAAGGAACAATTTTTAGATCGATCAAAATTAAAGAATTATGAAAAAATTGAAAGTACAAGTGTTGACAGGAACAGCGCTAAAAAATATCTCCGGGGGAGAAATGAAGACTTTTCAGGGAAAAGTGGCTGGTGTTCAAGTTACTGGAACAGGAGGAGGTTTAGGAGCTGGGTCGCGTATACAATTAAGAGGAAACAGATCCTAAGAGATAGCATGGTTCATTTTCCCTTAAAATAGGCAATACTACCTTCTTTAAAATAGCCTCTTAGCCTTGAGCAAGAATAAGCTATAGTGAAATTAAAAAAATAAAACCTTACCATCATATGATGGTAAGGTTTTTCATTATGGCTTAAACAAAAAAACAAACGGTATTCAAATTTTTTTGGCTAACGGATACAATCCTCTAACTTCTGTATGGCTTTATATGCCATGGTTTTAGCCTTGATATTGTAGTAACGCTTAGCTTCTGGTATTTTCTTATTCTCTAATTGCCGTTCACATTTTCTATATAAAGTATAGGCAAAATTGTAGGCTGCTTTGCAATCTACAGTGTTGATTACTTCATCCAAGGAATGTTGAAAATCTACCAAACTTTGGTCAATTTTTTCTTTGAGCATTTTATTTTCCGGTAGTATCAAAGTTCTTTTTTCCCTTCTAGAAGAAATTGTACTTAAAGAAAGGGGATGGGTAGCGTAGCTGCGATCGTGCAAATCATGCCTTTCCAAAGCATTCAAACCATAGGTCGTACTTTCCATAGCCCTTCTTAAAAAGATTTTGGTGCTGTCTAAAGACGTTGTTCTTGTAGCAGATTTAAGCTGTTCCAAACTTTCAAAAATACTATCTGAAGCGTAATTGCAATCGCAGGATATCAATTGTTTTCTGGTTTTTTCTATAGCGTTAATAGCTCTATAGGTGTAGAATTTGACCTTGTTAATTTCTGTTGCGCCAATTGCTCTTTTGGTTTGCGCTTTAACGTAACTTATATTGGAATTTGTGCTTTTACAGGGTTGTACGTTGCCATATACTGCAAAAGTTAATAGGTATAATGAAATAAATAATAAGGAATTTAATTGCATATTGTAGGTTTTAGATGGGGGAGATTTCTTGGGGGAAATCTGGGGTAAAGATAGTAACGCATACTTCAATTGAATTTTGTTTTTCGATGAAATACGATTTTGAAATATGATTTTGGACGAATCGGAAACTTATGCCGTTTAACGGTAATTTTTTTTTCGGTGAATTGCAAAATACAACGACAAAAAATTATATATTCAACACATGGATAAAGTAAATGCAAGCAATTTTAAGGCAAACAATGGGATAAGATTAACTGAAATCCCTACACTGAACAATTTGGGAAGCTCGGATAAAGAACTGAAAAAAGAATTGGAGGATATCCGGGAGGATCTGGGGGAACTTCAGGACACGCTGTACGCTCATGGTAAATATAGTGTCCTTGTATGTTTACAAGGAATGGATACTGCAGGTAAAGATAGCCTTATCCGGGAAGTGTTCAAGGATTTTAATGTTAGGGGGGTAGAGGTACATAGTTTTAAAGTGCCTACCGAATTGGAGTTGGGACACGACTATCTGTGGAGACATTATATTGCCTTACCGGTAAAAGGGAAGTTTGGCGTATTTAACCGCACCCATTATGAAAATGTCTTGGTCACCCGAGTGCATCCTGAATATATCATGGGAGAGCATATCCCAGGAATTCACAGTGTTGCGGATATTGATCAAAGGTTTTGGGATAAGCGTTTTGAACAGATCAATAACTTTGAACGGCATATTTCCGAAAATGGGACCATAGTGTTTAAGTTTTACCTACACCTTTCTAAAGAAGAACAACGAAATAGATTGCTGCGAAGATTGGCCTTAACGGAAAAACATTGGAAATTTTCTCCTGGAGATCTAAAGGAACGAAAATTGTGGGATGCCTACCAAAGCTGCTACCAAGAAGCTATTTCCAGAACCTCAAAAGAACATGCCCCTTGGTATGTTATTCCTGCAGATAATAAAAAAGCGGCCCGAGTCATTGTTGCTTCGATTTTGTTGGAGGAGTTAAAAAAATACAAAGATATTGCTGCGCCTGAGCTAGATGACAAAATAAAAGCTAATTTAGACATCTATAAAGACGAATTGAATAATGAATAAAACAAGCGCTATGAAGAAACTATGGATTGTACTAGTATTGGTGGTTGCTCAAAGTTATGCCCAAAGTGATGACGAAAAGCAATTGAAGGCAATCTATGATGCTGCATTGACCGATGGAAAGGCCTATGATTGGTTAAATTACCTCTCCAATCAAATCGGAGGACGACTTTCTGGCTCAGTGGAAGCACAACAAGCGGTATTGTACACAAAAAAACAATTGGATTCCTTAGGGTTGGATCGCGTCTGGTTGCAACCCGTAATGGTTCCAAAATGGGTGAGAGGCACACCAGAATTTGCCTATATAGAGAGCGATCCCGGAGTCACCAATAATGTTGCTATTTGTGCCTTGGGCGGATCGGTGGCGACACCGAGCAATGGTATTAAGGCAAATGTTATTGAAGTACAAGGGATTGAAGAATTGGAAAGCCTTGGAAGAGCCAAGATTGAAGGTAAGATTGTATTTTTCAACAGGCCAATGGAGCCAACACAAATCAATACTTTTGCGGCCTATTCTGGTTGTGTAGATCAACGGTATTCGGGCGCTGCAGAAGCAGGGAAGTATGGCGCTGCCGGAGTTATTGTACGGTCTATGAACCTCAGGCTGGACAATTTTCCCCACACAGGGGCGATGAGTTATGGCGATGTTCCGGTAGAAAATCGTATTCCTGCAGCCGCTATTAGTACCAATGGCGCAGAATTGTTAAGCACAACCTTAAAACTGAATCCCGACATCAAGTTCTTTTTTAGACAAAGCTGTCAACAATTAAAGGACGTAGAATCCTATAATGTTATTGGTGAAATACGGGGAAGTACGTATCCCAACGAGGTTATGATTGTTGGAGGACATCTAGATTCCTGGGATTTGGGAGATGGGTCCCATGATGATGGAGCGGGTTGTGTGCAGAGCATGGATGTATTGCGTTTGTTGAAAAAAACCGGCTATAAACCTAAGCGTACCATAAGAGTTGTTTTGTTCATGAATGAAGAGAACGGTTTGCGGGGAGGAAATAAATATGCGGAAATAGCCCGTCAAAAAAATGAAAATCATGTTTTTGCTTTGGAGAGCGATTCTGGAGGGTTTACGCCTAGAGGTTTTTCGTTCGATTGTTCTGATGAAAATTTCGCACAAGTAGAAACGTGGAAAAAATTATTTGAGCCTTATTTGATCCATATGTTTGTAAAAGGAGGTAGTGGAGCAGATATTGGCCCTTTAAAAAATGAAACGATGGTTCTGGCAGGATTGCGGCCCGATTCCCAACGTTATTTTGATCACCACCACGCGGAAAACGATACCTTTGAACACGTGAATAAGCGGGAATTGGAATTAGGAGCAGCTACCATGACAAGTCTGATTTACCTCTTTGATAAATACGGTATTATTATGCCCAAGAAGATAAAAGGATAAGGGCTTAGGTTTATGGATATCTAAGAATGATTTAGGATTCCTATGGAGTAGTATGGGAAAATAGGTTGAAAAACCCATCAAGATTTTGAGAGGTTCCTCATTTGATTTTAAATCCTATTTTATTTTGAAAAGAACGAAGATTAAATTTCCCTACTATTAAGGCTGTCGCTTTCTAATGGACTTTAGGTACATGCGTTCTACTTTTTCCCTTGCCCAGAGATTCTTGCGTAGAAAAGGGAGGCTGGATTTTATAGAGGGATCATGGGTAAAGCATCTGATATTTATTCTACGCCCCATTTCTTCCCACCCATGAGTGGCAACAAGATACTCCAAAATGTCTACCAATTTCACGCCGTGTAAGGGATTGTTGGGTTGTTTGTGCTGTTGTGCTGCCATAGGTGAGTTTATTTCGTGGGATAAATAATAAATTTGTCATGAACTTTTCGCGTTGGGACATCACCCAAATGCTCCAAGGCTTGATGCAGTTCATATAAATCTTCCTTAAAAAGAGGAAGTGGTTGTTCATTGGGTTGATAGGTAGTGCCAATAGGATAATCTTTCCCTAGGGTACGGGTCATTTCAATATGATTCCCCAGAATATAGTGTATTTTATGGGTGTTTGAAAAATCTACAAGACGTTTTATACTCTTCTTAAAAGCAAACCAATCCTCCACATAGAGTCGTCCCGGATAAAAAGTATCTCCGGTCAATAAGAGTTGGGAATCCCGATCATATACAGCAATGGATGCCGATTGGTGTCCCGGAATAGGAAGAATATCTAAAATTCTATTCCCTAAATTAATGTTAACCTCTTCCTTAGGCCAATTTTTAATGTTGAAATACTGTTGCACTTCTTGTGCACTGAGACCAACTACCGTTGTGTTGGGGACTTCCTTAAATTGTGCATCTGCAGCATGATGATCTCCGTGGCCATGGGTGTGTGCAACAACCAAAGGGGTTTTCTTTTTTAGCGTGGTTTCCCATTGTGCAATAATACGGCCAACTGTTTTCTGTAATGGAAAAGTGAAAGGATCTGCAGTCGCGCCAGTATCCATAAGTAAGGCTTTCTCTTCTCCTAAAAATAAAAACAAAAAGGGGGCTTCGTAATTTAAGCACTTGTTTTGACGTAGGATCCAGGTGCTGGGATTATATTGTACTACTTGTATGGAAACATTAGTGTCGGTCGCACATTCAGCACTGCCGTGAATCCATTGTTGTTTTTGTAGGTCCACCAATGGTTTGTCCTGTGCTGTACAGGAAAGAATATAAAATAGTAAGAATGCTATGAGTGGTATTTTGAACATAGCTGTAAAGATAAGGGTGGTTTTTAGATTGAACACCTTCAAATATAGGCAGAACTCTTTGAGTAATGGAATATTGAAGCTAAAGTTTTCTGACTGATACTTGCATTTTGAAATACAGCATTGGTCATGGCATCAATGGGAGATTAAAAAAAGGGCGTCAAGTAATCTTGACGCCCTTTCAGCTTGTTATATGTAAAGTTTATGGTCTTACTTCTTCACCATTTTAATTCTGGAAACAATATTTCCATTAGCATCGCTTATGCGCAATACATAAATTCCTTGTGCCAGACTAGAAACATTCATAGTACCGATTCCATCTGTGTTTACATCAACAGCAAAAGGCTTGGAAACTACTTGTCCTGAAAGATTGACAATGACTCCTGTCAAGAGCACTGGTTTTTCAGGCTTGTCTTGCATTAAGAATTCCGCTACATCCTGTACGGGATTAGGCGTTAAGATCGCTCCATTGGCTTCTGCGTCCGCTGGAAGATTTATTACTTCGAAGTTCAAAGTAGCAACATCAGCAATCGCTCCAGTTCGATTGGCACCCGTAAATATAGTTGCCGTAATAGTATTGGCACCTTCAGGAAGTTCAATAGCGTTGTAATCTCCTTCAATATCCCCGTTTAGGGCAAAAGGAGCAACATTTTCAGTTCGGAAATTATTATTTCCGTTAAATCCGAAAAGAACGCTTCCCACTTCCTCGGAATCTACTTGAACAATAATGCTCAAGCCACTATCGAAATCACCTAGGTTGATTACTTCACCTTCTGTAAGAGGTCTAATGACTTCATTGGTTTCTGTATTCACAAGGGCAAAATTGGATGCCATTGGTACCACGTCATCCACTATGGTGAAGTTGACGCTTAATGAAGTTCCAGCGTTTCCTCTTCCGGCTATTCCTGAGAAAGGAGTAACGGTTAAGGAGTTGGCTCCAATATCCAATGCAAAAGGTCTGAAGTCTCCATCAATATCACCTCCAAGGGCATAAGGAGCGAAGTTCTCCGTAAAACGTCTTCCATTATAATCAAAGACTACACTGCCCACTTCGTCTTCAGAAAGAAGCGCTTGGATGTTCAAGTTATCGGCACCTATAGTAGAAAGGTTTATTTCATCCCCTTCAGATAAGAACTGAATAACTTCGTTGGTGTCCGCGTTGATCAAAGCAAGATCGGTTACCGCAGGAGCATTGGAATCCACTACGGTAAAGGAAACCGTTGCGGCACTTCCCGCATCTCCTGTACCATTTGGTCCAGAGAATGGCGTTGCAGTAATAGTATTTGCCCCTAATGGGAAGTTAATACCATTAAAATTCCCATCATTGTCTCCGGCAATGGTATAAGGTGCAAAGTTTTCGGTTTGTACTCCATTTTCACCATTCAGATCGAATACCACACTTCCAACAGGCGTATCTCCAGTTTCGGCGATAACACTGAGGCTAGAGGTGGACAACGTGGCGAGGTCAATGACATCTCCATCGGCTAATGGACCAATGATTGCATTGGCATCCGCATCGACTAAAGTGAACGAAGCGACTTCCGGACCTTCCAATACTTCCAGCGTAATGTCAACTGGTGTAACCGGGTTGATAGGATCATTGCTACTTACAATGGCCGCTGACGTATAAGTAATACCACCTTCAAGGCCTTCTGCACTGATTTCAATAGGAATATCCACAGATTCACCAGGTGCTAAAGTTCCCGTGATAGGTGGTGTAAAAGTAACCGCCAAATTGTTCTCCAAGTACGCATTGTTAAAGATTACCTGAAGGCCTGATGTTCCTCCTGGAGCTTCAATACCTACGGTGCTTGAAGTCAATAATGCCGTAGTAAGATCGGCATACTGCATCTTAAAGGAACCGTCAGGGAATAGAATAATTTGGAACGTCACAGGAGCATCGTTTGCCAAGAAACGTGGTGTAGCCTCATATTGGATGATAAAACGTTCGGAATTGCCTTCATAGAAGACCCCGGTACCATTTTGTGGCTCAATATCATCCCACATTCCAGCAATGAAGTTATTAGGACTTCCTGTACCTGGAATTTGTGCATTGATAAAATCAATACCCACAATAGGAGAGAAGGTCACATAACCATTCGCAGAAATCGTGATTTCATTTTGAATTTCTCCGTAGAAAGAGAAGTCAAAGGATAGTGGAACAGTCTCGTTTCCATCGGCTCCTACATTGGCTTGGATACCAGTTCCACTGATATCTATAAAGTCAAATGCAGGTCCACCGCTATTACTGTCTACGAAAGTGTATCCAAAACTATCCGGACCACCACTCGTGTTACGGAACGTTTGTCCTACTCTGTTATCGGCAG
Organism: Spongiimicrobium salis; assembly: GCF_043678055.1. Lineage (NCBI taxonomy): Bacteria > Pseudomonadati > Bacteroidota > Flavobacteriia > Flavobacteriales > Flavobacteriaceae > Spongiimicrobium > Spongiimicrobium salis. The sequence continues at coordinate 96,708 of NZ_JBHEQA010000005.1, forward strand.
CTTGCTTACTTCTCAATGGCTCAAAATCCAAACGATCATAGCTTGGGAAAGTTGCTGTAGCCGTTCCTTCAGGTGTAAAGGCAGAAGGAGGTGCTACAGAGTACACCAACGGGCTTCCGCCATTGTTGCTCAATGTAATATTCTCCGTTGTGGTCTCCTCTTCGGTCAGGGTCACTGAAAGGGAAGCAGGATCGATACCAAGAACTGGAGGATCTATTCCCTCACCACTTAAGCTAATGGTAATGGATTCGTTACCAAACCCATCATTACTGACAATAGTAATATCGTCGGTTATTTCACCTACAGAAGTTGGCGCGAATGTTACCGTTACTGCGGTCGCTTCTCCTGGATCTAAAGAAATAGGTGCAGATAAATCCAACTGGAAATCAGAATTTTCATTGGAAAGCTCACTGATTTCAAGAACACTGGTACCTGTATTTTCAATACTCACCATGGCCTCACTGGTTAAACCAATAAAAATAGGCTCAAACACAAGCATTTCATCCGATACTGCAATTTCTGGAGTACCAATTACGGTAAGCTCAAATAAAGCAGTACTATTACTCTTATCAGGTGCATTGGAAGAAACGCTCAATTCATCAAAGAACACTCCATCATTCAATTCCGTAGCATCCAAGGTCACCGTAAGTTCTCTAGAACCTCCAGCAGCAATAGCACCAGATACATCGCTAATAGCGCTGATAAAAGGAGTAAGTGGCATAGAAGGTCTGTTGAAACGTAAAGCCAAACCATCTCTTATATAATCAGCGTTAAAGACTACCTGAGCTCCGTCGGAACCATCGGCATTTTCGATACCCACCGTAGCATTGTCACGGAAGCTGGCCGTATCTACGTCTTGGTAGAAGATATCGATGTTTCCATCAGGATATAAAACTACCTGGAACGTAGCGCTTTCGCCCGCACCGCCAAGGAATACATTAACATTGGTCCATTGTACCACGAAACGATCTCCAAAATCAGCTACGTGTACAGCGCCTCCTTGATTTAGAGGTTCAAGATCATCCCAGAAAACAGCAATAACATTGTTGATGTTATCATCTACAGGAATCTGGTTGTTGATAAAGGTAAAACCTGTAGGCTGTGTAAAGGATAAGAAACCATTGGCATTGATAAAGACAGATTCATATTCTATACCGTAGAATTCAAAGGGGAAAGAGATAGGACCGGAAGCGGTTCCATCCTGACCCACTGCTGCGGTAATGTCTGTTCCTACTCCAGTAATGTCCTCAAAGGCAAATACTGGTCCTCCTGGCTCATCACTGTCGATCCACGTATATCCAAAGTTACTATCAGAACCAACGGCAGAGACTACTGGGGTACCTACACGATTATCCCTTGTATTTTTGTCTCCCGGTACGAAATCGTTGAAACTTAGAATTTCCGAACTGTTCAATTGCACATTTGGATCGGCCAGAGCATTTGCGGCGGCCAACTCTGGGAAAGAGAAGGTCAATGGAGAGTTTCCATCATTACGCAGGGTGATCTGAGCGTCCACTGTTGTTCCGGCATCCGTAGTTGCCGATACTTCGGCAGGATCGAATGCAGCCATTGGCGGATCAACACCAATTCCGTTTAAGATAACATCAATAGAAGGAGTATTATCAGCATCACTGCTAATACTTAGAATGCCATTGATACTTCCAAGACCTGAAGGGGTGAAGGTCACCGTTACTTCGAGCTCTTCCCCGGCTTCCACTGTTGCAGAAGCAGGATCGACACTAAAGTCGGGATTATCTGAAGAAAGTTCAGAGATATTTAAGGTCGATAATCCATTATTGGTAATAGTTAGAACCCTTTGATTTGAATTTCCAAGGAAAACATTATCAAAAGTCAACAACTCGTCGGATACAGCAATCTCGGAAGTTTGCCCTGAAACCTCAAAAGTAGTAGCTACTGTTGCGGTAGGCGTCATAGGGTCATTACTATTAAATAGAATGTCCGTATTGTACACGCCGTTTGCCAGATTCGCTCCGTTAAAAGTCACTTCCACATCTGCAGAAGATCCAGCAGCAACGGTGCCAGAAGCAGGATTTAAGGTAATATATGGCCCTCCATCCGTATCACCACTCAACGCTCTTGTTAGGAATACGAAGGTAGTAATATTGGTATAGGTAGCCCCACCATCCGAACTAAAGAAATAGGTATCGGGGCGTACGTTGGACGTATCGTCATCCTGTCCTTGCGGGAAATCGATTCCTGCGGGATAGCTATGTACTACCCAGAAGTTTTCCCCTGCAGCGAAATTTAATGGCGTCATTAATTCCTCCAATAGGAAAATACCATCGGTGCTCAAGGTAGTAGTGGTCTGTTGTAATAACAACTCCCCATCGGCAGGTGTTGAGCCTCCTCTATAAATTTCAAGGATAATGTTGGCATCGGTCAATGCTTCCGTTCTATACGCATTACGAACAGCAGTCAACGTAAAATCTGTGACCGCATCGAACTGCACTGCAGTAATGATCGGGGTTCCATTATTTAAACCTCCAAAACTATCCGGGAAGTTGATTCCGGAATCATAGAAGATGGAATCGTTGAAAACTCCCGTATTTTCGAATTGTGCTGCTGCTCTTGCGCTAGCGAATCCGGAAGGACTTGTTGCCTTAACGGATTGCATTTGGCTCACTACAGGATTACCCAATCCATACTGACGCATGTCTATCGCAGCAACCGAAGCCGCGGTACCACCATCTGATGTTGGAGGGGTAAATACGGTAGCCCCTAAGGCCGTAGTGAAATTGAGATCACTTTGGCCACTATTGCTAATGGTAACGGTAGCCGTTCTCGTTGGAGGTATGTCCACTTGTACATCCACTGATTCGCTTAAGCTATCTGGATCTACTGAAATTGTAGGTGGAGATAACACCGTTAGCGTTACAGGTACGTCTAAAGTTGGGTTCTCAGGATCATCACTGCTAATATTTATGGTAGCGGCGTATTCCCCTGGTTCCAAATCACGGGCATCAAAACGCACGTTAGCGTCTAGTGACCCTCCAAAAGGAACAGTGCCAGAAAGAGGACTTACCGTTAAGAAAAAGGTGTTATCATCCCCATCGGTAATTTCTAGATTATCAAAGGCAAAGCTAGAAGTACTTCCGGCATTATTGGAAAGAAATACAATCTGCTCAATTAAGGGAGCAAATCCAGTACCACTATGGATCAATTCATCATTGATAAAGACACGCAATGAGGAATCATCGCGATCGATACTGATACGAACGCTAAAGAAACCTTCAGGTGTTGTTGCGCCCGTAGGAACAAAAGCACCTGTACCGGCATCCAATACGTCTATAGATCCATCAGCATTAAAACGAACCCTGGTATTTACGGAACCTGCAGTAGGCGACTGTGGAATAAATTCAAAGTTTGCAGCATCTCCTTCAATTCGCAATTGGGCGGAAGCCGTCATAAAGGATTGATCACCAGGAGTGATTGATGGAGATAAGGCAATAGTCTGCGCTCCTGTTCCATTTGGAGCAACAGTTACTCCTTGGGCTCCTTCAAAAGCTCCTTCAGCAGCAACGTTAAAAGTTCCCGCAGGAGCAGCGATCCATCCAGACTGACCATTTAATTCGCCTGGTGCGAAGGCTTCAAAGCCTTCCGCTAAAATTGCAGTTTCCGTTTGTTGGAATGTCCCGGCATCTGTACGCACAAGACTTGCCAATCCATTGTTACCGGAAGAGAAGTTTCTTGAAGTAAACCCTTGTGCAGTCATATTTGCAGCAGATTTAGCTGCGCGACTGGCAAAAGTTTCTTGTGCTTCTCCATTAACGGTAATGCTAAAGTTTAAATCAGCACTTCCAGGGTTGGAGATTGTTAAATCTCTGTTTGCTACCTGGAATTGTTCTATGGTTTCATCAAAAGCAGTTGGTGCAACCTCTAGTATAGGTGCTTCTGTACCATCTAAAACACGTATGGATACAGGAATCTCAATAGGAGTTTCTTGGCCTTCAATGGTAAGAATAACAGTTTCATCATAGAAACCTCCAGGCAAGTCGGCCGTATCGATTCCCACGGTTAAGGTACCGCTTTCCGAAAGTGCAATATTCAATACTTCAGGCGTTAAGGAGGCAATTACTTGTGCCCCTTCACTGGCGCTTGCTGTAACCGAGACATCTCCTTCGGATATGTTGGTTACCGTAATATCTTGGGAAAGTGTTTCTCCAACAAAAAGTTCTGCTGTGATGGAGTTTGGATTTACGGTAATTGCTGCTTGACCTGCAAGTACCCATCCCATATCCCTAAAATGACCTCGGGTAATATCTCCGATGTCAAAATTGGATTCCGCTGGTGCCGCTTGTGGCGTCATCAGGGAGTTAGGGTCTCCGGCAGGGAAGGTAGCCTCATCCCAGTGGGCGATACTTGAACCTCCCTGGAAAGGGTTCGGAGCAAAAAGTTCCGGTAGCGTTCCTCCCAAAGCTGCTACTGCAAAAGGACCATTGACAAATACATCGCCACTGGTAAGAAAATCCCCTAATTCTACAGAAGGATTGGGAAGGTCTAAAACAGAGTTCCCATCTCCATCTACGATAAAGGTATCAAAAATGAAAGGGTTTCCACCCCCATTGATATTACCGACACCAGTGGCATTGTTTACTGTACCACCATCGATAAAACCAAGGCCGTGTCCCATTTCATGGAGTGCCACTGTAACAAAATCAAATTGTCCTGCAGGGGTGTTTCCATCGGTTCCAAAGTACCATGGAATACCACTACCAATATTCACGACAAGATCAAATTCCAAATCTGGAGCTAAATCCGTACCCGCAAGGGAATTGGCCAAAGCGATAGGATAGAAGGTGTTTTGTTCTGGAGCTCCTTGAAAATTACTGATTAAAGTAGTAGGACCTGCAGAAGCCAGAACACCGGCCCCTAAATTTTGGAAATCTGCCGAGATTCGGATGGGCTCACTGGAAACGATTTCCTGGGCCCAAATATCGATGGCAAATTGAAATGCCGCTTGAACTTCCGCATTCCCCTGGGCTCCTGGGCCAAAGGTAATTAGGATTTCGGCAGAATTGTTCGCATTAACACCAGGAATGGTACTCGATTTGCGAATCTCCTGCATTTTTTTCGATTTCAATTGTTTCATTCCCATTCTAGAATGGGCGTCCTCAAAAGATGCCGGACAGACCACAGGGTCTACGGGCATTCGCTTCATTTCCTGGGCCTGCATTTGTACAGAACCCCAAATGAATGCTACGAAAAATAGTAGGGTGCGCAGGGGTTCACGAAATTGTTCTCGTAAACCACCTACAAGGTAGTTTTTTTTCATAATCATTGGTTTTAATTAGTCTTGTAAATTAACATTTTTTTTGGAGTTACCAAACTTTATTTTCAAGTTGTTAGCGTTATACCGCTAAAGATCAGAAGTATAAAGAAACATATTAATTCTACAAATGATATTATAAAAACCATAGAATAAGTAAGGTTTATAATGTTAAAGCTTTTTATTGCGGCGAACCCCCTTTGTTTATGGGTTTTTGAGGGTTTTAAGTTATTTGTTTCATAATGAAATGATTAGCTCAAAAAGAAGACAAAATGCTAAAAAGCAGTTGTAAGGTATCAATTGATCGTTAAACGGCAAGCAGGCTTATTTTCTTTTGAATTTGTAAAAGAAAGCAGCGGTAAAATTTTCGTTCTGTATCTAAAGAAAATAATCTGAATTTAGGAAGCGTGGAAAGATATTGATATTCAGTGTCTTTCATTTTTTCTATAAAAATAGGAGTTGAAAAATATAGCCTTTCACATAATTTGTATATTTTTGCCGAACCCTTTTTTAAAATAACATCTTTTTCGGAAGATTTGGATGATATAACAAGGGGCAGCATACTCAAATGGGCACTTCTATTTCGGAATAGGAACGGTCATGAGTGTAGCATAAAATTTCGGGATGTGGCCCTTCGTCTTTGCTCAGGACAGGCTGCACCACAGTATATTGAAGAAAGCTCTTCAACATGCTGAAAAAAAGTAAACATCGAGCATGTATTGAAATTTCGGGATGTGGCGCAGTCCGGTAGCGCACACGGCTGGGGGCCGTGTGGTCGCAGGTTCAAATCCTGTCATCCCGACAAGTTAAAGTGGAAAACTCTCGTAGAAAATGTATTTTCTAACGAGAGTTTTTTGCATTTGACTTCAATTACAGCAAAGCTTTAACTTGCAACAAAAGCGATGTAATAGGATTCTCTAAATCCTGTCATTCCAGCTATTAACATTTTATGTGAAAATTTATTCCAGTGAAATACCATCCAAGTTCTCCAGTTTGGCGGTACAGCCCCAATTATATTTCTGGCGATTGTCACCGGAGAGCATGAATGCCAGGCAATTTGAGCCTTTGCGCAATTTCAATGTAGTTTGTTCATCTTGCACGAACACTCTTCCTTCGGTACCCTTTTCGGGTGGTGGACGAAAGTTCATTCCCCCGTCGAAGAGGATTTCGGAGTTCAATAAAATGACTAAATGATCGGCGTAATCAAAATTGAGTATGACCTCCTTCTCTGCATCGGAAACAATTTTACTGGTGAGTACGACCGTTTTATCCATGTCATCATAAAAACGGCTGATATTGACAAGTCCATCTTTATCAGCCCTAATCTCTTTGAATTTGTCCCTGTGCTTTAGCAATGAATCCGCTTGCTGCCGATAATTGACAGAGTCCTTGGCAAACATCTCCGACATGCGCCACTGCGCAATGTAGTTCGGAGCAATCTGTTTTGCATCATTGTCGGTGCTTTGGGTATTTCTCCCTTCTAATTTAGAAATGGAAAAGTCACTGAAATAGACTTCACCAAAATTGCTGTACAGACTTATCGCGCCCGCTTGGGCATCATGTTTTAGGTCTTCAACAACAAACGTAGGCGTATCCATATCGTTTATGTAAACAGACATCTGGTTTCCCAATACCTCTGTCTTAACATGTACCCAAGTACGGATATCCAAAAAGAAAATACCATCTTCTTTTATTTCAAAAAGCAGTGCCTCGCTGCTCTTCGGGTCGTAGATATAGGCCGGACTTGCATCAGGGACATCCACAAAAGATTCCTCTGAAAACACAACGCCTTTTTTTCCAAGGGCGGTCAAAAGGCTATCACTGGCCTTCCCGTTGACCAGTTGATCCTCCAGGGAAAGTGGTATTTTCGCCACTTCCATTCTCGGATATGTCGCATTTCCTTCGTACTGAGGATAATTGTACAATTGCCAGGGCAGGTTTCCGTTATGAATGGGAGTGTACTGTAGCGCGTCCCTATTCCCGCTCATCATCATCCGGAGGTAAAGATATTCATAGTTCTTTGGGTCCCTTACCCTAAAGCCAAATCCTGGGACTTGGCCATTGCAATGGAATTCCACTGCAAAGTCTTTGAACTCTGACGCTTTCAGAAAGGCCTTTTGACCTGGCTCAAGCAATATGGACTGCCTTCCTTGGTAATCCACAATTTCCAAGGAATCCACTGAACCATCAGGGTTTTCGATCCTCCAATGACTGTCGTTAAAGGCATATTCTTGGACAGGATTGTTCTCTTTGTTCTGACAATGACAGGATACCAATGAGATACCTACAATACATATTAGAAAGTTATAAATGTTGATTTTCATAATATAATACTAACTTTATGGTATGAATGTTTAAAAGCCAATATAATGTTACCGACCCAGATTTTATTTGGGTATTTCATTCATCTTTGTTCAAGTTCGTTCATGGTTAAAAAAGGCCTATAAATGAAAAAGTCTACCGAACATATTGAATCCTGTTTTAAGCTAGTGGAGCTAAAGTTCGGCAGGGGGCCATCAAGTGCGTGGGACACCAATGATTTTAATGATCTCGGTAGGCATATCCAAGAGGAGACCGGTACGCTGTTAAGCGTTTCCACGCTAAAAAGGCTTAGTGGAAAGGTCAGTTATGCATCCCAGCCCAACAAAGCCACTTTGAATGCCTTGGCGGAATATATCGGTTATCCAAACTGGGTTTCCTTTACCAATAAAGAAACCGGACAGGTCTTGAAAAGACGTGATTGGGGCAAAACGAAAATACCGACAAAGTATGCCATTCTTTTTTTGTTGCTCATACTAGCGTTCTTATCGGCTGCGTATCTATATATCAATCCTGGCGGGACCACTTATGATTCTGACAATTTTGTCTTCAATGGCGAATCGGTCTCCAACGGACTTCCCAACTCGGTTGTTTTTAATTATGATGCCACGGCTGCAGACGATCAGTCAAAAATCGAGATACAACAGGACTGGGATGAAAGCAAGAGAGTAATCGTCAACAAAAACGACAGCGTATCTACTAGTATCTATTATAGGCCTGGATTTTTCAAATCAAAATTGGTGGTGGACGGAAATATCGTTAAGGAAAAGGACATCCTAATTCCGACCAAGGATTGGGTTGGAGTCATCGAAACGGATTCCATTCCTATTTATTTGGATATGGTAGATTACCAATCTGAAAACAGTCTGTCAATAAAGGCTGATTCATTGGAAAAATATGGAGTTGACCCAAGGGCAGCCCGCACTCCTGTCGGGTTATATCAGATAAAGGATTTTGGAGAGCTCTATACTTCCAATTTTGAAATGTCAGCCTTGGTCCGAAATGATTTTAGGTCCGGGAAAAGTATCTGCCAATCAGCACAGTTGGTAATCGTCCATGAGGATGGCCCAATAAGTATCATGCTCACGGACAAAGGGTGTATCTCCGATATCATGCTCCACGCATTTGGCAAAACGATTGACGGAAAAAAGACAGATCTTTCAGGCTTTGGTGTGGATTTTCAGGACTTTGTGGAATTGAAATGCGTTTCAAAAAATGGACAACTCGAAATATTGCTTGACAACCAACTCGTATTTTCTTTTAATATTCCCGACGAACCCAAAAAAATTCTTGGCTGTAGTATTCATTTTGAGGGAGCTGGAACGGTCCAAAATTTGGAGTTCAAAAATGAGCATGGAATGGTTTATTCCTACGGTTTTTGAAACCTTAAAACCACACTCAATTCGCTAAATAGCAAAAAGATTTGAATAATATCTAGGCTCTTTTAATCGGCGGTTTTATAGGATTCTCTAAATCCTGTCATTTCCAAAAAACAGAAACATTGTCCTTATGTTCTTTAGGAATAAACATGAACTATTTATTTTTTTAACACAAAATGTTAGTTTTTCCTAATTATTAGACTGATTACGTATCAATTAAATAACTATGATGATGCGTTTAAAAAAATCCCCTCATGCGTTCGCAATGCTCTTTTGTATAGTACTATGGTCTTTTTCGTGTAGCAGCGGCGGAGATGACAGCCCTGAAGTACCGGACCAACCCGATGTGCCTGAAGTGGCCTTACTAAGAGCTACACTTACTTTAGAACCAGATACCGTGGAAGAAGGTGGGGATGCCACAGTAACCTTAAGTCTGGACGCACCGAATGCTACGGGAGGAAATCTAAGCTTTCCATTTGCTTTTGATGGAACGGTAGACCCCACTATGGACATTGTAAGTTTGGTAAGCACTCAATTTGTCATTGCGAATGGGGAGACCTCGGCTACCATTGATATCAATACCTTGGATGATGATATCATGGAAGAGGATGAAACCTTTACGATAACCCTTGGAGATCTGCCCAATGGTACTACGGCCGGAGAACGTACGATGATTATATTGACCCTTACCGATAATGACTAAATAGGGATTCCTGTAAGCGTAAAAATTCAAGAAATACCATGGTTATACCTGGAGCGCCATCTGAATATTACTTCGCTCATAGGGGGTATCATGACCGACAACTTTTTGGAAACCTAGCTTTTCGTAAAGGGATATGGCGGGCTTTAAAATGGTATTGCTCTCTAAATACAGACTTTGGGCCCTTAAGGATTTTGCTTTTTGGATAACAGCTTTTCCCAACAGAAAACCAATACCTTTACCTTGGGCTTTTGGGGAAACGGCCATTTTCGCCAATTCATAATCATAGGTTGAGTTTTCCATTTTTATAAGGGCGCAAACGCCCAAAACACTATCATTTTGTTGGGCAACTAAGATTTTACCTCCTTTATCCAGAATGTAGTCTTTGGGATTATTTAGCGCTTTCCGATCCGTTTCCTCGATTTTAAAATAAGCTTTGATCCATTCTTCATTTAAAGTTTTAAAAGCCATATGATGTTCTGGCAAATAGTCCACAATAGTTATCGCGGAAGACTGCCTAATTTTTCTTTCTTCGGCGACTCTAGCTAAAAGTGATTTTTCACCTAATACATATTCAAACTCCTGCAAGGCATACCAAAGATTGTGCTTTGTCTGTTTTAGGGCATTTTTTATGGCATTTTCAACATCGGTATATTGTTCCTGAATTTTTAGGGAGAGGTCCATTCCTTTCGCGGTCAATAGAATATTGTTTTTGCGTTTGTCCCCCGCATCTTTTTGCTCCAATACCAATCCTGCTTTAGACATTTCACGTACAATTTTAATGACCGAGGGATGCGAATGCCCTATGTCATGGGCAATGGAAGTAATAGACTTACTTCCATCTTGCTGCAGTGTATAGAAAACGGGAAACCATTTTGGTTTCAAGGCAATGTCATAGAGCTTGTACAACTGTTCGGCATCTTCCGTCACTATAGTGCTCAAGGCCCGAAGTCTACTTCCTAAAGCCATTTCACCAATTTCATCAAAATTCATAATATATGTTTTTAAATACGTAACTAGTAACGAATATATAAAATAACAAAGTATTTCACAAGAAATTTATAATGAAACTTAACCCCCAATCCCTAAAGCACAAAGTGCTTTTGCTTCACAAAAGAGTAGGTGAGTTAGCATTATAGTGTCCTTAAACGTATTTTTTCTTGAATGATATCCAATAACAAATCAACTTCCGCTAAATGTGTTCGAAAAATAACAATGGCCACGCGTATCCAGAATACGCCTGCTATGGTAGTAGAGGAAAGAAATATACGGCCATCTTCTTTAATGTCTTCAATAAGTGCTTTGTTAAATGCATTGGGGTCGGTTGCTCGGGGAAGATATCGGAACATGGCTACGGAAAGTTCTGGTTCCGGGCCAACTTCAAAGCTGTCCCATTCTCGCACTTTTCCATAAAAATATTGTGTGAGTAACAATTTTTCTTCCAAGGCAGATCGAAATGGTTTTAGACCAAATAACTTTAAAGGCAGCCATAAACGCATTCCTCGAAAGTGTTTCGTGAGTTCAGGAGAAATATCGGCAGGAGAAATTTCTTCGTTGGCGCTTAAGGTATCTTGCATATAATCGGCCAGATAATGATGGGCTTTCAATAACTTCTTAGGTTCTTTTATGAGTATGGTACCGCTGCCAAAAGGCAAGAACAGGGTTTTATGAGGATCTAACGTAATGGAATCTGCCATTTCAACCCCTTGGAATTTTTCCGCCATAGCGGCAACCAGTTTAAAGAAGCCCCCGTAAGCGGCATCCACATGAAACCAAAGACCATATTTTTTTGCCAATTTACCGATGGGCGCAATGGGATCAATAGCTCCGGTATTGGTTGTTCCCAAGGAAGCAACTACGAAGAAGGGGGTAAGGCCATGTTTTATGTCCTCTTTAATGGTTTTTTCCAAATCAGGAACGGATATTCGCAAACCTTCATCTAGGGGAACATAGCGTATTTGAACTTCGGACAAACCTGCAATGCGGATGGCCTTTTGTATAGAGTGGTGCGTTTGTTCGGAGATATAAACCACAGCAGTGGGGATGTCTTTTGCGGTAATGGGATATGACTCCCTAGCCGTAACAATGGCCACCAAATTGGCAATGGATCCCCCGGAAGTTAAATTTCCTATGGCCGTTTCTGGATACCCCATTAATCGACACATCCATCGCACCAACATATTTTCTAGACGAACGGCTCCGGGAGCTGTATAAAATATTCCGGCATACCGATTGCTCACGGCAGCGATATAATCCCCGAGGGCTGCAGGATATAGTCCGCCGCCCGGAATATAACCCATGTGGCCTGCCGAGGCCGGGTTCAAGCCCACTTCATCAATATTTTGAACCACAGTCTTCAATATCTCCTCCATAGAAATTCCTGCTTCACCGATGTTCCAATGGGTACTGTTGATTTCTTTTTTGCTTGAAGGAAAAAAGCTTTGCGTCGTGTTTAGATGTCGGATAAACGTATTGGCGTAATCCCACACGGCCGAATCCCACGCATTCCGTTGCGCTTGCCCTGGATTTAGCAAGCGGGAGTGTTTTTCCAATGCTTTGATTTTATCGATCATTTCGTAAAAGGCTTAGGTAATAGGAAGCGTGCTTCATCTATGTATAGTACTTAATACCCTTCTAAGATAAGGCCTTTTCGTTTTCAGAAGCCGATTAGGGCGAAAAGATGGGATGGGGAAACTTAATGAGATCCATTCACTTTTTTGAGCAGTTCATTTTTAAACTGCAACCCTATAGGGATTTGTTTGTTGCCAATAAGAATGTAATCTGAGGTGATGGAGTTGATTTTTTTAAAATTGACGATATAGGATTTTTGGACTTGGATAAAATTACGATCTAATAGTGCCAAGGCTTCTGCAATGCTTTGTCTGGCCATTATCTTCTGGTTTAGCGTGATGTAGTGCATATAATTGCCATCTTTTTTGAGGTAGGTTATGCTATTCTTGGCAATTTGATGGGTTTCCAGACCGCTTTTGATAAAAATGGTTTCCGCAGCGGTTACGGTATCCGAAGTATTTGGAGTCAAAAATTTGGTGTTGAGCTTTGTAATGGTTTTGGAAAATCGTTCCAAACTGATTGGCTTTAAGAGATAATCCAATGCATTGATATTGTAGCTTTCCACGGCGTGCTCGGAATATGCCGTGGTGAACACAATAGCCGTTTTTGGCGAAATCATTTTGGACAGGGAAAGCCCGCTTAAATGCGGCATGTTGATATCCAGAAATACTACATCGACGGGGTTGACATTCAAAAATTCCAAGGCCTTAAGTCCATTTCTAAAGGTCTTGACCAGTTCAAAATTGGAAAAAAGGGATAAATAAGAACTGATCAGTTCAATAGCTTTGGGTTCATCATCAACGACTATTACTTTCATAGGTATATAGGGTTAATTGTACGTTATATTCTTCTTTGGTTGTGGTAATACTAAGGATATGTTGTTCGGGATATGTCAATTGCAAGCGTTCTTGATTCGATGCAATGCCATAGCCACCAATGGATGTATTTGCGCGGTGTTGGGAGATGGAATTTTTAATGTTGAAATCCACCTTATGAGCTTCCGATAGGTCAAAATGAATATGGATATAGGCGAACTCCTCTGGCTGTACCCCATGCTTAAAGGCATTTTCCACATAGCACAAGAAAATACCGGGTTCAATAGGTTGCTCATTCCAATTTCCGTGAACGTCTATTTTAAAATCTACTTCTTCCTCTTCATAGCGTAATAGATGCAATTCAGCGAAGTTTTTAATAAAAGCAATTTCCTCGGCAATACTCACAGTTCTGTTTTCAGTATCATAGACCACATAGCGCAAGAGGTTGGAAAGTTTGTCAATACTCTGCGCCAATTTGGGATTGTCACTTTGGTTGACCATGGCCAACAAATTATTCATCGTATTGAATAAAAAGTGGGGTTGTAACTGCTGCCGTAATAGCTTTAATTCTGCTTGGTTTTTGATGAATTCCAATTGTTGCTTGTCGTATTCGTGCTGCACCCACTTTTTTGTAAAGCCATAGCATATGACTACGGCCAAATAAAATATGCATGCGAATACGAAAGCATTGATTTCCCACAACTTTTTATGATCCGGAAAGAGGACCAATGCCAGCAACAGCAGGTAGAACATTAGGATACCAAAGAACAGCCCAATGGATTTTAATACAAAGCCCCGTACTGCTTTTGGTTTTTTTAATTTTCCAATTAAATACAATTCACCATAAAAGAATAGCAGAAAGAGGAGTTGGGAAACTATTGCGACATGTACCTTATCAGGATTTCTAACCAATATTTTATGCTGTTTTCCATCGATCATTTCGGTCCCGACCATATCCATAGTACCATTTCCAAAAACCCATCCCCAAATCATGGCCACCCAAAAGAGGACATGTATAAGTATTTCAATTCGCTTAAACCGCATGGCATAAAGATACTATTCTTGAAGTTCAAAAAATGGGTGGTCGTGATGAACAAAGGGAATTATGGTATGAAATCCATCGCGGATCAACCCCCTTTCATTTTTTGAAGTTCCACGATTGAAAATAGAAAGAAAAATCTCGGTAGGGCAGAAACGAAATATTGCCTTACATTTGATATAAGGAGATGTAAAAGTCCATGAAAATTCAATATAGGCGCCTTGCCATCCATCTGGAAAATGGAAATAACTTTTCCATGTGGATATAGTAAGGGGTATCTCCAACGAACAAAGATCTTAATCCTAAAATATGAATAGCAAGGTTTTTGATATGGTGGTGATCTGCTCCATACTACTTTGTATAGGATGTAAGGGTGGCGAAGATAAAGAGTCCCATAAAACTAAAGGTGAAAATGTACCTCAAGATGGCCCTCCGGGAATGGTCTGGATTCCTGGGAACACCTATACTATGGGAGCGATTGAAGAAGATAAAGAAGCCCGTAGTGATGAATTTCCAGCCCACAGGGTAGCAGTATCTGGATTTTGGATGGATACTGTGGAAGTGACCAACAAACAATTTAGGGCCTTTGTAGCGGCAACAGGATATAAAACCACTGCGGAAAAAAAACCAGATTGGGAGCAATTGAAAAAACAATTGCCGCCAGAGACGCCCAAACCCCACGATTCTATTCTAGTGCCGGCTTCTATGGTATTTACCCCCGTGAAAACGGAAAACTTGCTAGACTGGTCCCAATGGTGGTCTTGGGTCAAAGATGCCAATTGGAAACATCCTCAAGGCCCCGAGAGCAGTATTGCCCAAAAAGAAGATCACCCTGTTGTTCAAGTTTCTTGGGACGATGCGCAAGCCTATGTGCAATGGGCAGGAAAACGTCTGCCCACAGATGCAGAATGGGAATTGGCCGCCAGAGGAGGAATGGAGAATGCTGTTTATCCTTGGGGAAATGATACCAATATCAGGGTACATGCGAACACCTGGCAAGGTACTTTCCCGCTGTATAACAGTATGGCCGATGGTTATTTTACGACAGCACCAGTGGGTAGCTATGCCCCAAATGGATATGGACTTTACGATATGGCCGGAAATGTATGGGAGTGGACCTCCGACTGGTATAACACCAATTACTATGCGGAAACTGCCAAAGTTGGGACGGTGACAAACCCGGAAGGGGCAACAAGACCATTTGATCCCCAACAACCTTTAATTCCCCAACGTGTACAGCGGGGAGGTTCTTTTTTATGCAATGGAAGTTACTGTAGTAGCTATCGATCTAGCGCCCGTATGCGTTCCAGTCAGGATTCCAGTCAGGATCATGTAGGTTTTCGTGCCATTATGACGCCGGAACAATGGAAACGTATGAAGAAAAAGTAGCCATTGAAGTATTGAAATTCCCATGTTAAAGTGGGACCCTAAAAAAACTACATCCCTCATTATACTAATTTTACTGACCCAACAGTAAGGAACTAGTTCGAATATCATTTAAAAAATTAATAAACGTAAAAAATACGTATATTTTTAATACTTTTACCGGAGAATGAAAATATCATTAAGGTAATGCAGTTTCTAAAAGACTTTGAGCCCTCACTTAGTATCGCTTCTCCCGGTAGGATAAATATCATTGGGGAACATACGGACTATAATTTGGGATATGTACTTCCGACGGCCATTGAAAAAAAAATCACCTTTAATTTTCAAAGAAATACTTCAGATAGGTTTTGCAATGTGTATAGTAAGGGATTGGATAGCGGGTTTACAGTAAACCTAAAAGAGATTCGCATCAGCGAAATCTCCTGGGAGAATTATATTCTAGGGGTACTTTATGAAATTTCTAAAAAAACCGATAAACTTCGTGGTTTTGATTGCACTATTGAAAGTCATGTCCCCATAGGTTCAGGAGTAAGTTCCTCCGCGGCCTTGGAATGCGGTCTGGCCTACGGCCTCAATGAATTATTTCATCTGGAACTCCCCAAAGAAACTTTGGTGGCACTATCTCGGGATGCGGAACATCATTATGTAGGTACCAAATGTGGTATTATGGATCAATTTGCCTCTGTCATGAGTAGGAAAGATCATGTAATCCTACTCGATTGTAAATCCTTGGAATATCGTTTTATTCCACTGGCCATGGCACCCTATAAAATTGTGCTGTTAAATACCAATGTATCCCACAACCTTGCAACAAGCGGGTATAATACAAGACGGGAAGAGTGTGATGACGGTGTAAAGGTTGTTCAACTAAAGTATCCAGCTGTTACTTCTCTTAGAGATGTTACCGAAGACATGTTAGAGGATTGTAGATACGGGATGACCTATACGGTGTATCGCCGATGCAAGTATGTCTTACAGGAAAATAAGCGCGTCCTCGCGGCGGTTCAGGCACTACAAGAAAATAACTTGGAAGAATTGGGACGCTTGATGTATGCCACCCATCATGGTTTACAGCATGAATATGAAGTCAGTTGTCCTGAGCTCGACTTTCTGGTAGATTTTTCCAAAAGCAATGAACAAGTGTTGGGAGCACGTTGTATGGGAGGTGGTTTTGGAGGTTGTACCATTAATATTGTGCATGAAAATGCCGTGGAAGTATATATCCAAAAGATTTCCGAGGCATATGAAAAGGCATTTGGAATTCAACTAACGGCATTTGAAGCCTCACCTAGCGAAGGAACATCAATTAAATTTAAGAAGTAAGCAATGGATTTTAATGAGAACCCCCATAAGAGATACAATATCCTCACAGGGGAATGGGTCTTGGTATCCCCACATAGAACCAAAAGACCTTGGCAGGGGAAAACAGAAAAGGAAACGCTTACTGCGCAACCTACCTATGACCCTCATTGTTATTTATGTCCTGGCAATGAGCGTATGGGAGGGGCAAAGAACCCGTCATATACCGAACCATATGCCTTTGTGAACGATTTCTCCGCATTATTACAGGATGTGCAACCACAGTCTTATGAAAATGGTTTGCTGCAGGCCGCATCGGAATCGGGTATTTGCAAAGTGGTCTGTTTTTCTCCCGATCATTCGTTGACCTTGGCTTTAATGAATGAAGGTGACATTGAGAAGGTAATTGCCTTATGGCAGAAGGAGTATGGGGATTTGGGAGCTTTAGAGGGAATAAACCATGTGCAGATTTTTGAAAACAAGGGCGATATTATGGGCTGCAGTAACCCACATCCCCATGGGCAAATTTGGGCGCAACGTAGCATACCTCAGGAGGTTGCCAAGAAATCGGAGCAATTGCTATCCTATTGGAATAAAACGGGGAGGAGTATATTGTCCGATTATATGCAACAAGAGCAGGAAATGAAGGAACGTATTGTGGTAGAAAATGAACACTTTATGGTTCTAGTGCCTTATTGGGCCGTTTGGCCGTATGAGACCTTATTGGTTCCTAAGAGACATCTCCCTAATATTGCAGGCCTCTCTAAGGCAGAAAAACAATCATATGCAGCTATTCTTAAAGCAATTGCCATACGTTACGACAATATTTTTAATACTTCTTTTCCGTATTCCGCTGGTATACATCAGGCGCCAACAGATGGCAAAGCTCATCCGGAGTGGCATTTTCATATGTCTTTTTATCCTCCCTTATTGCGCTCTGCCACGGTAAAAAAATTCATGGTCGGTTACGAAATGTTTGCCAACCCCCAAAGGGATATTACGGCCGAACAAGCGGCCGATACCCTTAAAAATGTATCCCCAATTCACTATAGTCTTGATTCTTAGGATGTACACTGCAGATAGAAGTTACTTTTCTTTATGAGCACATAACAACTTTTGATAACTTTTACCGTAAGGTTTTTCATAAAAAAACTACTTTTATACTGTAATTTTATATAGAAGAATTAAATTATGTCTGAAAAAATCGAACGACTAAAAACACTGATAATAGGTTCCGGGCCTGCGGGATATACTGCAGCCATATATGCGGCAAGAGCAGATTTAAAACCGGTAATGTATACGGGAATGGAGCCTGGAGGACAATTGACCACGACTACGGAAGTAGATAACTTCCCAGGGTATCCGGAGGGCATAGATGGCCCTACCATGATGGTGCAATTGCAACAACAAGCAGAGCGCTTTGGAACCGAAGTACGAATAGGAATGGTAACTGCTGTTGATTTCAGCGATGAAGTTGGAGGTATTCATAAAGTGACTGTAGACGATAGTAAAACTATAGAAGCGGAAACCGTAATTATATCTACGGGAGCTACGGCAAAGTATTTGGGACTCCCTAGTGAAGAACGTTTAAAGGGAGGAGGCGTCTCTGCCTGTGCGGTTTGTGACGGGTTCTTTTATAAAGGACAGGATGTTGCCATCGTTGGAGCTGGAGATACCGCTGCGGAAGAAGCTTCTTATTTGGCCAATATTTGTAATAAAGTGACCATGTTGGTGCGAAAGGATTATATGAGAGCTTCCAAAGCAATGCAGCATCGTGTAAATAGCCTTCCCAACATAGAAATCAGGTACAATACAGAAGTAGATGAGGTATTGGGAGAGCAGGTAGTCGAAGGACTTCGAATGGTGAACAACCAGACCAATGAAAAAGAGGATATCGCTATTACAGGGCTTTTTGTGGCCATAGGACACAAACCCAACACGGATATCTTCAAAGGACAGTTGGAAATGGATGAAACCGGGTATTTGATTACCGAAGGGAAATCCACCAAAACTTCAAAGCCTGGTGTTTTTGCAAGCGGAGATGTACAGGATAAAGAGTATAGACAGGCCATTACAGCTGCAGGAACGGGATGTATGGCCGCTTTGGATGCAGAGCGTTATTTGGCAACAGTGGAAACCGCTGAGACCATAGCATAACACAAAATACAACCTATGATGTCATAGGAAAGGGAGGAAGGTAGTATTACGTTCTTCCCTTTTTTTATTATTTGATCCGCACATAATTTTCAGAAAACACCTTGTTCCCCTCTTCATCGATAGTGGTTTGGGAAAAATTGTTTTGTTCCAAGCTCAATTCAAAACGAAAGACACGCATTTCATCTATAATTTTCATCATAGAGGCGGAGCCATATTCCAAGGTCTCTACCAAAGCATTTTCGGTATTTTCATAGGAACCATAACCAAACCACTCCACAGAATCTTTTGGGACATAACGCGTCCACATTACTTTGCCATTGGCATACATTTTAATTTGTCGATATCCATCTGCATTTGGGATGGTATCCGATATGGAAACGCCATCGTAGTTATAATGACTCACAAGTTCCCA
This sequence comes from Spongiimicrobium salis, assembly GCF_043678055.1. Lineage (NCBI taxonomy): Bacteria > Pseudomonadati > Bacteroidota > Flavobacteriia > Flavobacteriales > Flavobacteriaceae > Spongiimicrobium > Spongiimicrobium salis. Next base: position 116,072 of record NZ_JBHEQA010000005.1, read on the forward strand.
TGTTCCTTCTAATGAAGGTGCTTCCTGAGGTTTTGAAGAAGTTACTGTTGAGGCCGCAACCAAAAAAAATATCAGAAAAGCCAAGCCAATAAATTTTTTCATGATCTTTAATTTTTAAGGTTAATAAACAGTTAATTATCAAAAAGTTACAAAAAATATTTGACAATTTTTGTAGGATGGAAATATTTAAATTTAAAATAGGGGAAATTCCGTTTCCGGAGCTGTGCCAACTATAGCTTAGCATGCCATTTCTGTATTGTTAGCGGGACGAAAGCTTTTGCCCCGTCATTTTTAGGGTATCATCATAGAAAAAGCCCTGACAAAGACATCAGGGCTCTTTACTTCAAACAAAACCAAACAAACCAAACTAACATATCCTGTTTTAGATGAACAAGATAAATTTTAATACTGCTAATGGGATATTTTAAGTGAATCCCAAAAATTACCTTGCAGTATTTTAAATAACACTTCTTTTAGCAACAATTTTTTTAATACTCAATTCTTCTTTTTAGCAATTCGTTTTTGAAAAACAACAATCAACTTTTCTTTTTCATAGCAATGCGATTGATATAAGGTTTCTCATAAACTTGATACAAATCACCGCATTTTATTCGGTTATGCCCCTATAAAGTATGATGAAAGGGAAATATGAGCTTTAAAAGTGAAGATTTGTACTTGTAGAAAATCACTTTTTTTAATCAAGGAACTATTTTGGTAATGCTTTACGCGGAGGGTAGCATAAAAAAAGCCGGTTGACAATGCAACCGGCTTTCTTGAGTTAGATTGGTGATCTGGTTTTTGTTGGTTATTGTAAAAAGTTTGGTTTTTTAATATTTGCGAACACTTCCCGAAACGGATTTCTTCTTTTGCACGCTGGCATTTCCCGTATATGAAATATCGGCACCACTACTGGCATTGGCTATCAAAGATTCAGATACGTTTACCCGGATGTCTGCGCCACTACTAGCACCGGCCCTGCACGTTTTGGCCAATAAGTCCCTAGCTCTAATATCTGATCCGCTACTGGCATCGGCATATAGGGTATTGGTGTCTCCAGAAATTCTGATATCAGCTCCACTGCTGGCATCTGCCTCTATTTCTTCAGCACTGATTTCTACTTTTAAATCTGATCCACTGCTGGCACTTAATCTTATTTTGTCGGTTTCGATTTTGTTTTTGGCAATAAGATCAGCTCCGCTTGAACTGGACAATGCCGTAATTTCTGGTAGTGTGACATATACCTTTTTTGTAGCTCTTCCAATATTTTCAATAGCATGGACTTTAAGTCTACCATCCTTGATATCCGTTCCGATCAGGTCAATGATATTTTCGTCCGCTTCTACTTCAATATTAAAATCTGCTCCTTGCATGATGAACACATCTATACCTTCTGTGGCCAATACGGATGTGAAATCTTCGGAAACTTCTCTTTGGTCTTCCACAATTTTACCATTTCCTCTTTTACCTTTCCCAAGGTCCATTTCAAAAACGCAAGAGGATAGTAAAAGGCCCATAAGCAGGGTAACTGTGATTTTTACTAATGTTGTCATGATTGTTGTTTTTAAGATTGTTTAAATGTATTTAATAAGTGATGTATCCTTAGGATATATTTTACTCAACTGTTATTTTTTGAGGATAGATCGTAAAAATCAATTCCCCTCCTTAGCATCTATCTGGAGCCCGTCTTCATCTATTTTTACTTTTAAGGATTCTCCATTATCCTGAAGGTTGATGTCTACGCCATCTTCATCTATAATCACCCTATTGGGTTCTTCCTCTTCGATGTCTTCTGCCGGGCAATCCAGACATATTAAGGTATTGTTGGCTCCCATTTTCCAGCTATAATCGGGCATATTCCTCGTATAGACATCTCGGTCACGTCTCGTACCTATTCCAAGGTATCTTCCCGAGGTATCATCCAATAAAACAACAGTGCCTTCTGGGACGTACAACGTCATTCGTACTTCCTGATCCCGGGCTTTATTCTCTGTTGCGGTGGTTAAAAATTGATTTAATGTGAGCGTATTTCCGGCAATCGTATACTCATAATCTATCTTACTGGCCCTGCTTCTTGCATCCTTATAGCTGCTTCCATCGGCATCTTTTCTGATTTTTAACTGGGCCGTACTGTCCTTGGAACTTTGAATGGTAAACCGAACATCCCTAGAGATCAATAACAACTCGTCGTCATCATTTGCCGTGAAGGTCATTCCATTGATACGCACATTTTCTTGATAGTCATAGGCATCCGTATCCGTCATTTGAATCCTTAGCGTATCCAAATTAGTATCGAAAAGCAGTTCTTGTTTCTCGGAAACACTTCCGGTATAGGCATGGGCCGAAGCCTGCTTTACGGCCAAGATAATGAAGCCAATGATAGAGAGCAACCACAATCCCAAGAGCGAAAACTTGGCAATATTCCCTATAGACTTTAAATTCGTTACTAAAATCTTCAATCCTAAATAAAGGGTGAAAAAGAAAGGAATTCCAAAGGCAAAGAAGGCCAGTAAGGCAATAAGCCAGACAGGAGAGTCTGTGGAATTGATCATATCATAGAAATCAACACCGGGTAAATGAACTGCATCAAAAATGCCCACGGTGAACATGCCTATGAACATACCAATAAGAGAGGCTGCTCCAACGATGATCAGTATAATTCCAATGAATTTTCCAAAGACCTTGAATAGGAACATAATGATATCCCCTAAGGTGTCAAAAAAGCTGCTGCCACTTTTTTTTACCTTATTTCCTATTCCTTCATAATCTACGTTTTTTACTTTTTCGGTAACATCATCAATACCTTCCTTTACCTTTCGCTCAATATTGCTGATGTTGATAGCTTCCCCCGACATATCCAATTTTTGGGCGGTAGAAGCGGCTTCGGGTACCAAAATCCACAAGAGGATATAGGCAATAAATCCAAATCCGGTGAACAGAGCCAGAAACACAAAGATCAAACGAATCCATAAGGCATCAAAGCCCAAGTAATGCTCTAAGCCAGAACACACCCCTCCAATATATTTGGTATCTATATCCCGATAGAGCTTTTTGGCTTTTCTTTGGGAAGAGGACTTTGAAGAAGTTTTGGCCTTGGGGGCATCTTCAAAGATGTCTTCGTCTACCATATAATCTTCGGGTTGCCCCATTATCGTAATAACTTCGTCTACTTCTTTTTGCGTAATGACCTGTCTGTCATTTTCCATTTTTTCATGGAAGAGTTCTGCTATCCTAGCTTCAATATCTGCAATGATTTCATCACTTCCTGAAGTATTGGCAAATGATCTTTTTACAGATTCTAGATAGCGTCTTAATTTATTAAAGGCTTCTTCATCAATGTGGAAGAAGATATTGGCGAGATTTATATTTACAGTCTTGTTCATTGTTAGTTGCTTTTAGTGTTGGTTACCAAATTAACGGCATTTCTGAGTTCGTCCCAGGTAGCATTCAACTCTTTGAGGAATAATTTTCCAGTTTCTGTGAGCGTATAGTATTTACGCGGAGGTCCAGAAGTAGATTCTTCCCAACGATAATTGAGCAATCCAGCATTTTTAAGTCTGGTAAGTAAAGGATAAATAGTTCCTTCAACAACGAGCATTTTGGCATCTTTTAGCGTATTTAGGATTTCTGAGGCATACTTGTCCTCCCCATTTAAAATGGATAGGATACAGTACTCCAAGACCCCTTTGCGCATTTGCGCTTTCGTATTTTCTATATTCATAGTTCCATGGTCTATTAAATTAGCTGTTCGTTTTTTTGATGCCGCTTTTTTTTCAGGATGTCTGATTTTTTCTTGCATCGGTTCTTTGATTTAGTTTGCTGATAAGCAAATTGATGAATAAACTCCATTTTTTGTTTGATGAATACCTTTACAAATTGCCGGTGTGATGAGTACCGTCATTGCAATGCAAAGGGGTTATTTTATAAACTTAATGGTAATCGGGTATTTAAATGTTTCTCCTTCATTGGTACGTATGGTGGCCAATATGGTATAGACAATGTTGATGATAAACAAGGCTCCATGCAATAGGCCACTTACCCCTACGGGCCAGAAAAAGTTGTTGAATCTAAAATTGTCGCTATCCCAATTGAAGGAAAAACCATTGAAGTCATGAAAATTTGGAAAAGTTAAAATCCCCCCGTCAAAGAAATCAGGTAAAAAACCAATAAAGAAGGGAATGCTTATTAATCCTAAAATGATTCTATATAAGGCCAAACTGATTTGAAAATTCAGCGCCTGCTTCCCATTGTAATCCACAAACTCATAGTTTTTCTTATTTGCGGTCCAAAGAATAAGGGGGAGAATGAAATTACCAAAAGGAATAAAATATTTGGAAAATGTGGAGGCGTGTATGATGGCCGATAAATTCCTTTCGTGTTTGCTCAGTGATTCTGTCATGACTATTGGTTTATTGAAACGACTTTTTTTGATTGATGATTATTTTTTTTGAGAGATAAAATGAATAACATAATATCTTTCTATGCAAATATATGGCTAAAAAAAGGTATTATGCAAAACATAGTACTTAAAATTAACACAATATTAACATTTGTGATTGCTAACATTCCTTATTAATCAACAAGGTTTATCTCTTTTTTTTCCATACTTTTAAGCTCCACAAACAAAAGATAATGGCCGAAAACACTAGAAAAATCAACCTTTTTACTTTTTTAAAACTTCCTTCAGCTTGGTGGTGTGGTGTCCGTTTGCGCTATATGGATGATAAAAAAGCGGTGGTCACCGTAAAACACCGTTGGTTTAACCAGAACCCCTTCAATTCCATGTTTTGGGCGGTACAAGGAATGGCCGCAGAATTGAGTACCGGGATTATGGTAACCACAAAAATTCAGAAAAGTGGACGGAAAATATCCATGTTGGTGGCAAACAACACCGCCAATTTTTCCAAAAAAGCTACGGGAAGGATAACGTTTACCTGCGAAGACGGACATTTGATTGCCGATGCTATAGAAAAAGCAATTTCCAGTGGGGAAGGACAGACCTTTTGGATGAAATCCATTGGTGTAAACACAGATGGTATCATTGTATCTACCTTTAATTTTGAATGGACCATTAAAGTGAAAGACTAAACGGGATATCCTTACGGATTTGCTTGAAAACACCTTTTTTATAGCTTTATATATGTAGTATGCTTAACCAAAAAATCGGTATCTTTCCCTTAGAGGTTATCTAATCTTCTCGAAATAAGTTTATGATAAAGCGTTTGTTTCTTTTTTTATGCCTTGTTTTTTGGGTATGCGTTTCTTGTACCAAAAATGGGATTTCTTCGTCCAATGTTGATGAAAGTCCTATAAGTACTGGTAGTGATACCCTAAAAACCATTACGCCTTCAATAGCAACTTCCTATTTTATAGATATTGCTTTAGGTTTTGAATTTGGCACTGCGACAGAAGTTACAAGGAAATGGAAGGAGGATATCGCAATTCATGTGGTGGGGAACCCCGCCCCGGAGGTCTTAGAGGAATTGGATAGTATTATCAACGACCTTAATAGACTCCTTTCCTCCTCAGGTATTGAAGTAAACCTTGCTCCCTCGGCTGCCTTTGCAAATGTGACCATGTATCTGGGATCTGCAGAAGAATTTTCCAATTTTGTACCCTTAAGTAATAGGATTGGAGGGTTTTCAGTGAATGTTGATTCCGAAGAAGTTATCATACAAGCTTTAATATTTGTAAATACGACCTTACCTTCTTTGTCCAGGGTAAAACATACCTTGCGTGAAGAGCTTACACAAATTTTAGGGTTGGGCAAAGACTCTGGACGCTTTCCGGATAGTATCTTTTTTGAAACTTCCTCGCGCAATGGATCCGCCACTTCGTATTCAGAATTGGATGAACTGATTATTCAATTTTTGTATGACCCAAGGATGGATACGGGCCTCAATGAATCCCGGGTACGACCTATTTTAGGGGAAATTGCTTCCGATTTTTTCTAATGATACCATAAGAATATTTTTAAATGGATCATACCTTATATAAATAATTCTAATTTATTAAAATACCTTCCAAAATAAGATAGGCCGTAATGTTTTTATGCGGTCACTTTGTAACAAACGATCAAAATCATCAACTAACGGTTATCAACAAAAAACGATAAAAAAATGAACGCACACGAAATTGACTACCATATCTATGGTGAAGAAATGCAATATGTAGAAATAGAATTGGACCCTCAGGAAGCCGTGGTGGCGGAAGCCGGTAGTTTTATGATGATGGATACCGATATTAAAATGGACACCATTTTTGGAGACGGATCCAATCAAGATACCGGGGTTTTGGGGAAACTGTTTTCTGCGGGAAAAAGACTTCTTACAGGAGAGAGTCTTTTTATGACTGCATTTCTAAATATTGGACACGGGAAAAAACAAGTGAGCTTTGCCTCGCCTTACCCCGGAAAGATAATTCCCATTGATCTTTCGGAAAATCAAGGAAAGTTTATCTGTCAAAAGGATGCCTTCCTGTGTGCGGCCAAAGGGGTTTCCGTAGGCGTAGAATTTTCAAAACGCCTGGGAAGGGGATTATTTGGAGGAGAAGGCTTCATTATGCAAAAATTAGAGGGCGATGGTTTGGCTTTTGTACATGCCGGAGGTACCATGGCAAAAAAAGTTTTGGCTCCGGGAGAAGTGCTCAAAGTAGATACGGGATGCATCATTGGTTTTACCAAGGATGTGGACTATGATATTGAATTTGTTGGTGGTATAAAGAACACTATTTTTGGAGGAGAAGGCTTGTTTTTTGCAAGTCTAAGAGGGCCTGGCACGGTATACATACAATCCCTGCCCTTTAGTAGATTGGCTGGAAGAGTACTGGCCTCCGTTCCAAGGGGAGGAAAAAGTAAAGGGGAAGGTAGTATTTTAGGAGGTTTAGGTGATTTATTGGACGGAGATAATTAACAAATATTCCTTAGTAATGGTTAATTTTGTGGCTAGGATTACAACCTTAGCGCAAAATGAACTTTACCGAACTTTTTGATTTCCTATACCAGTTAGAAAAACACAACACTAAAGAATGGATGGATGCCAATCGCAAATGGTATACACGGATTCGTAATAGCCACATCCAATGGTTAGATCATATAAATGATACCCTGGCCGATATAGATCCGGACTATTACGATACCCCAGGGAAAAAAGGGATCAATCGTATCAATAACAACCTTATGTTCCACCCAAATAAGCCCATTTATAAAGATCATTTTGGAGCAGGGGTGGATAAGGCTCCTGGTTCGGCTGATTTCTATATTGAGATTGGTCTAAAGCAATGTCTTTTCGCAGGCGGGTATTGGCGACCTGATTCCAAAACATTGAAAAGTATACGGGAAGCCATTGATTATGATGGCGATGAATTTATGGAGATCATTCATAAAAAATCCTTTGTAGACACGTTTGGGGCATTATACGAAGATCAAAAATTGAAGAATGCCCCAAAAGGCTTTCCTGCAGATCATCCGCATATTGAGATACTGAAACATAAGACCTTTGCTGTGGTTCAAAACCTTACCCAAGAAGAAGTACTTCAAAAAAACTTTAACGAAAGACTTATTGCAACCTATAAAGAAATGCTTCCTTTTAGAAGATATCTCAATAGGGCCGTTACCGTTTAAAACAAAAAAAGCTTTGGAAAATTATATTTTTTGTGGCCGATAGTTTTCTATTGAAATGCTACAAAAAAAGTATAATGGACCAATTGCTTTTTCATTCTTTATTTATCACGAAACCATCACATTTTAGCGAGTTAGTAGTGGCTAAAAGCACGCAATTTGTTAATTTTTATCTAAAAAAAGTTAAAAAAACAATAGGCTTTCTTAATCACTATAGATTATAACTATTTGTGTATTAGATTTTTATATAGTTCTTTGTTTTTAACTCCCTACTTTAAAACAATAACACCCAACTTTTTAGGCTGTAAGCAATAAAAATACCTTCGATTAAATAAACAAGGTCGGTCAATGCATGAAATTTGTCTGCACACAAGTGAACGGAGTTGCATCACTTTTGAGAAAATCCTATATAATTTTATGCAATAGGACAGTGCATTGTTGATCCAGACAACAAATTAAAATAACACCTAAAAACTAGAAAATGAAAAATCTAAAATTACCCTTATTTGTATTGATGGGAGTTTTTGTATTTACGTCCTGTGAAAATGACTTCATTATTAACGACGCAAATATAGAGATCAATGATCCGACCGTAAATGTTGGTGATCCGAATGGTACGGACGATCCCAATGCCGGTGAAGATCCGTCCGGAGAAACACCTGGTGATGGAACCACTTTTGCTGGAGCAGTCTATGCCATGACCAACGGAGACGGACAAATAGCAGGAACTGTTGTTCAAGGACCTAATGTAATCGTAGCCTATGGCAGAAATGAAGATGGTACTTTAACCCCTATCGGACCCTTCCAAACGGGTGGAAATGGTGGAGACTTTGATGGAGGGGAAGGTCTAGACCCCTTAATTTCGGCATATGCACTGACCAAAACGGATGATAATAGAAATTTATTGGCCGTAAATGCAGGAAGCAATACCATAACGTCCTTTAATATTCTGGATGATTTTTCGCTGGAAGCTGCTGGTTCCCCTCAGCCAACAGGAGCTATTGGACCTAACAGTATTGCCTATTTGGCAAATCCTTCTGATGGCGTAAAAGGAATGGTGTATGTTTCCAATATTACCCGCGCAGAATTTTTGGATGGGGGAGAACCCGCCCATCAGGGAACCGTAACCGGATTTTGGTTGTTGGAAGACGGAACTTTGAGCCCAATTAGTGGTTCTACCAGAGATCTACTGAATAGACCTTCAGCCGTTCAATTCTCTCCAGACGGTAGATGGTTGGTGGTATCTTCAATAAACGGAGGAGCTGCTGGTTTAGCATCTAGAACCGAAGATGAGATTACCGTTTTTGGAGTAAATGCAGATGGAACCTTGACGCAAAGAATTTCAGGAGATACTTCAACATGGGTTTTAAATGAAGAAGGAAGGAATTTACCCTCCGCAATTGGTTTTCAAATTGTTGGTGAGAATTATGTTGTGGTCACCGAAGCTCGTGAATTCCAGCCCAATGGGGAACCCCCTGTATTTCCTGGATTACAGGACGGATCGGTTTCTACATGGCAGATACAGGCAGATGGCGGCCTACGCAGAATTAGTATGGATGTTCGTTCCGGGGAAAATAACACAGGAAGGACCGCTTGTTGGCTAGATTTTACCTTGGATGGCAATACCTTCTTTGTTTCCAATGCCATAGAAGCTGGTTTGGCTTCCTATAGCTTCAATAATGGTGTAGTGACTTTAATTGATCAAGCTGCGGCTCAGGGCGTAGGCACTGGTGGTGCAGATAATGGCCCAGAGGCTTTTGCCAATACAGAAGGTTGGATAGATCTTTGGATTTCGGATGATGGACAATTCCTATATCAATTATTTGGATTGGATGGAACCATCGGAATATACAGAATAAATGGACAATCCCTAGAATTTGTGGGTAGGGAATCTGGTAATCTTCCAGATACCAATACGCAAGGGATTGTTGCCATATAACAATAGTTGTTTGTTTTTAGTACCATTATTCTTCTTTTTAATTGTCGGGACCTTAGCAATAGGGTTCCGACTTTTTTTTCGAAGACCAAAAACAAATACTTTGGATATTAGTAGGCATCCCGGACTTGTTTTAAGAAATGTTCCATGTCTAGACGGATATCCTTGCTAGCGCGCCTAAAATGGTTGTTCATAAAGCTAAACAATAACAAACGGTTGGAATTTGTGATGAGGTAACCGCATAAGGCATAGTTATTTCCTAAACTTCCCGATTTTGCATAGATATAAGGAGTGCCTCCTCCAGAAAAAGAATCCTTTAGCGTACCAGACACTCCTCCCGCAGGAAACAAGGTCAATAATTTTTTTTGCGGAAGCTCGGTATAGAGTTTATGTAAGACTTGAACCATAGATTCAGGAGAAAACAAATTATATCTGGAAAGACCAGATCCATCTACCCATCGGGGAACTTGCTTCATATCGGATAAATAATGCTGTAGCATATGTTTTCTTGGGGAAGTGCTGCTCAAGGTATCGGATAATCGGGATGAAGCCAGAATCAGAAGCTGTTCTGCAATAAAATTGTCGCTTTCGTACATCATACGCCGGTACAGGGAATCGGTCGGAATCCCAAACAAGGTTTTCCGCTTACCGCTGGGCATCATCTGTACGGGGGATACTTTTTTTGCCAATAGGCTCTCCAACAAGGACTGTGTTAAATCAACAGAGGTAATGAAAGGAATGGCAATTGTATCTGTTAAAAGCGTATCTACATAGAAACGATTTTTCCGTAATTCCCTGTTTTTGGACGACTTTTTAGTACTGACCTGTTTTCTGAGCAATGCCGGTATTACCTGTAGGCTCTTAGCTTTTGAAATTTGAACCGTATTGCCGTACAACGGAAAACTGCTTCTTTCAGGAGAAAAATAAGTATCATAATCTTCCCAAGCCCATCCAGGTCCAAAAGCGGGTTCCGGATAATTGTTGAAGTCCATGGCAATGGGGACGGTTTGCTTTTTTAAGAAATTTAGGGCCGTACTATCTTGGAAATACGGATGTAATGCTGAAGGGTCTCCCGTTCCTGCTACAAAAATGGTATCACCCTCGTAACGATACGTCAGTGAAGGGACATTATTGGGAAGTAGTTTTAAGGCTGTATATAGGGTGAAAATTTTAGTGGTACTTGCTGGGGTAAAATATTTTTGAGCATTTTTTGAAAATAAGGTATCCTTGGTAATGGGGTCAACAATTAATAGTCCACTAAAATGCGTATCAAACTTTTTAGAAAGCTCAAGGGAAGGTCTTTGGTGTTTTGAAATGTTTTTTTTGGTTGATATACAGGAACTTAAAAGACTTAAGATAAGTAAATAAATACTAAACTTTATAGAAGCTCTAAGTGGCTCTAAACCTTTTTTTGAACAAAGAAAAGGGACCTTTATGAATGACATTATTATTATTTTAACGTACTTAAAATACGTTAGATTATTTTTTTTAGTTAACTTTAGGAAGAACAATCTAATTAAAATATTTTAAAATATGGCTAGATTAATGTTGGAGTACTATAAAACGGTTCTCCAAAAAGTGAGCTTCGATACGAAGTTATTTTGTAAAGAAGTGGAAAAAGCAGTTTCCAGATTATTGCCAAATGAAGTAGAAGAATTAAAATATTGGTTAAAGCAGTTCTTAACGGACAAACCGGAATTGAACCAATGTCTTCTCTACCTAAAAGAATAAAAAAAAGCCACTTTTAAAGTGGCTTTTTTATGCGCTCTATCTTACAAATTGATCGTATCCCTTGGAAGTGTTTTTATTTGCCAATTGGACTGATAATATTTACATCCTGAAAAGCTATTGCTCCACGGACAATACCAGAGATAACATTCTTTAGCGCTTCTGTAATCTGAATTTTTAATTCACTTTTATGGTAAATCAAACTTACCTCCCTTGCTGGGGATGGAGAGTGAAAATGACGGAGATTATGCTTTTTTTGTGTATCCAGCTCCAACGTATTTAGATAGGGCAATAAGGTCATGCCCATCCCTTCATTGGATAGGTTTACCAGAGTTTCAAAACTTCCACTCTGCAGTCTAAAATGATCGGTCGCATAATTTTTGGGAACATTGCACAAGTTGATAATACCATCTCTAAAACAATGCCCATCTTTCAATAAAAGAATATCATCAATATCCAAGTCACCGGGACTTAATTTTTCCTTATCACTTAGTCTGTGATTTTTGGGAACATATCCAACAAAGGGCTCATAGTACAATGGCCGTTCTTTAATGAATTCAATTTCTAAAGGTGTTGCCGCAATGGCAGCATCCAAATGCCCATCTTGAATATTCCGGATTAAATTTTCAGTGCTTTGTTCTCGGATAATAAGATTTACCTTGGGATATTTCTTAATGAAGGTCTTTAGAAACATCGGCAGGAGGGTAGGCATTACCGTAGGAATAATTCCTAAAGTATATTCTCCTCCAATATACCCTTTATCCTGATCTACAATATCCTTAATGCGCTCTGCTTCGTTGACGATGTTTTTGGCTTGGGCGACAATCTTTTTTCCCACTTCCGTGATATTGATAGGCTTTTGCCCCCGGTCAAAAATCTGTATAGATAGTTCTTCTTCCAATTTCTGTACTTGCATACTTAGTGTGGGTTGTGTAACGTGACTTTTTTGGGCAGCTAGGGTAAAATTCCGATATTCTGCCACAGCAAGGACATATTGTAGTTGTGTAATTGTCATTAGGTATAATTTTGAACTATAAAAATAAAAAAACTATCAATAAAACTTATAGAAATAACTGATTTTCGTGCCAAGAAGTGCGAAGAAATTTTGAGGCCAAACCCTAAAAACATCAAAGAAACTGTGTGTCAACAAGATATCTTTAAGTTTCGCTAAGTAGATTTTTGGACATTCTTGTCTTTTGGGAGAAACGCGAACACAATATGCCAAATTCAATACTAAAAAAAACAATTCCTAAGGGATAACCGTATCTTTAGACAATAAATGATAGGCTATGAAACAACTAAATGTGATACTATTAATACTTTTTATCCTGGGAGGATTCTTAGGAACCAAGGGACAGGAGTTATCGCCGCAAGTAAAGCGTTTTGTTCGTGTGGATTCCGAACAAATTGCAATTACCAATGTGCATCTTATTGATGGAACTGGAGCACCCTTAAAAACCAATCAGACCATTGTATTGGAAAACGGTCGCATCATTGCTATAGGGGAAACATCAAAAATTAAAGTCCCGGAAAGCGCACAGCGCATAGACGGTACCGGAAAAACTGTTATTCCGGGCTTGGTCATGTTGCACGAACATTTATTTTATACAAAACCTTTTGAAAATTGGTTCAGTGTAGGACAAATGACTTTTACCTTTCCTAGACTATATCTGGCGGGTGGTGTCACTACCATGAGAACGGGAGGAAGTATACAGCCCCAGACCGACCTCAATGTGAAAAAGTGGATCAATGAAGGAAAAATGACCGGCCCCAAGATGGATGTTACTGGCCCCTTTATTGAACGGGAAGGACCGAGAGTCCCAGAATTGGGATTTCTAGGGAATACGGATGAAGTTGCTAAAATTGTGAATTATTGGGCAGATAAAGGCGTCACATCGTTTAAGGTATACAATAATATCACCAAAGAAGATTTAGAGATTTGCGTAGCCGAAGCCCATAAAAGAGGACTGAAGGTTACCGGGCACCTCTGCTCACTGACCTATGAAGAAGCTTCAAATATTGGTATTGATAATTTGGAACATGGGTTTATGGCTTCGAGTGATTTTGCTATGGACAAGCAAGAAAATATTTGTGATCCCTTTGCTGCTAGGACAGGTCTGGCCAAGGAAGAACTCCATGGTGACCACATAAATGAACTCATGGCTACTTTAATCAAGAATAAAACGGCCATTACGGCTACTCCTGTTGTTTTTGAACCATATACGGATCATGAACTTATCCCTGGCGGTGGAGCCGATGCTCTCGCTCCACAAATACTGGAACGCGTGCAAAAAGGGTATAAGGCAAGTCAAAATAGGGATGCTGCCGCTAAGCGTTTGTTCAATAAGAATTTGCAGTGGCTGAAGCGGTTTTATGAAAAGGGAGGTTTGCTGGTGGCGGGAACCGATCCTACAGGAGCGGGTAGAACGGTAGCAGGATATGCCAACCAACGCACCATAGAAATTTTCGTGGAAGCGGGATTCACTGTTGAGGAAGCTATTAAAATCAGTACGTATAACGGTGCCTTGTTTTTAGGTAGGGAAAAAGAAGTGGGGACGGTGGAAGCAGGTAAAAAGGCAGACCTTATTTTGATCAAGGGAAATCTGAAAGAGAATATAAAACATATAAGAAATATGGAACTTGTATTTAAGGATGGCCAAGGTTTTGATTCTCAAAAACTATTTGATTCGGTCAAAGGACAGGTAGGACTTAACTAAAATTAAGCATAGTATATGATGAAGACTGTAGAAACTGTTGTTCAAGAAAATTTAGAGAGTTACAATAGGAGAGATATTGAAGCCTATATGTCTTCTTTTAGTAAAGATATTGAATTGTATGCCTTTCATGGGACAAAACCCTTAATTATTGGATGGGACGATTTCCGAGCATTTTACGATAAATTGTTTCGAGATTCCCCAGAGCTTCATTCTACGGTATTAAAAAGAATTGTATTTGGGAATACCGTAATGGATCATGAGCGTATTACAGGGCGTCAAGGAATGACAGAGGCTTTTGAAATTGTAATGATATATGAAGTTACGGAAGAAAAGATTGTCAGAATGACGATTTTAAGAAAATAAAAAGGACAATTATTGCCAATAATTGCCCTGTCTTTTATGATTGTTCGTAATTAAAATTTGATGATAAACTCCATTTCCTTATCCGCTAGGGTAAATTTGGCATCTTCAAAAGTTGGAGGTCCCATACTCATTGCATTTCCGGACATTCCATAACTTTCTTTGGGCATTCCATTGGCTTCAAAATCCATTCTGTTATTTTCATTCACGTCGTGCATGGCCATAATGGCGTAAGTTCCTGGAGGAACATTTTTAAAAGTGAAGGTTACTTTTCCATCTTTAATGGTACTTTCTAAATTTTGAATCCCGGCACCTTTCATGAAGGTAGTGTCATTATGAAGAGAAACAATCACTTTGCCCTCGTCACTTAAGACATTATCTATAACAACTTTGATGTCGTTTCCTGTAGTATCTTGTGCAGTTGCCATGAATCCTGTAAAAAGTATGCTTAAAAAAAGTCCTAATGTTTTCATTTGTAGTTTGTTTTAAGTGTTAATGATGCTGTAAAATTGCAGTATCGACAACAATTTTGAAAATGGAAAAGGCTGAACTGTAGAAATTCCCTACCGAAATGTCAATCTAAGGATTTCACTGGGAAAAGCGTAATAAAACAACTGTCCTCATGCACGGGGCATAGGGACAGTTGATCGGTATAAGGTATAGTATCTTATTGGCCTTCAAAAGGCTGGCAGATAACTGGGCAGTTAATCACTGCATTTGTAGCTCTAAGTCCAAAAACAAAATCGTTCTCAATTCCAGGGCTTCCGAAGAAGCTTTCAATGGAACCAGCATCGATCAAAGCAGAAAGATCTTCGAAGCTTGTAATCGGTCTTCTCAATCCTGCATCGATGGCAGCATCGGTCCATTGGTTCAAGTGGGCATCCCACATTGGAGAATAGTTATTGTTGGGATCACTGTTGTCAGGATCAAAAGGGAAAATATTGATAGGATCAGGGAAGCCTGGATCTACTACAGAAGAACCAAGTCCTTGTCTATTTACTTCAGAACCTCCTTCGGTCAAGGTAATACCATTGGTGTTGGGAGAGAATCCTAAAAGTACAGTTTCACCGTCCAATTCAGACTGTCCAAAAACAGGAAGATTGGCCATTCTTGGTGCGTATACGCCCAATTCAATGGTAGCTGGTCCTGGATCGGATGAATCTGTTACCAAGTGGTAGTAGTAGTTGTCACCACCTTGCCATCCATCCAACAACTCAAAGTTTACCCATCTTTGGTCGATGTTGATTTCACGGATTCTGTCATGCGTACCCGTTGCATTTGCAATTACCTGAAGATTGATTACTGTTCCAGAAGGAAGTACTACTAGGGAAGAATACTGATTATCACCTACGGCACCTGGCTGTACAGCTGCTGGAGGGAAGAAATTAGGCGCTTCACCTGGTGTAATGCTTCGTACAGGAGAGAAATCCACATCACCAGGAAGAACAATTCTACCATTAGCGTTCACCGTAACACGCATGGCAGCATCAGCGGCACCGGGAAGTGCTCCATAGCGCAATTTAGGAGAAAGAATAGCTCCGTAAATTTCAGCAGTTTCAGGAGTAGAAGACTCTGTAATGATAAAATATGTAGGCTGCCCGTTAGGCCCTATTCCTTCATATATGGGAAGTGTAGTGTTGGCCTGACGATTGTCCCTTAAATCGGCCACTGCAATGGCACTAGGTAAGAAAACGTTCAATTCTGCATCAAAACCTCTATTGGATCCATTGAAATCCTCAAGCGTTCTTCCTGCTTCACTGGCTCCTAAAGAAGTAATCAATGTGGCTTCTTGCTCGGGAGTCATTTCCCCGGCAGGCTCATCATTATCGGGAACACCGTTACCATCGTTATCTATGTTGATTACTGGGTTATTGATGTCTACATTGGCATCGTTGATTTCAAAGTCGTTCTCACAACTTACCAATGCCGCACCGATCAGCAGTGCCGACGCGTACATCATGCTTAACTTTTTCATTTTATTTTTCATTTTTTTTTGAATTTTAATGTTTTAATGCTTTTCATCTTATGTTTTCAATAGGCTGGCCTGCTATCATGAAACTACAGTAGGTCAGACAAGGATAAAGGATGAAACTAACCGATAAAAAGTGGGGTTTTATTGATCTTTTTATTTAAATCTCTGGTAGGCAGACTTTTGTGCGGTTTTTTTTAACACGTTAAAAAAAGCTTAAAAAAATTGTAAGTATTTTCGTCATATTTTTTCGCTAAAAAGGTGATCAAAACGTGTATTGTTGTGATTTTTCTGTGATGTTTGACATGTATTTAAGGAGGGTCTTTTCCATGAGGTTTTTGTATTCCGTGAATTCTTGTAAAGGCTGCAGCTTGTCATTTAAAAACAACAGTTCGGTCGGTTTATTTATGTATTGCATAGGGGATGCTTCAAATTTGTTTCATCAAAAAACGAACAGCGATGAAACAATTTTTCTCTTTCTTTATTTTTTTATGTACTCCCTTTTGTATGGGGCAAAATACGATTTCAGGAGTCGTAATGGATAAAGATAAAGCTCCAGTAATAGGAGCTAATGTATATTTAGAAGGTACCTATGATGGAGCTTCCACGGATGAAAATGGGAAATTCACTTTCCAGACCCATGAAGAAGGGACACAGACATTAACCGTTTCCGCCATAGCCTATGAGACTTATGTCCTTGCTGGGGATGTGAAATTCTTTGCCCATATATCCATTACCCTTCAAGATGCCATTAATTCACTTTCAGGGGTAACATTAACGGCTGGGACATTTGAGGCTGGGGATAACAGTAAAGTATCGGTCTTAAAGCCTTTGGATATTGTGACCACTGCAGGAGCAGTGGGCGATTTTGTAGCTGCGTTACAGACGCTACCGGGAACTTCCACGGTTAATGAAGATGGTCGCTTATTTGTAAGAGGGGGCGCTGCCGGGGAGACTCAGGTTTTTATAGACGGTTTACGTGTTTTTCAGCCTTTTAGCGCTACGGCGAACAATGTACCTACAAGAGGGCGGTTTTCACCTTTTCTTTTTAAAGGGATTACGTTTAGTACCGGAGGGTACTCTGCGGAATACGGGCAGGCGTTATCCAGCGTGTTGCTATTGAATACTACCGATGTTCCCGATCAGGAAAAAACAGATATTTCGATCATGAGTGTAGGAGGAGGACTGGGACACACCGAAATCTGGGGCAATCAGTCTTTAAGTGTCAATACGTCTTACATTAACCTTGCTCCATATGAGGCTTTGTTGCCTTCAGATCAGGGCGTACGTTGGAATAGTCCATTTGAATCTATTTCCGGGGAAGGGGTGTTTAGAAGTAAAGCAGACCGGAGCATTTTAAAAATGTATACCGGTTTTACACGTACCAATCTCGATATTGATCAAGAAGATATCAATACTGTTGAACCCGTTCAATTTCAATTGCGCAATAACAACCTCTATTTCAACAGCTCTTTTAAATACTTTTTTGAACAGGACTGGACCCTCACTACTGGAGCTAGCATTTCCTATGACACTAATGCTATTGGAATAGACAACAATAACGTTACTATTAAGGAAACGGCATCGCATGTAAAAGCAAAAGTAGCTAAGAGATTTAGTAATAAAGTGCAAACTTTTTTTGGAGGAGAGTATTTTAATTTGGATTATGAAGATCGTTTTCAAGCGCCAAATATAGAGCCTCAGAATAGTCAATATACAGATGGTTTGAGTGCTTTTTTTACAGAAACAGATGTCTTTTTTAGTAATCAATTGGCTGTGAAACTTGGAGCAAGAGCTGAGTACTCCAGTATCCTTCAAGCATTTAGGGTTTCGCCTAGGGCATCCCTGGCCTACAAAAGCAGCGAAAAAGGGCAGTTTTCTTTGGCCTATGGCAATTTTTATCAAAATCCATTATCGGAAAGTTTACGGTTCAGTCAAGAGTTGAACCCTGAGCGGGCTACCCATTACATCTTCAATTACCAATATTTGGGCAACGGTAAAACCTTTAGGGCCGAGGCTTTTTATAAAGACTATGAGGACTTCATAAAGTTTGATACGGCTACCCCACAATTTGATTCGGATTTCAATAATGAAGGGGATGGTTATGCCTCGGGGCTTGATCTTTTTTGGCGAGATAATAAAGGAATTAAGGATTTGGACTATTGGATTTCGTATTCGTATTTGGATACGGAGCGCGACTTTAGAAATTTTAGAGAACGTGCCACACCTAATTTTGCAGCAAAACACAATTTTTCCATAGTGACTAAGTATTGGATCAATAGCTTGCGGTCTCAAGTGGGCTTATCTTATAATTTTGCCTCGGGCAGGCCTTATGACAACCCAAATACTACTGCTTTTTTGGCAGAAAAAACGCGTTCTTTTAACAATATAAGCCTCAATTGGGCGTATTTGGTCTCTCCTCAAAAAATCCTGTACTTTTCGGTAAATAACGTACTGGGTTTTAATAATATCAGTGGCTACAATTATAGCAACTCACCTAATGCCAATGGGGTATTTGACCGGCAAGCGATACGCCCGCCCGCTGATAGTTTCTTCTTTGTGGGATTCTTTTGGACCATCAGCACGGACAAGAAAAGCAATCAACTGGATAATTTATAATGAATTTTTATATAGGGGAATGCATTCTTTTTCACCATTCCACATCGTATACCTTTGTGGGATGTAAATTTTGATTTTTATCTGGAAAAAAGAATAACCATTGCACTTTCTATAAATACGTAACTTTGGAATTGTACTTAATGAAATTGTTATAGGCGCAAATTGTACGCATAGCTCCATTGTCCATTCCGATCTGCTTGCCGAACATGTCAATATTCTGGTCCAGACGGCAAAGTGTATTGGAGATATCCAAGTGAGAAACCGCGGGACTATAGGAGGCAGTTTGGCCCATGCAGATCCTTCATCCGATTATCCGGCAACAGTTTTGGCCTGTGATGCTAAGATTGTAGCCACCGGGAAAAATGGAAGCAGAACCATTGCAGCTACCGACTTTTTCTTGGGCATTTTTACAACAGCCTTGGGAGAAGCTGAAATAATCACCGAAGTGCGTTTTTCCAAAGGAACACAGGGCAACTATCAAAAGTTTTTTCAATCGGCTTCCCGCTTTGCCGTTGTTGGTGTTGCTGTGGTCAAGGAAGGAAACGCGGTTAAAGTGGGTGTTACCGGAGTTGCAGATACCCCTATAGGGCCACGGCGGTGGAAGAGGCATATACGGGAAGTAGTGATGTTGCTTCGCTTGCCGTAGATAATGTGGATGTAATGAGCGATCATTTTGCCGATCAGGAGTACCGTTCCCATTTGGCAAAAGTTTTTGTAAAAAAAGGACTGGAAGCATAAGAGGTCCCAAAACTATGCACAAACCATTAAACCCTTGATGATAACATCAAGGGTTTTTTGTAAAATAGAAACGAACTTTCCGTAATGTAATCCAGCGATTCATATTGGTACAAAATACCTTATTGCATTGGTGATGGAGGTATGCATATCCTAAGAACTTATTTTTCCATTTTTAAATAATAATCCATGGAGTGTTTTCCAGAACCATAGAATAGGAAAAAAATAGAAAGCAAGAGTACGGAGGCAGATAAAATTAAATTTGTGGTATTCATTGCTCCAATAAAATTAATCAATACCGCTCCAATTAGAATGGGAATCTGAGCCAGTATGGCATAACGCGTCAATAACCCAAAAATAATTAAGATTCCTCCAATGAAATGCGCTGGCACTAGGTAATGAATAAGAATCATACCTCCGGCTAGGCTTTGGAAAGGTTTTATAAGTTCCATTAATATTTCGCTACTCTGCATAAAGTTTATACCCTTAATGAGAAGAAAAACTCCCAACCCAATACGTACAATATCCAAAGGATAATACGTATGGGCATTTGCCCATTTGTTCAAAGATTTTATTGTTGCCATAACGGATGAAATTAAGATTGTATATCTTATAAAATACTCATTATTAGTGATATACACAAATTTTAACTGTATGGCGCCCTACAGGCCTTGAGCAGCCGCTTCGGCACAACGCTCTCCATCCATAGCCGCAGAAATGATACCTCCGGCATAACCACCGCCTTCTCCACAAGGGAAAAGGCCTTGAATTTGCGGATGTTCCAAATTTTCTTTTCTAGGGATGTTGATGGGAGAGGAAGTACGGGATTCTACGCCTACAATATTGGCTTCTTCGGTATAATATCCCTTCATTTTTTGTCCAAATGCAGCAAAGCCTGCTCGCAGTCTACTTCCGATAATCTTTGGTAAGAGGGAATGTAAGGGGGCAGACTTAAGGCCGGGCTGATAGGATGTGGGATTGAGAACTGTGGAAAAGTTACCCTCAACAAAATCGGTCAATCTCTGTGCAGGAGCTGTCTGGCAACGCCCGCCTGCGGTAAAAGCCAAACGTTCCAAGTCTTTCTGATATTCCAAACCCTTTAAAACGCCAAAATGTTCGTATTTCCGAATATCACGATCCACATTAATTTCCACAACAATACCGGAATTGGCATAAACACTATTTCGTTTAGAGGGGGACATGCCATTTACTACGACTTCACCATTGGCCGTTGCAGCAGGAACAATGAAACCTCCAGGGCACATACAGAAGGAATAAACTCCTCTTTCCTTGACCTGTTGCACCAAACTATAGGAAGCTGCCGGTAGATGTTCGTTGCGTGCTCCATTGCAGTGATATTGTATACCGTCAATAATATGTTGGGGATGTTCCACACGCACGCCCATGGCAAAGGATTTTGCCTGTAGCCCAATATTCTTTTTGTGTAAGAGATAGAAGATATCCCGAGCGGAATGTCCGGTGGCTAGAATAATACGTTCCGTAGGTAATTCTCTTCCATCCAGCAGTTGAATGGCCTTTACGACATTATCTTTTATCAGGAGGTCTGTTACACGGGATTCAAAATGTACTTCTCCACCGTATTTTAAGATGGTTTCCCTTATATTTTGTACAATTTTTGGCAGTTTGTTTGTGCCAATATGTGGATGTGCATCAATAAGGATTTGAGGCGTTGCGCCGTGATGGACCAAACTTTCAAAAACACGTCGGACGTCCCCCCTTTTAAGACTTCGGGTGTATAGTTTTCCATCGGAATACGTTCCTGCTCCACCTTCGCCAAAGCAATAGTTGGAATCTTCTCCCACGATATGATCCCTATTGATTGCTTTTAAATCCCGGCGTCTGTCTTGTACATTTTTACCGCGTTCAAGAACAATGGGCTTAAACCCCAACTCCAAACAACGTAAGGCTGCCCACATCCCCGCAGGTCCAAAACCTATGATATGTATGGGTTTGGCCTTAGATACGTCTTTGTAAGTAAAGGAATACTGGTCTTCTTCCCGAGATTGTTCTCCGATGTAAACAGTGACTTTATAATTAAAATATATGGTAGGTTTCCGGGCATCAATAGACTTTCGCAGTACTTTGATGACTAAATTTTGTTCTGATTCCCCTAAGTATTGCGCAGCTTTTTTCAAAAGAATACCTTCTAGGGATACTTCCTTCAGCGGAACGCGAAGTTGAATGTTTCGGATCATGAGGGCAAAATTACAGGAATTTTAAGGAATTAAATGAAGGAGCTGATTAAAATAAACAAGGCCACTCAACGTGGCCCTGTGCTGCATTTTCTAAATTTTATTATCCTTCATTTTCTGGGGACAACATTTTGTAGAGCAGTCCTGCAATAATTGCTCCTATTATGGGGGCTACCCAAAATAACCAAAGCTGTTCCATTGCCCAACCTCCAGCAAACAGCGCCTGACTGGTACTCCTTGCAGGGTTCACAGAGGTATTGGTAACTGGAATGCTGATCAAATGAATCAGTGTGAGCCCTAGACCGATTGCCAGTCCGGCCATTCCTTTTGGTGCCTTGGAATGAGTGGCACCCAATATGATGACCAAAAACATGAAGGTCATTACGATTTCAGTGATAAGTGCTGCGGTCATGTTGAATCCTCCGGGAGAATGTTCGCCGTAACCATTGGCGGCAAATCCACCCAATTCAAAATCTGCTTTGCCACTCACAATGAGGTATAGGATGCCGGCTCCCGCGATACCACCCAATACTTGGGCAATAATATAGGGGACAAGTTCTTTGGCGCTAAAACGTCCTCCTACCCATAAACCTATGGATACTGCCGGGTTTAAATGACAACCCGATATGTGTCCTATGGCATAGGCCATGGTGACCACAGTAAGTCCAAATGCAAGGGATACTCCTGCAAATCCAATTCCTAATTCTGGAAAACCTGCTGCCAAAACAGCACTTCCACAACCTCCCAGTACCAACCATAGGGTACCGATAAATTCTGCTACTAATTTTTTCATTTGTTTTAAATATAGTTAATGATTAGAGTGTAGGTGAAAGATAAGAAAAAAGAATATCTCCTGATTTTTAGGGAGTTGAAGTTCGGATAAATCCTATTGAATCTATAATTTAAGGACATTGGGGTCAGTGAGATCCCCTGTTAAAATCAAGAATCCT
The DNA here is from genome assembly GCF_043678055.1 of Spongiimicrobium salis. NCBI lineage: Bacteria > Pseudomonadati > Bacteroidota > Flavobacteriia > Flavobacteriales > Flavobacteriaceae > Spongiimicrobium > Spongiimicrobium salis. Next base: position 138,914 of record NZ_JBHEQA010000005.1, read on the forward strand.
GTGGCCAGATTCGTTAAGTTCTCTTGAACCCTACAATTCATCCTATAAAGCATACAATTCGGTAAGTGTTATTTCCTGTATTGACCACCTTCCTTCAAATTTGTAGTAGAAATCAATAAAAACAACATCATGAAATTAACAATGACCATTTTGGCCGTTTTGATGACTTCCATTGGAGTGGCCCAAGACAAATACGAGAAAGGAATGCAAAAGGCATTTGAACTATGGAAAGCTCAAAAGACCACAGAAGCTTCCAATATGTTTGAACGGATCGCAACGGCCGAATTGGATAATTGGTTGCCTTACTATTATGTAGCTCAAATAAATACCATGGTAGCTTTTGGGGAAAAAGAAGAGAAAAAATTGGCTCAAAAGCTAGAGAAAGCTCAAGAGTTTTTAGATATAGCCAAGGGGATATCTCCCAATAACGTCGAAATTATGGTGCAACAAGCCATGATACACACCGCCTGGGTGGCTTATGATGGTGCTACCTACGGCCCCACTTTGGGCGGAAAGGTAGTGGCCCTCTATCAAAAGGCGCTTAAAATGGCACCGGAAAATCCACGTGTAGTATTTTCCAATGCAGAATGGGGTATGGGTTCGGCAGCATACTTTGGTCAGGATACAGCACCTTATTGTAGCGAGGTGAAACGTTCCTTGGAACTTTTTGCTAAATTTAAACCAGAAAGCGCTTTTCACCCCAATTGGGGCAAAGAGAGAGCAGAGATGGTTTCTAAAAACTGCGAAAAATAAAAAAAGGCATGCGACATTTTCTAAAACATCTATTTAACGCTATTGCATTGGGAACTGTTATTTCCATTGTTCTCATCGTAATTTCATACATACTGGGGAATTATCAGGATGGATGGGATTTCGCCAGCCTTTGGAAGGTGTTTTATCAGAACATGACCTTTTCCATCATCCTTTACTTGATCAATGCCTATTGGCTGCAATATCTTTTGACCAATTACAAAAAGAATGAACTTTTTAAAATAAAGATGTTCGCCTTGGCCATATGCGGTAATATTGTGTTATCGGTTATCGGGGTATTCATAGCCAGGTTTGTATTGCTCGTTGGTATTCAAGGCCGTCCGTGGATGGACTTTTTGACAAGGGAAAATATAGGGGAATATACCTCTTCAACCACTTTGGCCACCATCATTTCCTTGATATTCTATAGTGTCTGGTTCTATAAACACAAACAGGAAACTAAAGTTAAGGAACAAAAAATAATAGCGGGAACGGCCTCGGCCAAATTCGATGCCCTTAAAAATCAATTGGACCCTCATTTTTTATTCAATAGTCTAAATGTATTGACCAGTCTTATTGAAGAAGATCCCTATCAAGCACAGAAATTTACAACATCCTTATCCAAAGTATATCGCTATGTATTGGAGCAAAAAAACAAAGATTTGGTAACTGTAGATGAAGAATTGCAATTTGCACGAACCTATGTACGTCTCCTTAAAATGCGATTTGAAGACAGTATTGTTTTTGAGATTCCGGAACAAAGTACCGATCCTGAGGCTAAAATCATTCCTTTATCCCTGCAATTGCTCTTGGAAAACGCAGTAAAACACAACGTAGTTACGGCAACACGGCCTTTGCATATTAAGGTGTTTGAAACAGAAGGTATGCTAGTGGTGAGCAACAATTTGCAGGAAAAACAAGTAGTAAAGAAGAGTAGTGGAGTAGGCTTGAGAAATATACAGCAGCGCTATGGCATCCTTACAGACAAACAAGTACAGATTCATAAAAGCGCAAAGGAGTTTCAGGTTAAACTCCCGATGCTGAGAAAACAAATTGCAAAAATGGAAACACAACAAAGTTATATTAGTGATAAACGCTATCAAAAAGCAAAGGAGAAAGTAGAGGCGATTAAAGGATTTTATGGAAATCTATTGGCCTATTGCATTGTAATACCCATACTTATTGTGGTAAACTATAGAACTACCGATTTTCCTTGGGCTATTTTTCCAGCCCTAGGGTGGGGATTTGGAGTAACGGCCCATGGTTTGGAGGCTTTTGGGTATAATCCTCTTTTTGGGAAACAATGGGAAGAACGAAAAATGAGGGAATTTATGGATGACGATACTTTTTGAATCCAAATAGGTACTGCTACCTACAATTCATCGGTTGAAATTGACAATTGGGAATGGAACTTTTTATAGGGTGAAGCAATTTGTCGAAATTTAACAGCAAGATAATCAACGAACAATAAAAACAAATGGAAAATTTAGATAAAGAAAGTAAATACCTTAGAGCGAAGGAACGGGTAGAGGCCATTAAGAAATTCTATTCCAGCTTGTTTTCTTATATCGTGTTTATCACCCTCTTGGGTGCTTTAAATTACTACACTAATCAATGGGAGTATATGTGGTTCCTTTGGGCAGCATTTGGATGGGGTATAGGTATCGTAGTTAAGGCCGTAAAAGTTTTTGGAACAAATGTTTTTATGGGTCGGGATTGGGAAGAACGCAAAATCAAAGAATTTATGGATAAAGATCAAAAACAACAACGATGGAACTAATGACAACAATAGAGGAAGAGAAAAGAGAACGCGCTAAAAATCGCGTAGAGGAATTAAAAGGATTTTATATCCACGCACTGGTTTTTGTTTTGGTAAACCCTTTTTTGGCCTTTTTAAACTATATGACCACCGGGTGGGAACCACTTTGGTTTATCTATCCACTTCTAGGGTGGAGTTTAGGCCTATTGATTCATGGACTGTGCATCTTTGGAGTCAACCCCTTTCTGGGAAAAGATTGGGAGCAACGAAAGTTAAGAGAATTTATGGAAGAAGAAGATGAACGGGGAAAGTGGAATTAAGAATCATTAAATAAGCGAACAAATGGACTATAACAATACATCAGAATTAGATAAAAAACAGAGAGCAAAAAAACGTGTGGACGAACTAAAGGGGTTTTATATCCATGCCCTTGTATATATTTTGGTAAACAGCTTTATCTCCATAAGTAAAATAGTCAATAATATTCAGGACGGAGAAAGTTTTATAGAAGCGTTTTGGGATTTTGGTACTGGTGCCGTATGGTTTTTCTGGGGTATTGGTTTATTGATCCATGGACTAAATGTATTCTCTTACAATCCTTTTTTTAATAAGGCGTGGGAAGAACGTCAGATTCAAAAATATATAGAGGAGGATGAGAAAGCTTCTCGAAAATATAGATGAACAATAGCAAATTTTTAAAATCATACCGATGAAAGAAATGCCTTCTGAACACTTCGCAAAGGCCCGAACCAGAGTAAACCGCATTAAACGGTTTTATAAACATCTTATGGTTTATGTTTCCGTTAACATCATAATTCTTTTGATAAAGGGAATTGCGTGGCGCTTTTTTATGGATGAAGGTATTACGGATCAGGGCTTTTATGATTGGTTTAAGCTGAATATGCTACTAACGCCAATTTTTTGGGGCATAGGATTGTTTATCCATGGTCTTTTAGTGTTTAGATACCCCGGTTTTACCATAAAATCCTTAATGTCTAAGGGGATGAGGAATTGGGAGGAACGACAAATTCAAAAGTACTTAAAGGAAGACGATAAAAGCTAGACAAAAGTATTTTTGAAAATTGTTTGGAAATCGCCATGCTTTTAGCACAATTTTACTTTTTTTTGGATTTGAATTCAACCAACAACGCACCATATTATGAAAACGATCATTATAGAAGACGAAAAACCAGCCGCACGACGACTTCATAGATTATTGGCAGACTTGGGTGTAGAGGTATCTGTGATGCTTCATTCTGTTGAAGAAGCCGTAGAGTGGTTTCAAAACAACGCACATCCCGATTTAATATTTTTGGATATTCAATTATCCGATGGCCTTTCCTTTGAAATTTTTGATGTCATAGAAGTACATAGTGCCATTATCTTTACCACAGCCTATGACGAATATGCATTGCAAGCTTTTAAATTAAACAGCATTGACTATCTTTTAAAACCAATTGATGACGAGGAATTGGAAAAAGCTGTGAAGAAGTATCGGGCATTAAAACCAACCAATCAAAAATTGGCTCTCGATTTTGACGATATCAAAAAACTATTGGTGAATCCGTTGGAACGCGAATTCAAAAAACGATTTACCGTAAAGGTGGGGCAACATATCAAAATTATCAATGCCGATGATATTGAGTGTTTTTATAGTGAAAATAAGGGGACATACATAGCCACATCGGACGGGAGAAATTATCTTTTGGATATCACTTTGGAGAACCTGGAACCCGAACTGGAGCCCAAACAGTTTTTTAGGGTGAGCCGTAAATTCTATGTGAACATTAACCACATTAAAGATATTATTTCTTATACTAATTCCAGACTGCAGATAAAACTCAATCGTTTTAAGGAGCAAGATATTATCGTTAGTAGAGAGCGTGTTAAAGACTTCAAGTTATGGTTGGAATAAGTGAACTCAATAAATTGATTTTCAAAATATAGTATATGTTTAGGAGGAAATAATAGATTTTATCTATGTCGAGTTTTGATAAGAATTTTTCTTCCTTTCTCATTCCAGATTTCGGTTATACTAAAACCTTGGTCCTGCAGCTATCAGAAATATGAGGGAATTCTGTTTAATACAATCCTCTTTAGTGGAATAGGTGTAAAATTTATTTTTCTATTCTATTTTCATCAAAAGAAGATGGGAGAAGTTTGGGAATTAGTTTTATAAAAATGGGCAATAGCACGGCGCCTCCTGGAAGCATGAAAATAGCAAGGGAAGGAATACTCTTGAAAATGTCGATCAGCTGATTTTGAACTTTCTTTTTTTCTTCTGCATTTAGGTCACGCAGTGTAGATTGGGTAAGCAATCCTACCAACTCTTTACTCTCCTCTAATTCTTTTTGAAGACGTTTTCTGTTTCTTAGAATAAGTTTATTTACAATTTTAGACATGCTATCGTAAAACTGCACGGCCATGGAATTGTTTTGTAAATGTGGAATTCTATTTGAATTTAATTGAAAAAATAGCGCCACCTCTTCTAATGATGCACTTATTCTATTTTCGGGAATTCCCAAATCGGAACCGATTCCAAAAATAAAATTAGATTCTTTGTAGTCCAGAGATTGATCTTCCCATACCGTTAAGCAGGCCACATCAAGAAAATATTGATTTTCACAAGAAGAGTTTTTTATTAATTTTTCTCGGTAAGAACCATCAAAAGTTTCCTGTTCGCTATCTATAAAGCTCAGGGAAGACGCAAATAGTTGTGCCAATTTCTCGTCGTTTTTATTCTTCTCCTTAGAATTTATAGCATGGTAGGTAATATTGATGGTGATATATTCTAAATTCCCAGCATGTTTTTTAATGTCGGACTTGCCTTCTAAATATTCTTTAAAGGTGAGCACATCTATAAACAATAACGAGTTTGTAATGATGCTATTAAAGGTCTTACTGATAACATTGTCATCCAAATAAACGCGGGAGTCAATGAGTTTTTCCAACTGGGAAGAGGTTTTGTTCCCGCTGAGAATTTTGTTGAAAAAAGAAATTTTCCCAACCTCCAAACGCTGATAGAATTCAAAAATACAATCCAAAAAAACTTCAAAATCCATTTCCTTATTTTTAAAGGAATAGGTAAAATACAGGGCCGTTAGGAGGTTTATTTTGGCATTTTCATCTTCCGATAAGGAATGCTCCGTTTGAATGAGATTGGTGGTTGTAGTATTAATACCATAAATGAAACCGCAGGATTTAAGGTCATTGTATAAGACATCAAAATTAGGATATGCCCCTAACTGCTCTTGCAATAAGAATCCAAATTTATCGATCCAACCTGTTGCCGAAGGGTTCATTTCGTTTGGGAATTTGAACTGTCAAAATAAAGAAAAAGATGGGACATTTCTTCAAAACGCCTAATTTTTATAACAGCCAATCATTTCCTTAACATTACTTTAACAAACATGGATAAAACCCATAAATTGAAAGTTTCGTAGGTAAAGTTGAGGGTAAGAAGAGAATTGCTATGAAAAAGAAAAGAATTCTTCTCCTTGAGGTCGTAATCCCTGAAGCTTAGTGCATCAGGGTTTAACGGCGTACAATACGACAACAACGCTAAAAACAACAATATGACAGACACCGGAGTGAATGGCAGAAACACTCTTCAGTAAAACAATGTTGCCCAATAGTTTAAAAACGCAAATAATGAAATCTTATTTATCTTCTTTATGGCTACTCCTACTTCTACTCTTTGGAATGATGGCCTATGTAGTGCAAGATAAAATGTTGGCAACAGTGCTGACCAACAGTGGGGATTACAATAGTTATTTAGATATTACACCTTCTGATAGCGCACGCTTTTTTGAATTATGGGATGTGGAAATACAATCTGATAGTACGACCACTGAGGGCTTGGAAATCATTGTGGAACTCTATAACTCCTACTTTCAGTCTACCGGGAATATTCAATATTTAAAGAAGGCAGAACAAGCCTTGAAAAAAATAATACAGCAGAATACCAAAAATAGCGGCATGCATTATACGGCTTTATCCAGGAACTATATGGCCCAACATCGGTATGAAGATGCATTACAGATTGCAGATACCGTGGAGCAGTTGGATGTTGATATTAACAGATCCAAGAACCTGCTATTTGATATGCATATGGAACTTGGAAATTACCAGAAAGCCAAAATGTACTTAGATAGTATAAAGAATACAACAACTTTTGAGTATATGCGGCGTTTGGCCCATTGGAAGGATTACAAAGGTGATGTTCAGGCCACCTTAAAGCTCATGGAGCAAGCCAGATTAAAAGCTGAAGATGAAGGTAATAAAAAAGAAATTTTACAATCGTATCAGGAATTGGCGGCTTATTATTATGAAGCGGCAGTACCCAAAAAAGCATACGATTACTTCTTGAAGGTCCTGACCCTGGATTCCTATAATATGCATGCTAAAAAAGGAATAGCCAAAATCGTGTATTTCCATGAAAGGAATGCCAATGAGGCTATGCGGATTTTAGAGGCAATTTCCAGTATTCACAATACCTCGGATTACTATTTATTGAAGGCTGAGATTGCCAGTGCTCAGAAAGACAGTACAGAAGTTTATGCCAATATTGATTATTACTACCAATCGGTGCAAAATCCGGATTATGGGAGCATGCAGCACCCGGATAAAAGCGATTTCCATTTAAATAAGACAAAACAATACATAAAGGCTATAGCTCTTGCAAAAAATGAAGTCATATACAGGCCTAGCCTAAAATCGTATGATCTACTTGCGTATAGTCATTTTAAAAACGGTGATATTGATAAAGCCCTGGAGGTTTTGGAAGAACATGTATCGGGAGTTACCCATGAGCCTTCAATATTATATCATAAAGCAGAAATATATAAAGCCATTGGAGATACCGATAAAGTGGCACAATTGAAAAAAGAGTTGTTGGAAGGAGTCTTTGTACTGCAGCCTTCCATGAAGATAAAAGTAGCCAAGTTATAAGTAGTATATATAGTACGAGTACTACGGATAATATAGAAATAAATTGGTTTTATTTTGTTTGTTGTTGTTGTTTGTAAAAGCACCTTGAACTTGTTTTCTTGGTGCTTTTCGTCTATTTATTTGGTTTTTTTTAACTTTTATTTAGGAAATGTCAGTCGAAATGACTATTATTACCGTTCAAATGTAATATTTGAATTATTCTTGATGCCCCAAGTGTTACGAATAATAATGAAACCAAAAGTAATTTTTTGACCTATTGATTAACCCTAAATCTAAATTAAGTTATGGAATACATTCTTTTTTCTCTTTGGATTTCAGTGATGTTGTTTTCAGTTCTTAAGGTAATTTCAGCCTACATGTCGTTAAAACGTTTTTTGAAAGTGGGTAAAAGCGCAATTTTCAAAAACAACGCCTATTGATTAGATTTTACGCTAGAACAACATTAAAGTAAATAGACTTGGTAAAGTTCCCCAATACTTTCCTCTTGTAGTCGTATTTATGGACGTACTGGATTTTTTAAGCCTTTTTATTGCGGAAACTAAAGTGTATTGTAGGCCTATATGGCATTACACTTAGATATGATATCCTATTCTGGAAACCTAGAGGTGTTCTGTAATACGGTATCCGCCAACTTGTAAACGGCTTACAGGAATAGCATATAGCATGAAACCCATATTAGGGAAAACAGGGTGTATGCTATTCTCGTTTTATGCCATGTGAATAGGGAAGACTCCTGTAGGAGTTTTTTGATGGGCCTGCCATTCCAAGGAATGCCCTTAATGAATAATACTGGTCCTTAGAGTTCGTATTGCTTTTTTGAAATTAGGATGAAGCAGCTACCCCAAAGGTATAAAGCTGTTCTAGGGTAGGCGTTTCACTACCTCCTATAGGTTCCAAGGTGATTCCATAAGCAACAGATTGCAATCCTTTGTTTTCAAAAACAAATACTTTATTCTCTACGGCTTCAAAATCATCAATGAGTCCTATACTTGAAGGAGTAAGGGGATTTAAATTGGTGATAGACCATACTTGGTAAACCATGCCTTCTGGCGGCTCTGGTAACCCTAATGCATCTATATAGACCTTTTTTTCCTGATGGTTCCAATAGACCTTGGCAAAGGCCTCTGGAGATGCATCCTGACCATTTAAGGTAGTAATGGAAGTAATATTCTTATCTCTTAACTGTAATAAAATATGCTGTGATTCCTTTAATGCGGTAGAAGAGGCATTAAGTTGTTTTTCCAAAATCCCATTTTCTTGGTCTGCAATAGAAATTTTGGAACTAAGTACGGTATTTTGATTGTATAACCAGGTAATGGCTATAAGCAGTACAACGCTTGCAGCCCAGCCCATATAAATTTTCCAGTCCGTATTGGGTATTGGTAATTGTTTGGTATTGTCGTCCCAAGACACGTCTATACGGTCCATGATGGCGTCAAGATTCTTATCTGGTTGGTATACCACAGGAGCGGCAATTTTAGAAAGCTCTAATATCGTAGTTTCTATCTCCTGAATTTCTTTATGTATTTCGGGATGTTCATTGGACAATTCATGCACCTCTAAATTCCCTTTTTCAGAAAGCGCTCCAGCTACATAAAGTTCTAAAATACCTGAAGTTATATATTCTTTTACATTCATATTATACGTTAACAAGTTCCCTCAACTCTAGAATACAGTTTCTGTTTCTAGTTTTTATGGTTCCTATAGGAATACCGAGTTCTTCGGCAGCTTCCTTTTGCGTATATCCTTTAAAATAGAGCATGTCTATGGTCTGTACGCATTTTTCCTTCATATTTTTTAATAGGTTCTTAATGCCAATGGCATCCACCCTATTATCAAGACTATCATTGTCTTCCAATATATTTACGAAAAAATCGGCAGAGAGGTTTTTTTGGCTGTCCTTATACGATTTAGAGCGTACAGCATCAATGGCAGCATTCCTTGCAATATTCAATATCCAAGTGAAAAATCGCCCCTTGGATGCGTTGTATTTTTCAGCATTGTTCCAAATTTTCACAAATACATCCTGTGCAATCTCTTCGGACAATTCTGAGTTTTTTACTATAGTATTGATAACACCTAAAATGTTTTCTGAATACATATTGTACAATCTTTCAAAAGCAATAGCATCTTTTTTCTGAAAGCGTTGTATTAATAGATCTAATTCCATGACAATAATTTTATTTGTTGTTCTCTCTAAGTAAGAGTCTGTCTAAAACAGTTTTCTTATTCATTTTCGAGAGCAAATCACGGTATTCTATGCCTTTATTGATTCATAAAAGATGTTGAAAGGGAAATTTTGGCCTTAAAAGTGAATTATATCCCCTGTGGAATTCCCTAATTTTCTTTAAAAAGGAATTTAAAAGGTTAAAAGGGATGATTAATACGATGATATCACCTTGAAATAACCTAAAAGTGAAGAAAAAGACTTTAAAATGAAAAGGCCAATGCAAAATAGAGGTTGCATTGGCCAAATATAATAGAGGTTGGTAGTTGTTTTATTTTATGATTCCGGTGCAGCTGACTCTTTTTCCTGCCGCTCCACTAGGTTGGGAAGTAAAGTCATCCACGCCTTGGTGAACAATAACTCCTTTGCCCACAATATTTTTGGTTTCATCCTCACAACTGATGCACCATTCATCAGTGGAAAATTCAATTTTTGCATTGCCATCGGCATCGGCAGTAAAATTCCCGATATCCCCTTTATGGTATCCTCCTTGGGCACCCCATTTGGCGTGAGGTTGGAATGTAGGGTTCCAATGACCTCCAGTGGATTTTCCATCAGCGGACGAGCAATCTGCTTTTTCATGGATATGAATAGCGTGTTCTCCTTCCGTAAGTCCGGTCAGCATCGCTACCATTTGTACTTCTCCATCTTTTTCAGTAAAAGTTACTTCTCCGGTAACATTGCTGTCACTTTTTGATTCCATGGAGAATTTAATGACTTCCTCGTTGGTTTGTTTACAACTGTAAGAAATGATGAAAAGCACACCAAGGGTCAAAATCTTTATTTTTTTCATGGTCAATTATTTTAATTATGACTTAAAGTTACATAATATTTTAGGGGGAGCAATAGAATGCTAAAATGTTTTTAGGAGTTCGCGCTGATCCCGAATACCTAATTTCAGATTTTTGCAAATCAAAATAGATTTATCTATCCGGGTCTGTGAAGTACGGTATCTGGATATCATATAAATGATGCTTCTTTTTTTTCCAGGGGTGAAGGTATTAAAAATCGATTGCGCTTCTACATCGTCCTGTAACACCGCTTGTAACTCTTCTGGCATTTCCACACCGTATTCCGAAATATCTTCAAAAAGCTGTATTTGAAAATAGTCATTGGGAAATACGCCTAATTTTTTTTGATTGCTCTTGCCGAAGAGTATAAAATATTGTGTTCCCTTTTTTCGTAAACTACCATAAAAGGGCAATACTTTTTTTTCGAATTGAGCCACTACCCGAACGCGTTTATGTTCCTGCTGCACAAAGTTGCGAATAGGAGTTTCAGGAAGCATCAACAAATTGGTATTTGTGATGCATACTTCAAAAGGCTCACTTTTTAACATAATGACCCAGCTTTAATAGTTGTAATGCAACTAGCTTCATTAGTCGACCCCATATCCCAGAAGGCATATCTTATGGAATTAGTTTGCTGATTACCTGTACTTCATTGTGTAAAGTCCTATGCACGGGACATTTATTGGCAATTTGCAAAATACGTTCTCTTTGTTTTTCATCCAAATCACCACTCAACCTGATTTCGCGATGAAAAGTGTCGATTTTGGAGGAAGGCGATTCACAGTCTTCACAGTCCACTGCATGCGTCTTTCCATAGGAGGTGTGCACTTCTACATTGTCCACCTTCCAACCTTTACGCCTAGCGTACATTTGAATGGTCATGGCAGTACAAGCAGATAATCCACCAGAGACCAATTCGTAGGGAGAGGGGCCAAAATTATGACCACCTACTTCCACAGGTTCATCTGCAGTACTATAATGACTTCCCATTTTCATGGCGGTAGTAAAACTATCTTCATCGTTTAGACTGGCCATGACCTGATGTTTGGTGCGTAAGGCATCTTCATCGGGAATAGTAACATAACGCTTGGCCCATCCGGAAATCACATCGCCTACATAAATGGAATCTTTTTTATTCATGAGCAAGTGATCCGCTCCATCTAGGGATACAAAACTTTTGGGATGATGCGCGGCGAAATAAATTTCTTCGGCATTTTTAATTCCTACGGTATCATCTTGGGGGGAATGCATAATTAATAAGGGCTTACGCAAACTTTTTGCGGTTTCGGCCAAAGATTTCGTTTTTAGGTCATCCAAAAACTGCTTTTTGATGGTAAAATCACGACCACTGAGATTTACAACTGCCTTTCCATTTCGTTCTATTTCCTCTATACCGCTTTTTAACAGATGCTGCACATGTACCGGATTCGATGGAGCTCCTACAGTGGCCACTGCTTTGATCGATGGGATTTCCAATCCAGCAAAAATTACGGCTGCTCCACCTAATGAATGACCAATCAAAATACTGGGGGCATCATAATTTTGGGACAAATAATCTGCCGCCGCCACTAAGTCGGCCACATTTCCCGAGAAGTTGGTATCTGCAAAATCTCCTTCACTTTCCCCAAGGCCGGTAAAATCAAATCGAAGTACTCCAAAACCAGCATTGCTCAATCCTCTACTTATATTTTTAACAGCACTAAGATTTTTTGTGCAGGTAAAGCAATGGGCAAAAATGGCAAAATTATGAGGATGTCTATTCGTAGGGGTTTCCAAGCGCCCCACAAGGGTCTGTCCTTCTGAATTCTTGAACGTTACTTTTTGTAATTTCATGCGAATAGGGTATTTAAAATGTGGTTGAAACGAGATTAAAGTGCCAAGATCCAAAAAGGATTCGTCTTTTTAATTGGCTGTTGTCTTGTTTTTCTTTCTTAGGTCGGGATTAAAGAAGATTCCTAGCTGTAAGCGATCAAAATTTGCAGTATTAAAATGATTTTTAAGATAACCTAGTTGGATACTGGTTATCGCATTAAGATGGAATCCCAAGGCAAAATACAGCCTGTTTTGACCAAATACGTTGTCCTGCAAGTTCAAGAATACTTCATCATAAGCATTGAGAAATACAGTTTTAGATAAAGGGTAGGTCAGTTGCAGACGATATCTTGCCCTATGCTGTGTATCGGTTACAGATAAATCTTTATTGTTGATGAAACGTTGTTCGAGCCGGTAACGATGCTCAAAGCTAAATTTTCCAGACTTGCTTTTTTGAATGAACTGCTCAAAAATACGGTGCTCGGTAATGGTATTGGTAAAGGGAATGCCTACGGCCCCATTATCTTCAAAAGTGGGATCGGTATCAATATAACCATAACCCAAGGTGACAATATTATTGGCATCCAAATGATAATTGAGTCCCGTACGCAATAGCAATTGATTGAAATTGCTCAAAGTTTCATAAAATCTAAATTGAGCCTCGGAATGGATACTTAAGTTATCCGAAATTTTATTGGTTCCAAAATACATATACCAAGCACCTAAATCATCTTCCCCATTATCTTGGGCTTGGCTATAAAACATCGTGCATAATGCAATACAAAGGCAATAAACTCTTTTCATGGGTAGTGATTTGTAGGTGTTTTTAAATTTCTCTTTCATTGCGATATTCGTTTCTAAAACTAATAAAAACCCCCAAGTTTTCACGTTATGAAATCTTTAGGGATTTTTATGTTATTTATTCAATTAAGGGATGGGATTATATTTCAATTTTACTTTAGTTTATAAGCCAAATGTCTTTACTTCTTTAAATATAGAGGTTTCCAAAGCTTCCATCGCAGATCTATAGGTACTCCACTTACCGGTAAAAAAAGTATTGGTCTTGTCCAATGCCTTTTTTAAATCCTCTTCTGCAAACTGGATCAATCGTCGCTCTGTGGCGGTAATGCCCGTTTTTCTACTTCTACTATAACCACTGGCCGTTCCAATGCGTTGCATCACGGTTACCTCGGGATTTCTTGTAATCCCCTGTCTTTTATCCTCTTTGCCAATATAAATGGCAATAAGACTATCAATTTCTTTTACCACATCCTTGGAGGCCTTGATCTGATCTTTGTATTTCTTTTTATCCAAAGTATTCAATTCTTTTTGATACTTTTTAGCCGTGTTCTTACTTTCTACCAATTGTTTTACCGCATCCGCAGCAGTCTGCGTATATTCGTTCAATTGCTTAACAGCAGAGTACACTTCGTTGATATTGGAAGTGGATACCTTCAGGCGCGGATCGGATTTCACGGTTACTTTTGTTTCTTCCACCGCATCACCATAATACATCTTTACGGTATAGGTTCCAGGCTTTACGCTAAGTCCTCCAGGTTCGCGTGTTTGTTTGCGAATCGTTCGTGAGGGCCTGTTTGGACCTTTTTCATCCATTCCCCAATAAATTCTGTGAAAACCAGCTTTTTTAGGCGTTTTATACTTTAAAGTGCGCATTAATCGGTCGCCATCAAAGAATTCAAATCGGATAGAATCTTTCGTTGTCTTTTTCTCTTTAACTTCTTCTACCTCTTTCTCGGCACCGTCTTTCTTTTTCTTTTTTTCTGCTTTGGCATTTCCTTTTTTAAGGTAATACGTAATCATAGCCCCCCCGCGTTTGTTCTCCGCATTGTATAAGGCATCGGCTCCAAATCTACTTCCTGTAGGTTGTTGGTATGCTGCTTGATACGCCGCTGGGGGAGTAAATAAGGCAATATCTTGTTGTAATAGCGCCTTGTTTGCTGCAACCGCTCTTAACGGACGAATATCGTCCATGATCCAGGCAGCACGACCAAAAGTGCCTATGATTAAATCGTGTTCTCTAGGATGGATGACCAAATCTTTGGTGGAAACCGTAGGGAAACCTTCAGTCCATTTTTGCCATTTTATACCGGCATCAAAGGAAACATATAGACCATCATCCGTTCCTAAAAATAGCAGGTCGGAATTTTCAGGATCTTCAACAATAGATAATGCGTAACTCTTTACATCATTTTCATCAACGATACGCTCCCATGTTTTTCCATAATTCTTGGTGCGATATATATAAGGAGTATAATTAAAACGACGATAATCATTGGCTACTAAAAGCGCTTCCCCCTTATTTTTGTTGGAGGCCTTTATCTGTGGAATCCAACTTCCCTTGGGAAGGCCTTTGATATTCTTGGTGACCTCGTTCCAGCTAGCTCCGCCGTTTTGTGTAAAATGTACTCTCCCATCATCGGTTCCTACCCAAAGCATATCTTTTTCAACCGCGGAAGGCTCAATGACCAAAATGGTACAGTGATTTTCTGCTCCAGTCGCATCTAAGGTAAGTCCGCCACTTTCACTTTGTTTTTGTTTTTCGGGATCATTGGTAGTCAAATCTGGAGAAATAACCGTCCAGGTTAAGCCTTTATCGGTACTTTTATGTACAAACTGACTTCCAAAATACACGGTACTGTTATCGTAGGGGTCTTGTCCGATTCCGGCATTCCAGTTAAAGCGCAACCTAGTGTCCGCATCCGGAGGGGTAGGGCGAACCGAGTAGTTATTTCCTGTTTTCCAATCGTAACGCGAAACAAACCCCTGCTGGCTCATGGCATATCCAAATTGGGAATCATCCCTGTCCGGAACCACATCAAAACCATCACCAAAGGCTATTTCCTGCCAATAACTATTTCGTATCCCTTGTGCTCGCCAGACATAGGCAGGTCCCCTCCAGGAACCATTGTCTTGCATTCCGCCATATACATTATAAGGGTATTCATTATCTACATTAATGTGATAGAATTGCGCTACAGGCAAGTTCCCAATAAAACGCCAGGAAGCACCTCCATCTCTCGTAATGTTCATTCCCCCATCATTTCCATCGATCATAAACTTTCCATTGTTGGGATGGATCCACCAAGCGTGATGATCGGGGTGTACTCCATTGTTTGCTCTATAGGCGGGCATGAGTTGGGTGAAATTTTTACCGCCATCCTCGGATACATTCACATAGGTAAACACGGAATATACGCGGTTTTCATTTTGGGGATCTACGAAAATATCAGAATAATAAAAGGGACGATTGCCAATATCACTTTTATCATTTATTTTTTTCCATTTAAATCCACCATCCACTGATTTGTAAAGTGCATTTTTCTTCGCCTCTACCAAAGCATAGACCACATCGGGTTTACCAGGGGCAATGGCCAGACCAATACGCCCTAGCTCTCCTTTGGGCAGGCCTTCTTTATCCGTTATTTTTTTCCAGTTCTTACCCCCATCATGCGTCATGTGAAGTCCGCTTCCTTTTCCTCCGGACTTAAAGAACCATGGGTCACGTTTATGTTCCCACATGGCAGCAATTAACTTATTGGGGTTGGTAGGGTCCATAACCAAATCGGCCACTCCCGTTTTGTTGTTTACAAAAAGGACCTTATTCCAAGTCTGTCCTCCATCGGTTGTTTTAAAAACGCCGCGTTCCGGGTGTTCTCCCCATGGAGATCCAATGGCACCGACATATACGGTATTTGGATCTGAGGGATCTATGATAATTTTATGGATATGTCTGGTTTTTTCAAGCCCCATGGCAATCCAATTTTTGCCACCATCCAGGGACTTGTAGATACCATATCCTCCATTAAGACTGTTTCTAGGGTTTCCTTCTCCAGTACCGACCCATATCACGGAAGGATTGGATTGTTGGATCGCTACAGCTCCAACGGAAGCGGTAATCTCTTTATTAAAGATGGGATCCCATTTAATTCCACCAGAGGTAGATTTCCATAAACCACCGGAAGCCGTACCTACGTACATCACATCGGGATTATCCGTAACCACATCAATAGCGGTAACACGGCCACTCATACCTCCAGGGCCAATATTTCTAGGTTTTAGATCTTGAACAAGATCCATATTAAATTCTTGTGCAACTAGGGATAGGGATGCCAATAGCATCGCTAGGGAAAGTAATTTTTTCATCAAGCTTTATGTAGTTAATTAGTCGCCCACAAGGTACAGAAAACTTTACTCTGAATTCTTAAAGAGATGTTAAGGGATCATAGCTTTTATCAATAAGCAAATGTTCATAATTAGAGGGAGTTAAATTCCAAGATTAGCCATAAGTGGAGATAAGATTGTGTATTTTAGTTCTTGAACAAAATGAAGGCTTGCACAAAATTGATACCTGAATAATGAAATCAACGTTCCTCCTATATATTCTTTTTGCCCTTTCTTGGTGTATGAGCGGGCAATCTGCTATGGATTATACTTCTGAAAACCTGAAAGTAGAGGCCATTACTACAAATTTATTTGTACACATTTCTTATTTGAGTACGGAGGATTATGGAAAAGTTCCCTGTAATGGGGCGGTGTATATTAATGAAAACGAAGCCGTTGTTTTTGATGCACCGACCAATAATAAGGCTTCAGCAGAATTGATCCTATGGATACAAAACACCTTAAAGAAAAAGATTAAGGCAGTTGTTGCAACACATTTTCATATCGATTGCCTAGGGGGACTACAGCAATTTCATGAGAACGGAATTCCGTCTTATGCCAATGAACTCACCATAACCTATGCCAAAGAAAATAATGGGATATTGCCTCAAAATAGTTTTAATAAACAGATGGAAATCAACCTTGGAGAGCAATCTACAACTGTGGCCTATTATGGAGCGGGGCATACCCGTGATAATGTAATAGCATATATTCCAAGTGAGAGGGCCATCTTTGGAGGATGTTTGGTCAAAGGTATACGCGCTGGAAAAGGAAATCTGGCCGATGCCGATGTCAAAGCATGGCCTAAAACCATAGCGCGGATCCAAAAAGAACTTCCCCAGGTAGAAATTGTAATTCCCGGACATGGAAAAAAGGGCGGGACCGAGCTTTTGGAATATACCAAGAACATGTTCGAAGAAAAGAAATAAGGATGAAAGACCTCAAGGAAATTATTAGCACATTAAAACTGCAACCACATCCTGAAGGAGGGTATTACAGGGAAACCTATAGGAGTACCGGTGTTGTTCATTCAAATAGTCTGAATACACAATATACAGGGGAAAGAAATTATGCCACCTGTATTTATTTTTTATTGACATCTTCCCATTTCTCGGCATTTCATAGGATCAATCAAGATGAGATTTGGCATTTTTATGATGGATCTCCCATTCGTCTGCACACATTGTCACCCTCTGGTCAGCATGAAACGTTTTCTATTGGCCGTGATTTTGCCAAAGGAGAGGTACCCCAGTTAGTAGTGCCTGGCGGGTATTGGTTCGCGGCTGAAGTATTGGGAGAGGATAACTATGCCCTGGTTGGATGCACTGTTGCTCCTGGATTTGATTTTGATGATTTTGAACTTCCCACCCGTTCAGAAATGTTGAGGATGTTTCCACAACATAAAAGCCTGATCACTGCATTCACAAGGGATGAATAGGATGAAGAAACAAATACAGGCATTTTTTGTGATATCCATGCTAATGGCATCGGGTTATGGACAATCCTATAGCTATGCCAGGCCTGAAACTAGAGCAGACGGATGGGAAACACGATCATTGCAAGAAATGGGTTTGGATACGATATTGATAGACACCTTGTTTACCCAATTATTCCAACAGAAGCATAAAATTCATAGCACTTTGGTAATAAAGGAGGGGAAGATCGTGGTAGAGGAATACTTTAATGGGAATACCAGGGAGAGCAGGTATGATATACGATCAGCTACGAAAAGCGTCATTTCCTTGTTGGTAGGCATTGCCTTGGACAAAGGGTTTATAGCCAGTGTAGATGATCCCATGAATATCTATTTGAAAGATAAAGTGCCCGAAAAAAATAAGAGTGCTGACAAAGAGAACATAAGCATAAGACATTTATTGACCATGAGCTCAGGTTTGGAATGTAACGACTGGAACAAGAAATCGCGTGGACAAGAAGATAAAGTGTTTCGAAAAAGAGATTGGATACAGTATACTTTGGATTTACCCATGGTAGATTCTCCTGGGAAAACCACCTCCTATTGCTCTATGGGCACGGTTCTGGCCGCAGAAATTGTAAGTAAAGCTTCTGGATTCCCCATTGATGTCTTTGCGGAAAAATACCTCTTTCAACCTTTGGGCATTACCAATGTCAATTGGGGACATACCACTACTGGAAAACCCATTGTTCCATCGGCAAAAAGATTGTATATGACCTCTAGAGATATGGCTAAAATAGGGCAATTGGTAGCAAAAGGAGGAATCTGGAACGGGAAAACCGTAATATCTAAAGAATGGATAGCCAAGGCAACAATGTCCCAAACTAAATTGAGTAATTTGGAATATGGCTTTTTATGGTGGAAAATTCCCTTTTCGATGAACGGAAAGAAGATCCATGGAACCGTGGCGACAGGGAATGGCGGACAATATATTATGATTTTTGAGGACTGGGACCTTGTTGTTGTCTTTACGGGAGGCGCATACAATTCTGAACAGGACAAAGTCCCTTTTGCCATTACCAACAACATTTTTCTACCTGTATTCGCTAAAAATAAGTAATGTATACATACAGATGAGGAAAGAACTGGATATAGCACAATGGGAGCGAAAAGAACATTTTGAGTTTTTTGGCACTTTTGAAGAGCCTTTTTTTGGAGTTACTGTAGACATAGAGGTGACCAAAGCCTATAGTTATTCCAAGAAGAATGGATATTCCTTTTTTCAATACTATTTGTATTGCTCCCTAATGGCCGCAAATAAAGTTACTCCCTTTCGTTATCGTATTCAAAATAATAGGGTTTGGATCTATGATCAGGTCCATGCTTCCGCCACCATTAATAGGCCAAATGGCACTTTTGGATTTTCCTATATTGATTTTTCCGAAGATTTTTCTGAGTTCCAAAAGAATGTCAACAAAGAAATAACACGCGTTCGCAATAGTACGGGCCTTGCCCCGGCAGTATCTGGAGAAAATGTAATTCATTACTCTTCTTTACCTTGGATCAAGTTTACGGCGATATCGCATGCCAGGAGTTTTTCCTTTAAGGATAGTTGTCCAAAAATCTCCTTTGGAATGCTGCAGGAAGAAGATGGAAAAAGAAAAATGCCCGTGTCCATTCACGTACATCATGCATTAATGGACGGGTATCATGTAGGACAGTTTATTACCGCTTTTCAGGAATTTTTGAATCGGTATTAAATAGCAGATATTATATTTTTTCTAGGCGTATTATTTTGTGAGAAAATCTTAAAAAACTCTCTTACTTTTCCTATCTTTCCACACTTTTTAATATGCTGAAAACCATTAAAATGAAAACCAGACACCTTATTGCAGTACTATTGCTTTTTTCTTTGACCGTTTATGGTCAAGTTAATCCTAAATGGGCAAGATATCCGGCTATTTCTCCAGATGGGAGTATCATTGCTTTTACCTATAAAGGCAATTTGTACAGCGTCCCTGTTCGCGGCGGTAATGCTACACAATTAACATTTCATGAAGCGCACGATTTTAGGGCTGTTTGGAGTAAGGATGGGAAAACCTTGGCTTTTGCCTCCAATCGTTATGGGAATTTTGATGTCTATACCATGGATGCTAAAGGCGGACCCGCAACACGATTGACCTTCCATAGCACTGATGAACGACCTTTTAGTTTTTCGGCAGATGGGAAGGATGTAGTTTTTGGGGCTAGTCGTCAAGATGATGTATTGCACCGTCAATATCCTACGGGCACTCAACCAGAACTATATAAAGTACCGTTAAAAGGAGGGCGTATTGGACAAATTCTTACGGTTCCTGCTGAAGATGCGCAATTCAATGCCACCGGAACTCAGATACTCTATCATGATAGAAAAGGATATGAAGATGAATTTAGAAAGCACCATGTATCGGCCATTGCTCGGGACATATGGAAATATGATGTAGCTACGGATACACATACCATGCTGACCCGTTTTGCCGGAGAAGATCGTAATCCTGTATATTCCCAGGATCAACAATCCATGTACTATTTAAGTGAGGAAAGCGGTTCTTTCAATATTCATAAAATGAACTTGGGCGATTCTAATAATAAGGAACAACTCACCACTTTTAAGACACACCCTATTCGTTCCTTGAGTATTGGGAACGGCATCTTGTCTTTTAGTTATGACGGAGAGCTATATACGCTAAAGGAGGGTGGTTCTGCCGAAAAAATCCCCATTGTCATTAGAACACAGCAAGGAAGCAATTCGGATAGTTTTGTTTCTGTGAACGGGGGGGTACGGGAAATGGATATTTCTCCCGATGGAAAACAGATTGCCTTTATTTCTAGAGGGGAGGTCTTTGTGACTTCTGTAGAAGGAGCGCTGACGAAACGATTGACGAATACTCCGGAACAAGAGCGTTTTGTAAAGTTTACCCACGATGGCAAGGCAGTAGCTTATGCCAGTGAACGGGAGGGGAAATGGAACATTTATCAAACCAAAAAAATACGCAGTGAAGAACCCTTTTTCTTTGCGGCTACCACCTTAAAAGAAGAGGTGTTGTTGTCCAATACGGAAGACAATTACTTGCCCGAGTTTTCACCAGATGGAAATTTTATGGCGTTTATAGCAGGGAGAAGGACCTTAAAGGTATTGAATCTTAAAACCAAAGCGGTTACGACACTATTGACACCAGATGATCTGTATCATTTTCAGGATGGAGATCAGTATTTTAAATGGAGTCCGGATAGCAAGTGGTTGTTGGTCGATTGGGGAGTGTCTTTGAGCAATAGCGATGTGTTGTTGTTGAAGGCGGATGGGTCCAAAAGAGTCAATCTCAATGAAAGTGGATATTATGATTACGCTCCAAAATGGGTCAATGGTGGAAAACAAATGTTGTGGTTTAGTAATCGAAACGGTCTAAAAAGTTATGCAACCAGTGGACGTTCGGAATCCGATGTGTACAGTATGTTCTTCACCAAAGATAGTTGGGACAAGTTCAATATGTCCAAAGAGGATTATGACTTGATGAAACAAATAGAAAAAACACAAGAAAAACCAAAAAAGGAAGAAGATTCGAAGAAAAAAGGAAAGAAAGGGAAAAAGGAAGCCGATGCTGATAAAAAAGCGACCCCTAAAGCCTTGACTTTTGATTGGGAGGACCTCCAAACACGAAAATCACGATTGACCATTCACTCCTCCTTTTTGGGCGATGCCGTGTTGTCCAAAGATGGTGAAAAATTGTATTATCTCGCCCGATTCGAAAAAGATTTGAACTTATGGGAAACGGAATTGAGAACGAAGAATACCAAAAAACTAATTTCTTTAGGGGCCCGTTCAGGAAGTTTGCAATGGGATTCCAAACAGGAAAATCTTTTTCTATTGAGCGATGGGAGGATTTCAAAAATTAATCTTGCCGGAGCCAAACAAAAGCCAGTAAAAATTCAATCTGAAATGCGTTTGGATACCGAGGCGGAACGCGCGTATATGTTTGATCATATATGGTTGCGGACCAATGCCATTTTTTATCATTCCAATTTTCACGGCATTGATTGGAAAGCCATGCGCAAGGAATATGAGAAGTATTTGCCCCATATTGGAAATTCCCACGAATTTGCTGAAATGGCCTCTGAACTCCTTGGGGAATTAAATGTTTCCCATGCCGGGGGACGCTACCGGGGATTTATGCCCAATGGTGATGCCACGGCCTCTTTGGGTATTTTTATGGATTATGGCCATGAGGGAAACGGTATTAAAATCGCTGAGGTGATAAAAGGAGGTCCTTTGGATAAAGCTTCGTATAAGTTGAAAGCCGGAATGATTATTGAAAAAATCAATGGAACCCTTGTTTCCCCGGATAGGGATGTAGCTACCTACTTGAATAGAATAGCCAATACTTTTACCTTATTGGATATCGTGGATGAAAAAGGAAATCGCAAGCAAATTACGGTAAAACCAATTTCTTTGGGAGAAGAGAATGGCTTATTATACACGCGATGGGTAAAGCAAAATGAAAAAGAAGTTGCCGAAAAGAGCAAAGGCACTTTAGGTTATGTTCATATACCTGGTATGAGTGATGGACCATACCGTTCTATATATGAACGCATGATGGGGAAATTCAACGACAAAAAAGCGGTAATCGTAGATACCCGATTTAATGGAGGGGGCGATTTAGTGGCCGATTTGGCCATGTTCTTTACAGGAATCCCATTTTTATCCTATGAAACGGAGGCGCGGAAAGTAGGAGGAGAGCCTACATCGCGTTGGACCAAACCTACTTTGGCCATGTTCAATGAATCTATGTATAGTGATGGTTCCTGTTTCGCCAGTGGATATACAGACCTGAAAATAGGGAAGACCGTGGGGATGCCGGTACCGGGAACCTGCAGTTTTGCAGGTTGGGAACGTCTTCCCAATGGTATTGTTTGGGGTGTTGTTCCCGTTAGCGCCAAGAATAAGGCAGGGGAATGGCTAGAAAACAATGAAACCGATCCCATGATTCAAGTAAAAAACACGCCCAATATAATTGACAAAGGGCGGGACGAACAATTAGAACGTTCCATTGAAGAATTGCTCAAAGAAGTGGAATAATTTAGAATAATTGCTAGTAATCCGGAAAAGACTAACGCGCTACTTTTCCGGAACCTCCACAATTATCACATTTATCTTTCCCTCCGCGCATGGCAATCCAATATCCTTTGCCCTCGCATTTTCCACATTTTATAAAAGGGGATTTATCCTGGGATTTCTGATACAAATAATAGATGCCTCCTACGACGAGCAGAAGGACTAAAGCCCGTATAACCATAAAAAATAAATTCTCTTAGCATTCAAAGATACAATTTAGAAACGGTATGAAATATTGCTTTGAAACCTAAGTTTCCATGAAAAAAGCTAAGGATTTTTTGTGGTCTTTGCCCGTTGAAGGTGCTGTTGGAATAGGGCTAGGTTGGAATCCTGGTCTGCTTTTGCGATTTCCACAGCTCTTGTAAAGCAAGGTATTGCTTGCGCTGCATTCTTACAACCCAAATAGCCTTCCCCTAAACTGTCCCAAGCATTGGCAGATTGTGGATGTCTTTCAGTGTTTTCCTTAAATAAGGCAATCGCAGCCTCACAATTGTCTTTTAATAGATTGTATCCAATGCGGTTTATGGCATTTTCTGAAGGCGCATACAAGTTGAAGTACGCTTCTTTTAGGCTATCGCCAATTTTTGTATTCCCTTCCTCATAGTATAAGTACATGATACGGGCAATGGAACTATCGGAGGGCAATACCTCATAACCACAGGCATCGGATAATTTGTCAAAATAACGTTGTAGGGCTTTGATGCCTCCTTCACTTTCAAATTCTTTCAAAGAACTCCGATCGGGATATCCCTGGATGCCATAGTCATCTTCAAGACCATGGGTCGTCAAATAGAGCTGATGTATCAAATTGGGGTCTTTTATAGGATTCACATTCGCTAAAAAAATAATGGTGGTACCGTCATCAAATAATGTAATGGATGAACGGTGTCCACGTAATGCTCCTCCATGGGTATACATTCTGACGTTGACATTCCGTTCCACCAAATCATCCCAGTTCCTGATCCATCCATAACAATAGCCCTCTTTATTGGGAGTCCACATTTTTTTCGTGGCACTAGGGGATAAAAGTTTATGATTCCGTAAGGCTTCGCTCCAAATAAAAAGGTCTTCAACCGTAGAATGCATTCCGCCAGTGCTAAATTTATTGGATTGATCTCTAAAAGGAACCGCTTTAAAATCACCTCCATAAGCCCTAAACAGCATACGGAAACTTTCGTCTTCTATAAAAGCATATCCTGGAGCAGTATGTTGCTTGATGAAAGTATTGTCGGCAAAACCTGTATGTTTGAGGCCCAGGGGTTCTGTAATGCGATTTTTCAATAAGATAGCATACGACTTTCCGGAAACTTCTTCCAGCAGTGCTCCCAGAAGCATGTAGCCCAAACTACTGTAATGGTATCGCGTCCCAGGTTGATGAGCCAAAGATACCTTACTGACCAACACTGCCAATTCTTGTGGAGTGTAGGATGAAGAAGAAAAAGTAGCCTCATCCAAACCATTTCGCAGCAAGCCTTCATAATGTGGCAAGCCCGAAGTATGGGATAATAACCTGTGTAGGGTGAGTTCTTTTCCGAGCTCTTGGGGAAAATAAGGCAAATAAGTATCAATACTCGCCTCTAAACTTAAAGTTCCTTCTTCTACCATTTGCATGATCAACATGGCCGTAAATTGTTTGGTGATCGATCCAATGGGAAATTTGGTCTGCACATTATTTGGGGTCTCCGATTCACGATGCTTAAAACCATAGGCATTTTTAAAATGGACTTGACCGTTTTTTGCAATCAGTACCGCTCCATTGAAAGGGCTACCAATTTCTCGTCGTCCATTTTTTGCCCATTCTTCCATGATATCGGAAATAGGTATAGGTTCATTACTGCAAGAGCTTAAGATAAGGGATATACTAAGAAGAAAGATTAGCTTCCAGGCCGGTTTACTAAGGCGATAAATCATGATTGTTCTATTTTATGATGAATAGCACAAATGTATGTACCGACCCCAAGATTAAGGGTGCCATCCTTGCGGCATTCTTATGTCATTCTAGAAAAAGTTGGGTACAAAAGCCAAAGTATTCTTATCTCCCTGGTTTAATTGTAATGTGTTTTTGGAGACCATGATCAAATTAAAAATTAAGCAAAAAACATAGACGATCATAGCCACATAAAGCGCGTTTCCAGCATCCCCGGAGAAGAGGTTGTTTAAGGCAATGGATAAGAAAAAGAGCATCATGGAAAATATTGTCCATAGAATCTGAAAACTGATGATTTTTCCTCCGAGCCGTTTTACAATTTCAGATTTTTGGTTTCGTTTCCATAAGGCGAAAGGCAAAAGAATATTGCCCAAAGGAATAACAAGGGTAAGTAATATGAACAAGTTCATTTTATTCAATATCCTTTTTTCCCGAGGCATCTGAGCCCTTTCTGTAGCGTCGGAAGCGAAATCAGTAAGCTTGAGGTCCAGAACCTTGGCCAGCGTCTGTAAGGTATACAGTCGCGGGACCACATTTTCTTTTTCAATACGCTGTATGGTTCTCAAGGAAATGTGTGAAATTTCAGCTAATGATTCTTGGG
This sequence comes from Spongiimicrobium salis, assembly GCF_043678055.1. Classification (NCBI taxonomy): domain Bacteria; kingdom Pseudomonadati; phylum Bacteroidota; class Flavobacteriia; order Flavobacteriales; family Flavobacteriaceae; genus Spongiimicrobium; species Spongiimicrobium salis. The sequence goes on from NZ_JBHEQA010000005.1 coordinate 164,476, forward strand.
ATAAGGCCTTATTCAGTCGGGCCTCTTTTATTTTTTCTGCTAAGATTTTTTGATTGATATTTTTCATTTGTTTAATGTATTGCTATAGAAATGTTCCATAAAAACAAGAAGTTCTTTTTCTTTTTGTGTGCCGATGACCATCTTTTTTCCTGTTTTTAACTGAATGGCAAGCCCCTTTCTTCCTTTAACATTGTATACCGTGCCATATGCCGTAGGCCATCGAATCCCCCAACCTCCTACAAAACCATAATCAATAAGCTCGGCCTTTTCTACGTGTTCCCATAAAATGCTTTTACGGACAAAAGGAAGAAATTCAAAGTGGATACCGGAACTATTGATTTCTGTCCGCAATCGCATACACCAAAATAAACCTATAAAACCATATACAATGCACGCAAAAACCAAAAGTCCTATATTAGACATGGGATGAGACCCAAAGGTTTCACCAAGAACGAATTGTTTGTAGATCCCTAAGGTGGGGATGATTCCTATGCCCAGTAAAATAAGCCATAACCACCATTGTCTAAAGTATTGAATTTCCTTAAATATGCCATTCATAAGGTAACTGTATCCTGCCAAATGTACAATTTTATTCATGCTTTTTGCAGAAGAACACTCTTATGCGGTTCGCATCAAATAATAAAAGTTTTTTTTTCGTTTTCTAGTTCACAACAGACCGAATCCTGCTTTTATGAGTACAAATAAGACCATCACCCTATCTTCCCAATGGACCAATATAAGTTTATATGGTACAGCCTTATTATGTATCCTAAGCATTCCTTTATTATGGCTGGTTTGGAAAAACCAGGAATTGCATATGGGAATGCTTATCGCACCAATTATATTAATGGTACTCCTTGGCGGTGTTATCTATCAATTCCTTTATGTCTGTAATGCACAGCTTATAGGGGATGTATTAGTTTTAAAGAAAAAATTTAGACCTGAGAAGAAATATACTTTTGATGCCATTGGTTATCCCACTTCATTTCAGTTAAAGACCACAAGATACATCACGGTTGAAATGAAGAATGGAGACGGTACTTTGGAAAAATATCTTATTCTCAATTCTAGGGCATTGCTGTCTTTTGAAAATAAAGATGCCGAACAAACTTTGATCGAACTTAGAAATAGGAGTCGAGTTTGATCAATGCTATGCCGGGTGATTAAAAACAACAACCCCTCATTTAGCGCCATCTATTTATTCTTTCGGCATTTTCTTCGCCCAAAGTTGCTGCTAAAGATTGAATTCTGGATTTTAGCAATAACTTTCGACCTTCAAGGGTTCTGGTATAGACCAATTCACAGGCCCCTACGGTACGTCGCCATTGCTTGTCGAAATATAGGGCGTATGCCTTTTTTTTACCAATAGTATCAGGCACGGAATGATAATCTTTTTGTGAAAACATTTTCAGATAAAAACTCTTACGGATAATAATATACCTAGGATTATCTACAGCACCTATGGTTTCCTGTAAAGCACCAATGAATACTGATTTTTCATAGGTAGTTCCTCCTTTGAGGTGGCAATAAATGGCGCCAGACTCATCTAAATGAGCGATAACCTTCAATTGCTGGTGTTCCGTATGGATCACACCAATTTTTAATAAAGTGGCTAGGAGTGCCTTTCCTATATTTTCAATGTCCGCTGCAATATCCCTGTATTTTATATAGATGTTGGCGACTTTATATAAAGTTCTTCCAAAAAGCAAAAATGCTACCATTCCAATCCCGATCATCCAGGACGACAGTGCTTCGCCATTACTAACCAAATCGGCCGATAGTAGTAATCCTCCGTATAGGAAAATAAAAAGACTGAATAGTAAAGAGGTCAAAGTGCCAACGAGGTAGCCAATCGTTTTTTTGTAGTATAGGGATTTATTTTGTGTATAATTAATTTCTTTAGGCGTCGCAATTTTGATTTCCTCTACTAAGGATACCCCATGAGTTAAAGCATCTTGCCAACGCGCTTTTAAATGTTCTCGTTGCCCCGCTTTTAAAAACATTTTGGTATTGATTTCCTGAATATGTTCGCGGGTATGCAATTGTTCGGGAATACCTAAACGATCCACCCCATTTTCTATACGGGCTTCTTTTTTTAGGGACACTCCAACAAAAGCTTTAAATCGTCTTTTTAATAATCGAATGTCATCCCCACCATCTGCAGCCGAGGGGTCCACGCATACCAAATGCCATATATTTCCGGTCTTTTCTTTGTTCTGACGTGCTGTTCTAATGGCACGTCCCCGCATTTGATTGGAAAGTACGTAGGAACCCACAAAACTGGCCAATATCAAAGCATTGATCGAAGGAGCGTCCCAACCTTCTCCCAATAAGGATTTTGTTCCTATCAAAACTTGGATATGTCCTGTTTGGAATATTTGGGTAATGATATGTACAATATCGTGTTTGATCTGTTCATTTGGATGGATAATGACATAACTTTGATCAAAGGGGAGCCTAGTGTTAGACACCTCATGAAGACCATAGGTAGCCGCAATGGCGTTAAAAGCTGAAAGGGCCATAACTGGAATAATGATCAGGGAACCTGTCAATACCCCCATTCGAAGATTTTGGGTATTATTTCTTCGGAGTTGTTCAAAAATAGGGAGTACCCCAATTTTATCCAATTCCAAGGTGTTGGATGTTTCATGAATTAAAAATTCCTTACGGATATAATCGGTTAAAATTACCATTCGTAATGCTTCGTTGAGCTGACCATGTTCAAAAGATACAATACGTTCAATACTTTTTAATTTGCTGATACTAGAGCTTAAGGATCGATTGATTTTCCGATGATGTTTAAAATTGATGGCCCGACGCTCTATGGCACCATTTCGCTTTAATTGATGGCTCAATTTTTCCTGATGGGCTTCAAACCCCTTAAAATTGTCAGGATCTTTATAGAGATAAAATGTCAAAAGTGTTTCGATCCAATCGTAATTGAGTTTTGGAATTTTAAAGTGGGCATCGCCAATTACTTCTAAATGTGTTGCTGTAATTTCTTCTCCAATGGCATGAAGAAAAATGAGCATGGCCGAATAGTATTCTAGATTTGAATAAATCCATTCTATATTTTCTAAAGGAGTGGTAAAGGTTGGATGCTGCAAGAATCCCTTAATTAGCATATCATCCGTTTTAATTTCCTCGAACAAGCGATCAATACGTTGACGATGGTGACCTATGGTCTTCTTTTCCTTGGCTGTTGGATGGGAAAAAAAGACATAATCCTGATGGGGGCAAAGATCCCCTTCAACCACCAGTTCTGGAATGGATATTTCAGTATCCACGGGGCCGTTGAGCTGGGTATAGCGTTGCCATTCCAATGCGGAAACGTCATAGGGGGGAGTTGCGGTAAGTCCTACCACTGTTGGATTTAAAGCTTTCTTAATGGTAGTCAATGATTGCCACCATGCATTTTTGAGATGATGTGCTTCATCAACGACAATAGTTCCGATATTAATAGCCTGCAATTGCGCAATGAGTACCTCCGTTCTTGTATTGGAAACGGACTTTTCAACAGGATCATTTTCCAATTCTTCTTCCCATTCCCCATCTTCCTCTTCCACGTCTCCAGAACAGACGGCATGCAAGGCCTGATAGGTAGATACTGTTAGAAATTTGGGATTTTTGATGTCCCGGGAAATCCAATCCGGTGTTTCTGTTACCTGTAAAAACAATTCGCAAAAGCGCTGTATCCATTGGTTACGTATAGCAATACTAGGGGCAAAAACCAGAGTAGGTTTGTTCAATTGAAGGGCGACTTCCAAGCCCAATACCGTTTTGCCGGAACCGGGAGGGGCAATAATGTGCAAATGATCATCCTCTAAATGCGCTGCCAACTCCTCTAGCACTCTCTTTTGATAACTACGCCAGGGAAATTTGAATATGATGTTGGGTGGAAATTGTCTCAAAAAGAATTATAGATTTAATGTTCCTTCCAACACAATCTTAGCTGTGCCGGAAATGATTAAGGTGGTATCGTCTTTCAGTTCCACATCCATAAAACCTGTTCTTTCAGAACATTGAAACGATTTCATTTTGCTTTTATGGAGTCTTTTGGCCCAATATGGAGCCAGAAAAGTGTGCGTTGCCCCCGTAACCGGGTCTTCTGGGGTGCCACTCCAGGGCCAGAAATATCTTGACTCAAAATCATATTCTTTTTGATCCGATTTTGTAGTGACCAAAACCCCATTTAAAGCATCATGAGAACGTACCAGCGCCTCAAAATTGGGTGTCATATTCCGTAATACTTGATTATCGCTAATTTCAAGTAATAGTATTTTGGTTTCTTTGTTGTATGCACTATGCAAAATTTCCGATAGGCCTAAGGCTCGCAATAAGCTTTTTGAAGCAAGCATCGGCACTGTGGTATATATGGGAAATAGCATTTTGATTTTATCCGCTTTTTTTTCAATCTTTAGATCAAGATGCTGAATATTGGTGAAATGGATATGATCTATACTACTATTTTTTTCAAAAAGTATTTTAGCGGCAGCCAAGGTAGCGTGTCCGCAAAGTGGAATTTCCATTTTAGGGGAAAAAAAGCGAATGCTAAAGGTGTTTTCCTGACCAGTAGCCTTTATAAAAGCGGTTTCGGATAAACCCAATTCTTGCGCAATAGCAAGCATTTGTTCGTCAGTAATCGCACGTTTCAAGATACAAACGCCTGCAGGGTTACCCTTAAAAAGAGTGTCGGTAAAGGAATCTACAAGATAGGTTTCCATGGCAACTAGGGATCTTTAATTTCTGTCTAAGATACGCCTTATTGTAGTCTTCAGGTACTATGGAATATACTTTCTGCATACCAATGGCCTATCTTGGGGAACCATCTACTATTTTTCTTTTTGTGCCAGAGCAAATAAGTTGAATGTGGCAGGTGTCACATATTTATACGTCCCCGAAGTATTGGAAAGAAGCACGGTCACTATCCCAAGGCTTGGAACAATAACCAATTGACTACAGGCTCCCGTTTGCTCCCCATTGTGACCTATAATGGCTCCTTCGTTAGGCTTGGGGTTGTACAAGAACCATCCAAAACCGTAAGCGTTGGCTTCTTTTTCCAGACTATGGTGTTCCCGCATAAGATCTAATGTGCTTTCTTGCACAAAGACATGGTTCAGAACAGCATTTCCAAATTTTAACATATCTCCAAGGGTAGAGTACATTCCTCCGCCAGGGATACGATTGCTCAGATTGTTTTCTTTGCCTTCTTTGGTCTTTCCCTTTCTATTTTGATGATACAGCCTGGAGCGATGATCTATTGTAGTTTCAAATTTTTCAACTCCGGTATGAGACATCCCGGCCTTGTCCCAGATATGCTGTTGCATATATTCCTCGAAACTTAGACCAGATACGCGTTCAATAATAACACCTAGTACCGTATATCCATAAGTGGTATAATGGAACTGTGTTCCCGGTGTAAACTTAAGCTCCCTGTTCTTAAAGATATCCAAAGCTGCGGTCAAGTTGGGATAATTGATTTTGGTCTCAGCTTCCTTTCCGTCTTTATATCCTGAAATCCCCGAAGTATGGGATAATAAATGTCGGGTAGTTATCGGATTTGTTCCTTGCTTGGGATATTCTGGAATATAGGTTTGAATGGGGACATCAATAGCTATTAGATCTTGCTCCACCAATTGCATTACAGCTAGAGCAGTCATGGATTTTGCAATGGAAGCAATCCTTACTTTGGTCTCTAAAGTGAACTTTGTATTCGACTTTTTATCAGCATAGCCAGCAGCAGATTGCCATATGATGCTATCATTAATGGAATAACCGGCTGAAGCTCCTACGATGTTATTTTTAGTAATAAGGCTGGTAAGGAGTTTCTGGGCTTCCGCATTCTGATTTTGAGAAAAGCTAAGGAATACATTTAATACAATGAGTAAAACCATATAATTTTTCATACCTCTTGGATGTTAAAAGTTTTCTCAAAAGTAAGCACATCCGATATTGAAACACCATGTTTTAAGGGGTTTGGGATAAACCCTTTGATTTTAGGGGTGAATGATCCAAGGCCAAGATTTCATGTTTGTAGTTTTTTGAAACTGGAACTTCCAATTGCGTCAATAGGATGGTATTTGCATCTTTCCAAGACATAAAATGAGTTGGGTTAATAAGATGCGAACGATGCACTTTGAGTAGGCTAGGATGCTGCAGATGTATTTTTTTTAAAGTGGTTCGCAATAATTTTTTATGAAGTACTTGGTGTATTAAATAGGCTATTTCAACATAATTATCGGCACTGGAAATACAAATTAAATCGGATTCCTTGATATGCAAGATGTCAAATTTGTTCTCTCCGGTAAGTACAATTTTTCCCAATTCCTGTTTTGAAGCGGTTCTATTTAGAAACCATCGGGCAAAAATGATAACCGGAAGTTGTACAAAAAAGATAGGATAATAGACTTGTAGTGTAAATTTTGCAAAATCATAATCCCCATTGATGATTGAAGATTTGTAATACGCATAACTACCAGCCAAGACAAGGAGGTTGAATAGTACAATAACCACAGCTTCCAATCCTATGGTCCAATGAGCATACTTTTTTAATAAGCCATTTTGAAATGGAATGACCATTAGGTAACCCAGTAGTGAAATTGCTCCGTATGGAGGTAGAATTTGTAGGCGTATTTCAAAAGGCAATTCGGCAATGTCAAAGGGAGCGATCAGTACTAAAAACACAACAAGCCATATTCCGGTAATCAAGCCAACGGCAATATGATGTTTATATGAAGTATTTAGCTGCAATGACGGCATTGGTGATACTTGATTCTTAGGGTACGTTTCATGATGGTCTCCGTAAATTTAAGATATCTTTTGTTAGTTTTGGTATCCTAAGATTAGCTCCAAGCGATTAAGGCATGAAGTAAACTTGCAAAATATAACTGAAAACTATTCCACTTTATGGATAATGCCGTCCTTCATCACAAATCGTACATTGCGCATAGCCGAAATATCTTTTATAGGATTTCCCTCTACCGCGATGATATCGGCTAAAAAACCTTTTTGGAGCTTTCCTAAGGTATCCAAATGAAATACTCGTGCATTCACAGCAGTCGCAGCTCGAAGTGCATCTAGGGAAGACATGCCATAGTCTACCATTAATTCCAATTCCCTATAATTTTCACCATGGGTAAAAACACCTACATCCCCACCAAAAACGATATCTACACCAGACTCTAAAGCCAATTTAAAAGAAGCTCTTTTATTTTTGATACGGCTAGGCATTGGATCAATCCCTTTTTTCCAACCCCCATATTGTGTAATGGCGTCGCCTGCTGCTAGGGTAGGACATAGGGCAACTCCTTTTTCCTTCATTAATTTAAATATTTCCAAGGTACCCCCGTCCCCGTGCTCTATGGTCTCTACACCACCATTTATGGCTCTTCGCATTCCTTCTGGAGTACTGGCATGGGCTACTACATACTTCCCGGCACTGGTAGCGGTTTCTACCATTTTATCAATTTCCTCCTGTAAAAAAGTAGGTTGGGAAGGAGCACCGCTGCTCCAGCGATAATCCGCATAGATTTTTATAAAATCGGCCCCATTCCCCAATTGTCTTCTTACCGTTTTAATGACTTCGGGAACACCACTGGCCGGTTCGGCTCCTAAGGGTACTATTACGCCATCGTGAAACCCCTTCGGACCATATGCTCCTGTGGCTACGATGGCTGGCCCTGCCACCAACATTCGAGGCCCTGGAATAATGCCGTCTTCAATGGTCTTTTTCAAATATACATCAGTATACCCCGCACCCTCGGCACCCAAGTCGCGCAAGGTAGTTACTCCTGCCATTAAGGAGTTTTTTACATGGACTGTAGCCCGTACTGCCCGTTCTACCGGAGATTCTTTTAAAACCTGATCGTTCCAATTGGCTTCGTTATAGGGATGCAACAATACGTGCGAATGTCCTTCAATAAGTCCGGGCATAAGTGTTGTTCCTTTTAAAATAATTTCTTTGGTCCTCCTAGGGGTTTTGATACTTGCTATAGGGCCAACGGCACTAATCTGGTTTCCTTCAACTAAAACGGCCCAATCCTCATGTAGTTCCATGCCATCGAAAACACGATCCGGCCGCAGCAAGGTTTGGGCAGTTCCTATGGAAAAAACGCATAAAGCAAAAATGGTCAATACAGTTCTCATCAGTTTTTATTTCTAGTTTCTATTTTATTTTTTTGCAAACTACTATTCTTTGGATTAGATATCGGGTTGTTTTCTATGTTGGGTTCCCTGCTCATAGGCATAGGTTAATTTAATAAGCGTGGGTTCACTGAACATGCGTCCTAAAAATTGGAGGCCGGCAGGAAGGTTTCCTGAAGTGAAACCCATGGGCACACTAAAGGCTGGTTGCCCCGTATGAGGCGCAATGATCTGACTATTATCGCCTTTATATTCCTCCCTAAAATGAGCAATCCTTGCTGGTTTATTGTTCCAAGAAGGGTATACAATGGCATCTAACTGTAATTTGTCCATAGTGTTTTCAATAGCTTCTCTCAAAGCAATGCTTTTTGCATCTTCATACAGATTACCACAAGGCACCTCTACTTTTCCCGGGCGTTCATATTTGGCATCTTTAAAATAGGCAAGACCTTCTTCGGCATAGGGAGATGTGGTACCTATGCGAATGACATCCTCAATAGAAGAGAGCGTATCATTTTTTACAAATTCAGCAAGATAAGCTTCCAGGTCTTCCCGGAAAACATCGCACCATTGATTGCGCCGGAGGGCATCAAAATTTGGGATTTTAATGCTATCCAGTACCGTGGCTCCCATTGCTCCCAGATCTGCCAAAGCGGTATTAAAAAGTGTAGTGATCTCAGGATCTGGATCCACATCGCTCAATTCCCGTAACACCCCGATCCTAGCATTTTTAAGTCCATTGGCGTCCAAAAATTGGGTATAATCTTCCTGCCTCTTTCCCTTGCCATAGGCCGTAATGGTATCTTTACTATCGTATTGGGCAATTACCGAAAGTACTTTGGTGGCATCTTCTACCGTTCTGCACATGGGACCGCCAATGTCATTTCTTAAATATAGGGGTACAATGCCTGCTCGGCTGGTTAATCCCATGGTAGAGCGAAAGCCTACCAGAGCATTGTGGGAAGAAGGACCACGAATGGAATTTCCCGTATCAGAACCCAAACCAATAGTACCAAAATTTGCCGCTATGGCCGCTCCCGTACCTCCGCTAGATCCTGCAGGAACATGTGCGGTATTGTATGGATTATGTGTGGTGCCGGCCGTTGAGCTATAGGTGTGCATGGCACTAAAGGCCCATTCGGCCATATTGGATTTGGCAACAATTATGGCACCGGCATCCAGAAGTTGCTGTACCATAGTCGCATTGCTCTCGGGAATAAAATTCTTTAGCGCCAGAGCCCCGGCAGTAGTGGGCATGCCTTTGGTATTGAAATTATCCTTTACGATCAAAGGAATACCGTGTAGTGGCTTTAAAATACCGGTTTCTTTATAGATTTTATCCAATTTCCGAGCTTCGGATAAAGCTTCCGGATTAATGAAAGTAATAGCATTTAGACTACTATCTTTCCTTGTCATGCGATCTATATAAGCCTGAACCAGGGCCTCGGATGTATACGCTCCGGAACTATAAGCCTCATGAATTTGGGCAATGGTCAATTCCTGTAGATCAATAGGAGTGGAAGTAGGGTTATCTTTTATTTCGGTTTTACAGGAGGACCATAAGATGAGCCCCAATATAAAAATGACTTTTTTCATAATACCAATTTTAATGTACGATTGCGCTTTCCAATAAGGCCTTTAGTTTTTTAATATCCTGTACCCTCTTCCCTTGAATAACATACGCAATGCGTTGCGTATTGGTAATATCCGTTAAGGGGTTGGCCTGTAAAAGTACCAAATCGGCAATTTTTCCATGAGCGATGCTGCCATAATCTTTTTGTTTATTGAAGAAGCGAGATCCATTATAGGCTGAAGCCTGTAGCGCCTTCAAGGGCGTTATCCCCGCATTCACCATGGCTTCCATTTCCTTGTGAAGGGATATCCCGGGATAGGTATAGGAATTAAAAGCGCCGCTGTCCGAGCCTGCTAAAAGGGAGACGTCCGCATCGCTAAGGGATTTTGCCAGTCGACCAAAGAAAGCATCCAGGGCTTTTTTATCACTACGTGCTTTTTCCGAAGAATTCAAGGCCCGATCGATCCGGCCTTGATAGGTGGCAATAATGCCTTTTCCCATAAATTTTAAATAAGGGTCGTTCGCATGATCCACTTCATCCAAATAACTCAGGGTTGCTCCGATATGTAAGGTGGGAACCACAAAGACATTCTTTTGTTTTAAGTAGGCAAAAGTATTTTTAGCGGTGGCGGCATCATAGCTTTCCATAAGCGCTGGCATGGCCTGCCAAAAACCAATTTCTTTACGAATCAATTGCTGGGTTACTTCCTTTTCAATGGGAGAACATCCCTTCATGATGTAGTACAGGTGTTCAATAGCATCAATACCTGCATCTACAGTTTCTTCCAAGGTCACGGTAAATGGCATATGACCCGAGGTCAACAAACCTCTTTTTTCAGCCGCTTGGATCGTTGAAATATAATGTTCGCCAGAAATTCTACTGTCGTATAACTTGACAAAATCCACATTTAACTGCTCCAAAGAATCCAGAGCATTGGCAATTTCGGTTTCATTGGAAACCTCCAAAGAGCCAGCCCAAGTTGGGTTGGGGCCATCAATTTTAGGACCAGAAGTAAATATGGTAGGTCCAACAAGCTCGCCATGGTCCATTTCTTCCTGCCATGCCATAACAGCAGAGGTTAAGTCGCCACCCGCATCCCTAACCGTGGTGACACCATTGGCAATAAAGAGTTTAAGGAAATTTTTATTATTGGCTATTAAACTATCCCCACCTCTAAAATGTACATGATTATCCCAAAAGCCCGGTACAAGATACATTCCCTCGGCATTGATTTTCTGTGTTGCCGAATAGGAAGTAAAACTTGCCGCCGGAAGGACTTTGGCAATGGCTCCGTTGGAAATAAACACATCCTGTTTTTCTATGGCGCCCGAGGCGAGGTCTATAGTATTGCCATTATAGATGACCACATCATAATGCTCTTTTTTTTCAGAAGTGCAAGCCCCCAAAGAGAAAGCGATCATACACAAAAGAAAGTACTTCATAATATGAAATTTAGGAGAGCCCTAAAATAGGGATAAATTAGGGATTACAGCCTTTTCCATCTCCTATAAATCGGTTCAAATAAAATCTGTTTACATACAAACTGCCCTTTTGGAAATCAAGATGACGCTAAGAAGGCAATTTTCCGATTTCTATCTGCCTTACCAAAGGTTCAGTATTGCCAAAATATGCCCTAATAAGGCAAATTTTAATAAGGAGTCTTTAAGACCGATCCATTAGTCATGATGACCTATGTGACACCCGCATCCGGGACGTGTGAAACTCTGTGCAGTTTCATGCCAAGGGAAGGCCTGATTTTGCTTTGTGTTTTCCCACCAAAACTGCGTGCGGGTTTTTGAGGAATTTCCTATTTCATTCATCGTTTCCGTATCATAAAGGCGACCATTGACCATGGTATAGCGTACGGTTTCCGTATTTCGAATTTCTTCCAAAGGGTTTTTGTCCAAAACAATAAGATCGGCCAGTTTCCCTTCTTTAAGAGAACCAATATCGTTCCCGGCTCCAATATAGGTAGCGCCATTTATCGTAGCAGCCTGTAAGGCCTGCATATTGGTCATTCCTCCTTGTTGCAACATCCAAAGTTCCCAATGGGCTCCAAGGCCCTGTAACTGCCCATGCGCCCCTAGATTTACTTTTACACCTGTATTGGCAAGGGAAGTCGTGGTTTTGGATACTAAAATATGTCCATTTTCATACTCTTCATCGGGTACCATGGTACGATGTCTGGATCTTGCATCTACAATGGCGCGAGGCGTATATTTCAATAAGCGTTCATTTTCCCATACATTGTCTTTTTGATAGAAAAAGTATTCTCCGTTCAATCCTCCGTAATTTACAATAAGGGTAGGGGTATATCCTGAATTGCTATTGCTCCAAAGCTCATGAACATCCTTATATACCGGAGCTACTGGAATATTGTGTTCAATACCCGTATGCCCATCCATAATCATAGACATATTTGTATAGAATGTAGATCCCCCTTCTGGGACAACATTGATGCCTAGCTCACGCGCTGCCTGCATTACCTGTTGACGTTGCTCTCTTCGGGGTTGATTATAACTTTTTACAGAATGGGCGCCAAAAGCTTTGGTCCTTCGGATAGAAGATCGTGCATCTTCCAAATTATTGATCACGGCTTTAAAATCGCCATCGGCACCATAAAGGATAAATCCTGTAGAATATAGCCTGGGACCTACCATATCGCCACTCTTGATCATTTCGGAAATTGCAAAAACAGTTTCTGTATTCGCTGAAGGATCATGGGAGGTGGTTACTCCAAAAGCTAAATTGGCGTACAATTGCCAATGCTTTTGTGTTGTTAGTCCATATCTAAATGCTCCTACATGGGCATGGGCATCTACAATTCCCGGCATTATGGTTTTTCCGGAAACATCATAGATTTTAGCGTCTTTAGGGATGGTAATATTTGTAGTTTTTCCAATTTTTTCAATACGGTTTCCATGAATGATAATTGTTCCGTTCTCTATGACTGCATCATTTTCCATAGTAATGATGCGGGCATTGGTAAAGGCAATTCTGCCTTTAGGGGTATCTGTCTTTACGGCGAGACCAATTTTTATTCCCTTGGTCGTAATTTCCGGGGTTTTTTGGGGAGATCCGGGAAGAAAAGTAAATCGATCTTTTATGGCATTTGTGAAATATTCATCCCCCAAGGTCCAGAAAACTTTAGTATTGTCCGGAGCCCAGTGTAAATTAATACCGGCATCTTTGGAAATTTGTGCTACCGGAACTATTTTGGAATTGGGGTCCAAGTTCACCGTTTTTCCATTTAACACTAAAGGTGCTATATAGGCTTTATGTAAATTGGTGAAGGCGATCCATTTATTATCGGGACTAGGCACCAATCTATTGGCATATTTAGAGCTAATATGGGTTCTTTTATCTTGTCCATTTAAATCTACCGTTGCCAATGTTTTCGTAAGATTCCCAAAATAAGTGCCTCCAGTTTGATAAAAAATGCGTTTTCCATCTTGGGTAAACATGGGATATTCTCCTTCTCCAGTGACCCATTTGTTGTTTTTTCCTGTGGCGGACATGGTGTAAATACCTGTATTTTTGGTAAATACCCTCCCTTGATCATTGTTTCCACCTTCTTTTCTATATGCGATCATGGTATCTGTACTATTGTAGGCAGGGGTTCTGTAGATGCCTTTTTCTGAAGTCAATTGGGTTGCCGAACCTCCTTTGGTGGGAATGGTACGGATACTCCCCAAAGATTCGTCGTTCCAAGTGACATAAACAATGGTTTTTCCATCGGACGAAAAACTAGGTTCAAATTCGAAATCCTCGCTCTTTGTCAATCTTTTTGGTTTCCCATTAGGAAGTCGTTTACTCCATAAATGCCCCAGAGCACTAAATGCCAGGGTTTTCCCATCAGGGGATGTCACTGCATGACGAATAACCTTAGCCTCGAATTCCTTAGGAGAGGCTGGATTATTAAAATGTACGGTTTCAGCTATTTTAATATTGGCATCCACCGTAAATGGAATTTGTTGTACCGTTAAACTTTGAATATCAATACTGTTGATTTTTCCTCCAGACCAAAAAACAATACGCTTGTTATCGGGCATCCAACTAAAACCGGGATACACTCCAAAAATAGCCCAAGCTGTCTGCTGGTCTTTGTTCAAGGCATCGTAAAGAGGCCACTCTTCCCCAGTTTCTAAATCATGGATGTACAACACAGATTTCGTACGAACTCTTTTGATGAAGGCCAATTTTTTCCCGTCTCTGGACACTTGTGGACGTGCAGCCCCACCAGGACCCCCTGTAATGGTTATGGTTTTTCCTGTTTCAAGATCATAACGTTTTATCACATAAATTTGTTTGTTGGCATCCTTATTATATTGGAAAGCTCCTCCGGGGTATACGTCCTCACTGTAATATACGTATTTCCCATCGGGAGAAACTACGGGCTCATTGACATCTTGTTGATCATTTTTTCTTTTGGTCAATTGAATACCACTGCCTCCGGTGATATGGTATTGCCAAATCTCACCTGCTCCAAGAGAGCGTCCTGAAGTAAAATGCTTTCTAGCCACAACATAATCACCATTGGGCATCCAGGCCGGATTATTGAGTAATCTAAAATTTTCTTTGGTAAGGATTTTAGCTTCGCTACCGTCACTATTCATGGTCCAAATATTATCACCTCCTCCGGCATCACTGGTAAATGCAATTTTCTTTCCACCCGGGCTGAACCTCGGCTGGATTTCAAAGGGTATTCCGGAACGCAGGGCTTTTGCCTTTCCACCACTTATAGGAAGCGTATAGATATCCCCTAACAAATCAAACACAATGGTTTTTCCATCAGGACTCACATCCAGATTCATCCAAGTCCCTTCATCCGTACTAAAGCGGTGTTCCTTATAGTTGAAGTCGCCTTGAGGATTGGCAACATCCCATTTTTCTTTTTTTTTGCTTTCTTGAGCCTGAACAGGCGCGAACGATAAAAGAAGGAGTGCAGTGAAAATAACTTTATACATGATGTGGATTTTTGATGGTCGAAAGTACTAATTTACAAGATAATTTTTCTTAAAGAGTTGTTAAGGAAAAGAACTTGGCACTATCCCTGATCGCGCGATTTAATATTCGCTGCGCAAAGGCGTATGATTTCGGCAATGCGTTTGTTTCGAGTGTCCTCACGTTTTGCCTGATTGAGCCAATAGAGGTAATTTTTTCGATAACTTTTACTGAAATTTTGATAGTTTTCATAGGCTTCTGGATGTGCTTTAAAAGCCGTGGCCAATTCAGAAGGAATGACTCCATTTTCCACGTCATCCAATAAAACCCAAGACCCATCTTTTTTAGCACTATTGATTTTGTCCAACCCGCTCTGATGCATTAATTTATCTGCAATCAAGGCCTTGATATGGGTTTTGTTGAGTTTGCTCCAAGGGCTACCTTGTTTTCTTGGGCAGAAATACTGTCTTCGTTTTCCATCTCCCAAGCTTTTTACGGTACTGTCTATCCATCCATAGCAGAGTGCCACCTGTACGGCTTCTTCCCAACGCATGCTTTCCATGTTATGATCTACGCCATAAAGAATCAGATAAATACCTGTAGAACTCTTATGATTTTCATGAAGCCAATTACGCCATTCCTGATCGTTTTTAAAATAAATTTCAGGTATTGTTTTCATGTTTTTGGATAGTGTTGACCTCTTTTTTTGAATAAAATAACCATATTATTCATATAAGGTAATCATATTTATTATTAATTTTAGCGCTGTTTGAACAAAACAACATACAAAACCACGTAAAAACGAAGTTCTTGCCACCTATCGATTTTTACGACAATACAAATTTCAACACGAATGAAAAGAATTTTTTTTATGACCGCTATGGTCATAGCCTTTTTATTATCTGGCTGTGGCAATACACGTAATGGCAACCCTAAAGTTTTGGTTTTTACAAAAACTTCTGGATTTGTTCACCCTTCAATTCCCTCTGGAATAAAAGCCGTTCAGGAATTGGGGAAAGCAAATAATTTTGAAGTCGATACGACTTCCAATGGAGCCTATTTTGAAGAAGAGGCGCTGAAGCAATATGCAGCCATCATTTTCCTAAGCACTACGGGAGATGTATTGAACAATCAACAGGAAGCTGTTTTTGAACGATATATTCAGGCCGGGGGCGGTTTTGTAGGGGTACATGCCGCTACGGACACGGAATATGATTGGAATTGGTACGGAAAATTGGTGGGAGCCTATTTTCAAAGTCATCCCAATGGTACTCCTGAAGCCACATTTACCATTACGGACAATACTTTCGGAGCCACCAGTTTTTTCACGGAAACCCAATGGACGCGGAAAGACGAATTGTATAATTTCAAGAAGATCAATCCAGATGTAAAGGTACTCTTGACGGTAGATGAAAGCACATATGAAGGAGGAGAGAACGGGGATAATCATCCTATGAGTTGGTATCATGAATACGACGGGGGGAGATCCTTTTATACGGCTTTAGGGCATACGGAAGAGAGCTATACCGAAGAGAATTTCCTAAAACATCTACTAGGGGGTATCCAATATGCTATAGGTAAAAATGAACATTTGGACTATAGCAAGGCAAAATCCCTGATTCCACCCGACGCCGATCGTTTTTCTAAAAACTCCTTGGCCTTTGGCGAGTTTTTTGAACCTACAGAAATGGCTGTTCTCCCCAATAGGGACGTTCTTATTGCGCAACGTAGAGGTGAATTGCTGTTGTATAAGCACGAAACAAAAAAAGTAAGTCAAGTTGGATTCTTGGATGTCTATCATCGAACGCTAAATTCACCGGGGGTAAATGCAGAAGAAGGATTTATGGGCTTGCAGAAAGACCCCAATTTTGAGGAGAACAATTGGATTTACGTCTTTTATAGCCCCACAGGGGACAAATGGGTAAATCGCTTATCCCGTTTTACTTTCAAAGATGATGCCTTGGATATGAGTTCGGAAAAAGTCATTCTCGATGTGGATTCGCAGCGTGAAATATGCTGCCATACCGGTGGATCTATTGCTTTTGGGGGAGATGGATTACTATACTTATCCACAGGGGATAATTCTACTCCTTTTAATGAAGAGGGCGTAAAATACGTCAATAACGGATACGCACCCTTGAATGATATTCCAGGACGCCAACAATACGATGCACGGCGTTCCTCAGGAAATACCAATGACCTAAGGGGCAAAATTCTTCGTATAAAAGTAAATGATGATGGTACCTATGATATTCCTGAAGGAAATCTATTCCCCGAAGGAACTGCAAAAACGCGTCCGGAAATCTATACCATGGGACATCGGAACCCCTATCGTATTTCTGTAGATCAGAAAAACGGCTTTGTATACTGGGGAGATATTGGCCCAGATTCTCGCGTAGATAGTCTGGAAACCAGAGGTCCTAGAGGATATGATGAGGTAGGGCAGGCCCGTAAGGCTGGTAATTTTGGCTGGCCCTTGTTTATTGCCGATAATAAACCGTATTATGAATATGATTATTCCAAAGGGGAGAGCGGAGCTATTTTTGATCCGGAAAACCCCCTAAATACCTCTAAGAACAATACGGGTTTACAAGAACTGCCTAAGGCGATGCCTGCCTATTTATGGTATCCCTATGGAGATTCTGAGGATTTTCCACAATTGACTTCTGGTGGTAGGAATGCTATGGCCGGACCGGTCTATTATACCGATTTATATCCCAAAGAAACTGCATTACCGGAATATTATGATGGAAAATTGATCATTTATGATTGGATGCGGGGTTGGATGATGGCGGTAAGTCAATTTCCTAATGGCGATTTTAATAAGATGGAACCTTTTGCTCCTGAAGTAAAGGTAAATTCATTGATCGATATGGAAGTAGGACCCGAAGGACGGATCTACTTGTTGGAATACGGAAGCGGTTGGTTTGCCAAGAACGAAAATGCAGGGCTATCCTTTATAGATTACAATGGTGGGAACAGACCTCCGGTTATCGAGGAAATCACAGTAGATAAAACTTCTGGACAGTTACCCTTAACGATTAAAGCAACGGTAGATGCCAGAGATCGAGAGAAAGATGAGGTCACGTATATCTGGGATTTAGGGAATGGCACGAGCCAAGAAACTACGACGCCCGAGATTTCCCATACCTTTGATAAAGTTGGAGAATACAAAATACAGGTAACCGTAAAAGATACGGAAGGCGCCGAAGCAAAAAGTGATGCCGTGACCGTAGTGGCAGGAAATGACAGACCGGAAATCAATATTGATATTTTGAGCGGAAATGCATCCTTCTTTATTTCGGGACAAGCGGTAAATTATAAAGTATCTGTCACCGATAGTGATGGGCAAGATCAAATAGATCCTTCCAATATCTATGTTTCCGTAGATTACCTTCAAGGTTTGGATGGCGCCTCACTCTCTTTAGGACATCAGCAGGTTTCAGCTGCAATTACAGGGAAAGCACTTACGGAAAGTATGGATTGTAAAGCATGTCATAAGGAAGCGGAAAAATCCATAGGCCCCAATTATCTGGAAATATCCCAAAAATATAAGGATAACCCCAATGGATTGGCGTACTTGCAACAAAAAATCGTAGAAGGAGGTAGTGGCGTATGGGGCGAAGTTACCATGCCTGCGCATCCTAATATCAGCTCGGACGAAACTAGGCAGATTTCCTTGTATATTCAGTCTTTAGCTGCTGAAAATCAAAAGAAAAAGTCATTACCGCCTTCAGGTACCATTATGCCCAAACCGGCAACAGGAGATAATCTTATGGTCATTACCGCAAGTTACACGGATAATGGAAATAATGGGGCAAAACCGCTAACCGGAGTGAAATCCGTTAGTTTAAAAAGTAGTACGATTAATTTTTCCAATCCGGATAATATCCC
The DNA here is from genome assembly GCF_043678055.1 of Spongiimicrobium salis. NCBI lineage: Bacteria > Pseudomonadati > Bacteroidota > Flavobacteriia > Flavobacteriales > Flavobacteriaceae > Spongiimicrobium > Spongiimicrobium salis. The sequence goes on from NZ_JBHEQA010000005.1 coordinate 183,030, forward strand.
CATGGAAGGTTTTACGCCCATAAGCTTTAATGGCATGGATTTATTGGTGCTTCCTGGCGAAGGAGGTTGGTTTGCTTTAAAGGATATCGATCTTACAGGGGTGCGTTCTGCAATGATTACTGTGGCATGGCAAGATGCTCCTGTTCGGGGAGTGGATTTTGAAATGCGTTTAAATGCTCCCGATGGTAAACTTCTAGGGAAAGGCAGTATGCCTACTCCCCTAAAAGGACAACCGGGAGGTGCCGTATTTATAAATATGGAATCTGAAATGGATGTTAGGGCCGAAGAAATTTATTTCGTGTACACCCTTAAGGAGGGACAAGAACCCCTATTGACGCCTCTAGTAGCTGTTAATGTAAACTTTAATGGGAAATAAGCATCCTTCCTTAAAAAGGTTAATATGTTATTTAAAAGGAGGCAATATAGGCCTCCTTTTTTTATGCCTTTTATATTTACGATTTTTCGGCACGGCTTTTATACATTATTTCTTGGTGGGTAATGGGCTCTTTTTAAGCTTGAAAATAAAGTGTAATGGAAGCCAAGTTGTGGCTTCTTTCTTTTTATTAAAAATTAAACAATAAATTAACGTATTTTCTTCTTTAAATATAGATTATAATTTATAAATTGTAAGTGTTATCATAGTTTTTCTCGATACATGAGAACAGGACTTGTTAAACAAATCACTTTTTTTCGCGAAAGAAAGACACAAACTCTAAGTGTCTGTAAATGTTTAGAGCCTTAATAACTGTTTGAAAAGATATATTTATGTTAAAAGAAATTTTGAAAATAGAGGGAATCAAAAAGCTTGAAATTAATCAGCTAAAAAAAATGTTTGGGGGGAATTCTCCTTTGACAGGACCTGATGGCCCAAGTAACGGACCAGGTGGCACAGGTACGGGATGTGTTTGTCTAGATCCCACCGTTCCTCCGCCAGATTTTATTGCTATTCCGGTACCTTGTGATAGCGTCTGTAGTGACGGATCACTTCCGGGTTACGATCCTTTTTCGGCATAATTATTTGATCAATTTGATGAATGAGTACGTCTCAACGCCTTCAAAAGAAGCGTTGAGACGTTTTTTTAAACCGTCAAAAAAAAATAGGAGATTAATATACTCTTCCAATCATTTTATGATCTACAATGGTCTGCTTCAATGCCAAAAAATCAACTTCTCCTTGATGTTCCCAAACAATATTTCCGCCTGGTTCTATTAAAGCGGTATAGGGCAGCGCACCATTCCAATTGGGGTCAATAGCCTCTATAAGCTCATAATTGTCCTTAGAAGTGACGATGTAATTAGTTACAGCCGAATACTTTTCTTTTAAAAAGTCCAAGGCACGGGATTTCTTTTCAATTTTGTCGGCGGAAATCGACACGAACTCAAAATCACGAGCTCCAAACATACGCTGAATAACAATGAATTCCGGATACTCAATGCGACAGGGGCCACACCAGGTCGCCCAAATATTTACCAAACGCAATTTCCCACTATTTTCATTCTTCATAACACCCTTTACATCGGCAATGGAAAGATCTTCCAAGGACACTTCTTTTTGAGTCCATTCGGTATCAATCTTTTTTCGTGTTTTGGTTTTCCATCCCCATTTGGTAGAACATCCAAAGGTCTTGGTCACTGGTTGTTCAACAGAAGCACCATCTAATATCGCGTCAATGGCATTCCTTAAATCTTCACCATTGGCCGTACCAGGCTTTTCAGAATTGTCTATTCTTCCTATATATTGTAAAATTCTATTCTGGTCAAAGACAAAAGTATGGGGAGTGGCGGCAGGACCATAGGCAAGAGACACTTTTTGATTGTCACCATCATATAGATAAGGAAAATTAAAATTATGGGCTTTATCCCTTAAAATCATATCTTCATACGTGTCACCTAGGTCGGAATATCCCAATTCTTCATAGAGAAGCCCCAAAGGACTGTTGGGTGAAATGGCTATAATTTGAACACTCTTATCGGCATAATCGTCTACAATACGTTTTATGCGCTCCTCATATGCTTGGGCAGTTGGACAATGGTTACAGGTAAAAATAACCACCAGAACAGAAGCATCGTCGTAGTCCGCTAAGGCGTGATATTTTTCATCTGTTCCCGGAAGCCTGAAATCGGGAGCTTTATCGCCAATTTTCAGCGGTTTTACGGTTTGTTCCGGTACTTCAACAGGATGGGAAACAAAATCAAAAACCGCTGCAATTTCAGCTTGTTTGCCATCTTCTGCTTTTTTAGGTTCGGATTTACATTGGCTAAGACTAAAAGCAAGCAATAAGTAGAATACGTATGTGGGAGCAATGCGCAATGATTTCATGTCATTATATTTTTTAATGCTGAGTATTGATTGAAAGTGTATATGCTCTCAAATGTATTAAAATCATTTAGAGTATGCCAATTGCTCGGATTTCAAAAAAGCAATCCCGTTGTTTTTAACATTTTAGAGCATTCATCCTATTAAAAAATACATTTTGTCTTATGGGGGTGTGAATTCTTCCATTCAAGTTGAGGAAAAGTAAACCAAAACCAAATTTATCTTTTATAAGACATGAAGTAGAATGCAGATTATGTTATAATACCATTCCTAATTTGTATTGTTGCTTTTGTATTCTATATCTTGGCTGTAAATTTGATGCATTTCGTATGAGGAAAGCATCAATACGATATTGACCCCTACACAAATATGTTTTCGCTATTTAAATGATGTCCAGAATTAACCACATTTTTATTTTATTTCTTCTCTTGATGTGGAGTACCGCGGTAATTCCCCAGGAAAATTTTGAGGACTTTAGTTTTGTGAACATTAAAGAGGGAATATCTAGAAGAGCCGTGTCTACCATGATAGAAGATCATCATGGTTTTAAGTGGATAGGGACTTCTGGCGCGGGCATTTATAGGTATGATGGCATCAACTATATTTCGTATAGTTATGATGGTAGTCAAGATACCAGTATAAGTAGTAATCTGATCTATTGTACCTATTTGGACAAGGAGAACAGACTTTGGATAGGCACTGATAACGGATTGAACCTTTACAATCGGGATTTAGATGAATTTATTCGTATTGATTTGAACAAAGGACTGAATCCTAGGATAGAGAGTATTTTTTTGGTGGAGTGTTTGCTCGAGGATGGAGAGGGGAATCTATTGGTGGGAACTACCAATGCAGGTTTGTTAAAATTGAATCTGGATACTTTTGAAATGGCCAGAGTTCCTTTGGAAGAACCCGTATATGATTTTTTTGAAATTAATAATGTAGCAAAAAACTCCAAAGGAGAAATCTATGCCGTCACTAATTTGGGCTTAAAGAAATACGATAGGAATAGGAATGTATTGGTCCGATATCGATATTCGGAAGCAGGGAACATAAAAAGTATTGACGAACCCATAAATGCCATAATTTTTGATTCCCGGGATAATTTATGGTTGGGGACCACGGAGCAAGGAATTATTAAGATTCCCGAACATGAGGGCAAACCAGAAGTACAGCGATACCTTGTTTCCAATAAAAAAATCTTTTCGATGTTGGAGTTGGAGGGTGACAAGATTTTATGCGGAACAGAAAATGATGGTCTTCTGCTGTTGAATGGTGAAGGTGAGATTTTAAAAAGATATGTCAATAACAAGTTTGATAAGAACAGTATAAAATCCAATTCTGTCTGGTCTATTCACCAAGATAAGGAAGATAGAATTTGGTTAGGCTACTTTAATAGTGGGGTAGGAGTGTACGACAGACTATACAATAAGTTCCATGCTATTGAGAGTTTGCCCAATGAAACCAATTCGCTACAGAATGGAGCGGTCACGGGAATTATAAAAGATGCCGCTGGAAAATTGTGGATTACCATGGATGGGGGAGGAATAGATATCTATGACCCCGATACTAGAAAGATCGAACATATCAACAATAGTAATACCACAAAATATAGCGGTTTAACAACCAATCAGATCATCTCCATTTTTATAGATAGTCAAGAAAATTCATGGGTGTCGAGCTGGAATGGAGGTATTTATTTCTTAAAAAATGGAAGTAAGGAATTTGTTAATTACACTATAGATAATACGGATGGCGGCTTATTGTCCAATAAAATATTCAGTATAACGGAAGATTCCCAAGGGTACATTTGGATAGCAACTTTTGAGAATGGGCTTCACTTTTATGACCCCTACCAAAATAGATTTTTTCCTTGTACGGATAAACCCTTTGCAGATCATGCGCTCGTAGATGCCAATATAAGAACTGTGCTGGCTGATCGGAACGATAATATTTGGTTGGGCACTACTAGTGGCCTTTTTAAGGTGAGGAGAGAAAGTTCCGGGGCTTTCACCGTTGTTTCCTTAAAAAATAGAATGTCCGAGAAGCTAAAAGAACACCCCAGTACCCACCTGATCCAATCGGTTTACGAAGCTAAGGATGGTAAAATATGGGTAGGTACGGATGGCGGCGGACTCGTTATATACGATTCCGAAGAAGATAATTTTAAGGCACTCAACAATGTGCCGGGACTTTCGTTAAAATCAATAAGTGCCATAGTGGAAGATAAGAATGGCACCTTTTGGATCAGCGGGAAATCTGGCATTGCAAAACTGGAGGCAGATTTTAGCAAAGCAACGATTTTCACTGTGGATGACGGCTTGCTTGTAAATGATTTTAACGATAATGCCATATATGTAGATGATAATGGCGTACTCTATTTTGGGAGTTATTTGGGAGTCAATTATTTTAACCCCAATAGGCTGCCTGAAAATACAAGTGAACCTTCGCTTTATTTTACAGATTTTAAGTTGTTCAACAAAAGTGTTCTTCCGGGAGGAGCTAATTCCCCATTGGACAAAGTTATTTCAGAAACAAAAACCATTACCTTAAAACATAAACAATCTGTATTTAGTTTGGAATATGTGGGAATCAATTATACGCGTCCCGAGAAAACGCAATATGCCTACTTTTTGGAAGGTTTGGATTCTGAATGGAACTATGTGGGAAATGTGCGTACGGCCAATTATACCAATTTGGCACATGGAGACTACGTTTTCAAGGTAAAATCGGCCAATAATGACGGTGTATGGAATACTGCGCCCTTAACTTTAAAAATTAGGGTATTGCCTCCCTGGTGGAAGACAAATTGGGCCTATGTCTCTTATGTAATCCTATTTTTTATCGGAGTTTTTGCGGTAAACGCGTTTCAAAAGAATCGTTATAGAGAAAAAAGAGCAGTGGAGTTCGAAAGGGATAAGAGGATACAGGAAGAACGTTTGAATGCTAAAAAAATTCAGTTTTTTACGAATATTTCCCATGAGTTCAGGACTCCACTGACCTTGATTATGAATCCATTGCTAGATCTGATCAAGAATCCAAATTTGGACCTTCCAGATGTAGTTCAGCAAAAGCATCAGATTATTTATAAGAATTCTGATCGTCTCTCTAGATTGATCAATGAGTTAATGGATTTTCGAAAGTTGCAATCCAATAAAATATTGATTCAGGTTAGGGAAATGGATGTGGTGCAGCAAGTAAGGGATATTCTGACCTATTTTGAGGATGAGGCGGTCAATCGGCAAATCGTGTTGGAATTTCAACCAGAAGTAGAGAAACTTCAATCCTGGTTAGATTCCAATATGCTGGAAAAAATTCTTTTTAATATCCTATCCAATGCTTTTAAGGTGACACCAAATAATGGCCGAATTAGTGTTTTTATTTCTAGAAAACAAGGCAGTGTTCAACTTCCTTTGGTAAGTAGCGAAGAGGCTGTGGAGGTTTTTGAGCTCTCGGTAAGGGATACAGGGCCAGGACTAGACCAAAAGGAATACAAGCGCATCTTTAAACGATTTTATCAAGTAGGCAAGCTGAACAAAAGCTATTACGGCAGTACTGGGATCGGACTAGAAGTAGTGAAAGATTTTGTGGAGTTGCACAAGGGCAAGATCGAAGTGGAAAGTGAAATTGGGAAAGGAACGGAGTTTATCATGACTTTTCCTTTGGGGAAGGCACATTTTTCGGAGAATGAATTGTTTCGAAAAGAAGAGGATGATTATGTTTTGGATAATAGACAAACCCTCGGTACAAATGCGCCGGATGCCAAGGAAACAGAAGCTGTTGAAACCGTTGAAAACCCCTACACCCTCTTGATTGTTGAGGATAATGCAGCTTTATTGGAATACTTACAGGCAGAATTTAGAAAACAATTCAAGATCATTACCGCAGAAAATGGAGCCGAAGGCTTAAAAATGGCCCAAGAAAAACTCCCTGATATCATTATCACGGATGTTGTGATGCCTGAAATGGACGGGATGGAATTGTGCAAACAAATAAAAAAAGACCTTAAGACCAGCCATATACCATTGTTGATGCTTACCGCTAAAACCATGATTGCAGATCGCCTGGAAGGCATTGATTCAGGGGCCGATGCCTACTTGGACAAACCCTTTGATATGGGAATTTTGAAGGCTACCCTATTGCAACTACTGAGCAGTCGCAAAATTTTATTCGATAAATACTACAAGGGGGTAACCAAAACGTCCCATACAAAAACGACCTCCGTAGATAATGAATTCATCCAAAAGGTGCTCGATTTCACCCATAAAAATATTAGCGAACCAGATTTGAGTGTAGAACTATTGGCCTCACAATTCTTCTTGAGCAGAAGTCAGTTATACCGAAAAACAAAAGCGCTTACCGGAGTTTCCGTAAACGAATTTATCCGAAAAGTCCGTTTGGAAAAAGCTAAAGAATTGCTGGAATCAGGAGAAGGCAATATCAGTGAAATCACCTATAAAGTAGGGTTCTCTTCACCCTCATATTTTACCAAATGCTTCAAAGCAGAATTTGGGTATTTACCTACCGACACCCCTTTAAATTAACATTGTTTTTTGTTTACAAAATGTTAGGGTAAAATTAAATTTTTATCAGGCCTTACTTTGCCTAAATGTTCCCTAAGCCCATGTAAATAGGCATAATGCAACAAAATTGTTATTAAATGCATCATAAGTGTTATCTATTTTACGTATAGCAAAGCTAGATTTATGGGCTATTAATTTTGTGAAATGTTTAAGGTTTCATTTAGGATGTTTTCACACTATTGACAAAGTAAACTACAAACTGGAATTAATTTAAAATTAACCGATTTTTATGAAGATTAAATTTTTTAGAACGCTATTGTTTATGATGATCGTATTGTCTTCTGGCTTTGCGCTAGGACAAACGGTAAGCGGTACGGTCACAAGTGATGGAGTACCATTGCCAGGGGCGACCATAGTGGTGAAAGGAACCACAAATGGCACTTCCACAGATTTCGATGGATTATATACCTTAAACGAAGTTCCTTCGGATGCTGTCCTGGTATTCAGTTATATAGGTTATGTTACCCAAGAAGTTGCCGTGAATGGGAGAACAGAAATCAATGTGGTTATGGATCAGGACGCTAAGGCTTTGGATGAGGTGGTGGTGATCGGTTATGGAACCCAAAAGCGATCAGAGCTTACGTATGCCGTCTCTACGGTAAAAGCGGATCAGATCAGTGAAATTCCTGCCGCGGATATAGCGCAGACCTTACAGGGGCGTGCAGCAGGAATCACGGTAATCAACGGGGGCTCCCCTGGAGAACGTACTGCCATACGTATTCGGGGTTTAAGCACCTTTGGTAGTGGAGATCCCTTATATGTTGTCGATGGCGTATTTACCAATAATATCAATAGCATCAACCCTGGTTCCATAGAAAAGGTAGATGTGTTGAAAGATGCGGCTTCAACCGCAATATATGGATCTAGAGGGGCCAATGGGGTAATTATCATTACCACGAGTAAAGGAACTAGAGGAAAGGCCAATTTTAAATTTAGTACCTATGCAGGTTTTCAACAATCCAATAAGCGTTATGATGTATTGAATACAGAGCAATATATCCAATACATTAGAGAAGTGAATGCACAATCCTTCATTCCCGGTGCTGGAGGTGCTCCTATTCCAAGAATAAACGATGATCCCAATTTTGATGGAAATGGTATAGATACCGATTGGCAAGACGAGTTCTTTCGGTCTGCACCCATAACAAATTATGATTTTAACGTTTCGGGTGGATCGGAAATCGGAAGGTATAATTTTGGATTTTCCGCTTTTGATCAAGATGGTATTTATGTGGATACTAATTTTAAAAGACAGACCTTTAATATTAATAGTGAAGCTAATGTTACAGATAAGTTTAGGGTTGGTGAGACCTTTTCCCTTGGTTTTTCACAAAGAATTGCGCCGCAAGTAGCTGGCGGTCGCGAACCCTTGTTCAACCTTTTAGCATCTGCACCCTATGTTCCTGTTAGAAACCCAGATGGTACTTTTGCAGGAGCTCAGGATGGCGATAATAACAATGCAAGAAATCAATTACGGGTACAAGATTCAGATGATAACCTAAACAGATTTACATCTTTAATAGGTTCTTTGTATGCGGAATACGATCTTCCTTATGGTTTTAAATTTAGAAGTCAATATGGCTTGGATGCCTTCTTTTCCTTTCAGGACAATATACAAAGGGCTTTCTCTGTAGGTGAATTTTCAAGAGATATTACCAGTATCAATAAAGGTCGTGCGAGTCAAATCTCTCGAATTTTTACCAACTCACTATCTTTTAATAAAACCTTTGCAGAAGTCCATAATTTTGAAGCTACTTTAGTCTCTGAGCGTCAAGATACACGCTTTGAAACGCTTACAGGTTCTAGTACCAATGAACTTACTTCTGCCATCAACGAATTGGTGGGTACCGGAGGTACCAACAGTAGAACGGAAGATAATATTTTAATCTCGTATTTAGGGCGTGTGAACTACAACTATGATGGGAAGTACTTAGCTTCGGCTGCGATACGTAGGGATAAATCATCCAGATTTGGACCTAATAACCAAGTAGGATGGTTCCCATCTGCTTCTGTAGGATGGGTAGCGTCTAAAGAAAGTTTCCTAGCGGATAGCGAAGTCATCAACAACTTAAAGTTCAGGGCCAGTTACGGGGTTACCGGAAACAATAGAATTCCATTTGATGTGGCCAATGCTAACGTAGCTTTTGATTTAATATACCCTGTAGGAGGGGTAACTTCATTGGCTTCAGCCGTAAACGGAATTGCAAACCCAGATGTACAATGGGAGGAAGCTACAAAACAAAACTTTGGGGTTGACGTAGGTTTATGGAACAATAAAGTAACCTTTACCGGAGAATACTTCATAAATTCCAGTGACGGTCTCTTGGTCAATGAAACCGCTAGGGCCAGTGCTGGAGGCGGTGGCGGGAACCAAGGTTTGGGTATTATCCGAAATGCTGGTGATATCGAAGTAACTGGTTTTGAATTTACGGTAGGTTATAACGATTATGAAGGGGATTTTAAATGGAGTGCCAGTGCTAATTTCACCACCACAGAAAGTACGGTGAATAGTTTGGGACAACAAGATCAATTGTTACAAGCAAGAATCAATCCCTTAGAGGCTAGTGTAAGTAGATTGGCTCCGGGACAACCTTTATATCACTTTTTCGGACGAATTTTCGAAGGGGTGTACTCTACAGAACAGGAAATCATTGATGATTTAGGCGCAGATAATTTAGATCCTACTTCAGGAGCCACCTATCAACCAAGACCTGGAGATGCCCGTTTTAGAGATATCAATGGCGATGGGGATATCACAGATGAAGATAGAACGATAATCGGAGATCCCAATCCTGATTTCACCTATGCGGTAAATTTAAATGCATCCTATAAAGGCTTTGACTTCTCCGCCTTAATTACTGGGGTTCAGGGGGCGGATGCTTTTAATACCAACGTATTCAGTTTAGAAGGACAGGAAAGAGTAAACAATGCTGGTGTGGAGGTATTGCGCCGTTGGCAAAATCCTGGTGACATCACCGATGTACCAAGGTTTCGATTTGGACGTAATGACAACAATCAAATTTCTACCAGATTTATTGAAGATGCGTCCTATGCCCGTTTAAAGAATGTCACTTTAGGGTATTCACTACCTGCAGATCTTTTGGATAGAGTGTTCAATGGCACCATCAGTAAGGTGCGATTATATGTGCAGAGCCAGAATTTGGTGACACTAACGAATTACTCAGGACTTGATCCAGAAATAGAGCCTTTCTATGGTGCTGCTGGAATCATTGAAGGCTTGAATATCGATAGGGGTAGAGGACCACAGCCTAAAACCTTTTTAACTGGATTGCAAATTGAATTTTAATAATTAGACTATGAGAAAAAGATTAAGTTTTAAATTATTCTATACGATGATTGCTGCTATGGCCTTCATCATATCTTGTAGCGATGATGCTACAGTGCTAAATGAGAACGAATTGCCACAAGTATCCTTTATTGCAAATTTAGATGCAGCTGGTTTAGCGGCTACGGCAAGTTCAACCTATGCACATTTACAAACGCAAGGATTGTATCAGCGTTTCGCATATATCTTACCCGATACCTTTAGTGATGAAATGGTACCTTCGGAGGATGCCAACTTTTTGCCCTCTTCAGAATTTAGAATCACGCCTATTTTGGATCAAACTGCTTTGTATTGGACGGCCTGTTATAATGGGATTTCCAGATGTAATTTTCTACTTAGAAATGAAGAAGCGATTCGTGCAAGAATAGGAAATTCGGATATTACCGAAGCAGATGCGGATATGGCTCTGGGAGAAGCGCGTTTTATGAGAGGCTTATTTTATTTCTTTCTAGTGAAAAGATATGGAGGTGTTCCGCTGGAGTTGGACGAAGAAACCCCTTTAACCGGTATCCCAAGAAGTTCGGTCGATGAAACCTATGCGGCGATTATCAGTGATTTACAACAAGCTACCCAATTATTGCCTACCAAGGAAACATTGGCGGCTGAAGATATTGGTAGAGCTACCCGGGGAGCTGCGCTGGGGATGTTGGGAAAAGTCTTTTTACAACGGGGAATGCATGCCGAAGCGAGACAGGTGTTAAGCGAAATCACAGGCTATACCTTATTGCCTAGAGAACAATACCGGGATAATTTTAACGATGGAGGGGAATTCAATGATGAATCCATGTTCGAAGTCATATTTACCGGTGAAGATGCCATGGACCAAAGATGGAACGCCAATGGTGTAGGATTGGGTGAAGTAACTTTTCATGCCCAAGAGTATACCGGTTGGGGCAACGCACGACCTTCTCAAAAAATGATTGACGAATATGAACCGGATGATCATAGACTAGCAGATCATATTTTACTACCCGGAGATACTTTTGGCGCTGCTGATGATCAAGTAAATACCAATGGTAACCTCTGGTTTAAATTTTCCCAATTGTATGAAAATGATGCCACGACAGATTTCGGAGCTACCAATGCAAGAGTGCTCCGGTTTTCGGATGTGGTCTTAATGCAAGCGGAGGTGGAAAATGCTTTGGGTAATGATGCGGCTGCTATTGATTTTCTTAATCAATTAAGAACACGTTCCGAGCTTCCGTTGTATGGTAGTGCAGAGATGGACAGTAGGGGATTTCCGGTAACAACACCGGCGGAGGTGTTTAATGCCATTGTTCATGAGCGCATGGTAGAACTTTCGGCAGAACAGAGTCGTTTTGATGATTTGATACGATGGAATTTGGATGCCCAGGAATTGGCTGTAGATGATAACGGGTTTCCTCGGGGGTATAGTCCGGATATACACCGTCTCATGCCCATACCGCAGACAGAAATTGATACCAATGATGCTCTGACCACAGCGGATCAGAATCCAGGGTTTTAATCTATTGGGTTCAAAAAATGCATATAAAAGCAGAGATAAATTCTCTGCTTTTTTTATCATATCCATATGTTGATATTAAGATTTATTTTTTAAAAAATTACATAAGATTAGGTATTTTAGAGGTTTAAACTTTTTTACGCTATGAAAGGTATTGCTTATATCTGTTGTTCCCTTCTTATACTCGTATGTATTGCTTGTAGTGGAGAACAATCCAAGACCGTATCGGAAGAATCCAGGGCCATTGGAAAAATATTTTCAAAATTAGATGCGGCGTCAACCGGAATCACATTTGCCAATGTGCTTACGGAAACAGATACCCTGAATTATTTTACCTATCCCTATCTCTATATGGGAGGGGGAGTAGCTACTGGGGATATTAATAACGACGGATTGGCCGATCTCTTTTTTACGGGAAATATGGTGTCTAACCGACTTTATCTGAATAAAGGAAATCTCCAGTTTGAAGATATCACCGAAAAAGCCGGCATCGGAGGTGATGACCGATGGTTTACCGGAACTACGATGGCCGATGTAAACAATGATGGCTATTTGGATATCTATTGTATGGTGGCGGGGCAATCTAACCCCAAAGACAATTTGTTATACATCAATAACGGAGATAATACCTTTACGGAGAGGGCCAAAGAATATGGCCTGAACGATATTGGAAATAGTGTGGATGCCTCTTTTTTTGATTATGATAAGGATGGGGATTTGGATGTTTTTGTAGCCAATTACCCTATCACACCCTTCCAATACAATAGTTTAAATTACAGGAATAGAATGGACCATGTTTCTGACGTGGAAACGGATAATTTGTACCGAAATGATAATGGCCATTTTACCAAAGTTACAGAAGAAGCCCAAGTAAAGGTATACAGCCTATCGCTTAGCGTTACCGTAAGTGACCTTAACAATGACGGATGGCCCGATATGTATGTGTCCAATGACTTTCAGTCGCCAGATTGTATGTACATCAATAACCAAGATGGAACTTTTAGCAATGTGATTAAAGAATCTACGGAACATACTTCTTTTTACGGGATGGGAGTGGATATTGCTGATTTTAATAACGATGGTTTTGCAGATATTCTTCAAATGGACATGGACGCGGCCTCTAATAGAAGGTCCAAAGCCAATATGGCCAGTATGAACCCCCTGATGTTCGAAAATATTGAACGGATCGGTTTTCAATACCAGTTTATGCAAAATTCATTGCAAGTAGGGAATGGAGTGCAAAAGGGCAATGTACCTAAGTTTAGTGATATCTCCAGATTTGCAGGGTTATCCTCTACAGATTGGAGCTGGGCCCCCCTCTTTGCCGATTTGGATAATGACGGATGGAAAGATGTCTTTATTTCCAATGGTACACGCAGGGAAATCAACAATAAAGATTACTTTAATGCATTGAAAGGCGAGAAGAAAAATAAAGATAGCCTCCTGATCAAAAGCCTAAGGATTCCTTCGGAAAAAATAGATAATTATGTATTCCGCAATAAAGGGAACTTAACCTTTGAACGTGCCAATGATTATTGGGGACTTTCCCATGAAGGCTTTTCTAATGGTGCGGTATATGTGGATTTGGACAATGATGGGGATTTGGAAATTGTGACCAATAATATTGATGAAGCACCTTCTCTTTTTGAGAATACCAGTGCCACAACCAACAATTATCTTTCTGTTCGCTTTAAAGGCGCTCCTAAAAATGAATTTGGTTTGGGGAGCAAACTAGTCCTGACTGCGGGCGATTTGGTGCAAACACAGGAATTGACACTAAGTAGAGGATTTCAATCTTCCGTAGCCCCGCAATTGCACTTTGGATTGGGACAAATAGCTAAAATTGATGAAATCAAAGTGTCCTGGCCCGATGGAAAAGAAGAGGTAATACAAGGTGTAGCGGCCAATCAATTGTTGACCTTGGAGTATACAAATGCAAGGGTGGCTTCTGCAGTTACGGGCAATGAAAGAATGCTTTTTGATAGTTTTTCAGATACTTTGGCCATCTATAAACACAAAGAAAACCGTTATGATGACTTTAAATATGAAATACTCTTACCTCATAAAACCTCCCAATTTGGTCCGGGCATTGCCGTAGGCGATATCAATGGGGATCAATTGGACGATTTTTATGTGGGTGCTGCCTCCAAGTACCCTGGAGGGCTGTACTTTCAACAAGCCGATGGTAGCTTTGAACAGCAAAAGTCGCAGATTTTATTAGAGGATAGACAGTATGAGGATATGGGGGCATTGTTATTTGATCCAGATAACGATGGGGATAATGATCTGTACATTGTCAGTGGTGGGAACGAATTTAAACATGATTCCCCTATGCTTAGAGACCGCCTCTATATCAATGATGGCAAGGGGAATTTTTCCAAAAATATTTCGTCGCTTCCTTGGATTATCTCAAGTGGGAGTAGGGTATATGCCAATGATTTTGATAAGGATGGGGATTTAGATCTTTTTGTTGGTGGAAGGTTAGTGCCTACAAATTATCCCGCACCGGCAAACAGTTATATTTTGGAAAACATTAGCACTAAAGGAACTCCAAAGTTTAGGGATGTCACAAAAAAAGTAGCCCCGCAATTAACGAAATTAGGTCTGGTGACCACGGCGAATTGGGTAGATTATGATCAAGATGGTTGGACCGATCTTATTGTAGCGGGAGAATGGATGCCCATTCGTGTCTTTAAAAATAATCAGGGGAAGTTCAACGAAACTTCTGAAATTTTAGGCCTAACAGATACCACAGGTTGGTGGTTCAGTCTTATCAGTGAGGATTTTGATAATGATGGGGATATTGATCTCATGGCTGGAAACCTGGGATTAAACTATAAGTATAAGGCTCAGGGTGATGAGACTTTTGATGTGTATTTTAATGATTTTGATGGTAACAAACGCAATGATATTGTATTGAGTTATTATAATGATGGGGAGAAGTATCCCGTGCGCGGTCGTGAATGTTCTTCTCAGCAAATTCCCTCCATAAAAAAGAAATTTGAAAGTTATAATGAATTTTCCACCGCCACATTGACCGATGTCTATGACGAGAATAAATTGGAAAGAGGCTTGCACTATCAAGTAAAGTCCTTTGCCAGTCTGTATTTGGAGAATAAAAATGGGAAATATATACCACATCAATTGCCCAATGAAGCGCAATTGGCCCCTATCAATCAGATTTTAGCCAAGGATTTTGATGCAGATGGAAAATTGGATGTGGTCATTGGAGGGAATCTCTATGCCTCCGAAGTGGAAACGCCAAGGGCAGATGCTGGAAAAGGCTTATTTTTAAAAGGAAATGGAAAGGGAGGTTTCGCTCCAATAATGGCAACGCGCAGTGGTCTGTTTACGGAGGGAGATGTCAAAGACTTGGCATTGATAAAAATTAAAGAAAAAGAATATATCCTCTCTGTCAAGAACAATGATTTTCTACAATTTATTCGATACAATGCTCCCAGTTTATAGTATGGGCTAGGAAGTATAGGCTATTAAAAAAAGGGAGATGAAAGTTTTGTTTAGGAAAGCTAAAAAGTTGGGTCGTATAACGACCCAACCTAAGCTAACCAAACTTTAAAAATAACATGGTCCAATAAGATTTCTTGCCTTAAATCCTTATTGAAATTCATGCCATAAAAGTAGCAAGATGGACATCGGAACAATACAACAGATGAAGCAAAAAATGACACAAATGTTGTGGGAGTTTCCTTTTCAAGCTATTATATCTCTTGTAACTGGGTATGCAAGGCTTTGAAATAATCAAAGGCATGAATTAGGCGGGAGCCATACCAAGAAAAGTATTCCCCATCCACTAAAACAGCTTTAGCTTTGGTAGGCATCAATTTTACCTCTTCAATATGTTTTTCTGAGAAAGGAAAGGGTTCTGAGGAAAGTAACAGGAAATCGGGCTTATGCTGATCTAACGCATTCATATCTATTTCCGGATAGCGTGCTATTGTACCAAAAATATTAACAAATCCATTAAGCTCTAAAAGGTGGTGAATGAACGTATTGTTTCCTACAGCCATCCATGGGTTTTTCCAAATAAAATACGCCACTCTTTTTTTAGATGTAGTAGAAACAAACTGTTTGAAATCAGCCACTCTATTATTTAGGATGGTACAGAGCGCTATAGCCTTGTCTTCGCATTGGAAGAGGACGCCATATTGCCTAATCAAATCCAACGTTTCATCAATTGTTGCAATATCGGCAACATGCACTGGATATTTTTTTTCCAAGGCAAGAACCATTTCCTTGGTATTTTCTTCCTTATTACAAAGAATAATATCTGGTTTTAAGGCATCGATCTTAGCCAATGAAATTTGCTTTGTTCCACCTACTACGGTTTTATTCTTTCTAAGGTGTACCGGATGTATACAGAACTTGGTAACACCAACAATGTATTCTTCCAATCCTAAATCTACAAGAAGTTCCGTTTGGGATGGATTTAGGCATATGATACGGGATGGTTTTTGAAGAAGATTTACTTTTCTTCCCATTTGATCTATCATAGACTCTTCTGTTAAGTGAATACCGCAATCGTGCGATATCCGTTTTTACATCTTGAGGAGGTCCTTCATTTTATCCTCAATTTTTTTCCTGTGAAAATTGATTTGTCTTTCTATGATGATGCCTTCTGAATTAATTAAATACACCATGTTAGGGGCTTGCCCGTACAAGGTCCAATAGTCATTTTCAGGATTGTCCAAAAGAATTTTAGGTTGTATTTTAAATTTTTCCTTCCATTGCCTGGACAATGTTTTACGTTCGCCATAGGTCTCAGGTTTCTTGGCCGCGATACTATCCCTAAGGTTTTCTGAACGAATCCAAATGCTATTTTCTCGAGAATACGGGCTTGGATGGTTCATGGGATGGGCCTCC
Source organism: Spongiimicrobium salis (assembly GCF_043678055.1). Lineage (NCBI taxonomy): Bacteria > Pseudomonadati > Bacteroidota > Flavobacteriia > Flavobacteriales > Flavobacteriaceae > Spongiimicrobium > Spongiimicrobium salis. The sequence continues at coordinate 199,640 of NZ_JBHEQA010000005.1, forward strand.
ATAGTATAGATTATAAAGATATCGATTTTGGAACCGTACTTTTGGTAGAGTGCATCTATTTTGGGCAATGATCGTCTGCTTAAATCACAAGTATAGCTTCCATTGACTAACAATATGGGACGTCCTTTCTTAAGTTGTTCGGATAAATTGAAGATATCCCCTTCAACCGAATGAATAGTGAAATCTGGAGCTAAGATTCCTTTTTTGGGCATGATGGAATCCCATATGCCAAAATAATCACTTTGCTTTACAGCTTCTGATACCTGAAAATGGAGAAGATCACTGTCAGTAGGTCTGGAAATGTCCTTCTTGGATGTGGTACATTGCACAAGAGCCAGCGTAGCGATAAAAAATATCAAAATAAAACGAAATCCTAATACGTTCTTCGTCATTTCAAGATTTCAGTTAAGGATTAAACCTATTGATAAACCCACTAAAGGCTTGGATAAAATGGGGACGAGGCCTTTCCATAAATGCGGCATGATCTCCTCCGCTAATGACCACCCAACTCTTATCTGCTGTTTTTAAGCGTGTAAACAATTTTGTTTGTCGATCCGTGGGACCAATGGGGTCCAATTCCCCTTGTAGTACCAACACCGGCAGTTCAAGGGTGGTGGGTGCAATTTGATTGTACTCGTTCAAGTTTTTCCAATCCACTTTTATAGGGTCCGCTTGTAAGGCTACGTTCACATAAGTGTCAATGGCCTTTTGACTAATACTGCCCGGAACAATAAAGTCGCTGGCCGCAGCTTCCGGGGTATTTACTATTTTGGCCAAACGATGATCTTTAGGATCTTCAGGGATACGATTATCCAAATCTAACCAAAAACCAAAGAGACTAAGGCTGGCGATATGATCCGTTTTTTGCTGAGCGGCCAAAAGAGATATCGTAGATCCCATGGACCACCCAAATAAATGCACTTTAGCCCTATGCTGTTTTTCGGAAATCCATTGTAGAACCTCATGTACATCTTTGGCGGCCTTATTAGGGGTATTCCATTCCGTACTGTCCCTGGGCGTACCGCCATAACCCCTAAGATCAATGGCATAGGTAGCATAACCTTCGGCAACCATTCCATCCATTAAGGAAAGGTCTTCCCCTTCCACTTGTAGATCAAAATCAGGAACACCGCTCCAAGTCCTTCCATGAACAAATAGAATTGCTCCTTTGGGGTTTGTTGGACTCTTTTCCCAAACAGCCAAAGGATGCCCATCGGAGAGAACGGTATGCTGAATTAATGTAGCTTTCACAGGGGCTTTTTCCTTTTGATGTATAGAAGCGTCCGTTTCTTTGACTTCTCCTTTACAGGAACCAAGGAACAATGTAACAATGATGGGAAAAAGAAGGGTTCTGAATAGGAATTTCATATTGATTTTTTTAGCGTAAAAGAACAGCATTTCAAAGATCAGCGAAATATATTGTTTTTAAAAGGAATTCTTCTTTTTTAAACCATAGGAATTCCGTTTTAGTCACGATATCATAGGGACTCTTGATCTTTTGGAAAAATAGAATGAAACTTGGGAAGGAGATCCTTCTTAAAAACCATTCTTTTTCCCGTGATAGGATGGGGCAACTCCAAAGAGAAGGCATGTAGGTATAACCCCTTGCCCTTGAGAATAAGGGGAGTTTGGCCATAGTGTTGATCCCCTAAAATGGGATTGCCCAGACCTGCTAAATGTATCCGCAATTGATGCCTTCTTCCCGTTTTAGGGGATAGGGATACCAAATTCAATTTCCCAAATCGTGCAGAGGGTACTGTTTTTAAGACCGTATAGTCAGAATGCGCTTTCTTTGTATGAATAGGAGTGGTTAAAGATCCTTGAAGTGGCATGTCCCCTATAGTAATGGCCAAATACGTTTTAGAGACCTGTTGCTGTTCAAAAAGACTATTTAAAGCAGTGATACTAGAACTTGTTTTTCCCACAAGCAATACTCCGGTAGTAGGATAATCCAAACGATGCACGGGCTGCGGCCTAACGGCATCCAACTTAGCGCTTTGGTTTAGATTTTGTTCCAGAGCATTGGAAATGGTTCTAAAATGATTCCCGCTGACTAGAATTCCAGCAGGCTTATGAATAACGGCAAGGTCATCATCTTCATAAAGAACTTCAAGGGGCATAACGAGCTGTTTTCCAGATGAAATAGGGGCAGGGGCATGGAGCGTGATGATTTCATTCCCTCTAATCTGTATGGCAGTGGAAGCTTCTTTTCCATTGACAAAAACCCTTCCTTTTTTTATTGCTTTTTTTAAGGCAGATTTTGTTGGGACAGTACTAAAAATACCCACTCCATATTCTTGCAAACGGATTGGCTTTTCTTGAAAAGGAACAATATGCGTTTCGATAATTCTAGGTTTTAAGGAGCACGATTTCCGCTGCCTTTGCTGTAATCAAGGCCCAAGCATTTTCTATATGTTCTCGTTCTACATGGGTTTGTCCTATGGACATTCTCAAGGTATAAATACCGTTCACTACAGTGTGGGTCAGGTAGATGCGGCCTGTTGCATTTAGTTCATGTAATAGTGTTTTGTTTATGGTATTCAAGCTATGGACATCCTGAATAGTGTCTGGAGCAAAGTGAAAGCATACCAAATTCATACTTCGGGCTACGACCAATTGAAAGTTGGGCGATTTTACAATTTGATTTTCCAGCCATTTGGCCAATTCAATATGGTAACGAAGTTTCTTTTGTAATCCCTCCAAACCATAATATCTGAGTACAAACCATAGTTTTAAGGAACGAAAACGCCTTCCTAGAGGAATGCCCCAGTCAGAATGATTATTGACTTTTCCATCCGTGTTTGTTTTGAGATACTCGGGCAATATGGCAAATGTATGGACCAAGGCCTCTTTATCTTTGACAAAATAGGCCGAACAATCAAAGTTCGTAAATAGCCATTTATGTGGATTAAAGACAAAACTATCGGCCTTTTCTATACCAGACAGCAATGCTCGATATTCCGGTAATAATAGGGCAGAACCGGCATAAGCCGCATCTATATGTAGCCAAATATTGAATTTTTTAGCAATTGCCGCAATTTCTGCCAAAGGGTCCATAGCTAGAGTTCCTGTAGTGCCTAAAGCACTAACAATACATAGGGGCTCATATCCATTTTGAATATCCTCTTGAATACTTTCCAGCAATACTTCTGTTCGCAATTGAAGCTGGGCATTGGTGGGTATTTTTATCACATTATGCTTTCCTATTCCTGCTATTTTAGCCCCTTTTTCAATAGAGGAATGGGTTTCTTCCGAACAATAAATGCGAAACTTTGTAAACCCCTCAAAGCCTTTTTTGTTGACTTGATGCTTGGATTTTTGCTCCCTAGCCGTAATGATCGACGCCAAGGTAGCGGATGAAGCGGAATCCTGGATCACTCCAGTCCAATGCTCCGGAATTCCCATAGGTTTTTTAAGCCATTCCATTACTTTTTCTTCCAACTCCGTGGAGGCAGGGGAGGTATCCCATTTCATGCCTTGTACGCCCAGGGTCGCCGTCAACATTTCCGCCAATAGGGATGGCGTACTGGTATTGGCCTGAAAATAGGCGAAAAAATTAGGGTTTTGCCAATGTGTCACCCCTGGAAGAATAATGTTTTTGAAATCGCTGAAAATAATGTCCAAAGACTCTCCTTCCTCTGGAATGCTCCCCTGAAGTTGATGGTATATTTCCTTGGGATATACTTGGGATTTAACGGGATAATCCTCAACATTATCCATATAATCTGCCATCCAATCTACAAATTGATAGGCATATTTTCGAAATTCTTTGGAGCGCTGACTCATATAAAAAGTTGATGTTTTGAATAGCTGGATATAAAAGATACCCTAAAGATACTGGATTATAGCTCATGGCATAGTTCAAATGCGCAATTTGTATCAAGGTAAATTCTAAAGATTGTTCCTTGAGAAGTTAAAAATTCTTGTGTTCTTGCCCACTTTCCCATTTGCACAGGAGAAAGCAGTTTTAGGGGAGTTTAGATTATTATGCGAAGGAATTAATGACCTGCATTCCCGTATGTTCAAAATTACCCATTTGCGGTAGGGCAATAGTGGCCTCTTCCAGGCTGATGGTCTTTGCGATTAATTTTTGTGGCTGCAATTTTCCATGCTTGATCATTTCTAAAAGTTCTGGATATTTATAAGCTTGCATCCCATGGCTTCCCAAAATTTCCAGTTCATTGGCCAACACCTGATCCATAGGTATTTTAGGATGTTGATGATCTCCAGTCATTAGGCCAACCTGAAGATGCTTTCCCCTTTTGCGCAAATTGGCTACCGAATTAAAACAAGTGGTGGCACTCCCAAGAGCATCCATGGAAACATGAACGCCACCTTTGGTCAATTCACGGATGTGCCCAACAACATCCTCTTGGGTTTTGGCATTGACCGTTGCAACGGCTCCCAATTCCTTTGCCAAGTTTAAGGTAACATCATCAATATCCACAGCGATTACCTGTGCTCCTAGGGCATTGGCGATCATAATTGCCGATAAGCCTACACCGCCACATCCGTGTATGGCCACAAATTGCCCAGCACTTACTTTTCCTTGTGCTACAATTGCCCTGAAGGAAGTGATAAATCTGCAGCCTAAAGTGGCTGCGGTAACATCATTGATTTCCTCCGGTAACACTACCAAGTTGGTATCTGCCCGATCTAAGGCCACATATTCTGCAAACGATCCCCAATGGGTGAATCCAGGTTGGGATTGGTGATCGCACACTTGGTGGTTTCCGGAAATACATTCCCCGCAATGCCCACATCCGCAAACAAAAGGCACCGTAACCCGATCTCCAATAGTAAAATTGCGTACATCCTTGCCAATGGCAGCTACGGTTCCGGCCAATTCATGACCTGGTACATGCGGTAAGTTGATATCGGTGTCGTGTCCCATCCATCCATGCCAGTCACTACGGCAAAGGCCAGTGGCTTTGACCTCGATGACCACGCCGTGACCTTTGGGTGTTGGATCGGGTACATTTTTTAACTCAATTGGACCTTGAAATTTTTCAAAAACTGCTGCCTTCATAAAATGCTATTTAGAAAGGGATATTAACGTTACATGATAAAGTGGTTATTGGATAGCATCCAAAAAAGGTTTCATTTCCAAAAGGGAAATATCATCGCGTTTGCGCAATTGTCGCAAGAACCATCCTTTGTGTCCGGCACCATAAATAATAAGCACTCTTTTTCCTTCGTAGCGGTGTTTTTCCAACGCTTTTTCAATATTCCAATAGTGGGCAATATTAATATTTTCCCAGCCACCAAGACCTAGTTCTACATTGAACAATTTGTTGTATACCTGAAGGCTAATATCTTGGATACTGTCATAGGTGTGGGTATGGATAAAGTAGGGGTCATTTACTTTTCCAGTACTTCTATACACAGAGTCCGAAAGTTGATTGGCTTCCGTATAAGCTTTCCAATCTGCCGTTCTGGAACTGTCCCTGCTTATTGCCCGTAATTTTTGTTGTCGTTCCTGGGCCATGGGAAGTGTCCATCCGGCGGTTGGAATAATCTCAAAATCCATTTCCTTGGTCAAAGGAAAAACAACATCAACATACTCTGGAAAGCGCAAAACGCGGGGCTCCGAAATACTGTCGTCCCGTTGAAAACCCTCCATGGCAGCATCAAAACGATCAGGTGGAATTTCAGCAAGAATGTAATCGGGTTTTATTTCGCGTATAAGTTTATCCAAATAATCGGTGTTGTAGATACTATCGGTTCTATGTCCACTATGAATGGCTCCTAAAACCAGCACCTCATTTTTGGGGTTATCCGTATTTTGTGTAGCCCCATTGGAACCACAAGCCCCGACGAGAAGCAAAGAACTGAGAAAGAAGAGATATTTAGACATCTTCGGTTGTTTTTTATAGGATACTTATTTTAATAATAGATCAATGATGCCCTGAATAGGGCCTAACTTCTCCATGTCTGTGGTAATGGATTCCAAAACACTGCTTCCTACAATGGTAAAATTACGTTGCAGTTCCTGAATACAAGCTTCTGCTTCCTTAATTTTAACGCCATGGGGAACTTGGTAGTAGGTTTTGTCATAATCCAAGGGGTCAAGACAATCGAAATCAAAATGTAGGTATAGGTGTTTTATATTTTTTTGTTGTAATAGCTGCACCAATTCAGGAATATTCACAGTTTTAGGGGCATAAATGTTTCCTTCGTCGATCCGTAGCTGTTCCGTAGCATCAATATCCCGTAACCCTACATAGTGAATCTGTGAGGCCTTTATATTGGAAAAGAGCAAATGATCCATTTTTGCCTCACCTTCTCCCAAGAGCGTTCGCAAAGGCATCCCATGAAAATTACAACTGGCAGAATCACAAGGCCGATTGATATCGGCATGGGCATCGAACCAAATGACGCCCAGTTTATCGTAGATTTTGTTAAGATAGGAAACAGGGACAATTTCTAGGCCACAATCCCCTCCTATAGTTTTGAGTGTCTTGGGTTGATGTTCCGCCAACGTATTTTTTAGACGGGTCAATTGTTCCGTGATAGCATCAAAATTGTTGATATCATACATTTTTCTGCCATTTTTTCCCGCTTCCAATGGGGAAAGCGGAACTTGGACATACTCAGGATCACCCAGATACTCCAATACTGTTTGGGCTCCAGGTTCAATATTCGTACCTGTACCAGAACCTTGCCATTGTGGAAAATAGATTTTCAAAACCTGAGCGGATTTAATTGATTTTTTTTGTTTTGACATAAAAATTGGGATCGATGATCAAAGTAGAGGTATCCCCGGGAAAAGTCTCTGTAGCCCATTCCGATGTTGGGAAAAACCATTTTTCCTTTCCTTCGATGAAAATCCGTATGGGCATATCAAAATTGGGAACAATATTGCTATAGCGATAGGTAATGGTATTGCCCTCTACTTCATATTCCAAAAGTGGAATCTTTGTCGTTCTCAAATATTGTTCAAAGAAGGCCGTCAGTTCCTTGTCGGTCTGTGTCGCTATATACGCCTCAATTTCTTCCGTAGTCACCGTTTTGTGATAAAACTGTTTGTTTAACCCGCGTAAAAGTTTCCTCCATTGATCATCACTTTCTACCCATTGTCTAAGGGTGTGCAACATATTGGCTCCTTTGTAATACATATCTCCAGAACCTCTTTGATTTACACCATAGATGCCAATGATGGGTTTGTCATTGCGAATACCAGATCGTGTGCCCCTCACATATTCCGCACCGGCTTCCTTTCCGTAGTGGTATTCCAAAAAGATACTTTCCGAATAGGCGGTAAAACTTTCATGAATCCACATGTCCGCAATATCTTTATAGGTAATATTATTGGCAAACCATTCGTGGCCGGCCTCATGGATGATAATAAAATCAAACTTTAAACCCCATCCCGTACCTGAAAGATCCCGTCCAAGATATCCGTTCATGTATTGGTTGCCATAGGTTACGGAACTCTGATGTTCCATTCCCAAATAGGGGACTTCCACCAATTTAAAACTGTCTTCATAAAAGGGATATGGACCAAACCAATGTTCAAAGGCCTTCATCATTTTTGGAGCATCTTTAAACTGTTTTTTCGCCTTTTCCAAGTTGTATTTTAATACATAATAATCCATATCCAATATTCCTTTTTCTCCCTTATAGGTTTCTTGGAACTGTACATAATCACCAATATTTACATTGACGCCATAATTGTTGATCGGGTTTTGAACAAACCAATGATAGGTGGTGGTGGTACTATTTTTTTGCACCTGCCGAAGCCTACCATTGGCAATACCCATGAGATCTTTGGGAACTTCAACACTAATGGCCATACTGTCTACTTCATCGTACATATGATCTTTATTGGGCCACCACACACTGGCACCCAAACCTTGACAGGAGGTCGCCACAAAAGGCTTTCCATTGCTATCTTTTTTCCAGGACAGACCTCCATCCCAAGGAGCGTTAACAGCTTCTTTAGGTTTCCCCGAATAGAAGATTACAATTTCATTAAAGGCCCCTTTTTTTTGCTTTTTTTGTAAACTAATAAAATGGGCATTGCCATTAGAACGTACTTTTAAATCTTTTCCATCCTGTACTACTTTAGTAATCTTCATGGGGGCTTGTAGATCTACTTGTAGTACCTTGTGTTTTTGTTTGACTTGATAGCGAATGGTGTTTTTCCCCGAGATGGTTTTAGTTTCTGGATCAACTTTAATATCCAAATGATAAAAATTTAAATCCCACCAAGCCCTTTCCGGGGTAATACTTCCCCTAAGGGTATCTTGTGCTGTAAACTGTCCATGGGATGATAATACCATTAGAAGGAATACTGGGAAAAACCGTACTATTTTTTTCATAGCCTGAGAATAACAAAGTGTTAAGGGTAAAGGGAGAGCAAGTAAGGATTTTATAGCCCAAGCTGCCCATTTGGACGATGTCTATCTAAAAATAGCGTTGGGGAAAACCACGGGACTCTCATGTCCATCTTTCCCAACAGCGGCAATACCAAAGAAGAAATTATCTATAACAATACCTTCTAGCGTAAATTCATCAACATCTCCTACATATCTGCTATGATCCCAAGTTGGGGAAGTGGTATCTCTCCAGTAAATCTTATATCCTACGGCACCGTCTACTTTAGACCATTTAAAACGTGCTGAAGGTTCTACAATACCACCAATTTTAACCTCTTTCGGAGAAGGAGGAGCCCAGGCCAAGGAGGCCATGTTGATTGCATTGACCGCCGTTAATTTTTTTGCATACCCAAAATTTACGTGTTCCAAAACATCTCCATACGCAATGCCATCTTCTACACGCACATCTTGATGCTGTTGGGTATAGTTTTCATGACTTTCCATAATACGGATACCGGCATAACCTGCATCATTGAAAGGCCGATGGTGACCTCCACGCCCAAAACGATCTAATCTATAGATCATCATAGGGTTCATTTCCGGCATATAAGTTTTGGTCGTTTTATGGACGTATCGGGCCAATTGCCTTGAAATTCCATCAACTTCACCACCATAGAAACGTCTGGCTCTCCGTTGTTGTGCGGTTTCCGTGGCAGGAACAGGCTCAGAGAAAATTCGAAAATCCCTATTGCTAATTACCCCGTCAACTCCCCGGATATTTCCAATCATATCGTTATTGAAAATTCCGATCAAATCCCAATTGCCTTCTTTCATCTGTTTTACTAGGCCTTGCCCTCCAAACAATCCTTGTTCCTCGCCAGACAATCCCAAATAAATAATACTGCTTTCAAATTTATATTTGGACAATATCCTAGCGGCCTCGATAGTACCCGCCATACCACTTGCATTGTCATTTGCCCCTGGAGCGTCTGAAGTAAAATCTGCAGCATCGCTTGCCCTAGAGTCAATATCACCACTCATAATGATATAGCGATTGGGATATTTGGTACCTCTTTGAATAGCAACAACATTTACTACCCATACATCGTGTACAATACGGGCATTGGTTCCTTTTTTTACGAGGTCTTTTTGAAAAGATACTTCAAGACAATTATTACAAGCACTTGAAATTTTCTCGAATTCCTTCTTGATCCAGCGTCGTGCTGCTCCAATTCCCCTAGTGTTGGAAACGGTGTCGCTCAACGTATGCCGCGTACCAAAATTCGCCAAGGTGGTGATATCCTTTGTAATACGTTCTTCAGATATGGCGTCGATAATATCATAAATACGCATATCCGTTTGTGCAATGAGAACGGTACTCAGGAGAAGAAAAGAAGTGGTAATTAATTTTTTCATTATTCAAATTTTTTAGTCGCCCCAATGTACGTTTATATCAAAGGATAAATTCTTAAAAAAAAGTTAAGAGCTCCTTTTAAGAAAATAATATAAACTTCCTATAGGACCCAGCGCCAAAAACAAGAAGATATACCGAATATCAATATAATCTAAAAGATAAAGCAAGAGTTGGATGCTCAAAATACTTATGGCAAAACCAATACAATTGACCAGTGTTAGTGCAGTGCCCTTTATTGCAGTAGGAGCTGTGGCCGCTACCATAGTGGAAAATTGAGGAGAATCTGCAATGACCACCATACCCCATAAACACCAAATAATGAGAAACAAAAATGATGGGAGTTCAAAAAATAAGGGGGATAACACACAGAAGAGACCGGAAACGGTCAAGGCGAAGAGGGCCACTTTTTTACTCCCAATTCGTAACGAAGTGTATCCGCCCAAGACGCAGGAAAGCGCTCCAATGGAAATAATACCACAAGTCCATAAAGGAACCGACAAGGAAGTACCGTATAAAGTATTGTATCCTTTGATCGCTAAAGGTGTGATGGCCCAAAAGGCATAAAGCTCCCACATGTGCCCAAAATAGCCGAAGGCCGCCTTTTTAAAATGAAGGTCTTTGAATAAGGTGAAGCCGGTCTTCAATTGAAGTTGACTGCTCGCTTTTCTAAAAGGGCCATTGGGTACCAAAAGCCACATGGCAAGCCCACCAGAAGCAGCAAAAGCAGAAGTGGTAAAAACTACAATAGTATAATCCTTAAAATCCAAACCACTGATAAGATAGGGAAAAGCGGTCCCCAATACTAGGGCACCCACTAAGTAACCTAAGGCTTTGCCCAGTCCCTTTTCATAATAGTCCGCCGCAATTTTCATTCCTACCGGATAGATTCCTGCTAAGAAAAATCCCGTACCAAATCGAACTATCAATAAGAGGGTAGTGCCGATCTCTTCGTATAACAAAACTAGGTTACAAAGTGCCCCTAAAAAGGCACAAATCAAAAACACTTTGGATGGGGAAAACCGATCAGCAATCATCAAAAGAGCAAAAACCAAGGTACCCACAATAAAACCCAATTGAACAGAAGATAGCACATAACCAATGATTTCAGTTCCCAAACCTGTTTTGGAAGTAAGATCATCTACAATGGCATTCCCTGCAAACCATAAGGATGTGCAGGCAAATTGTGATAATATTATCGTGGGAAGGATATGTAATTTAGGCTTCAAGAGGGATTTATTGTATAAAAGTCACAGCAATTATTTTTCCATTCGCCACTTCGTATATTGCCGTGGCACTGAAGTTATTTCCATTCATAGTGAGGTATTCTTCATCGATTACCTTATTGCCAATAACAATTCTATTTTTTATCACACAATTTAAATCAGTCACATTGGTGAAGAGACTGGAATATCCTGTTTTCATATTGGCTTTTCCTTCATAGGATAAGGTATGTGGGTAATTGTACACTTTTACATTATCACTGTAGGTTGCCAAAAATGCCTCTATATCCCTGGCATTGTAGGCATCCAATTGTTTTTGAACAATAACTTCCGGGGATTCCTCAGCCACAACGGCCAACAATTTTCCATTTTCACTAACCGCCATTCGACTGAGGCTGTACAGTTCTTTTTGATCAAATTGTTTGATCTCTTTCCAGTTGGCATCCTGCTGTGGGTTGAACTTCATGATACGATTTCCTTGTGCCATTAAAATGCTGCCATCGCCCAACCAGCATATATCCTGTACCTTTGACGGCAAGTAGATTAGTTTTTTGGTTTCACCAGAGTTCGGATCTAAAGAAAAAACAAAGGAGCGATTGTTTTCATACCCAATGAAACTTACCAAATCGGAATTGGGAATCTTATGCAATGAACGGCCTACCTTTGTGTAAACGGTTTTCTGGGTTCCTTTTTGTAGATGGGCAATCATCAGGTCCATTCCACCATTGACCAAAACCGTAAATACTAGAATATCCTTATTGTACCATACATGATAGCCTACTTTTAGGTCTTTGAGCAATTCTTTGCTTTTCCCGGTGGAGGTGTTGTACTGGTACAATCGTTGCAAGCCTGTAGTGTCTAATCTAATGGCGGAAATATGTTTGCTTTTTGGTACTCTTAAAGGAGAATATTCACTACCACCGGGCGTATCATTGATCCAGTGGAGTTTTTGGGTATCCAAATGGTATTGGGCAATGTCTGTTTGACCATTTCTAGTAGATGAAAAAGAAACCATGTCTTTATCATAAAATGATGGTTGATTGTCATAACCATCATTATTTGAAATATTTCTAGGGTTTGTAAAATCCAGACTTCCATTTTTCTCCGAAATATCTAAAAGAAAGACTTCGGTATTGGGTTGTGCCATGATGTAGACAGAAGAGAGATAGGCGCAAAGGAGGAGAACGTTTTTCATTTCGGCAGTTTTATATTCCAGCAAAATTACCCAAAACTTCACGTACGCGGGCTGTATTTTCAATATAATACTTTGCCTGGGTCTTTTGAATACCTACTTTAATAGTAATAGCTTCCTTAGGGAGTTCAGCAAACATGAACTCGTCGGTCCAATCATCCCCTATAGCAAATATAAAATCAGGTTCTTGCTCAGATAAAACGCGCATGGCAGCGCGCCCCTTATTTACGCCACTATTTTTAATTTCCAGAACCTTATTTCCGGGCAATACGCTCAGGTGGTCATTTGCTATTAAACTAGTCAGTACGGTAGTTAGTTCGGTAGCCCTTTTATTCCCAAAATCAGGATCCGTATTTCTGTAGTGCCAAGCCAGGGAATAATTCTTTTCTTCGATAAAAGTACCAGGACTGCGATCTACAAAAGATTCCAAGACGGGGCGTATTTTCTTCATCCAATCATTTTTCACCTTTTCCAGCAATCGAAAAGGGGTGCCGTTTTGGGAAATCCAAATACCGTGTTCCACGATCATATTGTATTTTTTATGGAGAAACCATCTGGAAAAAGTATCCTTGTCCCGGCCACTGATAAGATAGACTGTTGTGCCCTCTTGGGCGTTAAGTGCATCTAAAAGTGCATAGAGTTTTTCATCCGGCCCGGCTTTTTGAGGGTCATTGTGAAATTTGGCCAAGGTACCATCATAATCCAAAAAGAGAATACGGTTTTTGGCGTTGGCATATGCTTTGGTCACCGATGTTAAAATGGAGGCGTTCATCTGCCTGGAGACATTGGCCTTCTGGTTATTTTTTTGATTTTTGAGCGAAGTCATAAAGTCATTGGCCCAATTTTCCACATTGTAACGTTTTAATCGCTTTTGCATAGGGGCATTGCGATCTTTCTGTTCTTCCAAGGGCATGGTAATCGCTTTGTTGAGGGCGTCGGCGATTTGCTCAAAATTATTCGGGTTAATCAATAACGACTCGTTCATCTCATTAGCAGAACCGGCCATCTCACTTAGGATGAGCACCCCAGTTTTATCAATACGCGTAGCAATATATTCTTTGGCTACCAGGTTCATTCCATCCCGAATGGGTGTCAACCAGGCAATATCACAAGAGGTATACAGGTCAATAAGATTTTCAAAAGGCATAGAACGATAAAAATACCAAATAGGAGTCCAACTCACTGTGGACAATTCGCCATTGATACGTCCTACAAGTTCATCGATTTCCTTTTTGAGCAGCTTATATTGGGGAACATTGGACCGTGAGGGTACTGCAAGGATAATCAGACGCACTTTCTCTTTGTATTGGGGGTACTTGTTCAAAAAGTATTCAAAGGCATTTAATCTTTTGGCAATTCCCTTGGTATAATCCAATCGATCGATGGAGAGTACCAATTTACCATTAGGCGTGGATTCTTTATGAGTATTCAGTTTTCTTTGCAATTCGGATTGTTGTTCCGAAGTGTTTTTCGCATGTTCTTTGGCAGCAGAACGGAATTTTTTATAATCGATACCCATGGGGAAAGAGTCCACTTTTATCACGCGATTGTCCCTGTAAATCTCATTGAAACTTACTTCTGCCCCCAACAATCTCCGCACGGAACTTAAAAAATGACGCTCGTAATCATAGGTGTGAAATCCGATGAGGTCAGCGCCCAGAAGTCCTTCTAAAATTTCTTTTCTCCAAGGTAAGGTTCTAAAGATTTCATAAGAGGGAAAGGGGATATGTAAAAAAAAGCCGATGGAAATTTGGGGTAATTTCTCTTTCACCATCTGCGGAACCAGCATTAGTTGATAATCGTGCACCCATATAGTATCTCCTTCCTTTGCTTGGGCAATAATGGCATCGGCAAACTTTTGGTTTACGGTCTTATAGGTATTCCAATTCTCCAATTCAAATTCAGAATACTCCAAAAAATAATGGAAGAGTGGCCAAACGGTACGATTGCTAAATCCAAAATAAAAGCCGTCAACCTCTGCCTTATTCAAAGGAACCCTGGAACAATCGTACTCCGCTAAATTTTGATCAATACTTTTTTCAAGTTCTTGGGGAATCTCTTCTATGGTTAATCCGCTCCAACCTATCCATAGGCTGCTTCCTTCCGCATGTACCGATTTCATTCCTGTTGCTAATCCTCCTACACTAGGAATAGCCGTTACCTTACGATCTTGAATTTTGAGTTGAATGGGGAGTCTATTCGAGATTATGATAGTTTTGTTCATAAAATGTAAGGTTATTGGGTTTTTTAAAGTTAAATTTTCCTAAATTTCGTCAAAATAGATTGTAAAACCAACTGGATGTCAGTTTTTAAGATTTTCTGAAATATGAACAATTTAAATTATGGAATCATCGGTAATTGTAGGAGTGCCGCATTAATCTCTCAGACGGGTTCATTGGACTGGTGCTGTTTGCCGGAATTTGATTCTTCTTCTGTATTTGCTAAAATTTTAGATGAGGAAATTGGAGGGAGTTTTGAGGTCTTAGTCTCGGAGGACTATACGATAACCCAAGAATATGAGGCAAACAGCTGTATCTTGGTCACAAGGTATGCCAGCGGACCCCATATTTTTGAACTCCATGATTTTATGCCCCGTTATTACAAAGATGGTGGAGGAGGCTACCATGCGCCTCCAGAAATTGTACGTTACATCAAATACGTCTCGGGTAGTCCAGAATTTAAAGTAGCCTATAACCCTAAGCTTGAATATGCGGTGGGGGAGACCATAACCTACATAAAGAAGGATTTTATCGTAAGTCTTACCGATACCGAGAAGTTTGATACGCTGTTTTTGTATACCTCTTTTGATAAGCAGGCTATCGTTGATGGAAATACGATTCAATTAACAGAAGATGGGTACTTCCTCTTGGGATACAATGAAAAGATTTTTCAACCTACTTTACGTAAAATCTACTTGGAATTGGAGCGTACAAAGGTGTACTGGTTAAATTGGGTGGATCGCACACCTACCTATAAAATGTTCAACAAGGAGATTATTAGGAGTGCCATGACCCTAAAGTTATTAAGTTATGACAAATCTGGAGCAGTATTGGCGGCGGCAACAACCTCATTGCCCGAGACCATTGGGGAAGTACGAAATTGGGATTATCGCTTTTGTTGGATACGTGACGCCTCCATGGTCATCAAAGTAGTTTCTGAGTTGGGGCACAAGAATACGGCACGTCGTTATTTGCAATTCATTATTGATCTTATTCCCGATAAGGATGAGAAATTACAGATTATGTATGGCATCAATAAAGAGAAAAAATTAACGGAAGAAAGTCTGGACCACTTAAGTGGTTATAAAAACTCAAAGCCAGTACGTATTGGGAATGCGGCCTATAAACAGCGTCAGAATGATATTTATGGAATTTTAATGGATGTTATTTATGAGCAGTTGGCAAAATTTAGTGTTGATTTGGAAAATGGAGAAGAGCTTTGGACCATTACCAAAGGTATTGTGTGGGTTGTAGATAAACACTGGAAAGAACCCGATAAGGGAATTTGGGAATTCCGCACGGAAGAGCGGCATTTTACATTCTCCAAAGTGTTATGTTGGGTGGCCATTGATCGCGCGTTAAAAGTGGCCCATATTTTTGAAAAGACCCATAAAATTGAAAAATGGCAGACCTTGGAACAGGAGATTCGGGAAGATATTCTTGAAAATGCTTGGAATCCAGAGGTTAACGCTTTTACACAGTCTTATGGTACTATACATTTGGATGCATCTGTACTGCTTATGGAATCTTATGGCTTTATAGATCCCAAAGATCCTAAATTTGTAAGTACGGTACGGGCAATTGGGGATGAACTAAGTAATGATGGATTATTGTATCGGTATAAAAACAAGGACGATTTTGGCTTGCCTTCATCATCATTTACAATATGTACATTCTGGTATATCAATAGTCTCTTCAAAATTGGTGAAGAAGAGAAGGCCTTGGTTCAATTTAAAAAATTGTTGGGTTACAGCAATCACTTGGGACTATATAGTGAGGATATTGATTTTAAATCGAAGCGTTTGTTAGGGAATTTTCCTCAAGCGTATTCCCATTTGGCATTAATTGAATGTGCCATTAATTTTTCAAATAAAGCACAGGAAGAAGGGGTTTTGCAGTCGATGAAGGATCATTAATTTCTTCGGTATACTGGAAAGAAACTAGAATAGTTATATTTAGTGCTGTTTTGCTGGCTTAGACTGTAATAGGCTTCCAAATCTACAATGTATTTCCAAACTTTAAATTTTTTGAAGTTTTTGGAAAAGGACGATTTGAAAAAGAAGAGCGAGTCTTCTTCGCTATTGACACCACCACCAAGGTTAAAATGTTTATAGCAATCTTTAGTACCCATAATTCTTATTTCATCGATCAACAAGCGTAAAGGGGTTACCTTTAAATAGTCGTTCATGGTTCCGGATAGGTGATACTGGATAATTTCATTATTTGTCCTTATCATCATGGCGCCGGAAACTTCTTTTTTAGTGGTATTGTTTACAGCGAAAATAATTAAGGTCTCAAATTCTGAACTCTCCATTAAATCAAAGAAGTAGTCTTCAGAAAAATAGTAATCTTCTTTAGCATTTACCCTATTCATATTCTCGTAATAAAGCTCGATGAATCGTAGGATATCTGCTTTAGAATTTCCTATTCTAGTGTGATAGGATTTTCGTATTTTATTTAAATATCTCTTCGTTGTACCAGAAAAAGCTTTTCGTTGGTCTTGAAGGTCTTTGGCAAGATCAATATGGACTACATTTCCCAATTCATCAATATGCCCCATATGGTTTAGAATTGCTTCCTGATTTTTTATAAAGGGATGTAATCTAGTGAATACACTTACAATGTTTTTGACGCTGAAAAATGCATTCAAAGCCATATGGAAATCCGTAAAATCAGCGTTTTCCGGAATACCTTTAATGACAGGTCCCCCATACCCATATACCGAAGTCGCGTCATTATAAGAAGTTCCTTCAATAGGACGTATTAGCAGGGGAAGGGCAATAAGTGTACTAGGCGCATCATATACAATTAACAAGGCCTCTTCGTTATTTTTTTTTGATAGTTGGTGATAATCAAAAGTATGATAAAAATCATAAGAGTCAATACGTTTTAGTGTATCGCCCCATGCTTCTTTATCGGTTACAATCTTCAAGAAAGGAAAATCTACTATCATAGTGTTATAGCACTCGGAGTGCACGCCTTTTTTAGGGGAAGTATCACGAAATAATTGTTTTTTGTTTAAATCCATTGCGTCGTTCTTTAAAAGGCTGTACTTCCCATCGCCATCTTAAAAACATATCCAGCTGCGCAATAACGAAAAGGATATGGGGGCCGTTACTATTGCGTTTTTTCTGAAACGCATGATAACCCAATAGCATGTATGCTAAACTGCCTTTGGACTTACTTACGAGAAATGAATAGTTAGGGTTTTATTTTTTCTAAATAAAACAGGAAGATGGCCTTAGCCCGAATTATAGGATGGTACTTGTAATCTGGGCAGCAATTTTTTTTATGCGTTCCAGAAGTTTTTGCAGATGATCTTCCGTAGTAAAAGGATTCATTATTGTAATTCTCAGATAATGCGTTCCTCTCAGTTTTGTTTGAACGATATAAAATTCCCCATCATCCAATAATTGTTGTCGAATCCCTTCATTAATTTTATTTAAGGCATTGGAATCTAAATGGGGGGCACACCATCTAAAACAGACAATGTTGGACTTGGGGGCAACGGCCAACTCAAATTCATCATCTTCTTGAATGGTATTTCCAAAGGCATGACCTGCATCGTATAATGTAGTAACAAAGGTATCGAATACTCCTTCACCATAGGTTTTCAATAAGGTATACCAATGGAGGCACATCATACTCTTGGTGCATTCAAAAGTGCGTTTTCCTGAATTGTACCACTCTCTATCTGTAGATTGTTCTAGTAAGTAATCTGCTTTTTGACTAAAAGTAGTATAGGAATCCCTATCATCCTTAAAAAGTAAAGCTGTGGTAATTCCGGGCATCATCATCATTTTATGACCATCGATTACCGTAGAGTTCGATTTTTCTATTCCATGAAGTGCCTTTTTATAGATAGAAGAGAATATAGCAGCCCCGCCATGGGCAGCATCAACATGATACCATAAATTGTGTTTTTTACTGAAATCGGCAAGAGCTTCTAAATTATCATGAATTCCTGTAGCGGTTGAAGGGGCGCTGCCCACAAGGGCAAAAACGTGGATTCCATTTTTTTTTGCCTCTTCATAACAGGTCTCCAACTTAGAGGTATCAATGGTGTAATCCGCAGTCGTTGGAACTTTAATAATACCTTTTTCTCCCAACCCCATAATTTTTGCCGCACGTTCTATGCAGTAATGTGCTTCTTCACTAACCATGATACCCAAAGGTTTGGTGTGCCCTTGATTCCATACATCATGGGGTACTTTTGCCTTTCGCGCTGTTAACAGCGCCGTAAGATTGGCTAAAGTGCCACCAGAAGTTAAAAAACCACTGGAACCTGTTGTATACCCAATTCTTTTACAAATCAAATCGGTGATTATACGTTCTATGGAATTTGCCGACATGCCCATTTCATATACAGCCATTCCATTGTTAAGAAGGGCGCTCACCATTCCAGACAATAGGGTAATTGGTGCGGTAGGACTTATTTGATGTCCGATATATTTAGGATGGTGAACACTGGTAGAATGCTTTAGGACCTCTTTAAAAAGCGTTTTTTCATCACCAGATTTTGTGTAATCTTTCCAGAATTCATGCTCGAAATCGGGAAGATTCCATTGCAGTACTTTTGGAGATTTTTCCTGGATAGTAGCCTCTAGATAATCTGCTAACTCATCAATCAATTGGTGTCCTCTTTTTCTGAAATCACCAGCATCATATACCGATTCTAAAAGCTTCTTTTCCATCCCGCAAAATTATATTTTTTTGGCCTAAACGAAGGTTTTTTCCAAAAAAAAACCGTTCCCTGGGGAACGGTCATTCATTCTGCTTCATTACAAAGCTTTTTTCGAATTAGTCAAAGGTATAACCATTATCCGCAGCTACTTTATCCGCAATTTGAGTACGTAAAGCTACTACGTTTGGTTGATTGATATATTTTGTAAAACGTTTAAGTCCCATGAGCATCATCCGTTGTTCATCTCCTTCAGCAAAAGAGACAATAGCTTCTTTTCCTTTTTGAATTACCGTATCCACCGCATTGTACAAATACAATTTGGACATTGCTATTTGGGTAGTCTGCGCTTCTTCGCCAAAACGTTTTGCATTTTTCTCTGTTCGCAATATTGTTGACTCCGCCATATAGATTTCAATTAAGATATCGGAAGCGGCCATCAACAGTTGCTGATGTTTCTCCAAATCCGGGCCATATTTTTGTACCGCTGATCCAGAAACCATCAAAAATACTTTTTTTAATCTTTTTACCAAATCTTTTTCTTCTGAGAATAATTCGGAGAAATCAGGAGTGTCAAAAGAAGGGATTCCCATCAATTCTTCGCCAACTTTGGTTGCAGGCCCTAGAAGATCTACATGACCCTTCATGGCTTTTTTGATCAGCATCCCAACAGAGAGCATCCTGTTAATTTCATTGGTGCCCTCATAGATACGGGCAATACGAGAGTCTCTCCAAGCAGATTCCATAGGAGTATCTGCACTAAAGCCCATACCTCCGAAAATCTGAATGCCTTCATCGGTGGTGCCTTGACAATCTTCTGAAACCGCCACCTTTAGAATAGAGCATTCTATAGCATATTCCTCCACACCCTTTAATTCCGCTTCTTGATGCGAGTTTCCGCTTGCTTCACGTAAAGTAATCCGATCCTCAATGTTTTTTGCAGCACGATAACTTGCAGATTCCCCGGCATAGCAATTGGTGGCCATAGTGGCGACTTTAGATTTTATTGCCCCAAAATTCATAATGGGAGTCTTAAATTGAAGTCGCTCATTCGCATATTTTACCGCTTCCGTGATTACTCTTCGTTGTGCATCCAAGCAAGCAGCTGCCAATTTGATTCGTCCTACGTTAAGGGCATTCATGGCAATTTTAAAGCCATTCCCGCGCTCGGACAGCATATTTTCAACAGGCACTTTGGTTTCATTAAAGAATACTTGACGGGTGGAAGAGGAGTGGATTCCCAATTTCTTCTCCTCATCGCCAAGGGTAATTCCATTGCTGGGATCATTTTCAACGATAAAGCCTGTAATGTTCTTATCGTCCTCAATACGTGCGAATACAATGAACATATTACAGAATCCGGCATTGGAAATCCACATCTTTTGACCCGTAATATGATAGTGTTTCCCATCTTCTGAAAGAACCGCTTTTGTTTTTCCTGAATTCGCATCAGATCCCGCTCCGGGTTCCGTTAGACAATACGCACCAAACCATTCTCCAGTAGCCAATTTGGGAACGTATTTGTTTTTCTGTTCCTCATTGCCATAGAGGGTAATAGGCATGGTTCCTATTCCGGTATGGGCACCAAAAGCCGTACTAAAAGATCCTGTTGCACCTGAGATATAATCACAGACCAACATGGTGGAAACAAATCCCATTCCCAAGCCTCCGTATTGTTCGGGAACTGCAATTCCCAACAATCCCAAGGCCCCGGCATTGCGCATGGTCTGTTCCGTATAGGCGTAGTCCTTACTTTCAAACTTCTCCCAGTGGGCCCATAATTCGCGATCGACGAACTCTTTGGTACTATCGCGCATCATCCGTTGTTCTTCGGATAAATCTTCCAAGGTAAATATATCTTCACACTTCGTTTCCTTAACGAGAAACTGTCCTCCGCGTAAAATGTCTTTGTTTATTGTTTCTGTACTCATATTATTTTTATTTTTTTTCAAAAGCAAAGAATGATTCAAAAGGGGCAGTAGCCTTATAGGTTTGAAATCACTTGCAGCCGTTTGTACTCCATTAATTAAGAAATTCAAAAATCCCTGCAGCACCTTGACCAGTACCTACACACATGGTCACCATACCGTGTTTCCCTTGCATATTGCGCTTTCGCATTTCATCAAATAACTGTACCGAAAGTTTGGCTCCAGTACAGCCTAAGGGATGCCCTAAAGAAATGGCACCGCCATTTACATTGACAATGTCTTGGTTGAGGTCCAATTCGCGAATAACTGCTAGGGATTGTGAAGCAAAGGCTTCATTCAATTCTATCAATTCAATATCTTTTTGCTCCAGACCGGCCTGTTTTAAGGCTTTTGGAATAGCTTTTACAGGACCAATTCCCATAATACGAGGTTCTACCCCTGCAGCGGCATAGTTTACTAATCGTGCAATAGGTTCTATATTGAGCTCTTTCACCATTTCCTCGCTCATCACCAGTACAAAAGCGGCTCCATCGCTCATCTGGGAAGAATTCCCCGCAGTAACGCTACCTCCTGCCGCAAAAACGGGGCGTAATTTGTTCAGTACCTCTAAAGAAGTACCTTTTCTAGGACCTTCATCTTTGGTCACCGTATATTTTTTGGAAGCCTTTTTACCATTTTCATCCACATAGATCTGTTCCACATCAATGGGAACTATTTGACTTTGGAAGCGATCTTCGGCTTGCGCCTTTAACGCCTTCATATGGGAATTATAGGCAAATTCATCCTGATCTTCCCGGGATACCTTGAACTGTTGGGCCACGGCTTCAGCAGTATTTCCCATCCCCCAATAATAATCTTCATGACCTGCATTGACCAAGTCGTAGTTCAATTCTGTTTTAAAACCTGTCATGGGTACCGCACTCATACTCTCAGCGCCTCCAGCAATGATACAATCCGCCATACCTGCTTGTATTTTTGCCGTTGCAATACCTATAGTTTCAATACCGGAAGAACAAAATCTGTTTACGGTAACACCGGGAACATCTACAATGTCCAATCCCATTAAAGAAATTAAACGGGCCATGTTCAATCCTTGAGAACCCTCTGGCATGGCGTTGCCAACAATGACATCGTCAATACGGGTTTTGTCAAATTGCGGGAGTTCGTTCATCATATACTCGATAGTCTCAGCCGCTAGTTCATCCGTTCTTTTAAAGCGAAATACACCTTTTGGAGCCTTTCCTACTGCGGTTCTATATGCTTTTACTATGTATGCTGTTTTCATTTTATTTAGGGTATTGCGAATTAAGATTTAAGTGTTGAGAATTGTTCATGTTTGTCATTTAGTTTCTCAATGGTTTCCCTGTTTTTAACATATGTTGAATCCTTTCCAAAGTTTTGCGTTCGGTACAAAGCGATAGGAAGGCTTCTCGTTCAATATCCAATAAATATTGTTCTGTGACCAATGTGGGTTCCGATAAATCCCCTCCGGCCATGACATAGGCCAATTTATTGGCTATTTTCTGATCGTGGGCGCTAATGTAACGGCTTGCTTCCATAGCATCCGTACCTACTAAAAACATTCCTAAGGCCTGTTTTCCCAGTACCTTCACATCTTTTCTTCTAGGGGGTTGGGTATAGCCTGCTTCCGCCATTAATTTTGCATGGGCTTTGGCCATTGCGATTTGACGGTCTTTATTGACTACGACAATGTCTTTTCCTTTCTGGAGAATACCCAGGTCATAAGCTTCATAGGCAGATGTGGATACTTTTGCCATTCCAATCGTTAAAAAGTATTCTTGCAATACATTGAGCTCCACATCATTTTTCTTAAAAGTATCTGCTGCACGTAGGGCGAATTCCTTAGAGCCACCGCCACCAGGTATGACACCTACACCAAACTCTACTAGACCAATGTATGTTTCCGCTGCTGCAACAACTTTATCCGCATGCATAGAAAGTTCACAACCCCCACCTAACGTCATCCCATGGGGGGCAGAAACAGTAGGAATTGAAGAGTAACGCATACGCATCATGGTATCTTGGAACATTTTAATGGCCATGTTCAATTCATCGTATTCTTGCTCTACAGCCATCATGAAAATCATACCAATATTGGCGCCCACCGAGAAATTGGCAGCTTGATTTCCAACAACCAATCCTTGAAAATCTTTTTCGGCCATATCGATCGCTTTGTTCAATCCGGCTAGAACATCCCCGCCAATCGTATTCATTTTGGATTGGAATTCCACATTGAGAATACCATCGCCCAAATCTTCTACCACCACACCACTGTTTTTAAAGACCTCTGTGGTTTTTCTGATATTATCCAGGATAATAAACGCATCTTGCCCAGGTACTTTTTGCATTTCCTTTTTGGGGATATCATAAAAATACGTGGCTCCATCTTTTACCGAATAAAATGAGGTCATCCCGGCTGCCAACATTTCTCCGATCCAAGCCGCAGGTTCCTGTCCTTCCTCTTTCATTATGGCAAGCGCTGCTTCTACACCAATGGCATCCCATATTTGAAATGGACCGTGTTCCCATCCGAAACCAGCTTTCATGGCATCGTCTATTTTATACAGCTCATCTGTGATTTCAGGAATGCGATGGGAAACATAAGCAAACAATGCAGCAAAACTTTTTCTGTAAAAAGCACCGGCTTTATCTTTTCCGCCTACCAATACCTTAAAACGGTCAACTACATTGTCAATCGTTTTAGTAAGTTCCAAAGTGGCAAAACTTGCTTTCTTCTTTGCACGATAATCCAATGTTTCCAGATCAAGCGAGAGGATCTCACTCTTTCCGTCATTGTTCTTTACCTTTTTATAAAAACCCTGTCCCGATTTACTGCCCAGCCATTTGTTTTCCATCATGGTGTTAATGAAATCTGGCAATTGAAACAAGGCTATTTTTTCATCATCCGGGCAATTTTCAGCAATGCCATTGGCAACGTGAACCAAGGTATCCAACCCCACGACATCAACAGTCCTAAAGGTTGCCGACTTTGGACGACCAATAACGGGTCCGGATAATTTGTCAACTTCTTCAATGGTCATTCCAAGATCTTTCACCATGTGGAAAAGACTTTGGATGCTAAAGATCCCAATTCTATTTCCTATAAAAGCAGGGGTGTCTTTGGCCACTACACTGGTTTTGCCCAAAAATTGTTCGCCATAGCCATTTAGGAAATCCAGTACTTCCGGAGAAGTCTTTGGACCAGGAATGATTTCAAATAATTTTAAATAGCGCGCCGGATTAAAAAAGTGTGTTCCACAGAAATGCTTCTGAAAATCCTCACTTCTTCCATCACTCATAAATTTAATGGGAATACCCGAAGTATTGGAAGTAATTAAAGTACCTGGAGTCCTGTGTTTTTCCAGATTTTCAAAAACCTGCTGTTTAATATCCAGACGCTCAACAACAACTTCAATGATCCAATCTACATGAGCTATTTTAGCAATATCATCCTCTAAATTTCCCGTGGTGATACGACTGGCAAATTTTTGATGATAAATAGGGGATGGTTTTGATTTTAGTGCAGTTTTAAGAGAATCGTTAACCAGACGATTACGAACGGTTTTATGTTCTAATGTTAAGCCTTTTGCTTTTTCCTTATCGGTAAGGTCTCTGGGAACAATGTCCAATAATAAAACTTCTACTCCAATATTGGCAAAATGGCATGCTATACCACTTCCCATAATTCCGGAACCTATAACTGCTACTTTTTTAATGTGCTTATTCATTGAAAACGTATGAATTAATTGTTGTCGTTAATAAATTTTCTTTTCTATAATGAGTTTGTTGATCGTTTCAGTGACTTCAAAAAAATGTTCCAGTTTTTGATCTGAAATGTGTTCTTTGACGGTATTATTGAAACGCATCACGACATCTTTTGATATTTTTCGTTTTTCCAATCCGAAGGGAGTTAAATGAATCAGTACACCTCTTCCATCCTTAGGATTTGGTTTTCGTTCAATAAGCCCCTTTTCTTCCATGCTTTTAAGTACCCTGGATAGACTTGTTGCTTCCATACCCATCTTTGGACCTAAGGCCGTGGAGGGAGTTCCAGTTTTTGGATCAATACTGAGCATGGTAAAACCAATAGCCATGGTAGTATCAAAATTCTTGGCCTCTTCATTGTACATTCGTGCAACAGCTTGCCATGTGGCACGTAGTGCATAATCAATAGTAATGTCTGTCATATTCATTTATATGAGATATCAAATATACGAAAAATTTATTATGCATGCATAATAAATTTTGAGATTTATTAAAACAATGATGAGGGAACTACGACCTTTTTTTTGCAGAAAATTCAACAAACAACGCGCACTTCCAGAACCTAAGGGTCAAGTTCAATGTTTTGATTATCAGAATGATGCATATTTTTTTATGCATCATCCTGATAGGTCAATAGTCGCGAATTCCAAAATAGCTATTAATGCTGATAAATATCGTTGTACAATGAAATGTACTTTTGTTTTACAATTTTTCGCTTTAATTTCATTGTAGGGGTAAGGTGTCCGGCATCAATGCTCCAGATATCTGGGGTTAATCTAAATTGCTTTACTTTTTCCCATTTGGCGAAATTTTCATTTGCCGAATCAACCTCTTGTTGGTAGCGGGCGATTACGGTTTCATTCTGAACCAAGTCTCCCAGGTTCTCATAGGCAATATTATTTTTCTTGGCCCAGCTTTCCAGAAATTCAAACTCAGGCTGTACTATTGCTGCAGGCATTTTTTCACCTTCACCGACCACCATGATCTGTTCAATGAATCGGGATTGTTTAAATCTGTTTTCGAGCAATTGGGGCGCCACGTATTTGCCTCCAGAGGTTTTGAACATTTCTTTTTTACGATCGGTAATTTTCAAAAACCCGTCACTGTCAATTTCTCCGATATCGCCTGTGTGGAAATATCCATCTTTTAATACCTCTGCGGTTTTCTCCGGATCTTTATAATATCCCATCATTACTTGGGGCCCTTTGACACATATTTCACCATCTTCGGCAATCTTAATCTCGGTTTGATCCAACAGTTTACCTACCGTTCCTATTCTAAAACCTCGGTTGCGCATGTCGTTAACCGAAAGCACAGGAGAAGTTTCTGTTAAGCCATAGCCTTCCATTACAGGTAGTCCGGCCGCATTGAAAATACGGGCCAACCTTGGTTGCAAGGCTGCACTTCCTGAAGAAATGGATCTTAAATTTCCACCAAGGCCTTCACTCCACTTACTAAAAATAAGCTTCCGGGCCAAGCCTAATTTTTTCTCATACCACCATCCATTTTTTCCATAAGGCTCATATTGTAAACCTACCTCAACGGCCCAGAAAAATAATTTTTTCTTGATTCCTGTCAAAGCCGTCCCTTTAGCAATGATTTTGTCATACACTTTTTCCAAGAGTCTGGGAACGGCAGTCATGACATGGGGTTGTACTTCCTTTAAATTATCGCTGATCTTATCCATGGATTCCGCAAAGTATATGGAAACCCCCTGATACAAATAGAGGTACATCATCATGCGCTCATAGATATGGCATACGGGCAAGAAACTCAATGCCCTGGCATGCTCATTTACCTCAGGCAATCTTTTGGAACTTTCAAGGGCATTGCTCACTACATTATGATGGGACAACATTACACCTTTAGGCCTCCCTGTAGTACCTGAAGTATAAATAATGGTCGCAAGATCCATGGGGTCTACAGCATTTTTCAGTTTTTCCACTTCCTCCTGGTTCGCCGTATCTGCTCCTAATTCCAATACCTCCTGCCAATTTTTACAATTGCCCAGCTCATCAAAGCTATATACTTCCTTTAAGGACGGAACATTGGCCTTAATTGCAGCTACTTTTGCATGTACTTCGGTACAAGAGACAAAGCAATAACTTGCTCCTGAATGATTTAATACATACTCATAATCTTCTTGGGATATGGTAGGATAGATAGGGACGTTTTGGGCGCCTAATTGCAATATGCCAATATCCATAATATTCCATTCCGTTCTATTGGTCATGGCTATGAGTGCAATTTTATCATTTGGTTGTACTCCTAGACGCAACAGGCCGCGGCTAATGGCATTGGCTTTGTCTACCAATTCTTGGGATGAAGTCTTTACCCATTCCCCATTGTATTTCGTGGCCAGGGAATCTTTTAAATTAAATTGCTCCAATTGATAGTATGGAAAATCGAATAGTCTAGTAATCTGCTGCATATAGGTGTTATGAAATAAGTCGAAAAAAATGAATCGTATTTATACGATTGCATCCAATAAATTGCAATTAAATAGCTGTAACGGGATGCTAGTGTTTCGCAAAATAGGAAAAGGAAATGGGATTTTAAAACAAGCTTGCTAAAAAACAGGGGAAATTATTGAAGATTAACCCAATAAAATCCTTTCAATTTTTGAATAATTCAATACTTCAAATTTCGCTTTTCTGTGTTATTGAAGGAGATAAGGTTTAACATTTCCCTTAAAAAACAGTAATGTTTCTGTTTGTTTTCAGAGATCTGTGCTGGCTAAGAATGGGAATTTTGTTGATGGTACGGCTAAGTATAATTACCCTTTAATGTTAGTTTATATAATCCCTTCCAGTTTTATGTATTGCAGCAGTAAGATGGTCTTTGCATCTTTAATTTCACCTGTTTTTACCATTTGCATCGCTTCATTGATATGAAGCTTTAAAACTTCAATATTCTCAGATTCTTCATCTACGCCACCGCCATCACTTATTTTCATGGCATCGGTGTATTCCGCGATAAAAAAATAAAGAATCTCGGTCACGGAGCCAGGGGACATATAAGCTTCAAAAACGCGTTTGACGGAAGCAATTTTAAAGCCAGTTTCTTCCTCAGTTTCTCTGCGGATGGCATCCTCAGGATTCTCATCGTCCAGTAGGCCTGCACAGGCCTCGATCATCATTCCGGAAGGATTGCCATTGATATAGGTGGGCAATCTAAATTGCCGGGTTAAGATAATGGTACTGTCCTTACTATTGTACAGTAAAATAGCTGCACCATTTCCTCGATCATAAGCCTCGCGTTCTTGACGATCCCAACTTCCATCTTTTTTTTGATAATCATAGGTGAATTTCCGAAGACTGTACCAATTGTCAGACAAGAGTTTGGATTGCACATTTTTTATAGGTTCATTTTTCATGGCTTGGGTTCTACTCCTTAGTTATCCACTTTCTGGCATTTACAAAAGCCGTTAACCACGGAGAAACTTGATCTTCCCTATCTTTGGGATAATGCGCCCAGTTCCATGGAAAAGTAGAACGTTCAATATGCGGCATTGTTACCAAATGACGTCCTGTCTTATCACATAACATGGCGGTATTATAATGACTTCCATTAGGATTTGCCGGATAGGTCTCATAGCCATATTTTGCCACAATAGCGTATTGCTCTTCCGGCATGGGTAAATTGAACTTCCCTTCACCATGCGAAATCCATACGCCCAGTGTACTTCCTTCCAGAGACGATAACATGACAGAATTGTTCTTTTGAATGGTTACCGAAGTAAAATTGCTCTCGTGCTTGCCAGAGTCATTATAGGTCATTTTAGATAAGTGTTCATGCTCTGGATTAATGAGGTCTAGTTCCAAAAAGAGCTGACATCCATTGCAAATTCCCACAGATAGGGTGTCCGGACGGGCAAAAAAGTTCTTTAAGGCGGTATTGGCTTTCTCATTGTATTTGAATGCTCCTGCCCAACCTTTTGCGCTGCCCAAAACATCGGAATTGGAAAATCCGCCGACCGCTCCTATAAATTGAATATCCTCTAGTGTTTCACGTCCGGAAATCAAATCTGTCATATGAACATCCTTAACATCAAAACCTGCCAAATACATCGCATTGGCCATTTCCCGCTCAGAATTACTTCCTTTTTCGCGAAGGATGGCTGCTTTGGGTCTAGAAGTACCTGTTTGTGGAAGCTTTCCGCTAAACGAAGAGGGGAAGCTATACGTTAAAGGTTGTACTTTATAGTTGTCGTATCGATCTTGTGCCAGGTTATTGGCTGTCTGTTTGCTATCTAATAAAAAGGAAGTTTTATACCAAGTATCGCGGAGCGAAGTGACATTTAAACCCATTTCCATTCCTGCATTCCTTATGGTCAGTGTAGGTTCAGAGACTACAGTTCCCATTTTTACAAAGGCTAGCTGTGCCTTATTTAGGACAGTTTCTACTGTTGCGTCATCCTTAGCCTGGAACACAATACCGGCATTTTCTGCGAATAGTACTTTTATAGTATCGGTTTCTCCCAAACCAGAGATATCCAATGAGGCTCCTAGATCAACATCGGCAAAACAAAGCTCCAACAAGCTAGTGATCAAGCCACCGGAAGCAACGTCGTGCCCTGCCAAAATTTGTCCATCTACGATAAGACTTTGCAAGGTGTTGAACACGCTTTTTACGTAGGCCGCATCCTCAACATTGGGAGCCTCGCTGCCTATGACGTTTAAAACTTGCCCAAAAGAAGACCCTCCTAATTTATAGTCGTCCTTAGAGATATTGATATAATAGATAGAACCGCCCTTTTTTTGTAATACGGGTTCTACAATTTTTGAAATAGTATTGCAATTGCCCGCAGCCGATATGATTACCGTTCCAGGAGCTATTACCTCTGCATCTGGGTATTTTTGTTTCATGGAGAGGGAATCCTTCCCGGTGGGAACATTGATGCCTAAAGCTATGGCAAAATCGGATATCGCCTCCACAGCAGTGTACAAACGGGCATCTTCTCCCTCATTTTTGCAAGGCCACATCCAGTTGGCAGATAAAGAGATTCCTTGCAAGCCATTTTTTAAAGGAGCCCAGATGATATTGGTCAAGGCCTCCGTAATACTATTTCTGCTACCGGCAACAGGGTCAATTAACCCAGAAATGGGTGAGTGTCCTATGGCAGTTGCAATGCCTTCCTTTCCTTTATAATCCAAAGCCATCGCGCCACAATTATTTAGAGGAAGTTGTAACGGTCCAACACACTGTTGTTTGGCCACCAATCCTCCCACGCAACGATCTACCTTGTTCGTAAGCCAATCTTTACAGGCAACGGCCTCTAATTGCAATACCTGGTCCAAATAGTTATGAAAGTATTCCAATGTATAGGTAGCATCACTGTAATTCCGAGTGATCGTTTTGTCTTTGAGTATTGTTTTTGGGGAACTTCCAAACATATCGGACAACTGTAAGTCCATAGGTTTTTGTCCCGTAGTTTCTGATTCAAAAGTAAACCTATGATCTCCTGTAACATCACCAACTTCATAGATTGGGGAACGTTCCCGTTCCGCAATACGCTGTAGCGTGGCAATATCATTCTTACCAATCACCAATCCCATGCGTTCTTGGGACTCGTTACCAATAATTTCCTTTGCAGAAAGGGTGGGGTCGCCCACTGGAAGTTTGTCTAAATCTATTTTTCCACCCGTATCTTCTACCAGTTCCGAAAGGCAATTTAAATGGCCTCCCGCACCATGGTCGTGAATGGAAACAATTAAGTTTTCCTCACTTTCTACCAGTCCGCGAACCGCATTGGCTGCTCTTTTTTGCATTTCGGGATTGGATCGTTGTATGGCATTCAATTCTATGGCCGCGCTAAAGGCTCCTGTATCTGCACTGGACACTGCAGCACCTCCCATGCCTATTCGGTAATTGTCCCCACCGAGAATAACGATTTTATCTCCGGTTTTTGGAGTATCCTTAAGGGCTTGTTCCGCTTTTCCGTATCCAATACCTCCCGCTTGCATGATTACCTTGTCAAAGCCTAGTTTGCGCCCATTACCATGGTGATTTTCTTCTTGATGCTCAAAAGTTAACACGGAACCACTGATCAATGGCTGTCCAAATTTATTGCCAAAATCAGAAGCTCCATTGGAGGCTTTAATAAGGATATCCATTGGGGTTTGATACAGCCATTTTCGTTCTGGCATTCCTTTTTCCCAAGGCCTATTTTCTTCCAAACGGGAATAAGAGGTCATGTATACGGCAGTTCCTGCTAAAGGAATAGATCCTTTTCCCCCTGCCAAGCGATCTCGTATTTCTCCCCCAGATCCCGTGGCAGCTCCGTTAAAAGGTTCCACGGTGGTTGGAAAGTTATGGGTCTCCGCTTTTAACGATATCACGGATTCATATTCCTTTTCAGTGTAGAAATCCGGTTTATCTGCTGTCTTAGGTGCAAATTGAGTCACTTTGGGTCCTTTGATGAAGGCGACATTATCTTTATATGCAGAAACGATTTCATTTGGATTTTGCTGCGATGTTTTTTTGATGAGCTTAAAAAGGGATGTAGGTTTTTCTTCTCCATCAATGACAAAACTGCCATTGAAAATTTTATGCCGGCAATGTTCGGAATTCACTTGACTAAAACCAAAAACTTCAGAATCCGTTAATTTGCGACCTATTTTACGGCTCACTTCCTCTAAATAATGTACTTCTTCCGTACTTAGGGCGAGTCCTTCCTCCTCATTAAAATCAACAATGGAATCAATTTCCAGAATAGGTTCAGGAGCAATTTCAATACTAAAAACGTCTTGGTCCAGACCCTCATATTTGTGAAAAAGCATGGGGTCAAAATTAGTATCTTCTTTATGGGAGGCCCTGAATTCCTCAATGCGGAGAATTCCCGAAATTCCCATATTCTGTGTAATTTCAGTAGCATTGGTACTCCAGGGGGTAATCATGGCGGCCCGAGGTCCAACAAAAAAGGCGTCCAAAGACGCCACGTTTATTTTAGGTTGGTTGCCGAACAACCATGTCAATTTTGAAATAGTCTCCTGTGAAAGTTCCTGATTGGTTTGGACCGCAAAAACTTTGATAGCTACGTCCCCGAAGAAATGAATCATTGAATTCCTGAATTGTTTGTTAAAGAAGCCACAAATTTACGCTTTTTAAGTGTAAAAAGAACAGGGAAGTAATGAACAGTTTTCAACGAAATTGTTAATAGCCCATTATGCTTTTAAAAAAGGCTTTTTTATCAGGGAAACCAATTAGTTTCTTTCCAATAGGGCCATATAGAAACCGTCGAAACCACTTTTGGACGCATATATTTTCTTTTCTTTGACAAGTTTAAAATCGGACCCTTCCTCGGATTTCAAAAATGCACTTACCTGATCATGGTTTTCCTGTGGAAGTATAGAACAGGTGGCATAGACCAATTTTCCTTCTTTTTTTACAATTTTACTATAGCGTCTGAGTATCTCTTGCTGGGTTTCAACAATTTTATCCAGAAAATCTGGCCGCAACTTCCATTTGGTATCTGGGTTTCTTCGCAGCACTCCAAGCCCAGTACAAGGGGCATCGATAAGCACTCTATCGGCGCTACCATATAGTTTCTTAATGACTTTGGTAGATTCAATCTCCCGGGTTTCAATATTGTGCGCCCCATTGCGTCGGGCACGACGTTTTAACTCCTTTAATTTGCTCCCATAGATATCCATGGCAATCAACTGTCCCTTGTTTTCCATAAGGGACGCCAAATGTAAGGATTTGCCACCTGCGCCTGCACAGGTATCCACGACACGATGTCCTGGCTGCACATCCAGCAATGGAGCTACCAATTGTGAGGAGGCATCCTGAACTTCAAAAAGCCCTTTTTTAAAGGCTTCCGTCACAAAGACATTGCTGCGTTCCGGGAGGCGTAAGGCAGAAGCATATCCTTTGATAGGTTCGGTAAGAATCCCCTCATCCCGAAGCTGGTGATGCAGTTTTTCTTTGGTAGTTTTTAGGGTATTGGTCCTTAGGATCACCTCTGCTTTCTTATTTAGAGCCGTAATTTCCTCATTCCATAATTGTTCTCCCAAAGCTTTTTCAGCAATCTCATCGATCCAATCAGGAATAGCTTCCTTAAATTTTCGAATTTTAGAGAGTTCATCGAACCTTCCTTTAATTTTTCGTTTTGGTACGGGTTCCAATTGTTTCCAATCTGGGAGCTCAATGCCTCTTAGTGTTGCCCAAACCACGAAAATTCTGAAGAGGTTTGCTCTGCTGTAAGGCGCCTTTACTTGAGCAATTTCTGTATACAGTCTTTTGTAACGCACAATTTCATAGGTAGTTTCCGCAATAAAACCGCGATCCCGTGCTCCCCATCGTTTATCAAATTTCAATACTTTTTGTACTACCTTATCGGCATATTCTCCTTCATTGAATATAAAATTCAAAGCATCGATAACGGCAAACACCAAATTCCTATGTAATCGCATCCTAAAAAATTAAGAATGCAAAGGTACACTTTTGAAATTGTTTACATGTAGTATCCAAAATATCCGATAAGCCTCTTATGATCTATGAATATGGAGGGAGACCCAGTTTTTGTTTTTGGGAAAAACAAAGATGTTTTTTGTAAGTGATACCAAAGGACACTTTTTATTGCTACATTTAGGCATGCGAACACTCCTTTTACTTTGTTGCCTTTTTCTGGTTTTATCCTGTATGGAAAAGGAAAAATCACATCAATACACTGCCGTAGCCATTGAAACAGTCTATGAAGATTCCACTAGTATCAGAGCCATTGAGATCATGCCCGGGAACCTTGCCTTTGCGGGCAGTAATGGCATATATGGTACTGTAAATACCACGAATCAAAAAGTACGTGATGATAGAATGGTCTATGATACTATAATCCCTGCCTTTAGAGCTGTTGCCCATACGTCCAATGATTTTTTTATGCTTTCAATAGGTTCGCCGGCCTTATTGTATAAAACCGCTGGTGGCGGAAAAATGGAAGTAGTTTATAAAGAAGAAGGAGAGGGCGTTTTTTATGATGCCATGACCTTTTGGAACAATCAGGAAGGAATAGCCGTAGGCGATAGTAGAAATGGTTGTCTCTCTGTTATTATTACTAGGGATGGAGGAGGTAGTTGGCAGAAAACGCCTTGTACTGCTATGCCAGAAGCCCCCAAAGGAGAAGGAGCCTTTGCAGCCAGTAATACCAATGTTGTGGTCAAAGGTAGTCGTACATGGATTGCAACTACAAGTGGCACGGTCTATTTTTCTCCGGACAAAGGAATTTCTTGGGAAGTGATGCAAACTCCCATAATCCATGAAAAGGAAACCGAGGGAATTTATAGTATTGCCTTTTATGACGAAGCATTGGGGTTTGCTATTGGAGGGGATTATACTTCACCCGAAATCAGCACAGCCAATAAAGCCATTACTTTTGATGGGGGACGTCATTGGGAGAGTATCGCCAATGGGGTAGAACCTGATTATAAAAGTTGCGTGCAATTTATACCAAATTCTGGGGGAAATGATTTGGTTGCTCTGGGGTTTACAGGAATTTCGTATTCTTCAACAATGGGGAAAACTTGGAAAGAACTTTCTGAGGAACCGTTCTATACCATCCGATTTTTAAACGATTCTGTGGCCTATGCAGCTGGAAGGAATCGCATTGCCAGACTGACGTTTAGGTAATCAAATAGGAGGAACTGATTGGAATGCATACTTAGAAATCCGAAAATTTAAATTTAATTTGGAATAATTATTCCAAAAAAGTAGTTTTGCAAAGTGAACAAAAAGGAAAGCATAGTAGCGGCCGCACTTCGTCTTCTTACGGAGAATGGTATCCACAATACCCCAATGTCCGCCATTGCAAAATCGGCAGGGACCGGTATGGGAACCATTTATAATTATTACCCGAATAAAGCACTATTGATCAACGAAATTTATCTTGATATCAAAGAAAAGGAAAAGGCGGTATTTGCGGCATTCAATGTGCATAAACCTATTAAAACACAATTTGAAGACTATTTTGAGTCCATTATTACTTTTTTTATAGAAAATCCGGTCTACTATCGGTTTATGGAGCAATTACAGGCATCACCAATGATCACCAAAGAAAATAGGGCCAAGGGGGAAATGTCTATAGCTCCCTTCCTTGATTTACTGGTAAAGGGCAAAGAAGAAAGGGTCATTAAAGCTATAGAAACAGAAGAAATACTGACGTTTGTGGGAGGAGCGGTATTGTCCTATTTACGATGGTACTTTAGCCAGGAGGGAAAGACGAAGAGTGCGATGGAAAATCAGATCAAAATGGTGTGGGACGCCATCAAGGAATAAAAAAATTTGAATATAAATTGGAATGAATGTTCATTCCATAATTAAAATAAAATGACTAAAAATGTATTGATTACCGGGACTTCTACCGGAGTAGGGTTGGAAACGGCCCTTCTTTTCGCTAAGAACAATTATAAGGTATATGCCAGTATGCGAAATCTGGATAAGGCAGAGGACCTAAAAGAGAAAATTGAAGCAGATAAATTGAATATCGAACTGCTCCATCTGGACGTGACCGATGTGGTTTCCATTCAAGCTGCAGTGAATACCATTGTAGAAAAGGATGGGAGAATAGATATATTGGTAAATAATGCCGGTGCAGGTTTTGCCAAAACTACGGAACAAGCCACGATTGAAGAAATCAAATGGGTTACCGAAGTGAATTATCATGGAGTGGTTTATTGCACGCAAGCAGTACTTCCATTCATGAGGGCACAGAAATCTGGTCAAATCATCAATATTACTTCTGTTGGGGGATTGGTTGGGCAACCGTTCAATGAATTGTATTGTGGCGCAAAGTTTGCTGTTGAAGGCTTTATGGAGGGGCTTGCTACTTATGTGGGAGAGGCCTTTAATATTAAGATTACCAATCTGGAGCCTGGAGGAATAACTACGGCTTTTATGGCTTCAGCCATTGAAAATACAGTTGTTGAAGGGCAATTTGCCACAGGGGAATATGCCCCGATTTTTGAACGATATATGGCCGGGAATCAGAAAAGGGCCAGTGAATCTAAAGAACAAGTGTATCAGACAGGCTTGGAAGTAGCCCAAGTGGTACTGGAAATCGCTGAAAATGAAAACCCACCTTTACGTCTGGGTACTTCCACATGGGCCGAAGATTTTTGTAAACTAAAAACATTGGCTGATCCAGATGGCACAAAAATAGTGCAACAAATAGCCGAAAGCTTTTTATGATAAGAGATAAGATTACATCTTGCGATCTATTTCCAATATAGGTATTGAGAAAAGCCTTTGTGATTTATAAAAGGACTTTATACGTATCGTGCATGGATTCTTTGAGATATAAAAAAGCACAAACTATGGTGGTTTGTGCTTTTTTTAATACGAAATTCTCCAATAAGAATACGATGGCTATATATCTAAACCGTAACTACAACAAAGCCGCCTCTTTTTTTCTTATACCATACACCTTTATACTTGTATAGTTTTCTTCCATTGATTTTTACCACTTTGTTTCCTCTGGGCAACGTCCTTACTTTAATACCAACGGGTGCTGCACATACGACATAATTTCTTCCTCTTTTTTTGTACCAAACTCCCTTGGAAAAGTGGAAATTTGCTTTTTTAAAGACTATTTTTTTTGGCTTGTAGATTTTGGTGACAACGGTCCCATGTTTCGGGTATACCTTAACTACTTTGGTTTGTGCATTCAAAGAAAATATAGTTCCCAAAAGAACAACTGCCGCTACTATTAATTTCAAATTTTTCATGTCATCATTATTTATGGGTTATATCTTTTTGACCGTATTTTAGCGTGATGGTTTAATGAAAAAAGGAGCCATTTGGCTCCTTTTTAATGTCATTTGTCGAATTTATGGCCTATTGCGCCTTTCGCCCTGCTTGTGACGATACTGTCTGAGCAAGCGACGTTTAAAAGCATGCTCCGCTTTAAATAAGGCGAATATTTTTTTTGCACCTAAGACGTTGTTCAATGCCTTTAAATATTGTTTTTCCGCCAAATGCTTCTTTTCCTGGATTTTCATATGCTTTTCCAATAAAACCTCGGCTTCCTTATCCGGCAAACTGGCGATATCTTCTAAGGCACCATAAATTTCCTTACGTTCTTCCTTTCGGTAATCATCCATCTTTTTTCGATGTTCATTATATATAGGCCAGAACTGCTGTGCCTGCGCGGAAGATAAATCCAATCGTTCTGTTAGAAAGGCAATTCTTAATGCTTCTATTTTATCTTTATTTTCCCTACGTTGTCCATAAATGAATGTGGTACTTAAGAGTACCAATAGGACAACAATATTTTTACTGTTCATAATCCAATAAATTTAAATCTTCAAAATCGCTCGTATTTGTATCTAAATATTCTATAATCGCGCTATCTTCAATTGTGGTTTCTGTTATGGAAAGAATCTCAAGGTCGCTTTCAGAAATGGCTTCTGCAAGTTCGTACGAATCCAATTCGTTGACGTTCACATCAAAATAATTTTCAATATCGGAAGCTGCCAAATCCTCAAAAGTAATTGTTTTTGGTTCCATAAATATCATCCCGAATACCATTAAGATGGCAGCCGCTACCCCAGCTATAGCATAATAAAGCGTCTTATTTTGCTTGTGCAGTGGTATTATTTTGGTGTCTTCTTCTTCCCCTAACTTTTTGGTGAGACTATCGTAAAGCCCGTCAAAGTACTTTTCGGGCACTTTAAATCCATCGGTATCGGTAGCCGGGTCTTCTTTAGGAAGTTTATCCATTAGTTTAGTGGTAAACCCTTCTAAATACTCTTCAGGAATTTTAAAATCTTTATGTTGTTCCTTTTTTTTCATAACATCTTATTCATGCTCGTCAGTCAAATACTGTTCCAATTTTTTTACAGCCAAATGATAGGAAGCTTTTAAAGCACCTATCGAAGTATCCAGGATTTCCGAAATTTCCTGATATTTCAACGCTTCAAAATACTTCATATTGAATACCAGACGCTGTTTTTCAGGTAGAGCGGCAATGGCTTTTTGCAACTGCAACTGAATGGCATCGCCTTCAAAATATACATCTGCTTGCAACTCGGTCAACATCTGCTTTTGCAGCGCTTCACTACCCACTCCCAACTTTTTCGACTTTTGTTTTAAAAAAGTCAAAGCCTCGTTGGTAGCAATACGATACATCCAGGAGTATAGCTTGCTATCTCCTTTAAAGGATTGAATATTGCGATATACTTTGATGAAGGTATTTTGTAAAACATCATCGGTATCGTCATGATTCAATACAATCCGACGGATATGCCAATACAGGCGTTCTTTGTATGTATTGACAAGAAACTCAAAGGCTTTTGCCTGCAAGCTATTGTCCTGTAATTGTCGTATTAAGGTGGCTTCTTCGATCAAATGATAACTATCTAATTCCCTAGTAAGACGTTTCTTTTTGAAAAAGGTTTAATCTTCCTCAAGATAGGATATCCTGAGGAGAGATTCCAATATATTGGAAATGTTTTTAGACCCTACCAAAAGATTGCATGTCCACTAGTTTTTTGTAGACCCCTTGGGCAGCCAAAAGTTCTTGATGCGTTCCCTTTTCTACAATTTTCCCTTTTTGAAGTACTACGATAGTATCGGCATTTTGGATGGTGGATAAACGATGTGCAATGACAATTGAGGTACGATTCAACATCATTTTTTCCAAAGCATCCTGAACTAAACGTTCCCCTTCCGTATCCAAAGCCGAAGTAGCTTCATCCAAAATCATGATCGGGGAATTTCGCAATACGGCCCTTGCAATGGAAAGACGTTGCTTTTGTCCACCGCTTAATTTGCTCCCTCCATCTCCAATATTGGTATCATAACCTTGGGGCAGATCAACGATAAACTCATGTGCATTGGCCACTTTGGCCGCAGCAATAATTTCTTCTTGGCTAGCATTTTCATTGCCCATGCCAATATTATTTTTTACACTGTCATTGAATAAAATGGAATCCTGTGTGATAAGACTGAATAAAGATCGTAAAGATTTCTTCTTAAGATCTTTGATATTCGTGCCATCGATGGTGATTTCTCCTTCGTTTACGTCATAAAAACGAGTAACCAAATTGGCAATGGTACTTTTTCCACTTCCGGATTGTCCAACAAGGGCAATGGACTGTCCTTTGGCCACTGTGAGATTAAAATTTTTCAATACGTAATCATCTTCATATTTAAAGGAGATATTATTGATATGGACTCCTTCCTCAAAAGAGTTCTTCGCTATGGCATTTTCTTTTTCAACAATCACATTTTTCGTTTCCAAAATCTCAAAAATACGTTCTGCCGAAGCGTTTCCTTTTTTGATATTGTAATTTACCGTGGTAATTGATTTTACGGGGTTGATGATGGTATAAAATAAGCCAATGTAACCCATGAACTTTTGAGGGGTCAAATCGCTTTGGCCTCCTAGGACCAAACTTCCACCGTACCAGAGGACGGTGATTACAACCACAACGCCCAAAAATTCACTAAAGGGAGAGGCCAGGCCTTTTCGCTGAAGAACTGCGATCATGATTTTTTTGAATTTGGCCGTAGAATTCATGAATTTTTTAGAAAGTTTAGTTTCCGCATTGAATCCTTTGATAATTTTAAGTCCACCCAAGGTCTCTTCAATGAAAGAGAGAAAAACCCCAGTTTCCTTTTGGGCCTCCAATGATTGTGCCTTCAAACGCTTCCCTACGATGGAAATCAGAAAACCTGCGATGGGTAAAAAAATAAAAACGAATAAAGTCAATTTTACACTGATTGCCAACATGGAAATTAGTACAATTGTGATGGTAATGGGTTCTCTAGCCAAGGCTTCCAGAGAATTAATAATGGAACTTTCCACTTCTTTGACATCGGAGGTCATTCGGGCCAGAAGATCTCCTTTTTTCTGTTCCGTAAAATAAGATAACGGAAGATCTATGGTTTTTAGGTAAAGTTGATCTTGAATATCCTTTACCATTCCCGTTCTTAAGTAGGCCAGTACAAACATGGCAGCATAGCGGAAGAGGTTTTTTAGGAAGAATATGACAATACTGGCAATACAAATAAAAACCAGAGCTGCTACGGGGCCTTCCATTTCAATTTTTTGGGAAAGAAAGAAATTCAAGGATCCTTCGGCATATTCCTGTAGATTCCCGAGACCCGTATAAACAGGTGCCTTGACCACTTCTTCTTGCTTATCGAATAGAATTCCCAATGTGGGAATGAAAATGATAATGGATAAAACATTGAAAACGGAATATAAGATGTTGAATATAACGTTTAGAAATGCGTAGAATTTATACGGTTTGGCAAACTGTAAAATCTTCTTGAAATAATTCATGCAACTATAGATTCAATTCGTCCAAAATACGTTGTATTTTGTTTTCCAACTGCGAATTTACGGATTTAAAATCGGCAGCATTGTACATGGGCATATTGATGCTCATATAAAATTTTATTTTGGGTTCTGTACCACTAGGTCGGGCTGCTATACGTGTTCCATCGGCCGTAGTATATATGATAACATTGGATTTGGGGATATCGATAGGAGTTTCTACCCCAGTTAGCACGTTTTTTTCAACAGACGTATTGTAATTGGCTATAGTAGCTACCTTGGAACCATCAATAGTACTTACTGGGTTTTCGGTGAAATCACGCATCATTTTCTTGATTTCTTCGGCTCCACTCATTCCTTTTTTAGTAATAGAGACCAATTTTTCTTTGTAGAAACCATAGGTGACATACGCATCGATTAGGTCTTTATAGAAGGAACTGCCATTGGCCTTGGCACTGGCACCAATTTCACAAGCCAATAGGGTAGAGGTTACCGCATCTTTGTCGCGCACAAAATCCCCAACCATAAAACCAAAACTTTCTTCTCCACCTCCCACAAAATCTTGCTGCGGAAAATCCTTGATCATTTTGGCGATCCATTTAAAACCGGTCAAGGCTGTTTTACATTCCACGCCATAGCCTTTGGCCAAGGCATCCATCATAGGTGTGGAAACAATTGTGGAAGCAATAAATTCATTGCCTTTAAACCCTTTGGCTTTTCGTTGGTCCAATAAGAATTTGGTCATTAAGACCATGGTTTGATTTCCATTCAACAATTCAATTTCTCCTTCGGAATTTCGAACGGCAATGCCCAATCTATCACTATCGGGATCTGTTCCGATTACCATATCGGCACCAATCTCTTCGGCTTTTTTAATGGCAAGGGTAAGTGCCTCGGGTTCTTCAGGGTTTGGAGATTTTACAGTGGGGAAGTTCCCATCGGGTATGGCCTGCTCATCAATAACCGTTACCTGAGTATATCCTGCTCGCTTTAGTACCTCAGGAATGGCAGTAATCGAAGTACCATGCAAGGAAGTGAAGACGATTTTAAAATCGTCTTTTCCTTTGGCATTGAAGCTTCCATTTTTTACAGAGGCCTCAATAAAAGCCTCATCAACTTCATGTCCTATGAGTTCAATGTGTTCTTCTTCTGCATCAAAATTGATATCCTCAAATCCAAGACGGTCAATCTCAGCGATGATTTCCTTATCCTCTGGAGGAACAATTTGTCCGCCATCCGTCCAATATACTTTGTAACCATTATACTCGGGAGGATTGTGGGAAGCCGTTAATACAATACCAACATGACAATTTAGGTGTTTTACCGCAAAGGATAATTCCGGTGTTGTTCTCAACTCCGAAAATAAATACACTTTAATACCATTGGCCGCAAATACATTGGCAACGGTCTTGGAAAGTGTATCGCTATTATGACGACAATCATAGGCGATAACTACTTTTAACGCCTCCCCAGGATATACTTTTTTTAAATAATTGCTTAATCCCTGGGTATTTTTCCCCAGGGTGTATTTATTGATCCTATTGGTGCCTACTCCCATAACACCCCGCATACCACCAGTACCAAATTCCAAATCTTTGTAGAAACGTTCCTTGAGTTCTTCGGTATCGTTCGCTATCAAATGTTCGATTTCTTTTTTGGTTTCAGCATCAAAAAAATCGGTAAGCCAACTTTTGGCGTTCTGCAGTATACTATCCATGATTTGAAGGGTGTTTTAGATTGATATGGTTAAAAATACAAAGATTATAGTTTTATTTTAGAGGGAGCCCGATTTGCGCGGAAATTTTATATCGTGTTTCGTTCTTTCTGGAACGCACCATGATTTCTCCCAAAAAACCGGCCAGGAAAAACTGTGTACCTATAAGCATGGCTGTTAAGGCAATAAAGAATTGTGGCCGATCAGTAATTAAACGTCCTTGTTTATGGATAAATAACTTATCTATTCCGAGATACATTGAAAAACCAAAGCCGATTATAAACATAAGGACACCAAGGGCACCGAAAAGATGCATGGGACGCTTTCCAAATTTAGACACAAACCAAATGGTGATCAGGTCTAGAAAACCATTGATAAAACGCTCCATGCCAAATTTGGTTTTCCCATATTTTCGAGCTTGATGTTGCACCACTTTTTCCGAAATTTTAGAAAAACCGGCACTTTTTGCCAATACGGGAATATAGCGGTGCATTTCTCCATGTACCTCAATAGTCTTGATGACTTCCTTTCGGTAGGCCTTTAAGCCACAATTAAAATCGTGTAAACGTACTCCAGAGGTTTTTCTGGCCGCCCAATTAAAAAGTTTGGAAGGAAGGTTTT
Source organism: Spongiimicrobium salis (assembly GCF_043678055.1). NCBI lineage: Bacteria > Pseudomonadati > Bacteroidota > Flavobacteriia > Flavobacteriales > Flavobacteriaceae > Spongiimicrobium > Spongiimicrobium salis. The sequence continues at coordinate 242,013 of NZ_JBHEQA010000005.1, forward strand.
TGCTGATAAGGGCATCATAACGTTTCTTTTTCCAGCCAGAAATAAGGTCGTAGCCCTCAGCGGTGATTAATCGATATAAATCTGGAATTTCTTCGGGATTGTCTTGTAAGTCGGCATCCATGGTAATAACAACAGCACCTTGAGCAGCTTTGAAACCTGCATGCAATGCTTGTGATTTTCCGAAATTTTTTAGAAAACGAATGCCCTTTACGCAAGGGTTGGACGCAGCCAGTTCGGTGATGATGTTCCAGGAATTGTCCGTGCTGCCATCATCTATAAAAAGAATCTCATATAAAAAATGATTGGATTGCATTACGGATACAATCCAATCATGTAGTTCTTTAAGGGATTCTTCCTCATTTAAGAGGGGAATGACTATGGATAAATTCATAGGGTACTTCAGGATTTACTATCCAAAAGTACAAATATTAATATTCTGGTTTCTGTTTTTTTACAACTAAGCCCACAATTAATGAAATAATGAATCCTAAGAATACGGCTACGATCAATTGAATTGGGTATCCAATCCAAAAGAAACTTTTTCCGGCCTCCATGGCCTGCTGTGCTTCCTCTGAGGTCATTGTTCCATTGGCTACAGGTTCACTAAATCGGGCTTCCATGGCCTTATCCACAAAATCCGGATCAATAACATTGGCCAAGATAGCTCCATAAATCAAGGCAATCACTGCGGCTATCGCTGCGGCCCCAACACCTACTTTTAGGGCTTCAGGCAAGGTAATAAAACCATTATTGGCTTTTTTGAATTGAACAATGCCAACGGCAAGTACGGCAATGGTAATTGCCAAATTAATGATGCCTATAGTCCAGTCTTGGGAGTAGTGCATGTCCAAACTAAATAGCATTACGCCAAAAACAACGCTTATAGCGCCTAGAATAAGACCAAAATTTAAAGCAAACTTTCCCGTTTTTGGTTGATTTTCTTCCATAATTTTTAGATTTTTCAGTTGATTATCCTATTAGTGACAAAAGGTATACATTTGTTACACCCTAATCTCAAGAATTTTATTTTTCTTTTTTTTGAAAAGTTATTGTGGTTTTAATAAAAAACGCTAAATTTGCAGCCTGAAATTTACCAGTATTAACGTTTATTGATCATGAGAAAAGATATACATCCAGAGAATTATAGAATAGTGGCCTTTAAAGATATGTCCAATGAGGATGTGTTTTTAACAAAGTCTACTGCGGTTACTAAAGAAACCATTGAAGTTGATGGTGTTGAATATCCTTTGGTGAAATTGGAAATTTCAAGAACATCGCACCCATTTTATACAGGTAAATCTAAATTGATCGATACTGCAGGACGTATTGACAAATTCAAGAATAAGTATAAGAAATTTCAGAAAGTAGAAAAGAAAGAGGAATAGTAATATTTCTTTGCATCCTATATAAAATCACGTTTCCATTATGGGAACGTGATTTTTTTTGTAAAGCATTTTCGTTTTTGATTAAAGAATATCTTTGCAACACAATTAAACAATAGCCAGTTCAGATTCGCGTTAGTATGACGGAATCAGTATAAATTACAAATCAATGAATTACATTCTATTTGATGGTACGGTACGCAATGCATTATTACCCTTCACCTATACAAGACCCGTCGCGGAAATCCGTATAGGAATACTTACCATTCGTGAAAAATGGGAGCGTTATTTGGGGAGTACTACGACTACCATTACGGAAGACTATCTCACCGACAAATTCCCTATGGTGGAATTGGAGAAAAATGTAATGATCAACGCTTCGTATCTACCTGATCAAACACTTGTGGACCAGATTAAAAACCTCAAGGAATATGAAGCCATTTGTATAGCGGATGAAATTGTTGCATTTTACAGTTTGGACAGTCAGGAAGAAGTTGATTTTTCTATTTATACCATGATTCCTTATGAAGGTGAAATACTTCAAATACGGAATACTTGGGACATTTTTTCAAAAAATAAGGAAGCTATAATAGCCGATTTTACCCTCATCACAAAAGATAGAAAAAGTAGTCCGATTTCTGATACGAATACCGTGTTTTGCCCGGAAAATATTTTTATTGAGGAAGGAGCGGTAGTAGAATGTAGTATTCTGAATGCAAAAAATGGGCCTATCTATATTGGGAAAAATGCAGAGGTTATGGAAGGGAGTATCATTCGAGGAGGCTTTGCTTTAGGAGAACAGGCAATTGTGAAAATGGGAGCCAAAATATACGGAGCTACAACTGTGGGACCTCATTCTAAGGTTGGAGGAGAAGTCAACAATGCGGTTATATTTGGGTATTCCAATAAGGGACACGACGGGTTTTTAGGAAATTCAGTATTGGGAGAATGGTGCAATATTGGAGCCGATACCAATACTTCCAATTTAAAAAACAACTATGCTCCTGTACGCTTGTGGAATTATGAGACAGAAAACTTTGCAAAAACCGGACTGCAATTTTGCGGACTTATGATGGGAGATCACAGTAAGTGTGGCATCAATATGATGTTTAATACGGGAACAGTGGTGGGCGTGAGCGCCAATATCTTTGGATCTGGTTTTCCCAGGAATTTTATTCCAGCCTTTAGTTGGGGCGGGGCAGCTGGGTTTTCAACGTATTTACCCAAAAAAGCCTTTGAGACGGCGAATGCCATGATGGAACGTCGAGGAATGCTTTTTGATGAAAAAGAAGAGGCTATTTTGAACCATATTTTTGAGGAAACTAAAAAATGGCGTAAAGACTAAATGTAATTTGTTTGGTATCTTTGCCTACTTTTTGAAGACAATAATAAGATTGGCGCATAAGTAATGGTATGGAAAAGCAAAAAGTAGCCTTTTATACGTTGGGATGTAAATTGAACTTCTCTGAAACGTCGACCATCGCGCGAAGTTTCGAAGCAGAAGACTTTTTGCGTGTAGATTTCTCCGAACATGCCGATATGTATGTAATCAATACGTGTTCTGTAACCGAAAATGCAGATAAACGATTTAAGAGTATTGTAAAACAGGCGCAAAAAACAAATCCCAAAGCCTTTGTGGCAGCCGTAGGTTGTTATGCACAGCTAAAGCCAGAGGAATTGGCTGCGGTGGATGGTGTGGATTTGGTCTTGGGAGCTACCGAAAAATTCAAGATTACCGATTATATTAATGATCTCTCTAAAAATGATTTTGGGGAGATTCACTCCTGCGAGATCGCTGAAGCTGATTTTTATGTAGGCAGTTATGCTATTGGAGATAGGACCCGGGCATTCCTAAAAGTACAGGATGGCTGTGACTATAAGTGTACCTATTGCACCATTCCATTAGCTCGGGGTATATCAAGAAGCGATACTCTGGAGAATGTGCTTCGAAATGCTTCGGAAATAGCCGCTAAGAATATCAAGGAGATTGTATTGACCGGAGTGAATATTGGAGATTACGGCAAAGGGGAGTTTGGCAATAAAAAACATTTACATACCTTCTTGGATTTGGTCAAGGCATTGGATGCGGTAGAAGGGATACATCGGCTGCGGATTTCGTCTATAGAGCCCAATCTTCTAAAAAATGAAACGATTGATTTTGTGGCCGGGAGTAATGCTTTTGTACCGCATTTTCATATTCCGCTTCAAAGCGGGAGTGATGCCCTGTTAAAGTTAATGCGCAGAAGGTATCTTACCGATTTATATGTTGATAGGGTAGAACGCATCAAGGCAAGCATGCCACATGCCTGTATCGGTGTAGATGTTATTGTAGGTTTCCCAGGGGAAACAGAAGCACATTTTCTGGAAACATATCACTTTCTGAATACTCTGGATATTTCCTATTTGCATGTATTTACCTATTCGGAAAGAGATAATACCCCTGCGGCAACGATGGAAGGAGCGGTTCCTAAAAACGTAAGAAGTAAACGAAGTAAGATGCTACGTGGTTTATCGGTAAAAAAACGGAGAGCTTTTTATGAAAGTCAATTGGGAACGGAAAGAACTGTTTTGTTTGAAGGCGAGAACAAACAAGGCTATATTCATGGATTTACAGAGAACTACGTGAAGGTGAAATCGCCTTGGAACCCGGCTCTGGTAAATACCTTGCAAAAAGTAACTTTAAGGACAATTGATGAAGATGGTTTGGTTCGCTTTGATTTTATAAGCTCCTAACGAAATAAAGACCAATAAAAAACCGCTCATTGAGCGGTTTTTTATTGGTCTTTACAAAAGTCCTGTTTCTTAAATGCGTATCCCTACAGGAAGCATTTCTTTGTATTGCCTGTTTTTTCTCAAAAAACCTGCAATTTGTGGACTTGTAGGCACAACTCTTAAATTTTGCCCTTGGATGTGATGTAGTACCTCTTTAATGAAGTCTTCTTTAAAGTCTTCTTTTTTAATTTCTTCTGGAATGACTAGTTTGGTTAAAAAAACTTTTCGTTCTTGTGAAGAGTACTCAATCTTCGCTAGATGCCCATCAATTCTAGTTTCAAATTGGCGCAAGAAACTGTTGTCATTAATTTCTACTTCATTCATATAGATTTGATTTAAAATATTGACATGATCAAAAGCTTACAATGTTCTCAAAATTGTAAAACTTTATCGTTAAATTAGAGGTTAAAATCACCTGAATTTCGAATAAGGTTTAATTTTAAAGCCAAGACTACAAAATTAGTAAAAAAAATGCTATTTTCCTAGCTTCTACGCAATACGATACATGAGTAATCCCAAAATACAGGTCTATTTCATGCCGGGAATGGCAGCCAATCCTTCCATATTTGATCATATTGTATTGGACGGGGAAAAATTTGAAAAACACCTTTTGGAATGGACCATACCGGAACGGGGAATGAGCCTAAAGGATTACGCTTTGATCATGTGCAACAAAATTGAGCATAAAAACCCTGTTTTGATCGGGGTGTCCTTTGGAGGAATGCTTGTACAGGAAATGGCAAAGCATATTCCTGTGAGGAAATTGATTATTGTGTCCAGTGTAAAGCAAAATAAGGAATTGCCCAAGCGCATGAAATTTGCAAGGCGCACTAAAATATACAAATTACTGCCCACTAGTCTTGTTAGCAACATTCACTTTTTGAACAAATTTGCTTTTGGCGGAAAAGTCAATAAGCGATTGGAATTGTATGAACAATACCTTTCGGTAAAGGATAAGTATTATATTGACTGGTCCATTGACCAGATCGTAAATTGGGAGCAAAGCGAGTACGATGATTGCTTAATTCATATTCATGGAGAAAAAGACCCGGTATTTCCTATAAAGTATATTAAAAACTGCATTCCGGTTAAAAACGGCACGCATACCATGATTATTCATCGTTATAAATGGTTTAATGAGCACTTACCCACAATTATTTTAGAATAAAGGAGTTCTATTTTATATCTTTAATATCTATTTTAAGCATAGCCCATGAAGATTTTAAAAAACATATTGATGCTCCTAGGAGTCGTTTTAGTAGTTAGTACATTGATTTTTGCCGTTCAGGGAACGGCGGATGAGAATCAAAATAGTGTAAAAGAGGAAATTACGGAGACAACGGCCAATGGATATCAAATCACAGCAATTGATATTCCCGAAAATTTAAATTTTGCAGGAGAAAGTGTACCCGTCAATGACCCGGAAGTCATGGAGCGTGTAGATCGTGAATTTTTGGTGAACACCTATTGGCAATCCAATGCACTCTTATTGATGAAAAGAGCCAATAAGTATTTCCCTATAATTGAACCTATTTTGGCTAAAAATGGCATTCCGGACGATTTTAAATATTTGGCCGTAGCGGAGAGTGGTCTGCAGAATGTACGGTCCCCGGCCGGAGCATCTGGTTTTTGGCAAATTTTGAAAGGAACCGGAAGGGAATATGGCTTGGAGGTCAATGGCAATGTTGATGAACGCTATCACATTTCCAAGGCAACCGAAACAGCGTGTAAGTACTTAAAGCGTTCAAAGGATCGTTTTGGGAGTTGGACGCTGGCAGCGGCTTCTTACAATGCAGGTCCTGGTGCTATTAGAAAGTTCATGGGAGTTCAGAAAGTGGATAATTATTATGACCTGTTATTAGGTGAAGAAACGGGCCGTTATGTATTTCGTATCATGGCCATAAAAGAAATCCTTTCCAACCCAGATAAATACGGTTTTGATATTGGAAATGAAGATCTGTATAAGCCAATACCATCTTTTACTGTGGAAGTAGACGAACCTATTGCCAATTTTGCTGATTTTGCAGCGCAGTATGAAATCAATTATAAGATTTTAAAACGGCACAACCCCTGGTTAAGGGAACCCCATTTGAATAACAGTTCTAGAAAAAAATACGTTATAGAAATCCCCAATAAAGGATATTACAATACAGGAAAGTAATATCTAGTAGGATAACTGCATAAAAAAGGCCGGATTTTAGATATTCCGGCCTTTTTTATACCATAAGATTTGAAATCAAATTGACTAGATTTTTTTCATCTGCTGCTGCATCATTTTAATCTGTTCGGCCAGCATATTTTGTTTATCCAATTTTTTTGCTTCTTTAAGGAGTGCAGTGGCTTCTCTCTTTCGACGCTTTTGCATGGCAATACCGGCAAGACTTAGTTTAGCCATGGCGATATCATAATCCATGGTCAAACCTAATTTCAAGGCTTTCTTAAAATACTTTTCCGCTTGGGTAAGGTTCTTTTGGGAAAAGATGATTCCATGAAGGTAATTGTAATATCCTTGTTGCTTAACGGTAAGTGCCGCTTCCGGGTTTTTAATCTTATCGAGCCATTTTTTGGTCCCCTCCATATCTTGCTTTCGCATTCGGAGAAAAGCCAAGAGAATGATTTCATTTCTGAAATAGAGGAATATAAAAATCAGGGATAATAAAATGAGAAAAATACCATTACCAATATTTTCTTCTACAAATTGGTATCCGGCATAGGCTAGGATTAACCCAGCAATAATGAGTTTAAAAATTTTATTGAACATATTCTTGTGTTATTCTTTGATTAATTCGTAGGTCGTAGTCGATTTTATGGTAGTGGGTATTTGTTGGTCCCCCAATTGTGCAATGGTGGAAAAACCTTCGGAAGTACTTGTTACTTTCATGGTCCTAATAAAACCTGTTGTAATATCTGTGGTTATTTGTGTCTCCTGAGTGCCATTTAATGCCATGCTAGTGGCAGCTTCCTTAACATCCATGATGATGTTTGCTTTGCCGGAGATTATGGCATTTGTTGTGTTCAGGCTATCCAAAGTCCAGCGATTTTTAGCCATCAGTTTTCCCTGGTACTCGTTTTCCCAAGTACCTCCAATACTAATGGGAGCGCTAGGGTAAATAAATGTCATTTGCTTATAACTATTGGAAAGGGCTTTGGAGCCAAACTCTTTTTCCAACGACTTCTTCATAAGGTTAAGGGAGAAGTCATCCTTTAGACCAGAAGCTTTGGCCATTTTGGCAACAAGACTATCTCCTCCTTCTACCGCTAAAATATCCCCAGTCTTTGCCAAAGTAATTTTTACGGGATAATTCAAAATAGCATTAAACACTTTAGACTGCGGATCTTCTTCCTTAACTTCTTTGGCTTTGATATTCATCAAAGGCCCTTGAATATTGGACATCATCATAAGATTCAAATCTTCGAACGATAAATCAATTTCGTAGGTATCTTCTTTTTCACCAACCACTTTAAAGGTCAAAATCCCACTGATGATATTCGTAATTTCTTGTACGGCTCCATCCAATTCTTGACTGATTACCTGCTCCGCATGTTGTCTGACCATAAAAGTGTCTCCTTCCTTGAGATGATATTCCAAAGCAGTTTGTCCAGAGACCGTATATCCTATAAAAAAGGACAGGAAAAAGAGCAAAAAAGATTTCATTTTCAGTAACTCATATTAGATACGGCAAAAGTAATAAAAACAATTCGAAACATTTTTTTAAATACATTTGCCAAAGCAAAAACTCTTTGTATATTTGCAGCCGGAATTTAGAAGGCAAATTTACAGTCTTCGGAAGTATTCACACAACTATTTAAAATTTTTCGGCAATGAAAAGAACATATCAGCCATCAAAGAGAAAGAGAAGAAATAAACATGGTTTTAGGGAGCGTATGGCTTCAGCCAATGGTAGAAAAGTTCTTGCCAGAAGAAGAGCTAAAGGAAGAAAAAAACTAACGGTATCCTCTGAGCTGAGACACAAGAAGTAATGATGCTATCGTTATCAATTAATATTAAGGTGTTACTTTTTTGAAGTAGCACCTTTTTTTTATCCAATACTTATTTATATTTGATTTTAAACACCCTATAGAAAATGCCTAAAAGAAAAGATCTAAAATCTATTTTAATCATTGGTTCCGGTCCTATTATCATTGGACAAGCATGTGAGTTCGACTATTCTGGTTCGCAATCTCTTCGTTCTCTTCGAGAAGATGGGATAGAAACCATCCTGATCAATAGCAACCCTGCTACTATTATGACGGATCCCTCTATGGCCGATCATATTTACTTGAAGCCTTTGACCACAAAATCAATTCTGGCCATTCTGGAGGCCCATCCCAATATTGATGCGGTATTACCTACTATGGGAGGCCAAACGGCATTGAATTTATGTATTGAAGCTGACGAGAAAGGCATTTGGGAAGATTACGATGTTGAAATTATCGGCGTGGATATCGATGCCATCAATATTACCGAAGATCGGGAAAAATTCCGTGAGTTGATGTTGAAGATTGGTATAGGAATGGCACCTCAAGCCACAGCCACTTCCTTTTTAAAAGGGAAGGAAATAGCACAGGAATTTGGTTTTCCATTGGTCATACGAGCATCCTATACGCTAGGAGGGGCGGGAGCCTCCATTGTATATAAGCCCGAAGATTTTGATGAATTACTGAGCAGAGGTTTGGAAGTGTCGCCCATTCATGAGGTGATGATCGATAAAGCCCTCATGGGGTGGAAAGAATACGAATTGGAATTGTTACGGGATAAAAATGACAATGTTGTCATTATCTGTGCCATAGAGAATATGGACCCAATGGGGATTCATACCGGAGATTCCATAACTGTGGCTCCAGCAATGACACTTTCTGATAAGACTTACCAGAGAATGCGGGATATGGCCATCCATATGATGCGCAGTATTGGGGATTTTGCCGGTGGGTGTAATGTGCAATTTGCAGTTAGTCCTGATGAAGCTGAAGATATTATTGCCATTGAAATCAACCCCAGAGTATCCAGATCGTCTGCCCTGGCTTCAAAGGCTACAGGGTATCCCATTGCTAAAGTGGCTACAAAATTAGCCATTGGATATCATTTGGACGAATTGGACAACCAGATTACCAAATCCACTTCTGCCTTGTTTGAACCAACCTTGGATTATGTCATTGTGAAGATTCCACGTTGGAACTTTGATAAGTTCGAGGGGTCTGACCGAACTTTAGGTTTACAAATGAAATCTGTTGGAGAGGTAATGGCCATTGGACGTTCGTTTCAAGAAGCATTGCACAAGGCAACGCAGTCCCTGGAAATTAAGCGAAATGGATTAGGTGCCGATGGAAAAGGATACAAAGATTATGATACGATTATTAGCAAGCTGACCATTCCAAGTTGGGATCGCGTCTTTGTGATTTATGATGCCATTCAATTGGGGATTCCTTTGAGCAGAATTCACGAAATCACCAAAATAGATATGTGGTTCTTAAAACAATATGAGGAACTTCACTTTTTGGAAAAAGAAATTTCAGAATATCAAATAGAGACCCTACCTAAAGATCTATTGTTGGAAGCCAAACAAAAAGGTTTTGCTGATCGGCAGATCGCCCATATGTTGGATTGTTACGAGAGCGAAGTGCATAAAAAACGTTCGACTTTGGGAATCAATAGGGTGTATAAATTGGTAGATACCTGTGCGGCCGAGTTCAAGGCCATGACCCCATATTACTATTCCACCTTTGAGGCGGAGATCGAAACACCTGATGGTGAGCGCTATGTTGCGAATGATAGTGAGGTCACTGATAGGAAAAAGATTGTCGTTCTCGGCTCAGGTCCAAATCGTATTGGGCAAGGGATAGAATTTGATTATTGCTGTGTACATGGGGTGCTTGCAGCAGCAGAGTGCGGATACGAGACGATTATGATCAATTGTAATCCGGAAACCGTATCTACAGATTTTGATACGGCGGACAAACTGTATTTTGAACCTGTATTCTGGGAGCATATCTATGACATTATCCGACATGAAAAACCAGAAGGCGTCATTGTGCAATTAGGAGGGCAAACCGCGCTAAAATTAGCCGAAAAATTATCTAAGCACGGTATTAAAATCATAGGAACTAGTTTTGAAGCTTTGGACTTGGCAGAAGATCGGGGTAGTTTCTCCACCTTGTTGGAAGCGAATAATATACCTTTCCCCAGATTTGGTGTTGCCGAAACAGCTGATGAGGCCTTAAATCTAGCCGATGAATTGGATTTTCCTCTTTTGGTGCGCCCATCCTATGTATTGGGAGGACAGGGAATGAAAATTGTAATCAACAAAGAAGAATTGGAAGCACACGTGGTAGATTTACTACACAAGATTCCTAATAATAAATTGTTGCTAGATCATTATTTGGATGGCGCCATAGAAGCTGAAGCGGATGCCATATGCGATGGGGAAAACATCTATATCATTGGAATTATGGAGCATATAGAACCTTGTGGTATTCACTCTGGGGATTCCAATGCTACATTACCGGCATTCAATCTGGGAGAATTTGTTTTACAACAGATTAAAGATCATACCAAAAAAATAGCTCTGGCACTTAATACCGTCGGATTGATCAATATACAGTTTGCGATCAAAGACGATAAGGTATATATCATTGAGGCGAACCCAAGGGCTTCTAGAACGGTGCCTTTTATCGCTAAAGCCTACAAGGAGCCTTATGTTAACTATGCGACCAAAGTGATGTTAGGGGAAAAGAAAGTAACCGATTTTAGTTTTAAACCCGAATTGGAAGGTTTTGCGATCAAACAACCGGTATTCTCTTTTAATAAATTTCCTAACGTAAATAAAAACTTGGGGCCAGAAATGAAGAGTACAGGGGAGAGCATCTTGTTTATTGATAACCTTAAGGACGACGATTTTTACAACCTATACGCTAGACGTAAAATGTACTTGTCAAAATAAGGCATATTATTAAAAACCTACTTAGGCCCCTTTCGTCATTGTATGGAAGGGGCTTTTGTATGGAGCATAAAGAAATTTATCCATAGCGGATAGCGCCGAGTTTCCTAATAGCATATTGTTTGACCCAAATTAGGATAGGGCCTCGTCAAAATATTGGAGTACTTCAGAAAATGCCTTTTTGGTGGGGTGTCCCTCTTCGTCCACAAAATGATGGGTTAAGATGGAATGCCCTTTTCCCGGCAGTTCATGAAAAATAATACGTTGTTTCCCGTCCGTATTAAAAGTGGTTTCTAAAGTATGGAATCGTTCTGCTTTGCAAAAAAAATCCTTTTCAAATCGCCCACAATGCATCGGGCCATCGGTATCTAACTTCTTTTTAATTGCGGAAATTTCATCTGGACTCATATGAATGGATGATTTTCCGAGGAGTGGCATGGAAGGTTGACTGGCAAAACCAGCCAAAACAGCATCATTGGCCATCAAAGAAATGGCAAAATTACCAGTGAGACACATTCCAATGACAGCCACACCTTTTACTTGATGTTTTTCCTTGATATGTGTACAAAGTGCGGCCAAATAGTCTACAATTGGGCTTGATTTCTGAGCAGCGAACATCCTGAATTCCTTTTGCATACATAGCACCTTAAAGAAATTACCAAGTACAGCAGTCTTTCCCAGAGGACCGAACAAATGCGGGAATACCACGGTATATTGTTCTGCACTAAAACGGTCGGCCAAAGCCAAGGCTTTTTGATCGATTCCCGGCATTTCCTGCATGATTACCACAATTTTTTTGAAATTCCCCCGTGTATAGATATCATGGGTCACTTTGGTTCCTTGGGCTATAGTGGCACTAAAACGCTCTTTTTGATAGGCAGTGATAGGAGTGGGCATGATCTATAACGTATTGTTTAGTGGTATAAAGATAAGGGGAATAGCAGTGAATTGGATAACCTATCCCGTCATTCATGGAAATTTCCCAAAAAGAACTCCAAAAGAAATACTAATTCGTTTTTGACTGCGGAAATAAATGGTCTACGATCACTTCAGCAGCAATCGTACTGCCCAATAGTGAAGGGTGAAATTGATCAAAACCATAATAATCATAAGTTTGATTTTTATCGAAATACTGCTTCCAAACCTTTCCCACGGGCAATAAGAGGGCCTTATTTATACGGGCAGCATCACTATAGTTTTGAATGACACCATCAAAAGTCCTGTAATAGTTTCGAGAAGGCCATACCATGAAATAGGCCAATTTGGTGTCATATCGTGCACATAGTGCACTGTACTTTTTTCCATATTCGATCAACATTTCCCTACCTTCTTTTTGAGAGGAGGGACCTTGTTGCAAGATGACGTAATCGTATTTCCCGGAAGCAATCAAATTTTGAACCTTGTTTTCGCTCCAATGATCAGCTATGGCATAATTGGGAAAAGCCACCATCTTAGTGGAGATACGGATTCCCCTTTCTTTCGCACTTTTTTGCACCAATACCGGTAAATCATTTGTATAGGTAAGGCTATTTCCTAGAAACAAAATGGAAATTTTGGTGTTTTCCTCTTTGTTTCCGATGGTTTTTTGTCCGCTGGAACAAGAAGATAAATAGAGGCAAATAAAAGCAAAGAACAGTCGCGTATACATGGCTAAAATTATTGAAAATTTTAAATGGTCGGCTCAATCCATTCTGTCATCAAATATAACGGATAAAAAGCAAATGGATTATTGTTCAAGATCTTCCAATTGAATGGACAGGGCCTTGGTGGACAGTTGCACCTCAATAAGACTTAAAATCAAGGAAGCCATTAGGGCAAATAGACTGATACCAAAAAAAAGGTTGGCCCAGAAATGGAATTCTACATAAATCAAAAACATGCTAATGACGGCAAGAAGAAAACTTATAATAGCAATAGCCTGCATATTTTTGATAATGGTCAAACGCCTGCGGAGTTGTTTTACTTGCAGGCCTACCGTTGTGGAAGCCGTTTCTTGATACTTTTGATGTAGTTGCCGAATCAAGGCAGCAATAGCCAGATATCGTGCGTTATAGGCTAACATCGTCAAAGAAATAGCCGGAAAAAGCAGTGCGGGAATGCTAAGGGTTAACTCCATAGGGTCACTGAATGGATTTATAAAAAAAATAGTGCTACATCAGGAGCCCCATTCTGTATGAAAAATACCTTCTTTATCTACACGTTCATAGGTATGCGAACCAAAATGATCACGTTGTGCCTGGATCAAATTTAAAGGCAATCTTTCTGAGGTATAGGCATCAAAATAGGTTAGCGAATTGGAGAGTCCTGGCATGGGAATGCCACTTGTTGCGGCATAAGCTACCAATGCACGCGCAGAAGCTACCGTAGCTTGTACTTTGGGTACAAAGGAAGGAGCCAAGAGTAAATTGGGCAATTGGGGATCCTTATTAAAAGCTTCTGTAATATCGGCCAACAAGCCTGCCCTAATAATACAGCCTGCGCGCCATATTTTAGCAATAACCGCCATATCCAATTCATAGCCGTACTCCTTGGAGGCATCGGCCAATTGGTGCAATCCTTGTGCATAACTTAGGATGAATGAAAAATAAAGTGCTTCCTCGGCCATTTTAACCAAATCCTCTTTTTCTATAGTAGCAGGTTCGGGACGTCCATAAAGGGCATCGGCCTTAATGCGTTCTCCTTTTAAAGCCGATATTTCCCGCATGCTAACGGCAATATCAATGGAGGGGACCGGGATACCTAAATCCATAGCGTTTTGTGAAGTCCATTTTCCAGTACCTTTTTGTTTGGCCTTATCCAAAATCTGATCGACCAAACGCCCATTGCCCAAGTCATCGTCCTGACGGAAAATCTCAGAGGTGATTTCCACTAAAAAAGATTGTAATCGGCCTTTGTTCCATTGTGCATAGGTGGCAGCAAGTTCATCATTGCTGAGGTTTCCCGCTTTTTTTAAGAGGTCGTAAATTTCAGAAGTCAATTGCATCAAGCCATATTCAATACCATTATGGACCATTTTTACATAATTTCCAGCAGATTTAGGCCCTAAGTAAGCCACACAGGGCTCTGATTGGAATTTAGCGGAAACCGCTTCAAAGATGGGTTGTACCTCTTTATAAGCTTCTTTATTGCCACCGGGCATAATGCTAGGTCCCCTGCGTGCTCCCTTTGCTCCTCCGGAAACCCCTGTTCCAAAAAAGTGAATCCCTTTTTCCTGTAAATAGGCTTCTCTGCGATCGGTATCTGTAAAAAAGGAATTGCCACCATCGATCAGGATATCGCCTTCATCTATATGTGCTAAAAGACTCTCAATAACAGCATCCACGATTTTTCCTGCAGGGACCAACATCATAATTTTACGCGGTGTGCTCAGGGAATCCACAAAGGCCTTAATATCTGTGGAAGCGTCAACTCTTGAGGTATCTCCTCCTTCTTCCTTAAGTGCATTCACTTTTTCCGCATCAAGATCGTACCCAAAGGCCTTAAAATCATTGTCTGCTACATTCAAAATAAAATTGCGTCCCATAACGCCTAAACCTACCAATCCAAAATCGTATTGCTGTCCCATAGTTGCTGTTTACAAGTCCTAAAAAGTAACTTTTTGTTGTAAATTAAGTGATCTAAATATGCCTTATCTTTGCTTTTGATTTAAATCAGATCCAAAAATAATTCAAAATATCGACTTTTAATCCGATATTCACATAACTAATACACTTCCTAATTTAAGATGAGCACAACGACCAATCAGATCCTAGTTATTTTTGGAGCTTCTGGGGATCTTACAGCAAGAAAGCTGATTCCTTCTCTTTTCAACTTGTATCGCGGAAAGCACTTATCCAAAAACTTTGTAGTCCTCGGGGTCAGTCGAAGTGATATGACCGACCTAGAATTTCGAAAAAGGGTGGTGCTGGAAAGTAAACATCTAAAGGAAAAGATTACGGTTGAAGACTATGGGCTTTTGGAAGGTTTTGCCGAAAACATCTTTTATCAGGACCTGGGAAATACCTACGATACGGACTACTCCAAGATAAGTGATCGTATTTCAGAGCTCAACCTTCAATACGACACGGATAACAATTGTATTTTCTATTTATCCACTCCACCAAGTCTTTATGAATCCATCGCCAAAAATTTGGCAGATCAAGGACTTAATGAAGAACATTTGGGCTGGAAGCGTATCATTGTGGAAAAACCTTTTGGATACAGTTTGGAAACGGCCAAGCAATTGAATATTGGTTTACAGCGTTATTTTAAGGAAACGCAGATTTATAGAATTGATCATTATTTGGGTAAGGAAACGGTTCAAAACCTGTTGGTTACGCGTTTTTCAAACAGTATTTTTGAACCGCTATGGAATAGAAATTATATTGACCGTATAGAAATTACCAATGCAGAGAGTGGAGGTGTGGAGAAACGCGGTGGATATTATGACAAATCTGGAGCATTACGCGACATGTTTCAGAACCACCTTTTACAGATTGTTTCCCTAGTAGTCATGGAACCTCCTATAGGTGCCAGTGCCGAAGAGATTCGTAATGAAAAGGTAAAGGCCTTAAAATCCTTACGTATTATGCGCGATCCGGAAACCTTGGCAGCGCATACCATTCGCGGACAATACGTTGCTGCCGAAATAGATGGTGTACCGGTGAAAGGATATCGGGAAGAAGAAGGGGTAGACCCCAATTCAACCACTGAAACGTATGCTGCGCTCAAATTTTATGTGGATAATTGGCGTTGGAAAGACACTCCTTTTTATGTGCGTACGGCGAAGCGTATGCCTACTAAGGTCACCGAAGTGGTCATTCATTTTAAACAGCCCCATCATCAAGTTTTTGCGGACTTGGATGCCTTTAATAAGAACAACAAACTCATTATTAGAATACAGCCCGACGAGGGTATCCTAATTAAATTTGGTGTAAAGGTTCCAGGGCAAGGTTTTAAAGTAGATCGGGCCAATTTGGATTTTTACTACTCCAGTCTGGAAGAAAACTACGTCATGGAGGCCTATGAAAGGCTGTTGTTAGATGCTATTCAGGGCGACGCTACCCTATATGCCAGAGCAGATGAAGTAGAGGCAGCATGGGAATTCGTAGATCCCATCCTAAATTATTGGGAAAAGGGGGAAGATGTGAAAACCTATGGGTATTCCGCAGGAGTCTGGGGACCTAAAAATGCAGATGACCTCATTGAGGGGATGTTCATGTGGCGAAATCCTACAAAACACTTGGCAGATGATGACCCCGGTTTCTGTGTCATTTGCTAAAAACAACTTACTTATTACTCTTTTGAAATAATACCTAACACTTCATGGAATTAAAGATTTACGATACAAAGGCAGATGTGGCCCAATATTTTTCCGCCTACCTTGCACAGTTGATAGCAACGGGAGAAACGGTACATATAGCACTTTCAGGCGGAAGTACTCCTAAGATTGTGTTTGACCGCTTGGCAGCCGATTATGGAGATAGCACGGACTGGTCTAAAGTTCATTTGTATTGGGGTGACGAACGTTGCGTATTGCCTACTGACGATGAGAGCAATTATAAAATGACCCTAACACATCTCTTATCTAAAATAAAAATACCAGAAGCCAATATTCACAGAGTGTTTGGAGAAAAAGACCCTAAAGAGGAAGCTGTTAGATACGGAAAACTATTGCAAGATTCTTTGCCTTCGGTCCATAGTATACCCCAATTTGATTTGGTGATTCTTGGTATGGGCGATGATGGCCATACCGCATCTATATTTCCACATGAAATTGAATTATGGCATTCAGAAGAATTTTGCGAGGTGGCTGTTCATCCAGACTCCGGACAAAAACGAATCAGCCTTACGGGAAAAATAATCAATAATGCCAAAAAAGTATCTTTTTTGGTAACCGGAGGGGGAAAAGCGGAAAAAGTACGTGAAATTTTGAATGCTCAGGGAGATTATACCCAGTATCCTGCCACTTTGGTCGCTCCTACTTCAGGAGATTTAGTGTGGTTTTTAGATGCAGATGCTGCTTGTGAACTTAAGGAATAGCCTAGTTGCTCCCGCTTTTCCCATATTATTTGGGCAATTTCAATTGTAGATTTTCCTTTGTTAACGAGGGAAGGTATTTTTCCATCTTAAAAGTGCAATCATCAAATTCGGTACTTCGTGACGAAGCTTGGGCTTTACGACTAATGCTCCTGGCAAAACGGCGTACCCCTTCCTCATCTTCCAAAATAAGTCCGGGAACAGCTACACTCTTGCCTTGAGCGTCTTTGGCAACCATGGTAAAATACGAAGAGTTACAATGTTTTTTCACTCCAGAAGTAATGTTTTCCGATTCTACCCGCAAACCAATGACCATAGAAGTTCTACCGGTATAATTCACAGAAGCTTTCAGTGTAACCAATTCTCCTACTTCTATAGGATTTAAGAAATCTACTTTATTGACCGAAGCCGTAACACAGTACTGCCGGGAATGCTTGGAAGCACAGGCAAAGGCAATTTGATCCATTAAATTTAAAATGTAACCTCCGTGGATTTTTCCACTAAAATTGGAATGGGAAGGAAGCATTAATTCGGTAATGGTTACCTGGGATTCTTTTGCGGTCTTGAATTGTTCCATGGACAATATACTTTTCTTGGATAATGTGATTTAAATGTCGCTTTTTTGAAAGACAACTAACAAGCTTTCAACCTATAGGGCATCATCTTGTGCGCGCTTTAGAATTGATTCCGGAATGGATTTTTTGGCTTTGGCGCCCATTTTCTTCAATTTTTCAATGCTAACGATAATATTGCCACGACCTTCCACCAATTTGTTCATGGCCCCTTTATATTCGTTCTTGGCTTCGTCCATTTTCTTGCCTACTTTGGTAAGATCATTCACAAAACCTTCAAATTTATCATAAAGCGCTCCTGCCTGCCGCGCTATTTCTATGGCATTGCGCTGTTGTTTTTCATTATTCCACATGCTGTCTATAGTGCGCAAAGTAGCCAATAGGGTAGAAGGGGTAACAATGACAATGTTTTGCTCAAAAGCCTTATTGTAAAGGTGGTTGTCATTGTTGATGGCCACAGCAAAGGCGGGTTCTATGGGAACAAATAACAATACAAAGTCTGGACTCTCCATTTCATAGAGATCCTCATATTTCTTGGCAGAAAGTTGGTCTACGTGTCGTTTTAAGGAATTAATATGGTCCTTTAAAAACTTTTCCTGCAATTCCGCTTCCGCATTTACATAGCGTTCGTAATCCGTAAGCGAAACTTTGGAATCTACAATCATTTTTTTCCCATCAGGCAGATGAATAATGACATCAGGTAACACACGTGTACCATCTTCCCTGGTAAAACTTTGCTGTACGCTATATTCCCGATCTTTTTCCAAACCGGATTTCTCTAAAACACGCTCCAAAACCAATTCCCCCCAATTTCCTTGCATTTTACTATCTCCTTTTAAGGCTTTGGTCAGGTTTTCTGCTTCCTGGGTAATTTTGAGGTTTTGATGTTGTAAGTTGAGCAATTGCTCCTTAAGTGCGGAATGGATGCTGATATTTTCTTTCTGACTTTCCTCTACTTTCTTTTCAAACAGCTGTATTTTTTCATTGAGCGGCAGCAAAATATTCTTAATATTTTTCTGATTTTGCTCGGTAAACTTGCTGCTCTTTTCGTCCAAAATTTTATTGGCCAGGTTTTCAAATTCTTTCGTGAATTTTAGCTGTAATTGTGCTACCTCTTCTTTTTGCTCTTTGTTTTTTGCCTCCAGATTTTCCATGTCGGCCTGGTAACGAACGATTTGTTGACCTAAATGCTCCTTCTCGTGTTGCAAGTTTTCACGATAGGTTTCCCCATCACTTAATTTCTGCTCCAAAAGCTGCACGGTATTCCGCAATTGATCTTCGCGCTCCACTAAGGTGCTTTGATCCGATTTGGTCTTCAATTTTTGGATATAAGTGCCCAAAAAATAACCTATTCCAGCGAATAAGAGTCCAATAATAAAATAGATTAAAATACCATCCATATACCTGCCTTAGCTTTACTCGATAATTGAGATTTGAACCTGACTGCCGTCAGGCAAGTTGTTCCGACACTTAGGTCGAAATAAAAATTGATTTTTCGTTTAAAGCTCTATGATCTTGCACCGAGCTAGTTTGCTGTAAAGATATGATTTTGATTATTAAAACAAGGATGGGGTAACCCATGGATTTTAATACTGAATTGCAAATAAAATCAATTCTCAAAGCGTTCAGAACTTTACTTTTTTACTTTAAAAGAGCCAGTATTGGCGTCAAAGGCAATAGTATCTGCAGGAAACAACTGTTCAAAACTTTTTTGTTCAATAAGTTCGCAGGGTGTTCCAAAATGACTTTGCCCTTTTTCCAGAATGAGCATTGCATCACATAATTGAATGGCTACTTCTATTTCATGCGTAGTAAAGACAATGGTTTTCTGGGTTTCGTGTGCAATCGCCTTCAAAAGCTTTAAGATGTGTACTTTGTGATATAGGTCCAGATGTGAGGTGGGCTCATCTAGTAGCATAATAGGAGTATCTTGGGCCAAGGCCCGTGCAATCATCACCTTTTGAAGTTGCCCATCGCTGAGTTCGTAGCATTTTTGATGTTGCAAATCTTCCAATTGCACCCTGGTTATGGCTTGCTGTATTTTTTCCTTATCAGAAGCACTTAGTGCTCCGATCCAATTGGTATAGGGTTGTCTGCCCAAGGCAATCAATTCCAAGACCGTTAAATTTTTAGAAGCAATAGGCTCGGTAAGTACTAAACTGAGTAAGGATGCCAATTGCAAGGGGTTATAGGAATTTAGCTTTTTGCCATGGATTAGAATATCTCCTTTTAAACCGGGTTGAACATTGCCAAGAGTACGCAGTAATGTAGATTTCCCTACACCATTAACGCCCACAATCGCAGTAAGCGCACCTTGAGGAATAGAAAAATTGAGTTGTTTCCCAATGTGGATTTCTTCGCGCTTGTTCGTATACCCAATAGTGAGGTTTTGGGCTTCTAAAGTAATATGTTTAGCTGTGATAGGTATCGTCTTAAATTTTTACTATTCCATGTCAAAAATATTACTTTTTCCCAGTTTTAAAAGACCATCTTCCGTTTTCTGATCAGAAGCCAGATCACAATGGGAGCGCCAATGATAGAAGTAATGGCATTTATGGGTAAAATATAAGCTGTTGTAGGCAATTGTGCCACGGTATCACATAATAATAGAAGAATAGCGCCGTAAATTAGTACTGCCGGGACCAAAACCCGATGATCCATGGTATTGAAGATTTGTCGGGTTAAATGGGGTACGGCCAAGCCAATAAAGGCAATTGGACCTGCAAATGCCGTAACACTTCCTGCGAGCAGCCCTGTCGCAATAATGATGATCAATCGGTTTTTCTGAATCCCAATGCCTAGACTTCGTGCGTAATTTTCACCCAATAGCAATGCATTTAGTGATTTTATGGAAAGAATACTTAAAGAGATGCCCATAAGAATAATGGCAAATAATAAGCCCAATTGCGCCCAGGATAGATTTCCTACGCTCCCAAAAGACCAATAAATGTACTGTTGCAATTGTTCGGCATTGGTGAAATACGAAAGCACGCTCACGATGGCGGCTGTAATACTGCCAAACATTAATCCAATGATCAACAAGGCCATAGTGTCTTTTACCTTGGCGGCGACTAAGATAACGGCCAACAAGACCAAAAAGCTACCAAGACTTGCCGCAACGGCAAGAGAAACATCGCTGATCAGTCCAAAAGATAAAAACCCTGTGAAAAGCGAAGCGCCCATGATCAATAGGGCCGCTCCTAAACTGGCACCGGAACTTATACCCAAAACAAAAGGACCGGCCAAGGGATTTCTAAATAGGGTTTGCATTAGAAGGCCACTTAATGCCAGACCACTACCTACTAAAATAGCCGTGAAAGCCTTGGGAATCCGGTAATTCCAGATAATATAACTCCACGAATCGTTGGTGGTTGCCTTCCCAAAAAGTGCTCCAAAAGTGTCTTGTATGGGGATAGTTACCGAACCTAAACTAATATTAATGCCAAAACTAAGTAGTAACACCAATAGTAAGATCAAAAAAGCAGGGCGATATGTTTTAATAGGATTCACTTATTGGATGCGACTAAAAAATACGGGTTGGTGATCGGGCAGCAATTCGGGATGAAAAATATGAATTAGGTCTTTCAAAACCAAATCGGGTTTGTTGGGGCCGAGTTCAAAAAAAAGGAGTCCACCAGTTGCGCCTTTGGCATTGGTATGGGTATAGATTTTTTGATTCTTAAAAGCGTCAAATTGCTGATAATGGGAATTCGCCTCCAGGAGTTCTTTTTGTGTAGCGTGTAGGGACGGATTCAGCCAAAAATCGGCATGCTTTGCTTTTTCCAAAACGCTTTCCACACTTAAAGAAAGGCTTCCGGTCTCCGTAGTTTCCTTCCATAGATAGTCGGCATGGGCATCGGCTAAAAATTGCGCCATCCAGCTTCCGCCTCCAGCAACGTACCATACATCTTTGTATAAGCCTCCATTCATGACCGTAGGCTTTGTATGGGCTTTTTGAGCCAGGGCTTTTACCCTTGTATACGAGGTTTCTGTTTCAGAAAAAATACGATCGGCCTTGTCTTCCAATCCAAAAAAGGGCGCAAAAAACTTAATCCATTCTGACTTTCCAAGAGGGGTGGCTTCGGTCCAATCGCCATTGTAAACCACAGGGATATTGGCCCGTTGAATCGTATTATAGGCCTTATTCTGACTATTGATGCCAAAACCTACGACCAAATCGGGTTGCAGCGAAAGCAGTAGTTCGGTATTGAGGGCTTCGTTGCTTCCCAATTCTTGAACAAGACCTTTATCGATACGAAGCCTTGTTTTTTCGGACGAAACAAAATCAGTTTGAGGAAAGCCTACGATTTTTTCATGCACGCCCAAGGCTTCCAAAGCCGGAATGTGTGTGGTTGAAGTAACTACAATTTTATCTACAGGTACAGCAATTATGGCATCATAAGCATCACGATTCAGCGTCATGGATGCCATTTTGTCTTTTGGAATCAAGGCATAGGTAAAGGCGTCTTCAGCTTCGGCCCATGGGGAAGATATGGTGAGAACAGTAAGGCCAGAGGCTTGTTTGGTTATTTGGAAGCCTTTGGCGTATGCTATATTGGATTCTTGGGATTCTTGGGATTCTTGGGATTCTTGGGATTCTTGGGAAACAATTAAAGTTTCTTTCTTTTCCGATTTACAGGAAAACAGGAGAAAAGTGATCAAGAAGCATTGAAAAAAGAGCGTTTTGGATTTCATAACATTGATGGATCGATGAATTATTTTAAGACCAGGCCTTCGGTAATGGCAAAGGTAGTGCCTTTATTTTCCAGACGTAGCACATGGCCATAATTTAATTGAATGGAAAAGGAATCTTTTAAGGGAATCTGCTGCAAATGCGCTACTAAAGCACGTATAACTCCGGCATGGGTAATGACAATGGCTTTTTTTGGTTTTTCTTCTTGAAGTTCCCTAAAAAAATCAATTACCCGCTCCTGTAATTGAAGGTAGGATTCTCCTTCAGGGACGCTGGTTTCCACAAAATTTTCCATCCAAGGGTTGATTTCCGTTGGAGGAATCGCATTCCAGGCTTGCATTTCCCATTTCCCAAAATGCAATTCCATTAAACGGGCATCATACTGAATAGTGTTGCCAAAGGTTGCAGCAAGTTTTTTACAACGCTTTAAGGGACTGCTATAAATTTTTGTTTGCTGATCAAAGTTAATTTGATCATGTATTTTTTGGTATTCTTCGGGAAAACTCGCTACCAGTGCCAAATCCGATTGGCCATAACAGATGCCTTTGGCAATATCGGGAGTAGTATGTCGGACTAGGTAAATTTCCATAAGGCGATAAGGCTTAGATAAAAAATAAGTTCGGACAATTGCTGTACGGCTCCGGCGCAATCCCCTGTTTGTCCTCCGATCCATTTTTTGAATTTCCTACCCAAAAAAACCTTGGACAGATAAACAGGAATCAGGACGACAAAAACCCATGGATTTTTAAAAAGCAATAAGGGTAGCATTCCAAAAATACCACTAATGACCAACATGCTTAGGGACATGCTTTTCGCAGCCGGTTTTGCTTTGCTGTCTTCTGTATCCCGGACATACGGGTGTGTGTAAATGAGGGTAGTGGCAATAAAGCGACTTAAAGCATGCCCACTGATCAGTACTATAGGTATTAAAGCGGTAGGACTATGATAGAGTGCAAAAAACTTTAAGGCTAAAACAGCCAAAATACCAATAACACCATAGGTTCCTAATCTGGAATCCTTCATGATCAAAAGAATCTTTTCCTTGGTCCAACCTCCACCAAAACCGTCGCAAACATCGGCAAAACCATCTTCATGAAAGGCTCCGGTAGTATATATGGTGGCCACCATGCTTAAAAGAATGGCAATTTCTTTAGGAAACAGAAGAGCGGCACCATAAAAGAACAATGCGCCAATACTTCCTACCAAGATACCTATTAAAGGGAAATATTTTGAGCTCTGTCTCAAGTAATCGGGATTGTGATTGATCCATTTTGGACATGGAATCCTCGTGAAAAACATAAGTGCCGTAAAAAAGATATCGATTTGCTTTTTCATGCCTTGCTTACTTCAGCTTCGTCAAAACTGGCCATATCGGAAAGAAAACCAACAGCAGCTCTTAACAAGGGAACAGCCAAGGCGGCCCCAGTACCTTCCCCTAGCCGCAATCCAAGATTCAAAAGAGGTTTTTGATTTAGAAAATCCAGCATTTTTTGATGTCCCTGTTCACCAGAAGTATGGGCAAAAATACAATAGTCCAAGCAGTTTTTATCCAGGGCATGGGCAGCCAATAATGCAGCAGTAACAATAAATCCGTCGATCATAACAACCATTTTTAGAGCAGCAGCTTTTAAGATTGCTCCTGCCATCATGGCAATTTCAAAGCCTCCGTAGGTCGCCAAAACTTCCAAAGGGGATATGGGATCATGCTGTCGCTGTGCAGCAGCTAGAATTTCCTTTTTTAAGGTAATTCCTTCCTTTTGCAATCCCGTACCCGCACCTACGCATTCTTCTAGGGGGATCGCTGTATAGCATTGCATCAGTAGGGAAGCCGCAGAAGTGTTGCCGATACCCATTTCCCCAAAACCTATGGTATTACATCCTTTTTGCTGAATTTCATGTACTAAACCCCCGCCTTTTTTCATAGCAAGGGAACATTGTTCAGCGGTCATAGCGGGCTCATTTGCATAATTTTTTGTGCCGTAGGCGATTTTAGCATCCACAAGACCTACAACTCCTTTAAAATTATGATTTACTCCTGCATCTACGACTGTTAAAGCCACATCATTGCGCTTGCAGAATGAATTGATAGCCGCGCCTCCGTTCAGAAAGTTCAAAACCATCTGAGCGGTAACTTCTTGGGGATAGGGATTTACTTTTCCTTCTTTGGCTATCCCATGATCTCCGGCAAAAACAATGATATGGGGCATTTTTATGCTAGGAGTATCGGTTTGCTGAATCAATCCAATTTGTAAAGCAATAGCCTCTAACTGTCCCAAAGCACCAATAGGCTTTGTTTTATGATCTATTTTATGTTGAATACCTGCCGCCAATTGTTTTGAAAGCGGGGTGCTTTTTAGGTCCATGTTTATTCTTTAAGGGTTAGAGGTATGCCAGATACCATTAAAATGGCTTTAGTGGCATGTTTTGCAATATGTTGGTTCATCCAACCTTGTAATTCGGTGAATTTTCTGCCTATTTCGGTAGCAGCATGTACGCCCATCCCAATTTCATTGGAGATGATAATAATGTTAGCCTTTATAGAGAGCAGTTGATCAAATTCATAGGTGGCCAAAGCCAGGGCTTTTTCAACATCATTTTTGGTGTCTACAAAGAAATTGGTGAGCCATAGGGTGACACAGTCAATAACCACGGTATCGTTCTCTTCAATGTTTTTTTGTAGTTCTTTTTCTTCTTCAATGGAAGTCCATCGTGCATCCCGATCGGCAATGTGGCGATCAATACGCTTCCTGTGATCGGCATCCCAAACACGGGAAGTGGCAATATATTTGGGAGTATCGGAAAGCTGCAATGCCAGATTTTGGGCATAACGGCTTTTGCCCGAACGTTCTCCTCCTGTAATATAGTAAATCATATTTTTTATTTGACTCGATAATCGAGATGTCCACCAAATCGCCATAAAGCCTGTTGTTCCCACGCTTAGATCGAAATAGTGTGTATTTTTTATAATCTTTTCACGGGCCCGGCCGAGGGAGATTTCATCTTTGAAATGCGGTTCAATATTAGCCTTTTTTTTCAAAAGAGACCGAAAATTATTAAAATCAAATAAAAGAACTACATTTGCAGCGAATTTTGGTTGCTGTCATTTTTTAGATGATAGTATTAAAAGGGAATCTAGTGATTTGAACCTGTATTTCAGAAAGTCTAGAGCTGTTCCCGCAACTGTAAGTTTGAATCAAATGTATTTTTGATTCCTCATTTTTTTTGAGCTGTTATTTTCTTCATAAAGCCACTGCCATAAGGTGGGAAGGCAAGATAGCAGAAAACAAGCCAGGAGACCTGCCAAATTCAAAAATAGAATAGTAAACTTTCGGGATAAAAGTTTAGTATGAAGACACGCATACTATTTCCCGTTTATCGATTTAAACGAAAATGAACAAAAAATTTTTAGGATTGTGCGCCGCTTCTTTGGTGTACGCAAATGCTTTGGCACAGGAAAAACAAACCGATTCCATTATTGTTACCGAATTGGATGAGGTTGTGGTGAGTGATTCCCGCTTTCAATTGAAAAGGGAAAATTCAGGAAAGACCGTAATCAAAATCACGGCAAAAGAATTGGCACAAAGCCAAGGAAAGACGGTGGTTGACATCATTAACAGAAAAAGTGGAATAGAAGTCAATGGAAGCCGTGGCCGTAATGGGGTGACCTTAGGGGTTTTTGCCCGTGGGGGTCGTGGCCGTCAAACCTTGATCATCATTGACGGTGTTCAGGTCTCAGATCCCGCTTCTTTTTCTTCGGAATATGACCTTCGCTTGTTGCCCGTTTCTACCATTGAATCCATTGAAATTATAAAGGGAGCTGCCAGTACTTTGTATGGAACTAACGCAGCCACGGCAGTAATCAATATTACTACCAAGAAAGCTTCCAAGAAAAAAATTGCGGCTACCTTCCAATCTAGTATTGGCACGAATCAAACTGCTGAGGATCAGAACTACAATTTATCTGATTTTTCCAATAGTGCACAAATCAATGGAACACTAGGGAAATTTACCTATGCCACAAGCTTCTCCAATACCTATACGGATGGTATTTCGGCCGTGTTAACTGCAGATAACCAGGAGGATAGTTACTCCAGAATTAATACGGATGTACGTTTAGGGTATCAATTCACAAAGAATTTTAATGTACAGATTTTTGGAAACCACAGTAAAGTAGATGCTGAGTTCGACGAATCTTTTGGGTTTTTAGATGCCGATAACCTTACGCGCATTGAACAATTGAGAACGGGGCTTTCATCAGAATATACTTATGAAAATGGTTCTTTACACCTGAATACGGGATATTCTACCTATGATACAGAATTTATTTCACAGTTCCCAAGTACTTCAGAATCCAAGAACTTGGTAGTAGATCTATATAACAAATACAACTTTGACAACACCTTCTATTTGATTGCTGGTGTGAACTATATTGACAATCAAATTGAATTGACGGAAACCGAAGATTTTAATATTATTGATCCCTATGCCAATGTGGTTTATGTTTCCCCTTTTGGTCTAAATATCAATGCTGGGGCGCGACTCAACAATCACTCCGAATATGGAAGTAATTTTATCTTTAATGTAAACCCTTCCTTTACCTTTAAAACAGAAGAAGGGTATTTTAAGGTATTGACCTCCTATGCCACTTCCTATATCACACCTTCTTTGAACCAGTTATTCGGGAATTTTGGACCTAATCCAGATTTAGAGCCGGAAGACGACCGGACCATAGAAGGAGGATTGGAATATAAGAATTCCAATAAGCTTCGCGCAAGTGCTTTGTACTTCAATAGGAAAGAAGAAAATTTCGTCTTCTTTGACAATACCGCTTTCGGGTTTTTAAATGCAGAGGATACTATAGATGCACAAGGTGTTGAGGTTGAGGTGGATTGGAATCCGGCAGACGAACTTCAGTTCAGCGCCAATTATACCTTCACAGAACGTAAAGGCGACAATGCAATTCGTATTCCAAAACATAAGATCAATGCAACATTGGCCTACGATTTTTCCAATAGAACCAATGCTTCTTTGGCCTATACCTATACCGGGGATCGTTCGGATACCGATTTCAGCGCGTTTCCTTCTGTAGATGTTCCTTTAGACGCCTTTTCAGTGGTAGATGCCTATATCGGACACGAAATATTGGCAAATAAATTAAGGGTGTTCCTGAATGCCAATAACCTCTTGAATGAGGACTTTCAAGAAACTTTGGGCTTCAGTACCAGAGGACGAAATTTTAGAATTGGGATGAATTTGACGTTCTAATGCTTTAGATAATCCTAATGAAATTATTTTAGACCGGAGCACAAGCGAATTCATACGATGCAATGATTTCGATTGTGCTCTAGTTGTTTTAGACGAAATGTTTTACCTTGACCTTTAAAATACCATCTGATGTTGAAAGTATGTTCTTTTTTACCTGCGGTTACCCAAATGATTTATGATATGGGATTACAAGAACACCTATATGGGATTACTTTTGAATGTCCGGAGATTGCATTGACTGAGAAAAAAGCCGTGGTACGATGTGTTCTTGAAGGGAAGGAATATAGCAGTCAGGAAATCGATACTATTTTTTCGGCAAGCAAACAGCAAGGAAAAAGCTTGTATTACGTTGATGAACCGCTGCTGGAGGAAATAGCACCAGATATTATTTTTACACAGGATGTTTGTGAAGTATGTCAAATAGATACCGCCTGTACCGCAGCAGCCGTAGCTAAATTGGAAAAACAACCCGAATTGATTTCCATTAGCCCCGATTCCTTGGAAGATGTATTTGCCACTGCAATTACAATCGCCAAAGCATTAGATAAAGAGGAAGTGGCCTATGCTTATCTTGAAAAATTGCAAAGCAGAGTCGATACGATTATTGATACCCAACGCAAACATAAAGTGCTACCAAAACGCGTTTTGCTGATGGAATGGATTGCTCCCATTTACAATTGTGGGCATTGGATTCCCCATCAAATCGCCTATGCAGGCGGTATTGATATGCTTTCCAATCCTTCAGGAGACAGTATTGTGACCCCTTGGGAGAAAATTGTAAAATACGACCCTGAAGTATTGGTCATTGCCCCTTGTGGCTTTCGCATTGATCGAGCCGCGGAGGAAATGCATTTGCTGACACAAAAACTAGAATGGAACCATTTGAAAGCAGTGAAAGAAAATGCCGTTTATTTGGCAGACTTTGATTTGTTTACCCAACCATCTGCCAGCACTTTAGTAGATGGGATTGAATTATTGGCTGGAATGTTCCACAAAGAAATCCTTACCATTCCTGAGCGTTTGACGTCCAAATATACGTTGTTCGAGACGGTTAAGGTCTAGATAAGCTTCTGTCGCTGTATGAAGTTTGCAACTTCCTACCGATAATGAGTGAGAAGTTTTGAGGTATGAGGCATTAAGGGTTAAGTGATGTTTGTTGCTGCGAAGTTACAAACTTCGCAGAGCAAGTTGGAATAGAAGTATTTATATGATGACATACTTGAATACGTCTCCACTGCGCTTTACCTGACAGCTATTCCATTGAAAAGACTTCTCGATACATTTTTTAATTGCGCTTCGCTTATAAAAAACACTCGAAGTGACACCAAGTGCTGCAAATAGGATATTGTCTCCTTTAGGGAACTTTAGGTGTGTTTTAGGGAGTAGGGAATAAGGTGCGCGTTTACCTGGGAACTTACAAACTTCACAGAATAGGAGCCATGGCAGTAATGCCATGGCTTTTTTGTTGTACAAGACATTCAAGCTAAATGCCATTTTAGCATGAATCTTAAATCATCTTATAGTATATATCCTACTTTTTTCTCACGAATTAAGTAAGATTACATTATTATTTTTATTAGGATTATTCGTTTTTATTCGATATTTTTAACTGAAAAACATACAAAAAGACATAAACAATCTGTTTTGTGTAGATTTTTTCATCAAGACCAAGAATTTTGTAACCAATTGAACCTCAATATCATGAAGAAAAAAATCCTTAGGCAATTTCATGGGGATCCCTATTGTCATGTTCTCAAATTTTTTAGCTTAAAACTCCTAGTTTCTGTTTTTCCAAAAATTGGGGCATTTTACTAAACAGACTGCAGTACTACATTTAAAAGACCCACTGTTTTTATAAGAAAGGCGATAACTGTTCAAAACAGCGTTTACTAGAGCCTTGACGATTCGTCCTTTTGGAATAAGGAAAAGGACATGTTAACTATACCCTGTACGGCCATATCGTAGAGGGAGGGGATACTCTTATCCAAAATTCAATAGACCAATTACATCAATACCAATATAATAATCCATAACACATGAAAGCAAATCAATTCCAATGTGTCCTCTTTTTTCTTTTTACGGGGACCTTAATGTGCCAAGCTCAAATAGGAGGGGGGAATCAAGGATTCACTCCTGACTATGCCGAGTACCACGCAAATTATGTACCCGTGACGCCCAATGCCAGTAGTTTTACGGTATACGGGAATACCCCGGTAAATCATGCTACGGGAGTTCCTCAAATTTCCATTCCCATTTTTACGGTAGTAGAAGATGGAGTATCCATTCCTATTTCTTTGTCTTATGATGCTTCAGGTATCATGGTGGACGAACTGGCCAGTGCTGTTGGACTTAAATGGCGCCTCAATGCAGGAGGTGGAATTTTCAGGCAAGTCAATGATAAAGCAGATGAAGTAGGCTGGTTAAATCCACAGCATCGTGGTTATATCGATGCGGATTGGTTTAACAATAATACATTTGATGACAGGCATACCCAAGTATATGTCTTAGACGATTCCGCTCAAAATGACGATTACTTCCCCGATGATTTTAGCTATAATTTTGGAGGTTATTCAGGAGCCTTTATTTACGATCAAAACGGGAATTTGGCTAAAGAGTACCAAGATCATATCTCCATTGAACGAATAAATGCTGTGAATCAAATTCCAGGTTTTATCACAAAAGATGGTATGGGAAACACCTATTTTTTTAATGATGCCGATGCAATTGAAATCAATTCTACTAATGTGGGTACCAGTGGAGATGGCAGTGTAGCTTTTAATTTAGATAGTGGAGCCAACATTTCTGGATGGATGATGAATAAAATCCAAACGAAAAATAATAAGGAAATTCTTTTGGAGTATGAGAATTATAACATGCAATACACCATTTTTAATGTGTCCAATTCCATTACTCAGATCAATGGTTGTCAACCTATAGATCCACGATCTGGCCTTCCGTCCTCAAACGAAACCTACTGCGGTTGCTTGGGGGAACAGTATTTGAACAATACACATTTGATAAATACCTCTATTTACTATACGCCCCAACAACAATTAATCAAGACCATCACTTCTCCTACTGTACAAGTCACTTTCCACTACGCTGACGATACCTCACTCTCAACCTGGCAAAAAAAACTGACTTCTATTAGCATCTTGGATAGATTAAAAAATAAAACCAAGAGCTTTGTCTTTACCTATGGTACCTATACGGGAGATGCACGGCTTAGATTAGATCGGGTGCAGGAAATAGGTTTTGATGGTCTGGCAAAACCTCCTTATGTGTTTACCTATGAGACTGGTGCTTTACCATCTAAAGGAAGTACTTCCAAAGATTTTTCCGGCTACTATAATGGCAAGACCAATGGCTCTTTAGTGCCTGTTTCTGCAGGAGCACAAGGCGTATTGAACAGTACTTATAGCGCCTTTTTAGCAGACCGAACGCCTGATCTTAATTTTCTTAAAATAGGGACTTTAAAAACAATAGAATATCCAACTGGAGGTACTACTGATTTTAGTTTTGGTGTAAACGTCAATGCAAATGATGTCAATCATTATACCGGTGGTCTTAGGGTTTCTAGTATTATCGATAAAGATGCTGATGGGACTCAGACGAAAAGAACAAACTATAGCTATCAGGGACTTCAAGGATATAGCTTGGGATCTAATCTTGGTGCTACGCGAAAGGATTATGGGTTGAAAAAAGTCTTCTCTTCCGATAACCTAACATTGAATCCAGTACTAATACGATCTGGTTACTATTATGATGAGGTGACCATAGAACAGATTGGAAACGGAGAAACACTACGGACCGTAGAAAAGTATGAGGGGAAATTTAGAAATAAGTCAAGAGATTCCAGAATGGTCCGACAAGAGTTTTATAGAGATGATTTTTTGGTTAAAAGCGTTGATTTAGAGTATACAGGTACAACAGGTGAGGTACAATATTATGTTCTTGGTGATAAGGATCAGTGTTTTTTCTATTCTATCTTATCCTCTGGAAACTCAAATGGACCATCAACAGCGCATTTGATTAACTATTTAGGATATGGTACTTCTTATTTGTCCCGCTATTATTTACATACAGAAGAACTATCTAATCGTAAAGAGATCGATTATTTTGGGGATACCACTGATCCTTTTTCGGCAAGTATTAAGATAAGTAGGTATGACTATAATGATCAGTTATTGCCTATCCGTCAGGAATTGGATGGTCGCTATTATGCCACAAGCCAGCAGGATATTGATTCGGATAATTTAAGCATCAATACCCATGGCGAGCATCTAACTATTGAATATACCTATCCGCAAAATCATAGTACACAAAGCACACAGATGAATGGCTTTGTCAATGATCATTATATCGCCCTACCGGTGAGTAAAAAGGTGTATGATAAGACAAACCTCATTCAAGGGCAGTACGCCGTATTTGATACAGAGGGAAATGTGGTGGAAACCTATCGCTACAATAAAGGTCAGGGTAGCAATAGTTATGGCACTTATATTCCCGCTGATTATGAATTTTATGGCAGCTATATTTTAGATCAAGGCAAGCCTGCCCAAATTACAATGCGCGATGATATTCCAACAGCAGTGTTATGGGATGCCACGCGTAACCATGTCCTCGCTCAACTGATCAATGTGACCAAAGCGCAATTGGATGCCGTACAATCTCCGATAGATTTAAGTGTTACCACCAATGCTCAACTTGGAACCCTATATCAAAACCTGCGCACTGCTTTTCCCAATGCTATGGTAAGCACATTTATCCACGACCCCTTAAAAGGCCTGGTTACCCAGACCGATGCCAGAGGCTACAGCACCACTTTTGAATATGATGGCCTTAGCAGGCTTACCCAAGTCAAGGATGCCGATGGCTTTATCCTTTCCCAGAATAACTATCATTATAAAGGACAATAATCCCACCAACACATGAAAAACAACACTATAAAAACTCATAAAATAGCCTTCTTTATAGGAATTTTGTTCCTGTTTTTAATGAATGCGCATACCGTGTACGGCCAATTTGGCGGTGGCGGTGGTGGAAGTATCAGTATCAATGGGGCAACCGTGGCCACGGCTGGAGAAACCAAAACCTATAGCATCAGTGGCCCATCGAATCTAACCAATACCACTTGGACCGTATCTTCTGGAGCTCAGGTTTTATCAAGCAGCACCTATAGTGCCACAGTACGATTTAATAACACAGGAACGGCATCCGTAAGTGCGATTTCTTCAGATCCTTTTTTCGGATTGTACAATGCTACAGTTTATGTGACCGTATCCGCAAATCCGCCTCCAAATCCAGCAAACCCTACCTTAGCAAGCACCAGCTGTGGCACGGGAACACTATCTAGAAGTGGAAATCCGCCCAGTGGAGTAACTTGGTATTGGCAAGGGAGAGATGCCAATGGAACCTTTACGCATAAAGGGTCTGGTAGTTCTTTTACGGCCAATGAGGGTAGTGGGTACTATTACATTCGGGCTCGTAACAGCAGTGGCCTGTGGAGTAGCGGTACCGGAAGGGTCTACGCTACCTTAAGAGATTTGAATGCGGGAATTATTGGAAGTTCCCATACCATATGTTATAGCGGTGACCCTAATACCCTAAGCAGTGTAAATAATGCCAGTTATGGCAATGGCTATAGTTACCAATGGCAATATTCCAGCAATGGGAGTAGTGGTTGGACGAACATTTCCGGAGCTACGGGTGCCAGCTATAATCCTCCTGGAGGACTAACCACTTCTAGGTGGTACAGGCGGCAAGTCAGTTCTTGTGGGATCACTAGATCCACTTCAAGCATCAAAGTAACGGTACTACCCAATTTAAATGCAGGGAGTATTGCCGGAACCCAAACGGTTTGTTATTCCGGCGATCCTGCTACCTTGGGGTCAAATAGCAATGCCAATGGAGGTAATGGATCCTATAGTTATCAATGGCAATATTCCAATAACGGATCCAGTAGCTGGACGAACATCTCGGGAGCTACCGGAACTTCGTATAATCCTCCATCGGGACAAACTAGCACTCGATGGTACCGTAGGAGAGCGATTTCTTGTTCACAGACCAAATATACATCAAGTATCAAAGTAACGGTGCAACCCAATTTGAGTGCGGGAAGCATCAGTGGAACCCAGACCGTCTGTTATTCTGGAGATCCTTCTACTTTGGGATCAAGTAGTAATGCGAGTGGGGGCAATGGCTCCTTTGGGTATCAATGGCAGTATTCCAATAATGGATCTAACGGCTGGACCAATATCTCTGGAGCTACTAGCACCTCCTATAATCCTCCTGGGGGACTTACGGCTTCTCGATGGTACCGAAGAAGAGCAAGTTCCTGTTCACAGACCAAATATACCGGGAGTATTCAAGTCACTGTAAACCCAAGCCTCAATGCAGGAAGCATCAGCGGAATACAGACCGTCTGTTATGCAGGAGATCCTTCAACCTTAGGGTCGAGCAGCAACGCCAGTGGAGGTAATGGATCATATAGTTACCAGTGGCAATACTCCAATAATGGATCCAGTAGCTGGACCAATATCTCCGGAGCTACGGGTACGTCCTATAATCCACCTTCAGGATTGGCGGCATCCAGATGGTACCGCAGAAGAGCAATCTCTTGTTCGGAAACCAAATATACAAGTAGCGTTCAAGTAAGTGTAGCAGCAACACCCGCCGTTCCACCCTTACCCTCAATAACCAATAATTGTGGAAATACGGTGCTGACCAGGACTGCACCCCCAAGTGGTATTAGCTGGTATTGGCAAAGTACGGCCACCGGAACGAGTACGTCCAATGCAAATACGAGTATTACAAGAACCAGTGGCTCGGTATACTACCTCAGAGGAAGAAACAGTAACGGTTGCTGGGGAACGGCACAGACCATTACTTACAGCATCACCCAACCGAGCACTTGGTACGTTGATGCCGATGGAGATGGTTACGGAAATTCGGCTACAAGCTCCTCAAGCTGCACACCACCGGCCGGTTATGTAAGCAATAGCGATGATTACGATGATAGTACTGCCAATATCACCAATATCCCACCTCAAAATTTCTATAGCGATAGTGATAATGATGGCTATGGAGATCCTGCGGTAAGTGTATACTACAGTGTGGCTCCCACAGGGTATGTCGCGAATAATGCGGATGAATGCCCCGCAGTGGCCGGCCCCGGTACGGGCAATGGATGTTATCAACCCGTTTACGATGCCGTGAGTTTGGATAACAATCAGAATTATATCTATAGCCGTGCACCTCAAAAAGCAATGAGCAGTATTGATAATAATGCATTGCTATTAAATGCCGATATCATTGATCAAGTGGCCTATTTTGATGGCCTTGGTCGGGGATTGCAACAAATAGCCATCAAGCAGTCGCCCACAGGAAAGGATATTGTGACTCATATGGAGTACGATGCTTTGGGACGGCAGACCAAAGAGTACCTTCCGTATCCTACAACAGATGTCGTCTATGGGCAGTATAAAACAGGAGATCAGGATTTGGCCACCAAGCAATACTATAAGACCGCTTATGCCGATGATTTTACCGGTGTTACTGCAGCCAGTACCAATACTTATTCCGAAACACTTTTTGAAGCGTCTCCTTTAAATCGACCCCTAAAACAGGCCGCTCCGGGGAAAGACTGGGAATTGGGCAGTGGTCATGAGGTCAAGTTTGAATACTCAGCCAATACCACGGGAGAAGTGACTTTCTTTGAGGTCAGTTTTACGGGCGGGGATGCACAAGCACCTACGCTGATCGATCACGGAAGTTATCATCCTGGGGAATTGACTAAAGTCATCACCAAAGACGAAAACCACGATGGCAGTTCCAGTAAAGACCATACTACAGAGGAGTTTACCAATACCAAAGGACAAGTGGTCCTGAAACGTACCTATGACAATGAAATTCCGCATGACACCTACTATGTCTATGACGATTATAGCAATCTTTCCTTTGTGTTGCCTCCTAAAGTGGATATATCCAATGGCGTAAGTGCTACGGAATTGAGCGAATTGGCCTATCAATACAAATACGATTACCGAAACCGTTTGATCGAAAAGAAAATTCCGGGCAAAGGATGGGAGTACATCGTGTATAACAAAAGGAATCAACCGATTATGACCCAAGACCCTAATTTGCGGGCACAGGGAGAATGGTTGTTTACCAAATACGATGCTTTTGGGCGGGTCGTATATACCGGGATAACGAGCAATAACGGATCTAGAACGGCGGTACAGACTGCTGCCAATGGGGTTTCGACACAATTTGAAACCAAGGGAACAACGGCTATACAACTTGCAGGAACAGATGTGTATTACAGTAACAGCAGTTACCCAACAGCCTTTACACAAACCCTATCCATCAACTATTATGACAATACCACTTTCGATAAAGATGGACTCAGCTTACCAGCAACCACCAGTTTTGGACAAGCCATGACAAGTCAGACCAAAGAACTGGCCACTGGAAGTAAAGTGCGTGTATTGGGAACTACAAATTGGATTACCACCCTTACAGGCTATGATGCTAAAGGACGTCCTATTTATGTCGCTTCAAAAAACAATGAATTGGGGACCACCGATATTGTGGAGAGTAAGCTGGACTTTGTAGGGAAGGTGTTGGAAACCAAAAGTACACACACCAAAGGAAGCAATGCTTCTATTGTAGTGACAGAGAAGTTTACGTATGATCATGCCGCTAGGTTAGTAACGCAAACCCATCAGATAGGAAATGGCACCGTAGAGCTTATCGCAGAGAATGTCTATGATGAAATTGGTCAGTTAGTGACCAAAAATGTCGGGAATACCACAAGTAGTCCCTTACAGGAAGTCAACTATGCTTATAATGTAAGAGGATGGCTGAAAAAAATTAATGATATCTCGGCTTTAGGCACGGATCTTTTTGGCTTCGAATTAAAGTACAATGACCCTACAAGCGGAACGCCATTGTACAATGGGAATATCAGTCAGACCCATTGGAAAACAGCAAATACGGATAGCAGTTTAAAAAGCTATACCTATGCCTATGATGCCCTGAATCGAATCAAAAGTGGGGTGGACAATACCGGGCATTACAATCTCAGTAGCATTGCCTATGACAAGAATGGGAATATTACCACTTTGAATAGGAAAGGACATTTGGTGGCTAGTCCAAACCCGACAACTTCCACTCATTGGGGAACTATGGATGCCCTTAGTTATTCCTATGATTCTGGAAATAAGCTGACCAAAGTAGTAGATAATGCCAACGACACTTATGGGTTTAAAGATGGCACCAACACCAATGATGATTTTGAATATGATGCAAATGGCAATATGATTCTAGATCGCAATAAAGGAATCACGGATATTGACTATAACCATTTGAACCTGCCCACTAAGGTCAGCTTTGGGACCAATAAGGATATTAGGTATTCCTACGATGCAGCCGGCATAAAAATCAAAAAGATAGTAAATGATTCAGGTGCGCTAACCACCACGGAATATGCAGGCAATTACATTTATGAGAATGGTGGCTTACAGTTTTTTAATACGGCAGAAGGCTATGTGGAAGCTGATGGTACTAATGACTATGATTATACCTACCAATACAAAGATCACTTAGGAAATATACGTCTCTCCTACAGTGATAACAACCATGATGGAAATATTACTACTTCAGAAATTAAGGAGGAGAACAACTTTTATCCGTTTGGACTTAAACATAAGGGGTATAATAATGGGCAGAATGGTAGGGATCATACCTTTGAATACAATGGTATGGAATTAGAAGAATCCCTAGGTTATAACATGATGGAAATGGAGGTGCGACAGTTTGACCCTGCAATAGCTAGATGGGTGGTGCAAGATCCAGTAGTACATTATAACTATTCGCCATTTAATGCTTTCGACAATAATCCTATTTATTGGGCAGACCCTTCCGGTGCAAATTCACAATCAGATGTTTTTGGTAGAAGTGTGACAGATGGAAGAGGAAATCATTTAAGACCTAGTGAAAGAGGAGCTGCGGATAGCAATGATGAAGATAATTGCTGTGGTGATGAAGAAGAATCAGGGGAAAGTATCGGAGCTAAAATCAGGGGAGTAATAAATAGTGCAAAATCATTTTTAGGACTTAAAAGTATAAAAGAAGAACAAATACTAGCAGAAAATGGAAAAGTTAAGGAAGCTCAAAGAATAAAAAAACTACGCAAGAAGACTAAAAAAGAACAAACCAAAGCTTTAGGAAGTATGGTTAACCTTTTAGATGATCTTGATGTTTTAGGAGTTTCTTACACTGCAAGATTATTAGCAGCGATGAGTACGGATGGAGGTTTTGAAGATTTTTATGAGAGTATTAATAATACGTTAGGAACGAATCATACCATAAGCGGCGATGCATTAGGCAGTGGTCTAAGTTTGTTAGGTGTCATCACACTTGGAGGAAATGGATTAGTAGGTAAATCTTCAGCTTCTTCATTTTGGACAGTTGGGAGTATACCTACTCAAATTATATCAAAATCTGAAGTAGTTATATACGGACAAAAAAGGTTGATATTACGTGGGGCCAATGGAAGATTTGTGAAGGGTTCGAGTAAAATAATAACAGAATCTCAATCACATCAACTAAATGGATTCAATGGTTTAGGTCAGGCTACATTTAGTACACCATGGAATTATTCAAAATTTTCGAATGTCCCTGGTTGGGCAAAATGGTCAATTGCAGTGGGAGGATCTGGAGCAATAAATTATTGGACATATAGAAAACTAACAGAGAAGTAATTCTATTGATTAAATAAACTGTTGCTGAGTTTACTCGTACTCCCCCGCTGGTGCATAGAATGAATTAAAACAAATTTCGCTACCGCGCTGTCTCCAGACGCGTGGCGGTACGAGTGAGCGGTGAGGAACAATGGATATTAAATTTTAAAGAGAAATGGCCTTGGCATTGATGTCATGGCCATTTTTTGATTTTTTGAAGGCACGAGCTTGACGCTCGGGCCAGCAACTGAGATAAGTCTCGACTGCGCCTGCCTGCCGACAGACAGGCGCAGTCGAGACCTAGTTGTGTAGGTTCTCGATATATTTTTAGATTCACTGCGTTCTTCTAAAAACACTCGAACCGACATCATCACAGGAACATCAAAAAACAAAAAAAGCAGCTCCACCGCTGGTGCATAGAATGAATTAAAACAAATTTCGCTACCGCGCTGTCTCCAGACGCGTGGCGGTACGAGTGAGCGGTGA
Source organism: Spongiimicrobium salis (assembly GCF_043678055.1). NCBI lineage: Bacteria > Pseudomonadati > Bacteroidota > Flavobacteriia > Flavobacteriales > Flavobacteriaceae > Spongiimicrobium > Spongiimicrobium salis. The sequence continues at coordinate 280,881 of NZ_JBHEQA010000005.1, forward strand.
GGAACAATGGATATTAAATTTTAAAGAGAAATGGCCATGGCATTGATGTCGTGGCCATTTTTTGATTTTTTGAAGCAGGTCTTATGGATCTTTGCCTTTTTAGCACAACACGATTTTTGAAGGCACGAGCGTGACGCTCGCGCCAGCAGCTGAATGAGGAATAAGGTATTCTTTTGTTGCTGAAAAGTTTGTAACTTTTCAGGCCCGCTGTGCGAAGTTTGCAACTTCGTACCGATGTTGCGTAAGTATTTTTAATGAAAGAAGTAGAAAAGACCATAATTGTAAAGATTAGGGTCTTTTCATTTTTGAAGATTGAAATAGAAGTTTTTATATGCTCACATACCTGAATAAGTCTCGACTGCGCTCGACCTGACAGCTATTCCATTGAAAAGACTTCTCGATACATTTTTTAATTGCGCTTTGCTTATAAAAAACACTCGAAGTGACACCAAGTGTTGCAAATAAGGTATTGTCCCCTTGAGGGGACTTTAGGGGTGTTTTTAAGAAGTGAGGAAGTAGGTATGCGATTATTGTTGGGAAGTTGCAAACTTCGCAGAACGGGTTCTCGATACAATTTCTTTGTTCTTTCAGAAAAAGAAATCACTCGAACCGACAAGGATATGGACCAAGTCACTTCGAGTGTTTTTGAGGAGGTTAGCCGACTCAAAAATGTATCGAGAAGTTTTATTCTTAAACACGTAACAATACGATTTAAGACTCTCAATAGAAAACAAAAAAAGCAGCTCCTTTAGAAGCTGCTTTTCCATATCATATCATTTGCTTATTCTGGCAAAATCACCCTAAAGTCTTTATCCAAATACATATTGTCCTTAGTAGGGGTGTACATTTTGGAACTGGTCATCACTTCCATAGGTTTTGCAGGGGCAATCCTTGCTTTGGCCGTAGTTGCGCCGGTAATAGCCTGAATAGCTCTAGCCAATAAAGGCTCATCGAGTTCTCCTAAGACCCCATAGTTTAGGATATCTTCGCGTAATTCAATATCAGGAGCAAAACCATCAATATAGTCTAGGAAGCCCACCGCATTTTCATTACGTCCCACTAAAGGCTGTATGGCCCATTCGCTATCCGCAGGGATGAGGTTTTCCCGGGATTGTGTATAGACATAAGGTCCATTGGGACGATCCGGATCATCGACCAAGGTAATGGAGAATTCATTTTTTCCTGAAGTGGTGGTCCCAATATGGATCACATCGAGATACGGATCCAAACCATTCATCACCAATTCACTGGCGGAAGCAGTACTTCCTGTGGCGATTACAAATACCCTGTTGAGGTTTAAACTGTTGATGGCTGTACCTGCACCCGTAGTGGCTGCAAAAAAGTCTTCCAGGTCATCATCACTAAAGGAAGCTTGGATACGATCGTTCCAACGTTGCCTCAGATACAATTCATTGGTATTGGTGCCATGGATCATACTGGCAAGTAAGCGGGAAGAATTTACCGATCCTCCACCGTTATATCTGAAATCGATCACCAAGTCCGTAACGCCATCGGCCTGCAATTGCCCAAAAGCGGCATTCAACTCCTCATCAAAATTACGGGTAAAGCTATTGTACATCAGATACCCGATACGTTGACCATTGACATCAAAGGATTTGGTAATGAACACTGGATTCTCTACCAAACCTTCTAATTTGGTCAGGGAAACTTCCTGATTGTTGGAAACAAACTGGTCGCTGCTGTTTACCGTACCTAAAGTAAGCGTATAAGAAGCATTGCTTCCAAAAAGAAGATTGCTAAAATTACTTCGGTTCAAGGTTTGCCCATCCACAATACCAAAGATATCCCCGCGGGCAATATTCTTTGTAGCGGCATCCGAATTAGGGACAATATAGCGTACAATACCAATAACATCGTCATTGGGTAGGGCAATCAACCCAAATTCCAACCCATTGCTTCTGGATACTCCTGCAAAACCATTGACCAAATCCCGATAATCTTCGGCCAAGAAACTAAAGCGATCGGTTGCGGCGGCATTTCCAACCACACGACTGTGATTATAACAAGTGTTGAAAAAGAAATCCGAAGGATTGGGGAAACTTTCCAAATAGGCGGTGTATTCTTCATCGTTGCTGAAACGATCGTCTCCTAGGTTAGGCGCATCGGCTTGCCAAAAATACCAAATATTCAGGGCTTGCCACATAAAATTTTGAACGGTTACATTGGCCGCTGTAGGATTGGGGCCTCCAGGGTTTACTTGAACCCCACTATCGTCATTATCACTACAACTGGCAAAAAATAGGCTAAGGCCTATACATAGCATTACAAACTTTTTCATCTTTTTCAATTTTTTTTACTTCATACTGCAATTATCATTCCAAAGGATAATACGCTAAAAACGGCTACTATCACTAGTAATAAATACGTATATATTGAGTTAAAAGTTTTCTAAAATACTTACATATATTAGAATAAAAAATTTTTTGTAACAAAAATCGACCTTCTTCGTCTTCAAGATGTAGACCCCTCAGAAAGGTATACAACATAAGATAAACCAACTATGAAACAGGCAGAATTTTTACATGTGGTCATGCCTTTTAAAGACAAATTGTATCGATTGGCAAAACGTTTGCTGGTATCGACAGAAGAAGCAGAGGATGCCACACAGGAAATATTGTTGAAATTATGGGCCAAGAAAAAAGTCATGGAGAGTTATAATAATGTAGAGGCTTTTGCCATGACAATGACCAAGAATTTTTGTTTGGATCGCCTGAAATCAAAGCAGGCCAATAATTTAAAATTGGTACATAGCAATTATAAAGATGAAAATGTATCCTTACAAAAACAATTGGAACACAACGATAGTATCGATTGGATTCAAAAAATAATGGAGGAATTGCCCGAACAGCAAAAGCTGGTATTGCAATTACGGGATGTAGAGCAGTATGATTTTGATGAAATAGGAGAACTATTGGATATGAAACCTACGGCAATACGCGTAGCATTGTCCAGAGCAAGAAAAACAGTTAGAGAACGATTAGTACAAAAACATAGTTATGGAATTAAGTAGAATTGAAGAATTATTGGAAAAGTATTTCGAGGCCACTGCAACAGTTGCCGAGGAGGAAACCTTACGGGCCTATTTCTTAAATGAAAACGTAGCACCGCATTTAACACAATACGCCGCATTGTTTCAATATTTCTCCAACGCCAAAGAAGAACAGTTTACCAAGCAGGTCCCACTAACCCCTAAGAGAAACTATATGAGGTGGGCTTCCATTGCAGCTGTAGCGGTTTTTATGTTTGGTATCTATTTTGTAAATCAACCTTCAGGTTCAGAAACTGAAGGGTTGTCAGAAGAACAAAAGGCAGAGGCGGTATATGCTTATAACGAAACGAAGAAAGCGTTGAACCTTTTGGCCGCAAATTTTGGACGCGGTACTGAAAAAATGTCCTACCTAAACGAATTTGAAGAAGCAAAACAAAAAATTTATAACGAAAATTAAGAATGATGAAAAAGTATATTACAATTATAGTTTTAACATTACTGCCATTTGCAGGAATCTCTCAGTCCTTATTCGATAAATACGAAGATTTGGACGAAGTGACTGCGGTTGTCGTGAGCAAGAGTATGTTCAACCTACTCAGTAAAATTGACGTAGAAGTGGACGATAAGGAAGCACAGGACTTTATGGACATTGCAAAAACAGTGAACAGCTTGAAAGTCTTTACCACGGAAGATGCCAAAATTGCCGCAGATATGTCGGCATCAGTGAATACTTATTTACGAACGGCCTCCTTGGAAGAGTTGATGCGCGTGAAGGATAAAGAGGCAAATATCAAATTTTATATCAAAAGTGGGAAGGACGATGATCATGTAAGCGAACTATTAATGTTCGTCACCGGCATCAAAGGCGCTAATATAGACGGAAGAAAAATAGAAACCGTATTGCTTTCCCTAACTGGAGATATTGATTTGAACAAGATCAACTCCCTGACCAAGAAAATGAACCTTCCACAAGAGTTGAACAAAGCAGGAAAAAAGAATTAACACAAACAAATAAAACGGTGACGGTGGATACACCATCCACTGTCACCCTAATACCCATCAATTTTTAAAACAACAATCATGAAAAAAATTATCGTAGTACTTTTAATAGCCATTGCCCCTTTTAGCGGATTCTCACAATCTATTTTTGACAAATTTGAAGAAATGGATGAAGTGGGTGCCGTAATCATCAACAAAGGAATGATCGACCTTCTGGTCAAAATGGGAGATGGTCATGGAGATGAAGAGGCCCAAGAGTTTATGGATATGGCCAAGAATATCAACGGAGTTAAGGTGTTTACCACTGAAAATTCCGGAGTGGCCGCCCAAATGAACGCTGCCGTAAAAAAACATTTGCGATCTGCTTCTTTGGAAGAGTTGATGCGTGTAAAGGATAAGGATGCCAATGTGAAATTTTATATCAAAAATGGAAAGCGTAAAGACCATGTGAGCGAACTTTTAATGTTTGTTTCAGGATTGAAAGATCTAAAGGTAGAAGGAAGAAATTTTGAAACCGTATTGGTTTCCATTACTGGAGATATTGATCTGAACAAGATAGGAACACTGACCAAGAAGATGAACTTGCCCAAAGAAATGAAGAAGGCAGGAGGAAAATAAAAATCACCGTACTTGAAAGGAAAACTTTCAAAGACATAAAAAAAACCAACATATGAGTACAATTGTAAAAGTAATTTTAGGAACCATGCTGATGATATTGACTTTATCGGCTTGTTCCTCCACCCAAAGTTTACAGGAATATTATGTAGACAACACAGAGAACCCTAATTTCTTATCTTTTGATATTCCGGCCAGTGTCCTGAATTTAGAAGAAGCAGATTTAACGGATACCCAACGGGAAGCTATTAATTCCCTACGTAAACTTAATATTCTTGCCTTTAAGAAAACGGCAAAGAACGAAGCGGATTATCAAGTGGAAAAAGGAAAGGTGAAGGCCATTCTTAAGAACGATAAGTTTGTAGAGTTAATGAAATTGAACAGTCAATATGGTAAAGGTGTAGTAAAGTACCTGGGAGACGAAGATGCCATTGATGAAATCATCATTTACGGAAACAATAAAGAGCAAGGTTTTGTATTGGTACGTGTTTTGGGAAAGGATATGAATCCGGCACACATGGTACAATTCATGCAGGCCATGAGCAAATCTGACTATAGAGGAGAAGGGTTTGGACCTTTAAGCGATCTTTTTAAAAGCTAAAAACCAGCTTACTATATTTTAAAAACCTACTTCAGGAGTATTCTGAAGTAGGTTTTTTTATGTTAAATAATGAAAAATTAAAAAAACACCCTTCCTTTCTTCAAGCGCTATTTGGTATCTTGCACAGCACACAAACTTTATAATCGTATTGAATTATGGAAAACGCAGAAGTATGGATCAATAAAGGAATTGATTTTACTGTAGAATATGGGCCAAAAGTTATTGGGGCCATTCTCATATATCTTATTGGCTCCTGGATCATCAAAAAAATCGTGGGTGCTGCACGAAAGGTAATGGCCAAAGGAAGCTATGATGAATCCTTGCAAAAATTCCTCCTAAACCTGATCAATTGGGCCTTAAAGATTTTCTTGATTATTACGGTGATTTCTACTTTAGGGGTAGAAACAACCAGTCTGGCAGCTGTAATTGCTGCAGCCGGCCTTGCTGTTGGAATGGCATTACAAGGATCCCTATCCAATTTTGCAGGTGGTGTCCTTATTATGATCTTTAAGCCTTATAAAATTGGAGATTTGATAGAAGCCCAAGGAGTATTGGGGGCAGTGAAGGAAATAGAAATTTTCACCACCAAATTGATTACCCCTCAAAATAAATTGGCCATTATTCCCAATGGTGCCATGGCCAATGGAAACATTATTAATTATACAGAAGAAGGCAAGATGCGCGTAGATACCATGATCGGTATCGGATATAACGAAGACATCAAAAAGGCCAAGGAGGTCCTATTGGAAGTCTTGACCTCTAATCCTTTGGTATTACAAGATCCTGCGCCTTCTGTTAACGTTGCTGAACTGGCTGATAGTTCGGTAAATTTTGCAGTACGCCCTTTTTGTAAACCAGAGCATTATTGGGATGTCTATTTTGCTACCTTGGAAAACTGCAAATTGGCACTGGATAAGGCCGGTATAGAAATTCCATACCCACATCAAGTGGAAATTCAAAAGAAGGAATAGATGCTAAAAAAACATTAGAAATGGTTAAGGCCTTTGAAGTATTTCAAGGGTCTTTTTTATTGTAAAATATGCAAGCTTTTCTGTTTCAGCACCTTAAGAAAAAGATATAAAGTTTCACTAAAAATAAGTGACTTCCTCTGAAAACTCGTGTCTTAAGAACAACACTAACACTAAAAAAGTAAACGGAATTATGGAAAACGCTCAAGTATGGATTGACAAGGGAATCGGCTTTGTTGTAGAATATGGCCCTAAAGTAATAGGGGCACTATTAATATACCTCATTGGTTCATGGGTCATTAAGAAATTGACCAATCTCTTGCGAAACGTAATGATGAAACGAAAGTATGATGAATCCTTGCAGAAGTTCCTATTGAATTTAGTGGCTTGGGCCCTGAAGATATTCCTTATTGTCATGGTCATCTCCAAACTTGGCGTAGAGACCACAAGCTTTGCGGCTATTATAGCCGCTGCCGGTTTGGCCATTGGCCTGGCGTTACAGGGGTCACTATCCAATTTTGCCGGAGGAGTATTGCTCATTATTTTTAAACCGTATAGAATTGGGGATTTAATTGAAGCCCAAGGCGTTTTAGGTGTAGTGAAAGAAATTGAAATCTTTACTACAAAATTGATAACTCCAGAGAATAAGTTGGCCATTGTTCCCAATGGTGCTATGGCCAATGGAAACATTATAAACTACACAGAGGAAGGGCAAATGCGGGTAGATACCACTATTGGCGTAGGCTATGGAGAGGACATTAAAAAAGCAAAGGAAGTCTTATTGGAAGTATTGACGTCCAACCCTTTGGTACTGGAAGATCCTGCACCTTCGGTCAATGTAGCTGAATTGGCCGATAGCTCTGTAAATTTTGCAGTACGCCCTTTCTGTAAACCAGAACATTATTGGGATGTGTATTTTGCTACTTTGGAAAATTGCAAATTGGCACTGGACAAAGCAGGTATCGAAATTCCGTATCCGCATCAAGTGGAAATTCAAAAGAAAGGCTAATATTCGTTGTTGAGTTGAATTAGTTTTAAATGAGAAGGCCATTCCTAGGAATGGCCTTTTTTATATGGTATGCATAAAGGCTTATATCCCCGTGTAATTACTTGGTGTAATGGCCTTTAACTCTCCTTTGATAGCTTCTGAAACCTCTAGAGTATCAATAAAGTGGGCAATAGATTCCTGTGTGATCTTGGTATTGGTCCTTGTTAGTCCTTTTAAAGCCTCGTACGGATTTGGATAGCCTTCCCTTCTGAGAATAGTTTGAATGGCTTCGGCGACTACGGCCCAATTATTTTCCAGATCTTGTTCAAATTTCTCTGCATTCAGCAATAATTTGTTCAATCCTTTTAAAGTGGATTGAAAGGCGATGATGGTATGGGCAAAAGGAACTCCTACATTTCTTAAGACTGTGCTATCGGTTAAATCCCGTTGCAATCTGGAGATGGGCAACTTTGCGGATAAATGTTCGAATAAAGCATTCGCAATACCTAAATTTCCTTCAGAATTCTCAAAATCGATCGGATTTACTTTATGGGGCATGGCTGATGACCCGATTTCTCCTTTTTTAATTTTTTGCTTAAAGTAATCCATGGAAACATACGTCCAGAAATCCCGATCCAAGTCAATGAGAATGGTATTGATGCGTTTCATGGTATCAAACAAAGCGGACATATGATCGTAATGCTCGATCTGGGTGGTAGGAAAAGAATGGTGAAGCCCCAATTTTTCTTGAACGAATTTTGTGCCAAAAGCTTTCCAGTCAATCGCCGGATAGGCCACTTTATGTGCATTGTAATTACCTGTTGCACCACCAAATTTAGCCGCGCTGGGAATATCGTTCAGTAAATTGAATTGTTCTTTCAACCGTTCTACAAAAACCTCGATTTCCTTACCCAATCGGGTAGGGGAGGCCGGTTGTCCATGGGTACGTGCCAACATGGGCACCGCAGCCCATTCTTGGGCCAATTCCTTTATTTTTTGAAGCACTTCAAAATATTGCGGAACGTATACGTCGTTCATCGCTTCTTTAATGGATAGGGGAATGGCGGTATTATTAATATCCTGGGAGGTTAAACCAAAATGGATAAATTCTTTGTATTGTTCCAATCCTAGACGATCAAAAGCCCCTTTAATAAAGTATTCCACAGCTTTGACATCGTGGTTGGTTGTCTTTTCGATTTCTTTAATGGAATCGGCATCGGCTGAACTAAAATTCTTATAGATATCCTGCAATGCCGTAAATTTTGAATGATCAAAATGGGCCAATTGAGGCAATGGGATTTCACATAAGGCGATAAAATATTCTATTTCTACGCGAACCCGATATTGTATTAACGCTTCTTCCGAAAAAAATGGCGCCAAAGAAGCAACTTTATTTCTGTAGCGACCGTCTATAGGGGATATGGCATTCAATTGGTGTAGTGACATTGATATCTATTAAATTTTTGAAAGCGACAAAGTTAACTATAAGTTGAGGAGTTTAAAAGTTTATGGGGTGTTGAATTTTTTCAATTTCTCAAAGGTATGTCGAGCTCTTGCCTTATAGGCCGCACTTCCTTCATGATAATTTTGTTCCAACACCAATTGCAATTCTGGATGTATCCAATTGAACTTGGTGCCCAATAGAAACAAGGAGGTCATAGAATAGGCTTTGGCCGCCACCTTATGTTCACCAATAAGCCAATCAAAACAACTGGCCGTAATTTTTTCCAAATGTTGGTCCGTAAGCACTTTTTTGGTCTCATTCTTTGTTTTTGAAAAATAGGATAAGATCAAATACTCACAGATTTTGGCCATTGGCCGAACCGCGGCATCCAAGGTAACCAAAGTGATGTTTTCCACAAATACATCAAGATAGGGAAAAAGATAATCCAAACGTTTTTTGGCCGTAAATTCCATCACCCAGCATGCTCTGAATGAAATAGGGTTTTTAAGATCAAAAGCTATTTCTAATAAGGGCTGCACTAAATGGGGGTTTTCTAGAATAAGTTGGGCCATTTCCAAACGTTTTTCCCTGGAATGGTTCACATAATTTAATGCTTCATTAAGCGCTTCTTTGGTCACAAAAATGTATTTTTAAGAGGAGAATATTCATCTTATGAAAATAGTAAAAAAAATACTTACGGGACTTCTAATACTATTGGTGGCCTTGCAATTCTATCGACCGGATAAGAATACCTCCGAAAGTGATCATATGGCGACATTCCTTTCTGAAACCAATCCGCCCGCGGAAGTGCAACGTATTCTTGAGAATAGTTGTTACGATTGTCATAGCGATCATACCACCTATCCTTGGTACGGACATATTGCCCCGGTATCCTACTGGTTGGACGACCATATAAAACACGGGAAAGGAAATCTGAATTTTTCGGATTGGGAGAACTATTCCAGAAAGGAAAAAGATCACAAATTGGAAGAACTGGAAGAAGAAGTTGAAAAAGGGAAAATGCCCATTGAAAACTATACTTTGATGCATGCCGATACCAAATTAAGTCAGCAGCAAAAGGAGGCAATTGCGGCATGGGTCCGGCAAACTAGGGCACTGTATCAATTAGGTCAGCGACCAAATTAACAACGCCCGTAGAAGCATTTTCCGCAATTATATGGAGATGATTAAAATCATTCGGGTTCACACTGGGCTTGGGGTCTATGAAGTAGATGGGCGTTTCATGAGCAACAAAATTGACTAGGCTGGCTGCAGGATATACTTGCATTGAAGTCCCAATGATGATCAGGATATCTGCCGTTTCTGTAATTTCAATAGCTTTTTCCAATAAGGGCACTGCTTCTCCAAACCATACAATATGAGGGCGCAATTGGTGTCCCGCATCACAGAGATCTCCCAAATGAAGATCATCCTTCCAATCCAAAACTGTATGTGGGTTGCGTGTACTTCGTACTTTGAGGAGTTCCCCATGCAAATGAACAATCTTACTACTTCCGGCGCGCTCGTGCAAGTCATCTACATTTTGGGTAACAATAGTCACATCAAATAGGGATTCCAATTGAACCAAGGCCGTATGTGCGTCATTGGGCGAAACCTCAAAAAGTTGCTTTCGCCTTTGGTTGTAAAAGTCCAGCACCAATTCAGGGTTCTTGGCAAAACCTTGAGGAGTGGCCACTTCCATAACATCATGTCCTTCCCATAAACCATTTGCATCCCGAAAGGTTCTGATACCACTTTCCGCACTTACACCTGCTCCCGTTAAAACAACTATTTTTTTCAAAGACTTTGATTTTCTGACTTCCAATTTTTATACTCCTTGGAAGCTACTAAGGTATCAAATAAATTATCGTTATTATCGTCCAATGCCTCAAAATATGTGATCAAATCCGAGGCGTAATACAGCTCTGTATCCATCAATTGATTTAGGAGGGGAATACACTTTTCCGGTCTATTCTCATTGGAGTATGAGGCAATGAGGTTAAACTTGGCAGCATCAAAATCAGGGTAGTTCCCCACAATTAATTCATAGGATGAAATGGCTTTGTCATAGTCCGATGCTTGAAAATGGATATTTCCAATGAGGTAATGAAGAAAATCATCTTTTGTAGCCTCTTGTAAAATTGCAAGGGATTTTAAGGCTTCCTCATAATTTCCATTTAAAATGTAATAGTCCATAAAGACCATATTGGTCGCGGGATCATTGGGGAAAGTAGCTTTGAAATCAAGCATAGCCTTTTGATATTGGGAGTCGTTCAATGCCGCAGCCAGTTGTGTTTTTAGGATATGGTAGAGTTTAATTTTTGTCAAAGGACCTCTAACCTTGTTCACATGGTCTAGTGCTACTTGGAAATTGCCTTCATTTTTTTGATTGATGGCCTGGACCAAATGGGGCATGTCCGATTTATTCTGCAAGCTAAGGATTCTTTTGAGGAGACTTCCGGGCAAGGAGGCTAGGAAAAAAGTATTCATGGTCTTGCTCATCATCTCTCCATTAATGTAGACATAGATGTCTTCAATGAAAAACTTTCCATCGAAAGAAATCAAATCAAAATCGTGGTAATTGATTCCAGATTCTTCTGAAAATAGACGGAAGAGCATATGATAAGATGATGTTTCCTCACTATAACGGTAGGAGATAAATTCATAAGTCCCACCCATTTCTGTGATGGATACAATTTGATCGGCCAATTGCTGAAGTCCCTTACCGAGGCCGTTTCCAAATTCCCTTTGCCATTTGCTAATTTTGGAATCCTGTTTTTCTATGAAAGTGGCTTTATCAACAAAGCGCTGCAGATCTATTTTTTGCGTAAACTTAATGCTTTCCCCTTTGGCAATAACCTCTTCTATATGTGTTGCCAAGGCAAGGACCAAAGAATCGTTCTCGGCAGTTTTTGCAGAAGGATAATTCTCCAAAACAGCAATTTTTTCCTGTTCCTTGGGGTTTTTATCGGCACAACAATAAAAGAAAACAATACAGAGGATTAGGAAAAGTGGTTTTTTTGATTTTAAGATCATTTTTGCATCTTTAGGGTGTTGGTTACTTAAATATAGAATAATCTTCAGAAATGGATGAAAAATTACTAAGATATCTCGAAAATTTTATCACAGCGGAACGCAGTGAGCGTTTTCTGAGTATTTTGGAAGAACGCACCAAATATATAACGGTGGCTGTCGAAGATGTTTTTCAAATTCACAATACCAGTGCAATTATCCGCAGTTGTGAGGTTTTTGGCATTCAGGAAGCGCATTTGATCGAAGGTAGATTTGGGAAAAGATTGGATAAAAATATTGCCATGGGTGCAGAACAATGGGTAGATGTCCATACCTACAATAAACCTGAAGATTGTTTAAATACCTTAAAGGAAAAAGGATATACCATAGTGGCAACGACGCCGCATACCAATTCCTGTCATTTGGACGATTTTGAAATCAAGGGGAAAGTAGCCCTATTTTTTGGAACGGAAAAAGAAGGACTGAGCGAAGTGGTTATGGATAAAGCCGACAGCTTTTTAAAGATTCCTATGGTGGGTTTCACAGAAAGCTTAAATGTTTCGGTTTCTGCCGCTATCATCCTTCAAACCTTAACTACTCAACTAAAAAAGAGAGAAGTCAATTGGTCATTGACCGCAGAAGAAAAGCTGGAAAAGCGCTTGGACTGGACCAAGAAATCCATTAAAAGTATTGAAGCCATTATGGAACGCTATTCCGAGAGTTAAGTAATTTTTAGTAATTTTAAGTTCAACCAATTCATAAAAAAATGACTTTACTAATTTACATTTTAATCGGAATCGTTGCGCTTGTCGTGCTATTGGGCATCATTGCCCCTAGCAAATACAATGTTTTTAGAACCATTGAAATTGCAAAACCCAAGGCAGAGGTTTTTGAGTATTTGAAGTATTTAAAAAATCAGCAGCAATGGTCCCCTTGGGAGAAGAAAGATCCAAATATGGAGAAAAAGTTTACGGGTACCGATGGGGAAGTTGGCGCAGTAAGTTATTGGAACGGGAATAAAGATGTAGGCGAGGGAGAGCAGGAGATTACTAAAATTATAGAAGGAAAAAGAGTTGAAGGGCAATTGCGTTTTTTAAAACCCTGGAAGTCTACTTCTGACTGCTACCTGGAAGTAGAAGACAATGCTTCTGGAGGAACAAAGGTTACTTGGGGTTTTTCTGGGAAAAACAAGTTTCCCTTTAGTATTTTTATGCTCTTTTTCAGTATGGATAAAACCGTAGGAAAAGATTTTGAAGATGGGTTACAAAGTTTAAAGTCGCTTATGGAAGCCTGATCAACGCGTAAGTTCCAGTAAGGCAATATCATATTCATTATCTAATATGACCTGACCGTTTTTTACGACAACCTCGGTCTTGGAGTACGTATCATATAAAATTGTCCCGTCACCAAAAAAGCCTTTGACTTTAAGGGCTTTTTTGCCTTTGGGCAAATTTAAACCAATGACCACTTTGTCCCTAAACTCTCCGTTACTATAAGTTCGGCTGAAAACATATGGTTTTTTGGTCAAACGCTTATGTTTGCCAGCCCCTACTGCGGGATGATTCTTTCTGAACGTCCCAAGTTTTTGCCAATGGGCCAATACCTTTTGTACTGCGGGAAGACTATCCAATTCGTCCCAATTCATATAAGAACGTAGTGTAGCATCTCCCGCCGTTCCTTCAATGGTCAAATCCCTTGAAGTTTCATCCCCATAGTAGACTTGTGAGGCTCCGGGGGTCAATAATAAGACATTGGCGGCATGGTAAGGACGTTCCCTGTTTTGGTCAAAAGGAGCACCATCATCATGGGAACTAAGGTAGTTTAGGGTACTTTTTCCCTTTAGTTTTGTGTGTAGTAGCGTATTGTATTTTTTAAAAATACGTTCATAATCCTGCTCTGCATCATATTTCAATTCAAAGTTGATCAGGCTTTTAAATCCGTAATCATAAAAATCAACTTTTTTATCACCAAAATCGAAGGCCCGTCCTCCGGAAATCCCGTAATTATATACTTCACCGACCATGTAAAAAGGGAGGTTATCCATCACTTCCTTTGGATGTATTTTTTTCCAATTTTCAAAAGCATGGGAGGCTTCCTTGTACAGTTCGGCCCAAGCTGCTTCATCGGCATGTTTTACGGTATCTACTCGAAACCCATCAATACCAAGTTTATGTACGTAATCCGTAAGCCACTTGATGATATAATACTTTGGGGCTCTGGGATATCCGGTACGTTCAAAAAACAGCTGCAGTTCATCCAATTCTTGAGATAGCCTTCCTTCTTCTTTCCACTTGGCCAATAGATGGTCAGGGAGTTTTACGGCATCTTCGGATTCGGTATAGATATCAGGAAGATTGGCGACCAAAGTACAACGGGTTGTGTTTTCATAGGTGGTAAATTCGCAGGTTGGTGAAGTTCTGACCCATTCTTTGGGCCATACGGGATCGCTATCGGTAACGGGACCGGTATGGTTCAGTACCACATCCATTAAAATACGAATGCCATTTTTATGTGCGGTCTTCACCAAATTCTCCAAATCTGCATCGGTTCCAAAATTAGGGTCAAGGGCCGTCCAGTCCTTGGTCCAATACCCATGGTAACCATAAGTATTGCCCGTACCCTCATCTGTGCTTCCGTGAATTTGTTCCACTACTGGAGTAAACCAAATGGCATTGATGCCAAGGTCGGTAAAATAACCTGCTTCAATTTTTTGTGTAATTCCAGCGATATCTCCCCCCATAAAACCTCTTAAAGGGGCTGTAGGGGAATTGCGATCAAAATTAACATCATTTTCAGGGTTACCGTTATGGAAACGGTCGGTTAATAAAAAATAGATGTTGGCACCTTCCCATAAAAAAGGTGTCTTTTTCTTAGGAATGGTATCGGTGACTGCTGTAGTATTTTTTTCCTTGCGCGCTTCTTGGGTTTCCTTACAGGAGAATACTAGGAAGAGGGGAAATAGGGAAATAAAAAGCAGTTTGTTGGTCATCTTCAAATATTTTAATTAAAACTATAAAATGAAGATGGAAATAGAAAATTTATTTTTTTCTGTTGAGTACTTTATATTCCTCGTAGCAGCTGTTTATGGCGTCCAAAATCTGCAGGTCATTGGCAGTGGTGATAAAGGATTTAGAGTAATTGCAATTGGTAAGGATGTCATCAACATCCATTTTTTCTATTTGTAAAAGCTCGGTCAATGTTTCACGGTCAAATTTTGCTGCCAATAAATCGCGTATTGCGGCATCTTCCTTCATTTGTCGGAGTTTGCGCATTTGTCGAGGTTTTTTGCCAAAAAGATTTCGCAGTAAATCCGCTGGATTTAATATGGCACCTAAAACTTTGGTCACAGCACTAGGGCTTTTGTTTCTTGCCTCATATCCCTTGGAAAGTCCGGAAATACTGTATTGATAAGCAGTGTTTATAGGTAGGTTTTTAACATCGATCTCTAAATAACCGGTAAGTTCAAAGGGCCTTACAACTACCTCTTCCAAGGCATAGGCCAATTCTGTCAATGCAATCTTGGTATCCTGAAATTTAAACATATCGTTCGTAACCCGAACCTTTTGGGATTTAAACCCTAAAAAGGAAAAATAGAGGGTATCATTTACCGCAGCGGTAATAGAAAATTCCCCTTTGGCATTGGTAATGGTACCTATAACTTGATTTAGGTTCAACACGTGAACACTCTCCATGGGGACCTCTGTCTGGGCATTGATAATTACCGCTTTGATCGATTTACTCGCATCACTTTCTTTTTTTTCTTGGGAAAAGCCTAGAAAGCCGATGAAAAGTAAATAAAGCAGGATATGTTTCTTCATGAATTTAAAAGTACTATAAACTATATAAAAAAACACGCTGTAGCGTGTTTTTTTATATTACTATTAACGAATGCGTTAATTTTTTAATTAATAGAAACCATCTCTTCTTCGGCTTCTTCTATTCCCGGAACTACCTGAAGAATTATTTCTGGAAGCCCCTCTTCTGCGGCTACGGCTTCTATCCCCACGATCACGATCATTACTTTTTCCTCTACCGCGTCCTCTATCCCGATCACGTCTTCCACGTCCACTACCTGGGTTTTTGGATACTTCTACATTAATAAACCTACCATTGACCTTAAATTCGGTGAATGTACTCAATACCAATTCTTTATGGTCGGGATCGGTATTAAAGAAGGAGAAGCTGTCTTTTACATCCACTTTGTAAAGGGCATCTTTTCCAAGGTTTAGGGTTTCTTTGAGGAAATCTTTTAAAGACATCCAATCATAACCATCTTTTTCTCCAATATTGATAAAATAACGGACAGAACCGTCATTTCCTCTGGAATCACCACTGCGTTCCCTGGAGTCAACCGTATTTAAATCTTTGCTCTTATTGTAGTAATTATAGAACCTCGTAAATTCAACAGAGACAATTTTTTTAATGAGTTCATCCCGATCAATACCTTGAAGTACATCGTTGATTGCGGGCAAATAGTTGTCTACTTCCTCATTGATTTCCGTATTCTTTATTTTGTTGGCCAAATGGTACAGCTGTATTTCGCAGATTTCCATCCCTGTTGGAATCTTTTTGGCGATAAACTGCTGCTTTATTTTGTTTTCAATGGATTTAATCTTGCGCAATTCGCTTCGCGTGACGATAACCATGGAAATACCAGATTTACCGGCCCTACCTGTACGACCACTTCGGTGCGTATAGGTTTCAATTTCATCGGGCAATTGGTAATTGATGACATGTGTAATATCATTTACGTCAATTCCACGAGCGGCAACGTCAGTAGCGACCAACATTTGAATTTGCTTTTTCCTAAAGGCACTCATGACCAAGTCTCGTTGATTCTGACTTAAATCCCCATGCAAGGCTCCTGCATTGTACCCATCCTCAATAAGTTTTTCTGCCACTTTTTGAGTGTCTCTCTTGGTTCTACAAAATACTACGGAAAAAATATCCGGGTTGGTATCTGCCAAACGTTTTAAGGCAGGGTAACGATCCCTACCACTTACGACATAATATTCATGTTGAACCGTTGATGCACCAGAGTTTTTGGCTCCTACGGTAATCTCCTGCGGATTGTACATGAATTTTTTGGCAATTGCAGATACTTCCTTGGGCATCGTAGCAGAGAATAACCAGGTCAATTTATCGTCTGGGGTATCCGAAAGAATGTCTTTTATGTCTTCATAAAATCCCATGTTCAACATCTCATCGGCTTCATCAAGAACGCAATAATCTATTTTTCGGATATCTACCAACCCACGACCTATCATGTCTTTCATTCGGCCAGGAGTGGCTACAACGATCTGGGCACCACGTTTGATCTGTCTTGCTTGTTCTGTAATACTGGCACCTCCATAAATAGCCACAACATTTACCCCCTTTTCATATTTTGAATAGAGTTGTAGTTCATTGGTAATCTGCAAACATAACTCTCTTGTGGGAGATAAGATCAGTCCTTGTGTAGTTCTGCTCGCAGCGTCTATTTTTTGAATTAAAGGGAAACCAAAAGCAGCAGTTTTTCCAGTTCCTGTCTGGGCCAGGGCTACAAGATCGGTATCTTCTCCCAAT
The DNA here is from genome assembly GCF_043678055.1 of Spongiimicrobium salis. Classification (NCBI taxonomy): domain Bacteria; kingdom Pseudomonadati; phylum Bacteroidota; class Flavobacteriia; order Flavobacteriales; family Flavobacteriaceae; genus Spongiimicrobium; species Spongiimicrobium salis. Next base: position 298,083 of record NZ_JBHEQA010000005.1, read on the forward strand.
AGGATAGGAATTGCTTTTTCCTGTACTTCCGAAGGTTGCTCAAACCCCATATCGGAAACAGCGTTCAATAGGGACTCTTTTAGCCCTAGCGCTTCAAATTTTGTCATAATGTGTTTTACTTAATCGCAAATATGTATGTTGCATAGAGCGATTATCGTAAATAACCCATTGTACTCAGCGCAACACATGCTATACCAGCGGCGTTAATTGAAGCGGCAAAGGTAATGCTAATTATTTACATGACAGATAAATAAGAAAAAATCTTGTAGTCACAATATTTTAAGGGAGTAGTAGGTATTTAAAAGGATCTTTCTTCTTGATTTTTCAAGAAATCAATGAGTTGTTGTATGGCTTTTCCTCTATGACTTATGCTGTTTTTTACGGATAAACTTAATTCGGCAAAAGTTTTGTCATATCCCTGGGGCAGAAAGATAGGGTCATAACCAAAACCTGCGGTACCGTTTTTAGTATGGGTAATGCTTCCTTCGACAATGCCTTGGAACAGAAGGCGTTCTTGTTCTAAATTTAGGGCTATTACTGTTTTGAATCGGGCCGCTCGGTTTTTATTTCCATCCAATGCGTTAAGAAGTTTGTCCATATTATCAGCAGCACTTTTTTGTGGGCCGGCATAGCGTGCGGAATAAATGCCTGGAGCGCCGTCTAAACTATCTACAATTAACCCGGTATCATCGGCAAAACAGGGATAACCATAATGTGAAGTAACATAATTGGCCTTTAATTGTGCATTTTCTTCCAGGGTATGTCCGGTTTCCGGAATATCTACGGTGCAACCAATATCGTTCAATGATAAAAGACGGATGTGTTTCGGTACAAGAACTTGCACTTCTTTAAATTTGTTGTTGTTATGTGTGGCAAAAACAAGTTCCATAGGGGAATAATAATTTCTATAAAGTAATTAGGTTTTGTGACGTCAAAAATAGTACATTTATTTCCGTATAGTTGTGAAATATGAAGTTAAAAGTACCACCAGTTTTTGTGATTTCCATTTTCGGTTTGTTGATGTATTTGGTTGCGAAGTTTCTGCCTGTAGGCGACTTCCAATTTACAGGACAGCGTTATTTGATTATGGCGTTATGCATCGGAGTTTTTCTGATTTTGATTTCTGCCCTTTTTGGTTTTTATAAAGCCAAGACCTCTATTGATCCAAGAGAACCGTCAAAAGCTTCCGAATTGGTTACTGGAGGCGTATACAAATACTCTCGTAATCCTATGTATTTGGCCATGTTATTGGTATTGCTGGCATGGGGCTTATGGCTTGGTAATGCCTTTAATACCATTTTGGCCGCGGGTTTTGTGTCGTATATGAATGCTTTTCAGATCATGCCGGAAGAAAAGGCGTTGACGAATAAATTTGGTAAATCGTATATACAATACACCAAAAGTGTGAGACGTTGGTTCTGATTGATTTTGAACAGTGTTATTGCCTTTCATATTTAAGCATCCATATATTAGCTTTTTGACTTATATTTAAAATTATTAGCTTTTTAGCTTATATTTTAATATATTAGCTTTTTAACTTATAAAGTATGATTGCAGTACTCACGGGAGATATTATCAATTCCGAAAACCATGATGCTTCGGCATGGATGGATATGCTGAAGCAATACCTCCATACGTTCGGCAAGGCATCCGTGGATTGGGAGATTTATCGTGGCGACGAATTTCAATTGCGATTGGCAACTAAAGATGCGTTGCGCGCGGCTATCGGACTTAAAGCCCTACTAAGAACAATTAGGGGGTTGGACGCCCGTATGGCTATAGGTATCGGTACAGAAACATTTATTGGGGACCGCGTGAGCGATTCCAACGGAACGGCATACCGATTTTCTGGGCGTACCTTCAATACTTTAGAGCAAAATAAACGTAACCTTGCCATTGCCTTAGACGATAAAAAATTGGAGATTACCCTAAATTTAATACTAAAAATGGCTTCGGTTTTTATGGATGATTGGTCCCAAGTCTCGGCAGAAATAGTGACCATGGTACTACAAAATCCGGATGCTTCCCAAAAAGAATTGGCCGAAAAACTGAAAATACAACAATCTGCGGTAAGTCAACGTGTAAAGCGTGCCCGTCTGGAATTGGTTTTTGAACTACTGGAATATTACGAAAACAAGCTCAAAGAAATTACCTTATGATAGTATTGACGAAATTGCTTCTGGCACATCTCATCGGAGATTTTTTAGTACAGCCCAAACGATGGGTGATTCATAAAGAGGCCAATAAGATATCCTCTAAATTCCTATATGTACATGTGGTATTGCATCTATTGATCACCATGATACTTCTTTGGGACTTGAGTTATTGGAAAATAGCCCTGGTCATTATGATCTCTCATTATGTTATTGACCTTGGCAAATTGTATGCCAATAGGCTTTTTAAGAACAAAGGCATTCCTTTTTTTATAGATCAAATACTGCATGTTCTAGTATTGTATGCTTGCGCCTATTACGGTAATTTGGAAACTCATACTAGGGCATTATTTCAGCAAATAGACTGGGCATTGGTCACGGCCATTGTTTTTGTAACACTTCCTTGCGGAATAATTATGGGGAAGTTGTTAGAGAACTTTTCAAAACAAATAGAGTTTGATCATAAATCATTGCCCAATGCGGGAAAATATATTGGTATTATAGAACGTCTTTTTGTCCTCACTTTTATTCTTATGGGAAAATGGGAAGGCATAGGCTTGCTTATAGCAGCAAAATCTGTTTTTCGTTTTAATGACCTTAAGGAAACCAATAGTAGAAAGCTCACGGAATATATTTTAATAGGCACCCTAGTAAGTTTTGGATTGGCCATATTAACCGGAATGTTATACACCAAAATATGAAGTTTGTGAAATTTAATCTAAGAAACAATATCGCCTTTACGGCATTATTATTTGTAGTCTATTGTCAAGGGCAACAAAAGTCATTTCAATCTTTCGACGGCATTAAAATTGCGTATTCGGATGAAGGTAAGGGCTTTCCTGTCCTACTGGTGCATGGATTCATAAATACTGGTGCATCTTGGAACAAGACCATGCTGAAAAAAGAATTGCTGGCAAAGGGATATCGTGTCATTGCCCCGGACTTAAGAGGAAATGGAGCATCGGATAAACCACAGAAGGAAGATGCCTATAAGCATGATGCCGAACTTAAAGATCTGTTGGCGTTGATAGCTCACCTTGGACTTCAAGAATACGATGCCGTGGGGTATTCCAGAGGAAGTATTGTCTTAGCAAAATTACTGACACAGGAATCAAGAATCAAAAAAGCGGTATTGGGAGGAATGGGGGTCCACTTTACCGATCCAAACTGGGATAGAAGGTTGTTGTTCATGGAAGCTTTTGCAGGAAACATTACCCCAGAGACGGAAGGGGCGGTAACTTATGCCAAATCGATCAAGGCAGATATACGATCATTGCACTTGCAGCAAAAATATCAACCTGTTACTTCCAAAGAAGCACTTCAAAAAATAAAGACCAAAGTTTTGGTCTTGGCTGGGGATGAGGACAAAGATAATGGGGCTCCTTCGGATTTACAGCGGGCAATTCCAAAAAGTGTACTTCAAATCGTGAAAGGAGATCATAATGGCACGTATAAAACTGCTGAATTTTCCCAAGCTGTGATTGCATTTTTAAAGGGATGAAAATTTTAAAATGTGATATTGATAATTTTGAGGGGCAAAAAAAATCAAATTCGCAGTGAAATACTGTCAATGCCAAAGCCCAACCACTTTTGTTTGAAAAAAGAGAGTTAAAGGGATTTAATTTTTATTTTTACCACGAACTTTTTGCAATATAAAATGATAGACGTGGCCAGAAAATATGTGTTCGATTTTGATAGTACACTAACCCGGGTAGAGGCATTGGATGTTCTTGCCGAAATGACCCTGCAAGGAAAATCGAATAAAGAGGAAATCATCAATGAGATTCAAGAGATAACCAATTTGGGGATTGATGGTGATATTTCTTTTACTGAATCCTTGGAACGACGTATTAAATTACTCAGCGCGCACAAAGACGATTTAAAGGGGTTGGTGGAAGAACTTCGACTAAAAATATCGAAATCCATAGCTGCCAATAAAGAGTTTTTTGAGGAGTATTCGGATGATATTTACGTGATTTCCTGTGGTTTTAAGGAGTTTATCGATCCTATTGTGGAAGAGTATAATATTCCTTCGGAACGCGTCTATGCCAATACGTTCACCTTTGATGAAGCGGGAAATATCATTGGTTTTGATGAGGCCAATGTCCTAGCTTCGCACAACGGTAAAATTGCCTGTTTAAAGGATCTGAATTTAGAGGGGGAAGTACAGGTCATTGGAGATGGCTATAGTGATTATGTGATGCGCGAAGCAGGTATAGCGGACAAATTCTTTGCCTATACGGAAAATGTGCATCGGGAGAAAGCAGCAAATAACGCCGATCATGTGACCCCTAATCTGGATGAATTTTTATTTGTCAACGATTTGCCCAGGAAAATATCGTATCCAAAGAATAGAATAAAGATTTTATTGCTCGAAAATGTACATCCCGATGCCTTTGAAAACCTTAGTGAGGATGGATTTTCCGTAGAGTTGATAAAACATAGTCTGTCGGAAGAAGAATTAATAGAAAAAATCAAAGGCGTACATGTACTGGGAATACGATCAAAAACCCAAGTCACGGAAAAAGTGTTAAAAGCGGCCAATAAGTTATTGGTGGTCGGTGCTTTTTGTATTGGAACAACGCAGATCGATTTGGATTTTGCAAAACGAAAAGGCGTTGTAGTCTTCAATGCACCTTATAGTAATACACGTTCTGTAGTGGAATTGGCCATAGGTCAGATTATCATGTTAATGCGTAGTGTTTTTCCGCGTAGTACGGAAATTCATAATGGACAATGGAATAAGACCGCGGTAGGTTCCAGGGAAGTGCGAGGGAAGAATTTAGGTATTGTAGGATACGGGAACATAGGAAAACAACTGTCGGTCTTGGCAGAAGCTATAGGTATGCGCGTATACTATTATGATGTAAATGACAAATTGGCCCTTGGAAATGCCATTAAATGTAGTACGCTTGAAGATTTGCTGAGTGTTTCCGATGTGGTTACCCTGCACATAGATGATAATAAAGCCAACAAGAATTTTATTGGGGAGCGTGAAATTGCACAGATGAAGCAAGGAGCCATGCTCATTAATCTATCCCGCGGTTTTGTGGTAGATATCCCTGCCTTGGTACATGCGCTAAAAGAGGGTAAGATTACCGGAGCAGCTATAGATGTTTATCCAGAAGAACCCCGGAGCAATGGCGATTTCATAACGCAATTACAAGGATTGCCCAATGTTATTTTAACGCCTCACGTTGGTGGTAGTACTGAAGAGGCCCAGCGTAATATTGCTGATTTTGTTCCCAATAAAATCATGGATTATATTAATTCCGGGAATACAGTAGATGCGGTAAACTTTCCCAATATTCGCTTGCCAAAACAAAGCAATGCCCATCGTTTTTTACATATTCATAAAAACGTACCAGGGATCATGGCTAAAATAAGTGAAGTATTGGCTGCCTATAATATGAATATTTCGGGCCAATATTTATCCACGGATAATGAAGTGGGCTATGTCATTGTAGATTTAGACAAAAAATATAATAAAGAGGTGATTAAGGCCTTGAAGAAAATAGAAAACACCATTAAATTTAGAGTACTGTATTAAATGGTACAGACATCGGTAAACATGCCTCTCTATCTTAGGATGAAGAGGCTTTTTTTATTGGTGATGATAGGGTTCGTTCTTAAGAATGGTACATGCCCTGTATAGCTGCTCTACAATAAACAGCCGGATCATTTGGTGGGAGAAGGTCATTTGGGATAAGCTTACTTTTCCTTGGGCCTTATTGTAAATGGCATTGCTAAAACCGTAGGGACCTCCAATAACCAGTACCAATCGTTTGATTCCTGCATTCATTTTCTTTTGTAAAAATTGGGAAAATGCCATGGAAGTATATTGCTTGCCTTTTTCATCCAAAAGGAAAAGTACATCCGTAGCGCCTATTTTTTTTAAAATAAGGTCTCCTTCTTTTTCCTTTTGTTGGGATTCGGACAGGTGTTTCGCATTTTTGATATCGGGAATAATTTCCAGTTCAAATTTTACATAATGCCGTAAACGTTTTTCGTATTCCGAAATCAATTGTTGTAAGGTAGCACTATCTGTTTTCCCAATGGCAAGTAACTTTATCGTCATGTTTCAAAGGTATAATTTTTCATATTTTGATGGCTAAAATAGAGAACTATCCACAAAACATTTTAGTATTTTAGCGGATACCAAAGCATAACTTATGATTTCTGAAGAAAAATTTAATGCAGAGATAAGCATACTGATACAAAATGCCATTCGAGAAGATGTAGGGGATGGTGACCATAGTTCATTGGCATGCATCCCAAATACTGCTGAAGGGAAGGCCAAACTTTTGGTAAAAGATAAAGGGGTTATTGCAGGGGTAGCTTTTGCAAAAGCAGTTTTTACCTACGTAGACCCAGCTTTGGAAATGGAAATTCTGATAGAAGATGGTGCGGAAGTGTCGCATGGAGATATTGTGTTTTATGTGAGCGGGAATTCGCAGAGTATTCTAAAAGCCGAGCGTTTGGTATTAAATGCGATGCAACGAATGAGCGCAATTGCAACAAAAACGGCGTTTTTTGTAAAGTTATTGGAAGGTACGGGCACTAAAATATTGGATACCCGTAAGACAACACCCGGTTTCCGAGCCCCTGAAAAATGGGCGGTCAAAATAGGGGGAGGGGAAAATCACAGATTTGCCCTCTATGATATGATCATGTTGAAGGACAATCATATCGATTTTGCCGGGGGAATCACCCAAGCTATTAGCAAGACCAATGCCTATCTCAAGGATACCGATCGAGCCCTTAAAATCATAGTTGAGGCTAGAAATTTGGAAGAAGTGGCTGAAATCCTAAAGATGGAAGGCGTATACAGGATTCTCTTGGATAACTTTAATTATGAAGATACCAGAAGGGCTGTAGAAATGATTGGGGATCGGTGTTTCACGGAATCTTCAGGTGGAATTAATGAAGAAACCATTCGGAAATATGCAGAATGTGGCGTTAACTACATTTCATCCGGCGCGCTCACGCATTCGGTTTATAATATGGATCTAAGCCTTAAAGCTGTTTAGATGTCCGAAGAGATTGAAAGAAAGTTAAGTAAGATTCCAATTGTCAATTGGTTGATACGTTTGCTTAAAAAAATAAAACTTCCAGGATTTGAAGGACTTTCCATTTATGATTTATTGGAGATGTACATTTTGGGAATTGTGCAGGGGGCTTTGTCCACAAGGGCCAGTGCCATTGCGTTCAGCCTTTTTATGGCGCTTTTTCCCTTGTTGATCTTTTTGGTGACCTTGCTTCCTTTTATTATTCCCTATGTAAGTGTTGGCGGAGATAATTTTGATCGAGAGTTTTTGGAGTTTTTAGAATCTTTCTTGCCCAATGCTACCGCGGATTATTTTGAGGAAATATACCAACAAATCAAAAACCAAAAAAGGGGCGGACTCCTTTCTTCTGCTTTTATTATTTCTATTTTCTTAATGGCAAATGGAGTGAATGCCATTTTTGGTGGATTTGAAAACTCCTATCATGTGAGCCTCACACGCAATTTTGTTCGCCAATATGCCTACGCTTTAATGATTGGATTGATGCTTTCCATTCTTCTAATTATAGGAGCGGTTTCATTTGTGTATTTTGAATTTTATATCGTGGAATACGTGAGCGAGCTATCTAATAAGACCTATGGCACGGATATAGAAAAAGGCGATGTCGTTGGGGTTCAGATAGGTAAGATCCTTTTCTTTGCCCTCCTGTCCTATTTTACTACCGCAATTCTTTACTACTACGGAACAACGGAAGGCAAACATGCAAAATTCTTTTCGGCCGGAGCATTAATGACCACCTTATTGTTTATTTTAACGTCGTATCTGTTCGGTGTGTATGTAGAAAAATTTGCACGTTATAACGAATTATATGGAGCCTTGGGAGGATTATTGATTTTAATGGTATTTATTTGGTTAAATTCCAATATCTTGCTACTTGGGTTTGAACTGAACGCCTCGTTGAACTCACTCAGAAAAAAATATAAAGATCAATGATCAAAAAAAAACACCTACTTCCATTTTTCCTCTTGTTTTTTACCATTACCCATTGTTTTTCCCAAAGTATCTTTGGGAAATGGAAAACCATAGATGACCGCACGGGAAAACCCAAAGCAATTATAGAAGTATACCAAAAAGGAGGATTGATGTATGGCAAAGTAATCCAGATATTGGAAAAGGGAAAAGAAAATGCCAAATGCGTAAAATGCAAGGGGGCACGTAAGAACAAACCTGTTTTGGGAATGGAAATTATTTCTGGTCTTAAGCGAAACAAGTATGGAGAGTATAAAGGAAAAACCTTATTTGACCCGGAACAAGCCATGACATTTCGTTGTAAGATATGGTTGAACCCTAAGGATTCCAATGAATTGAAGGTGAGAGGGTATCTTGCCTTTATCTATAGAACCCAAACCTGGATTAGAGTTACTGAATAAGAAATTCAGCTTTCATGCAGTACTTTATTGATGTAATATTGCCCATTCCACTGGAAAATCATTTTACCTATCGTGTCAGTGATACCGAAGGAAAGTTTTTGCTAGCCGGAATGCGTGTTGCAGTGCCTTTTGGAAAATCCAAAATTTATACCGCCTTAGTGCTTAAAGTGCATCATAATGCTCCCCAGATCTATGAGGCAAAGGAAATTGATCAGATTTTGGATGATCACCCCATAGTGAATTCTTTTCAGCTGCAGCACTGGTCATGGATGGCCTCCTATTACCTCTGTACAGCAGGTGAAGTCTTTAGGACAGCGGTACCCGGAGCTTTTTTATTGGAAAGTGAAACGCTCATACTTAGGAAGCCGGGTGTAACTGTAGATGAACAGGCATTAAAAGATGATGAGTTTTTGGTCTTTGAAGCCCTATTGCATCAAGCAGTTTTGCGTGTTCATGAAATAAGTGCCATAGTTGATCGAAAGAATGTTCTTCCCATATTAAACCGTTTGCTGGCCAAAGATATTATTGTCCTCAAAGAAGAGGTGTATGAGCAATACAAACCAAAGATGGTCCGCTATGTCCGCTTGGCGGAAGCCTATCGTTCCGAAGAAAAATTAGAACAGTTACTTTATAGTTTGACCCGGGCGCCTAAACAAAGCCAGGTGGTACTTTTATTGTTTCAGCTGCAAGCCAGTGAGAAAAAGCCGATCCAGATCTCTGCATTGGAAAGAGAAAGTGGAGGTTCTAGAAGTAGTATTAAAGCCCTAATGGATAAAGGTGTTTTGGAGGAATATTCCATCAGAAAAGATAGAGTGAATTACGATGGGGGGAAAGGCGAAGGATTAAAATCCCTAAATGCGTATCAGCTGGAAGCATTCGAGACTATCACTTCAAATTTTAAATTAGGGAAGACTACCTTATTGCATGGTGTTACCTCTTCGGGGAAAACCGAGGTATATGTAAAACTTATAGATGCTTGCATTCAATCTGGGAAACAGGCCTTGTATCTCCTTCCTGAAATTGCCCTTACGACACAATTGATTTCCAGATTGCAATTGTACTTTGGCGAAAAGATTGCAGTATACCATTCCAAATATAATGTTCAGGAAAGGGTAGAAGTGTGGAATAATGTACTACTTAAAAAGGAAAAAGCGCAGATAGTCATTGGAGCCCGATCCTCGTTGTTTCTTCCTTTTTCCAATTTAGGATTGATCATTGTAGACGAAGAACACGAAAGTTCGTTTAAACAATATGACCCGGCACCGAGATATCATGCCCGTGACAGTGCCATTGTATTGGCGCATATTCACAAAGCCAATATTCTATTGGGGTCCGCAACGCCTAGTATAGAGAGTTTTTATAATGTAAAAACGGAAAAATACGGGTATGCCAGTATTGAAAAACGCTATGGAAATGTACTGATGCCAGACATGGAGTTGGTGGATATCAAGGAGCAACATCGAAAAAAGAGGATGAAAGGACATTTTTCGGAACGTTTGCTCGAAGAGATTACCGAGACTTTGGATTTGGGGGAACAGGTAATTCTATTTCAAAATAGGAGGGGGTTTGCGCCCATCATGGAATGTGTTACCTGCGGACATTCCCCCCAATGCCCCAACTGTGATGTAAGCTTGACATTTCATCAACGCAGAAAGCAATTGCGTTGTCATTATTGTGGATATCATATGGCCTTACAACAGAGTTGCCAAGCTTGTGGTAGTGGGTTATTGGATACCAAAGGTTTTGGTACGGAACAAGTAGAAGAGGAATTGAAAGGTCTTTTTCCAAAGCATAAGATTGGGCGTATGGATTTAGATACTACCCGGGGGAAACATGGCTATGAAAAAATAATTACCGCTTTTGAACAACAGGAAATCGATATTTTGGTGGGTACGCAAATGCTCACTAAGGGCTTGGATTTTAGAAATGTGCGATTGGTAGGTATTATGAATGCCGATGCCTTGCTCAATTTTCCTGATTTTAGGGCGCATGAAAGAAGCTTTCAGCTATTGACGCAAGTGGCCGGTAGGGCAGGGCGAACACAAAAAAGAGGCAAGGTGATCATTCAAAGTTATAATCCTTTTCATCAAATTTTAAAGCAGGTAACTACGGGGTCCTATGCGGAAATGTTTCAAGAACAATTGTATGAGAGAAGGCAATACCAATACCCTCCGGTAAATAGAATTATTAAGATTACCTTAAAGCATAAAGATTACAATAAACTGAATGAGGCATCGGATTGGTTTGCTAAATCCTTGCGAAATGTTTTAGGGAAAAATGTTCTGGGGCCAGAATACCCTCCTGTGGCTAGGATTCGCAATCAGTACCTTAAAAATATTATCATTAAGATTTCTAGGGAAAGTTCTTTGCCCAAAACAAAAAATAGCATTAAAAGAATAGAAAAATCCTTTAATGCTATTTCATTTTATCGCGGCGTCCGAGTCATCTACAATGTAGATCACATATAGCTTATACGTTGTTCAACGCTTCGGCCAATTCCGCTTTTTTATTTCTACTCAAAGGAATCTGCTTTCCGCTTACTTCAACATTCTTACTGTTGAATTTTTCAACCTTTTCGAGATTTACAATATAAGATTTGTGAATCCTTAAAAACTTATCTTCCGGCAATTGTTTTTCAAAAGATTTCATGGTAGAAAGAATCACAATATTTGCTTCATCGGTAACGAGTTTGATATAATCACCTAAAGCTTCTATCCATTTTATTTCATTAAGGATTACTTTGCGCTTCTTCAAGTTGCTTTTTACAAAAATATGCTCCTCATCCTCATTTACACGATTTGCTTGTTCGTATTTGGCGATAGCTCTTTTTACCGAAGCATCAAAGCGTACCATAGTAATGGGTTTGTGCAAGTAATCGGTTACATCATAATCAAATGCTTTCAAGGCATAATCCGGCTTTCCGGTGATTAAAATAACCTGAGGTCTGTTTTCAAGAGATTCAAGTAAATCGAATCCACTGATTATCGGCATTTCTACATCGAGAAAAATGAGGTCGATTTCGTTGTTCTTTATCCCGTTCTTTGCCTCAATGGCATTGCTATACTCAGCGACCAAAGCAAGATTAGGATGATTATTCACCAACTTTGCAACTGCCATACGCTGCATCGATGAATCGTCTACGATTATACTTCTTAATTTCATAAATGGGTTGATTTGTAGGGTTAAATCATCGACAAAGTACTAAAAAAACACGTTTATCTGCAAAAATTTGCAAATATTATGCCACCGTAGTAATATGCCAATGCATGTTCATTTAAAGATTTGGTTACATTCAATTTATATGATTCTACAGACTATAACGAAGAATTTTTCATTTTCTTGTGAAACGAATGAATATTTATTACTTTTGCACTCCTTAAAATATAAAATAATATGAATCATTACGAAACTGTTTTCATTTTAAATCCCGTTCTATCTGATACGCAGATAGAGGAAACAGTTAAGAAATTCGAGGATTTCTTAATTAGTAAAGGCGCCAAAATGGTAGCTAAAGAAAATTGGGGGCTAAAGAAATTGGCCTACGCAATTCAACACAAAAAAAGTGGTTTTTACCATCTTTTTGAATTTGCCGCTCCAGGAGAAGTAGTTGCTCCTTATGAGTTGGAGTTCAGAAGAGATGAACGTGTAATGCGTTTTTTGACCGTTAAATTGGACAAGCACGCAATTTCATGGGCAGAGAGAAGAAGAGAAAAGTTAAAAACCAAAGCAAAAGCATAAGTTATGTCGTCTATAGAACAACAAGCTAAAGGAAAAAAAGATGGGGAAATTAGATATTTGACCCCATTGAATATTGAGACCAATAAGCAAAAGAAATATTGTAGGTTTAAGAAGTCTGGTATTAAATACGTAGATTATAAAGACCCTGATTTCTTGATCAAATTGGTAAACGAGCAAGGAAAATTATTGCCAAGAAGATTAACAGGTACTTCTTTGAAGTATCAAAGAAAAGTGGCTACTGCTGTCAAAAGAGCAAGACACTTAGCATTAATGCCATATGTTGGTGATTTATTAAAATAAAAAGAAAGACTAGATTATGGAACTTATATTAAAAGAAGACGTACAGAATTTGGGCTTTAAAGACGATTTGGTCACCGTAAAGAATGGATATGGAAGAAACTTCCTTATTCCTCAAGGTTTGGCTGCATTGGCAACGCCATCTGCTAAAAAGGTATTGGCAGAGAATTTAAGACAGAAAGCGCATAAAGAAAAGAAAATTGTGGACGATGCTAAAAAAGTAGCAGAGGCCATTAAGCAATTAGAAATAAAGATCAGTGCAAAATCCGAAACAGGAACAAAATTATTTGGTTCCGTGACGAATATCGATGTCGCTGCGGCATTGGAGAAAGCGGGTCAGAATATTGATAAGAAATTTATTCAAATCAAAGGAGGTTCTATCAAAAGAACCGGACCTTATAATGCGAGTATCCGTTTGCATAGAGATGTTATTGTTGACTTACCTTTTGAAGTAATTGCAGAGGCAAAAAGTTAATAAACTGTTTATATTAAGTTAGAAAAGGCTGCAATTTTGCAGCCTTTTTCTTTGGGTTTTAGTTACTTTTAACTTTAGCAAACTAAAACTTACATAAAATGAAAAAACAGCTATTTCTTGCTGTGGTTTTCCTTTTTTTTGGAACCATAGCGATGGCGCAGGTGACTACCTCAAATATTCGGGGAACCATCGCGGATGATCAAAATGTTCCCTTATTGGGGGCAAATGTAGTAGCCGTACATACGCCTACAGGTACGCGCTATGGTGCAATTACCAACGAAGATGGAAGATTTAATCTTTTAAACTTAAGAGTAGGAGGCCCTTATACCATAACAGTTTCCTATATAGGCTTCAAAGATCAGGTAGAAAACAATGTGTATCTATCCCTGGGAAAAACCTATAATTACAATGCTAAAATGGTTTCTGAAAGTCAGGCATTGGACGAGGTCGTTGTGGTTTCGGATCGTACGGGAACTTTTGGTAGTGACAGAACTGGGGCGGAAACCAGCGTCGGGAGAAGGGAACTAACGCGCCTGCCCACAATTTCACGATCTACCAATGATTTTACCCGTTTGGAACCTACGGCAAGTAACGGTTCTTTTGGAGGTAGAAATGATCAGTTTAACAACTTTTCACTAGACGGGGCAATTTTTAATAATCCTTTTGGCCTCGATGCAGCACAGCCTGGAGGTCAGGCTAACGCTACACCCATATCTATTGATGCTATCGATCAGATACAAGTGACTACTGCACCCTACGATGTCACACAATCTGGTTTTACAGGAGCATCGGTCAATGCGGTAACCAAAAGTGGTACCAACGAATTTCATGGAACAGCTTACGGCTTCTTTAGAAATGACGATCTAACGGGAGGAAAGATCAATGGGGAGGATGTTTCAAAAACTGGATTGGAACAAACGCAGTATGGTTTTAGTATAGGTGGGCCTATTATAAAAAACAAATTGTTTTTCTTTGCAAATTTTGAAAAAGACGACCTTACTTCTTTGGGTACAGATGGCTTTGTGCCCAATCGGGGAACCGGGGCCATCAATGAATCCAGGGTATTGGAACAAGATCTGATTGCCGTGCAACAAGGTTTGGCCGCATTGGGATATGATACCGGTAGATTTGAAGGCTTTAACTTTGATCAAGAATCTACGAAAGGGATTTTAAAATTGGACTGGAATATCAATGATAAGAACAGATTGGCCATTATTTATAACTTTTTAAATGCCTCTAGGGGCTTGCCCGCCAATAGAAATGCCATTACCTTCAGGGGACCTAGTATAACAACCCTGCAGTTCGAAAATTCGGGTTACGAGATCAATAATAATATTCAATCGGTACAATTGGAGTTGAATTCCACCTTATCGGATAATGTCATTAACAAAGTGCAGATGGGATATACCAAGTTTGATGATTTTAGGAATCCATTTTCCACTCCGGCTCCCTCTATTAATATTACTAGAGGCGGAACAAATTACATCATTGCAGGGCATGAACCTTTTTCGGTGAACAACCGTTTGGATCAACAGGTGTTCCAGATTACCAATAATTTGAATTACTTTAAAGGCAATCATACCTATACCATTGGTTTCTCTTTTGAGAAATTCGAATTTGATAATTCCTTTAACTTAACCGCCTATGGATTTGATCTTTTTGGTAGTATAGCCATTGACCAAGAAACGGACTTGGATGGTGATGGGATCCCAGATACAAATTATATTGATGACGTTACCGGCGAAACGGATTTGGCAGCGTTCCAGCAATTCTTGGCAACGCGATATGGAGATGCTTTTACCAATGCAAGAGCCACATTTGATAGAAACAATGCATTGCCTACAGGAGCTCCTGGAGGGTGGGCCCTTGCCGAGACTAATGTGGGGCAATTGTCTTTTTATTTGCAGGATGAATGGGATACTACGGAAGATTTTAAATTGACCTATGGAGTACGTTTTGATCGCCCTTTGTATTTTGATACAAGGGAAAAGATTCAAGAGAATATTGCAAGAAAAGGAGGCTTGTTGTCCGAAGGGGGCACCTATGCTCCGGATATTCAGTATTTTGATCCAGATACCAATCAACCCATTACCTTGGATTCAGAGCAGTTGCCTACGAACAATTGGTTGATTTCTCCACGTGTAGGGTTCAATTGGGATGTCAATGGGGACAATTCTTTGCAACTCAGAGGTGGTTCGGGAGTTTTTACAGGACGTTTCCCTTTTGTTTGGCTGGGAAATCAGGTGCAGGCAACCGATTTTTTCTTCTACCAACTGGTAGATCCAGATTTCAAATGGCCACAGGTATGGCGTACGAATATTGGAGTGGATAAACGTCTTAAAGATGGATTGGTGCTAACTGCCGATTTTGCATATACCCGAGACATCAATCCTACCCATGTGCAGAACTTTGCCCTGAACAGACCATCCGCTACCTTAAACGGCGTGGATAATAGAGCGATATATGTAGATGCCACGGATAAGGCCCAGATTTTTGGAGCGCCGACCAATGCCTATGTATTTACGAATGCAGATGCGGGTAGAATCATCAATGCGTCCGTGAAAGCCGAAAAGAACTGGGATAATGGCCTGTATGCACAATTGGCATATAGTTATCTGGACGCTAAAGAAGTGAATTCGGTAGATGCGGAAATTACAAGTGATGCCTTTAATGCCAATGCCATTGTGGGAGATGCCAATGAAGCAGTATTGTCCAATTCCCGTTTTGGGGATAAACATCGCGTGATTGGGGTTATCTCTAAACAATTTAAGACCGGAACTACCATTTCTACCTTTTTTGAATATGCCCAGGGGGGACGTTTTAATTATATCTATGGAGGAGACATCAATAATGATGGATCTGGAATAAATGATTTAATCTATATTCCCACGGCAACAGAATTAGGACAGATGCAATTTAGCGGTGCTGGACAAGCAGAAGCCTTTGAGGCTTTTATTCAACAGGATGACTACTTAAGCGATCGTAGAGGGCAATATGCGGAACGTTATGGGGCCTTGGCACCTTGGAGAGGGAGTTGGGATATGAAAATCCTACAGGATATTAAAATCAATGACCGCCATAAATTCCAATTGAGTTTGGACGTTTTGAATGTAGGGAATTTAATCAATTCTGATTGGGGCGTTATTGATGTACAGAGTTTTGACCAGTTGTTGGGTGTTACTGTAGACGATACCAATACACCTACTTTTACATTCAATCCTGAGCAAAGAAATACCTTTACGGCCAATACTTTTGAGAGATCCAGATGGAGGGCTCAAGTGGGGGTTCGCTATATTTTTTAAGGATGTATTATTCTAAAAATAAAGACCACGCTTTAGGCGTGGTTTTTTTATGGGACCTTCTAAGGGAATTCGGCTAAAATATACTAAAAGAAGAGAACTAGCGTTTTGTTTTCGGTCTGGAACACAACTTATGGAATACACCTTAAAACCAATATCTTATGATTGTTTTTGGACATAATAATTTTAAAATTAAAAGCTTTTCTTTTCGAGATTTAAGAATCCCACAGGAACCGGGAGCCGAAGGTATCGACTTCCAAGTTAGACAGCGTTATTTTCACTTGTTCTGGATTCCCTTTTTTCCCATTGGTAAACTTTACGTCGTAAAAAAGAAGGGGGATTCCAACTATTATGAAATGCCTCAGGATATTAAATCTAGAATACAACAGCAGGGGGTTAAAACACCTTGGTATAGTTTTGCGTTGTTGGTTCTTGCCTTTGTAGGAGGTATAATTTTTGTAGGTGCCGAAAAACTGAATGATATTTCCAGAGAGAATCGGTTTTACGAAAATCAAGCGATGACCAAAATGATGATGAAGTACCCCACCACGGGAGATTATTATAAGTTCAAAGCCTATGAATGCTCCAACGATAGGTATAATTCTACCTATGTTATTTTAAAGGTAAATTCCTATGATGAAGAACATATTGAATTCGCTTCGGGTTATCTGGACCTTTTGGGAGATAACCAATACGCGTACAGTATTAGCAGTGAAATTGCTAAAAACAACGAGTATATCTACAATAATTTTACCGTTAAAAAAGAAAATTTAATGGGATTATTGAATAAGGAATACCGTGAGTATGGTGAGAATGCCAAAATTGAAGACTTAGGATGGTGTTTTGAATTTCAAGATATGGAGCGAGCAAAACTAGATAAGAGCTGATATTTCATAGGAGATAAATACCTCAAAGAATTGGGCCATTACACAATTGCGTAATGGCCCAGTTCTTTTTTTGTTTTAAGCCCATTGCAACCCGTCTGCATCCAATGGAAATTCTTTATGACTTAAGGCTTTCTCCGGAATAAAGCAGAACCTAAATGGAGTAGGGGGAATATTGGTGGCTCATAAATTGAGGCAGGGATTTCTGGCCCTTTAAAAATGCTGAATCAAGCAACTATAGCAATATCAATAGCGCGAAGTGCCAATATCAAAGTGCTTTTGACAAGCGGCCCAAATTTCTTTTTTGATGTTTATTTCGAAGTCGCTCTGTATTTTTTTCAAAGGATCTTCATCCAAATAACCACCTTCTCTATACTGTACTTCCTCACTATTTGAAGCGGCAATATTAAATCGGATTAGGGCCTCATTTTTTTCAATATCATGGACCACTACAGCGGCGAAGAACAATCCAGGGGTGAAGTTTTTGGAATCTTCCAAGGCAGGTTCCGTAATGCGATATCCATCTACTACGAAAGCATATTTTAAGTCAAGAAAGGTTTTAAGGTCGTTCATTTTTAAGTCAGAGCATAAGTTTCCTTCCAAGGAGTCTTCGCAAGGATATATTTCCTGATAATGCTCACTAAAAGCTTTTTCTGCAAATTCATTCCCTTGTCGTGCCAGAAAAATAGCTTTCTGCCTCGTATCATCATCGGTATTTCGGGAGGTGCGAGTGGTAGACATAACAAATCGCTGTTTGAGACTCATAGGGAAATTTACCAATTTGACCGGAGTGTCGGACAGATAATATGTGCTATCGAGTAAAACCTGATCACTGCTATAGGCGGAATCCTTTATTTTCTCAAAAAAAAGGAGCTTCTCGTTTATGGAAGCTTTATTGGCTGAAAGAAAATTGGTTTTGACACTGGCAAGATCCGATTTTTCAGATTCGTATTCCTGCTGCATGGCAATATATTTGGACTCATCAATCTTTGGGTTTTTGTCAATACAACTTAAACTTACAAGAAAGACACTAAGAAGAAGAAGGTTATTTTTCATGAGTTGTGGTTTGGGTTATTTCTTTCTACAACCTAAAAGATTGTATAATCTACCTGGATTTCAGAAAACTACATAGCAAAACGGGAAAAGCTTGGAATTATTTTGCGACGAGAAGAGAATACGCACAAATACCGCGAAGAGGTAAAAATTCAACCAAAAATTAGCTTTCAATTGAAATAGCATTTTTATTTTTGCCGCATGAAGTATAGAAGGCTAACAAAACAGCAGTTGGAGGAATTGGAACAGGAGTTTATTAATTTTCTGGCAACCCAATCCATTACTGCAGAAGAATGGAAGGACATCAAAGAAAATAAGCCCCAAGTTGCGGAAGAGGAGATTGATGTATTCTCGGATTTGGTATGGGAAGGCGTTTTGGGGAAGGTCGTATATATGGAGAACATTTCTGCCCAGCATATGCATCTGTTTCATATGGAGCCTAAAGAAATGAAGTTGATTTCTGTAAAAGTATCCAATCCAAATGTCGATTTAACCACTCAAGAAGGTTTTAGCTGGTTCCGTACAAATTATCAATCGGATTTTGTAGAGTACCTAACAGCTTCTAAAGCGTATTCCGACGATAAAAATCAGGATAAATTTAATCTCATACAACAAGGTGCAGCAATTACTAAGGGCGAATTGTATCAGTGGTTTGATGCCATCATTGGCTAACAAGCCTTTTTCCATATGTATATTTACGGACTTAAAAGCTATGGGCCGTTCAAAGTAATTATATTTGCATTCGTTATCTAAAAATTCATGGCACAAAAACCAAGTATACCCAAAGGGACTAGAGATTTCTCTCCCGTTGAAATTGCAAAGCGAAACTACATCTTTGATATCGTCAAAAAACATTTTCAAACCTTTGGATTCCAACCTATAGAAACCCCTTCTTTTGAAAATTTGGAAACCCTGATGGGAAAGTATGGGGATGAGGGAGATCGCCTTATTTTTAAAATCTTGAATTCTGGGGATTATATTAGTAAAGTGGATGATGTTACTTATAGCTCAAAAAAATCCAGTTCCTTAACTCCTAAAATATCGGAAAAAGCATTGCGTTATGATCTCACGGTTCCCTTTGCCCGTTATGTAGTCATGCATCAGAATGAAATTGATTTCCCTTTTAAGCGCTATCAAATTCAACCGGTCTGGAGAGCAGATCGCCCTCAAAAAGGACGTTTTCGCGAGTTTTTTCAATGCGATGCCGATGTGGTTGGAGGTGACTCTTTATTGCAGGAAGTAGAATTGGTACAGTTGTATGATGCGGTTTTTACGGAGCTGGGGTTAAAAGGAACCACCATTAAGCTAAACAATAGAAAAGTGCTTTCTGGCATAGCCGAAGTTATTGGGGCCAAACACTTATTGGTGCCTTTTACCGTAGCCTTGGATAAATTGGATAAGATCGGAGAAGAAGGTGTCAAAAAAGAGATGTTGAGCAAAGGTATTTCGGAAAATGCGATTGCAAAGGTCACTCCGCTCTTCTCTTTAAAAGGTACGAATCTGGAGCAATTGGAGGTGCTTTCGGGACTTTTGAGTTCTTCCGATGAAGGAACGGAAGGCGTTAGGGAGCTAAAGTATATTGTGGAGACTGTGGAGCGTTTAGGCTTGCAATCTGCTAAACTGTCCATTGATGTTACTTTGGCCAGGGGACTAAATTATTATACAGGTGCCATCTTTGAAGTGGCCGCGCCAGAGACGGTAAAAATGGGTTCTATCGGAGGAGGAGGCCGTTATGATGATTTAACCGGCATTTTTGGCTTAAAAGATGTTAGTGGCGTTGGTATTTCCTTTGGCTTGGATCGTATTTATTTGGTGCTCGAAGAATTGGGCCTTTTCCCAGAAGCACTTAAACGATCTTTAGAAGTACTTTGCGTCAATTTTGGGGAAGAAGAGGCGCTCTTATCGTTAGAATTGACCAGGAACCTTAGGAAGGCTGGTGTTAAAGCAGATGTATATCCCAGTGATACCAAATTGCAAAAGCAAATGAAATATGCCAACAAAAGGGGAGTGGCTTATGTAATCATGATTGGGGAGCAAGAACGTAAAGAGGGTACCTTCGTTGCCAAGGATATGGCTAAGGGAACACAAGAAACGTACAAGTTAGAAGATTTTGCTCTTTTTGCAGAAGTACTATAGTTTTTTCTTAAGTGCTGCGATAATGCTTTTATAATACGATTTTTTGTGGGGAACAAAGTGTGGTTGTGCGTGAGTGCGTTCCAAAGTTGCCAGAGGGACCAACTTCAAATCGGCCACTTCACTTTCTTGTTTTTGTAGATGGTGTAATGGAACTTCCAAAGCACAAAGGAAAGTGTGATGAAATTCACAATCAATCAATTTCTCATGGTGCTTGTGAATGGATTTAAAAATGCCCACTTTTTCTAATTCCTCAGGAACTATTTTAAGACCTATTTCTTCTTCTATTTCGCGTTGCGCCGCTAATGCGATATCTTCATCTGCAGCGATATGCCCAGCAACAGAAACATCCCATAGAAGGGGAAAAGTCTTTTTGTTTTTAGCGCGTTGTTGCAGCAAAACATGGCCATCTGAAGTATAGCACCAAATATGTACCGTGGGGTGGAACCAACCAAACCGGTGGGCTTCGGACTTCATTGCCGTCTTTCCTGTCGGCTTACCTTGGGCATCTAAAATCGCTACTAATTCATCCATTTTTAAGGGATAGGTCCAATGAAAAAACGCTCTCCTAAATTAAAAGAAGAGCGTTTGTTTATCATATTAATCGAAATAACTAAAGGTTTCACCTTCCTTAATCGTGAGCAGGGTTTCGTAGATCAAGCGAATTACATTCTCCACATCGTCCCGATGCACCGTTTCAACAGTGGTGTGCATATAACGTAAGGGGAGGGAAATTAATGCAGAGGCAACACCGCCATTACTATAGGCAAAAGCATCCGTATCTGTTCCTGTAGATCTGGAAGCCGCCATTCGTTGAAAAGGTATTTTTTTGGCTTCAGCAGTTTCTATAATGCGCTCTCTAAGTTTGTTTTGCACAGCAGGGGCATATGAAATTACAGGACCCGATCCCATTTCGGTATGGCCTTGTACTTTCTTATCGATCATGGGTGTGGTCGTATCATGACACACATCAGTGACTATAGCTACGTCCGGTTGAATAGTCTGGGTGATCATTTCTGCTCCTCGAAGTCCAATCTCTTCTTGAACAGAATTCGTGATATATAACCCAAAAGGCAATTCATTCTTATTTTCATGTATAAGTCGTGCAACCTCTGCAATCATAAATCCACCAGCGCGATTATCAATGGCACGACAGACAAATTTATCTTTATTTAATATTTGAAACTGATCGGGATAGGTAATTACGCAACCCACATGAACGCCCATTTTTAAAACTTCTTCCTTGTCTTTGGCGCCTATGTCGATGCAAATGTTATCTGGTTTAGGGGGTTCTTCTTTAGCGCGGTTTCGCGTGTGTATGGCAGGCCAGCCAAAAATACCTTTTACAATTCCTTTTTTGGTATGGATATTGACCCATTTGGAAGGAGCGATCTGATGATCACTTCCCCCATTGCGAATAACATAAAGTAATCCGTTGTCTGTAATATAATTTACGTACCAGGAGATTTCATCAGAATGGCCTTCGATGACCACTTTGAATTTGGCATCGGGATTAATGACACCTACTGCGGTACCATAGGTATCCGTGATAAAAGTATCTACATAGGGCTTTAAATATTCCATCCATAATTTCTGCCCTTCCCATTCATACCCTGTTGGTGCCGCATTGTTAAGGTATTTTTCAAAAAAATTGAGTGATTTTTTCGTGATAATTTTTTTTGAACTCATGTATATTTGTTTAAAAGAATTTTGTTGTTAGGAAAAGCAATAGCTGGCGATATGGATTAAAAGTTAAAAAACCAGAAAGGCTTTTTCTTCGTATTACTAATAAAATTATTATGGTAATAAAAGAGCCCGATACAATTTTCCTGTGCTGTACAAACTTAACAATATTCACTTTTATTTAATAATAACATCAGATGTTTATCGTTAATTTTGTGTTGGCCATAGTGCTATAAAGATGAAAAGAAGAATATTACTCATATGGATACTAGTTTCTGTGGGTTTCTTGGGTATGGCTCAAGTGCCCCAGCCTACTGATTCCATTGTTGAAGATTATATCCAGATTGCGGGAGATTCTATTTTTCATAGTTCCATACCTTTAGAAGAAGTCTACATTTTTGGTAAGTTGGAATTTGCTTCTAGGAAAGAGAAATTACGATATTATATATTGAGACGTAAAACCATTAAAGTATATCCTTATGCAAAACTGGCCGCAGAACGTCTCGTGGAATTGAACGATAGCTTACAATACATTAAGAAGAAGCGACACAAAAAAAGATATACGCGAAAGGTCCAAAAGTATATTGAGGGAGAGTTTTCCGAAGAATTAAAAAAACTGACAAGAACAGAAGGGCAGATTCTTGTAAAACTGATTTATAGGCAAACCGGAAAAACGTCCTTTGCTTTGGTGAAGGAGTTACGGAATGGATGGCGGGCCTTCTGGTACAATACTACGGCTAAAGTTTTTAAAATAAACCTTAAGGAAGAATTTCATCCCGATCAGGTTCATGAAGACTATCTTATTGAAGATATTTTGCAACGGGCCTTTGCTGATAATAAGCTCACGAGACAGAAGACCGTTTTAGATTATGATTACGCTTCTCTGATCAATAAATGGGGGCGTAATTCCCAGCAAAAAAAATAGTTGCATATATCATTATTATCCTTTAAATTTAATACCCTTTTTTAAAGATTTATTTTGAAGTAATTATTTGATTTATAGTGTTTTAAAAAATAAATCAAAAAAAAATTCAAAATTTAGTTTTTTATTTAAAAAACAGGTCTATATTTGCACCCGCTTAGGGAAAGACATAAGGCTTGACTTAAGATTTAAATTTCCACTTTAATTGGAAATGTGAAATAGTAAAAAGTTCATTGATATATTGATAGACAACGCGTATTTCAAGTTTTGGAAATTCTAAAACTTGTTATTGCGAAAATTAAACTAAGATTAAAAAATTCATTAATAGAGTTTAGGATATTCAATATTGTTGATCGGAATTATATATAAAGAACAACGATGAAGAGTTTGATCCTGGCTCAGGATGAACGCTAGCGGCAGGCCTAACACATGCAAGTC
>NZ_JBHEQA010000006.1:0-230554 GCF_043678055.1 Spongiimicrobium salis
CTAAAAGATTAAAAATTGTAATTTTTGCTCTCATTTTTACTAAAATAATTAAGATTAAAAAATATTGCTGGTAACGGCTTCGGCTATGATTAGTACGGGAATTAAAAGTAGTGAACTTTTGATCGGGTACTGAGCCAAAACTTTTTGTTTATTTTTAGTTTTTATTTCAAAAGCCAAATCCAAAAGGTTTGGCGGTGTTTGTTGATATTCTAGCATTATAAATTAAGCAGCCTAACCCTTATTAATTATAGGCATTGTTAGCCTTTCGTTATTTTCTCAGTTATTCCAAGTATTAAATAATACCAACCTCAAACAAAGTAATTATTGTTGCAAAAGTTACCCAAGGAATGATTGGAAAAATTAGCCAAGCCGCAGTTTTCGATTTTTTGAGGACTCGGAAAAAAACATATGATGAAAGAAAAATGGCAAAAACGTTTCCGATAAAGCCTCCAATTACACTTCCAATAGCTAAAGAATAAAACGGATAACACAGACAAGAAATAATCAGAATATCAATTAATACGAGATTAGAATTTAGTTTATAGTTTTCCGATTTTCCAATAATCCATCGAGATATGGCCAGAAATGTAAACCAGATTGTCCAGACGAGGCCAACAACCCACCCTGGAGGAGTAAATGAAGGAGTTTCAACAATTTTTTCTGGAGAACGAGTACTCCATTCTAGGCTGAAAATTAAGCCGTTTATTAAAATGACACCTCCGACTACTAAAAGTAGATTGAAAATAAGAGACTGCCTGTTAGGTTTGTTGAATAGTATAGTCATAGTTTTCTTGAGTTAAATATAAGTTACTTTTATTTAGTCCTTTCTAAAATTTAATTTATTCGTTTCTCAATGAAGGCTAACGGTCTCGGCTATGATTAGTATGGGGCCTAAAAGTAATGAACTTTTGATTTAGCACTAAGCCAAAACTTTTTGTTTGTTTTTAATTTTTTGTTTCAAAAGCCAAATCCAAAAGATTTGGCGATGATAGCTGATGTTTCAAATTTATAGATTAAGCGCCAAAACCTGTATTAATTATAGGCATTGTTAGCTACAGTTTTTATTTTTAATCCCCTTCGCCTTCCGGGACAATCACAAAAGCCCATTCCGCTTCATCTGGAACTCCGTATTTCTCTAAAAATTCTCCTCCAAGTCCGCTAACTTGAGATTTTTCATCCTCTATTTCAAGTCCGTAGGTTTCTCCGAACATGAATTTTATGCCATTGTTTAATTCAAGTGTATCAGTGTCCACTAAATTAAAAACTTTAAATTCGTTCGGTTGTATTTTCAGTTTTTCTGAAACTTGAATTCCCTTCGATGTCTCATTGAAAATAAACACCTTGTAGGTTTTTCCAGTTTTCTCGTATTTAGCTGGAATTATTGAAACTTCATTTCCTTTTTGGATAAAGACATTTCCGTGTTCATCTGTCCATCTTTCTTCTTTTTCCATTTCCACTGGGTCAAATCCGTACATAAATTTATTCAACTGTCCATTCGAGCTTTCCAGTCCAACTATGTCCATTAATTGCTCAATATAAACACAAATCATTTCTCGGTTTTCCGTATCTAATTCCAGATAGTTTTCTCTAAATCTTGAAATTCCAATTCCAATCTGTTCTTGATATTCTTTGTCAGTTGGATTTTCCGATTCTGCAACGTTTTTAAAGTCAGATGCAATTTGATTGATTTTCTCTGTGAAAATTGATCGCATTTTTTCATCTGCTATTCCTGGATAATAATTTGGATAGGGTTGAGCAACAAATTTTTTCTTTGCAATGAATTCCGCAAATTGCTCATTAGCATTTTCAAGTGTTTTCACTTCAATTGCTTTTTGTCCGCAAGCAAATAAGGTTAAAAAAAGTATGAAAATTTGAATGTGTTTCGTAATTTCTCAAATTGTAGGTAACGGTCTCGTATAAGAATAGTAGCAGATTTACAAGCAATAACTTTTCGGCTAACACAGACCTTTTTTATATTTACTTACTTTCGTTTCAGCGATTAAACCGCTATTATTTTTATACATTGTTGGCAACTGGCTTTTTTCCGTAGTTAGCTCTGTCAACCTTTTCTTTATACATTTTTAGTCCAGCAATTTGTTCCGCCGTTTTATTTTCAGGCGATTCCAATTTTGCTACGAAAGATTTAGGTAATTTCAAATGATTATTCATTGGATGAAGTCCTGTAATATTTGGATTTCTAGAGTAATTTGTTTTCTTGTGGCTAATTTTATAATCGTTCGTGATAATTTCTAAAATCTGTGGAATTTTGTTCTTAAAATCTTTTGCAGAGGAAAAAGTCATATCATCAACGAATGATGTAAAAGTTGCATTGTTTTCTTTTGCAAACTCTTGTAATATATCTCCAGTTTTGATAAAAACTAAATTAGCCAAAGTTGAAGAAGTTGGTGCTCCTTGTGGAATTCTGCCTTTATAGGTCGTTAACTTTGTTAGAAGGCTTGAAACCTCTGGTGAAAACCCTTGACTTACGAACATTTTGAAAACAGCTTTATTAGTTATAGATGGAAAAAAATCTTTTAAATCTGTTGTGAATTTATATTTTTTTCCTTGGTGCTGTTTGGCGTTTGCGACGTTGTCTTTTCCTTTTACAGCACCAAACGCATAACTAGGCATTTCAATTTTGTTCAGAATGTTTCTGTGTATTCTAGTCTGAATTATTTTTAATCTTTTTGTGCTTGGATTTATTATCCTTTTTTTAGGTTCTCCTTTTGCATCTAATTTTGGTTTACCAAACTTATCTTTTTTAATTTCAATTTTCTCTCTGTAGAAATTGTCGACATTATTGAGAATTGAATTTATCTCTTTGATATCCACTTTTAAAGTAAAGGCTAGATGCTTTGGTGTGTTAATCATTGAGTAGTAAAAAATTGATTTATCAATGATTTTACCGAAGGTGCAATTATGTTGAAAGCATCTTCTTTTTCTGGACTAATATCGTCACTATCTATTGATAGGAAAAATAGAATAGGCAAAGGTGTTTCTAATTTATTCGATATTGTTTTTAAAGTCGAAAGGTTAGGTTCCTTGTTGTTATTCTCAATCTGTGATAAATAGGCTTGGGTAATATCGCAGAGTTTCGCAAACTGGTTTTGTTTTAAACCTTTTTGTTTTCTAATTGATTTTATTGCTAATCCTAAATCCATATGTTATGTATTTGAAAAAATTTATGGGGTGTCAGATCAGAAAATGTTCGGGAAATCATCAAAATTGGTAATTACTCGGTTGAGTAAATCAATTCCTTTGAAAACTAAACTCCAATCTATAGGCTTTTTATCGCTTTCTTTTTTAGAGTTTTCTAAATATCTAATTGCATTAGATAAATGAACTTTTTCTTCATCCGAGAATGAACAACGGTTCTCAGAAAGGATAGTCCTTATACCAAGTATAAGACCATCAACGTGTTGATAATTGTGTTTTTTACGCATATCTTTTATGTATTTAATTAAAGGCAATATCGCCTTGCTACATTTGCAATACGCTTGTAATTAAATCCAATATGCGTTGTTCACATTATCACCCCAAAATTATTCCTTGCTACTTAAAATAAATGTGTCATAAAGACTTTTAGCAAGTTATCAGTTTTATTCATTTCAGGTTGACTTCAAGCGTTTTTAGGGGTTTTCCTAAATGCATCTTTCCAGCTTTCCTTATTGAATGACTTCGTGTTTTCAGCGTTTGCCTAAACCGAGTTTCATCGTCGTTCTCTTTTCAGAGCGCTACGTGTCGTCGCCAATAGAACCATAATTGGTTGTGTAACTTAATACACTTTAGTAGTTTGGATATTAATTACTACAATTTTCAATACTCTTTCAAAGAACTTATGATGCAAAGATAAAAGTTATTTTGGATTCTCCAAAGAAAATTAGAAAAAATATTACTGTGAGTATATAAAAATAATGAAATAATATTCTTTAGGAAATAAATAGTTTGTGATTAGTTACGATTTTCAGCTTGTTGCCAACTTGTTTATATAGATGTAAAATACATCGATATACACCCCAAATGGGTATGTAACTGATGAAAATACATATTTTTTATTTTATAGCTCAAAATCGTCAAATGGATTTTTAATGTTATCTAGATTTGTACTACTCACATGCGTATAGATCATTGTAGTTTTTGGGCTATTATGGCCTAAGAGTTCTTGTATATATCTAATATCTGTGCCATTCTCCAATAAATGGGTGGCATAACTATGTCGTAGTGTATGTAAAGTAACACTCTTTTTTATACCAACTTTAACAAGAGCACGCTTTAATACCTGTCTAGCGCTTATGGCGGAATATTTTACGTTATTCACACCTTTAAAAAGATAGTCATCTGGTTTGTACGCTTCAATATAACGAATCAACAAAATTTGCATACGTCTAGGAATGGGGACATATCTGTCTTTTTTCCCTTTTCCTGATTTTATATGGGTAAATCCCCTTTCGAGATTTAAATCCTTGACCCTGATGTTCAAAGTTTCGCCAATACGTAAACCACAAGAATACAACATGCATAGAAGGGCCTTGTGCTTTAAGTTGGATATGGAAGCTAAAATGTCCTGAATTTCCCTTATACTAAGCACAATAGGTAATTTTGATTGCTTTTTAGGACGTTCTAATTTGCCAGGGAGTATAGTTGCCATGTCATAGTAGCTATACAAGAGTTTTAAAGCACTTATGGTTTGATTCTGATAGGTATGTGAAAAATCATTGGCAAGGATATAGCGCGTATTATAATCCTCAACTTCTGCAATGGAAATATCTTCAATAGATTTGTTGTTGTGAAAACCAAAAAATAGTAAAAGCATACTTTCATAAGTCTTAATGGTATTGATACTATATCGTTTTTGATACATCCATTTTTTCAAGACATTAATATGGTGTATTACATCTGGTCTTGGGTTTTCTTTAATTTTTATTTTTTTGGACCTGTGAACTTTGTTCACATTGGATTTCTGTTCAAATAAGGCGCTATAATCTACAAAGTATTTTCTCTTTCTCAAATAAAGGAATAGCTTGTTGGTGGTTTGTTTCGAAAATGGAATATAAAAAGACTTCAATACGGTACTCCATCGGATACCTTGAAAGTTTTTTACATATTCTTTGACCTCAGGATGATACGGAAAGTTAATCAGGAGTAACTCTTGATGTTTAAAATTGATTTTGGATAATGTAATTGTGATATTCATTTATATAGTAAATATACGAAATAAATAAACATGAAATCGCTTATATTCGTTAATCATCAAAAAGTGTTTTAGGCGGGGAGAACAGGAATACCGTATTCCGGCAATGAAGAATAAACCTTTTAAAAACAAAAAATCCTAACCATAGTTATGATTAGGATCTTGTACTCGAGATGGGACTTGAACCCATACGGACTAATGTCCATTGGATTTTAAGTCCAACGTGTCTACCAATTCCACCACTCGAGCCCATTACTGCTAGCTGGAGCAGTCGTAAACTAATGAGCGAAAAAAGGGATTCGAACCCTCGACCTCCACCTTGGCAAGGTGATGCTCTACCCCTGAGCTACTTTCGCCTGTCTTCTGAACGTGCATCTTTAACAGATGCGGATGCAAATTTAATACAATTCTAGAAAGTGCAAAAGGATTTTTCAAGGAAAAGAAGAAAACTTTTTGCCTTTAGGAACTTGCTTTTTTAGTATTACTGATTAATCTTTTGATCTCATTCAACTTCATTAAGGCCTCTACAGGCGTTAAGGTGTTGATGTCCAAATAGGTAATCTCTTCCCGAATTTGCTCTAATAAAGGATCGTCCAAATTAAAGAAACTCAATTGCATCTCGTTTTGTGCTACCTGCAATTTATCCGTCAGCTCCTCACTGGAATGCGATTTTTCCAATTTCTTAAGGATCTTATTGGCTTTTTGGATGACTTGCTGTGGCATTCCCGCCATTTTGGCCACATGGATCCCAAAACTATGCTCACTGCCACCGGGGGTCAATTTCCGAAGGAAGAGTACTTTGTCTTTCAATTCTTTTACGGAAACATTGTAATTTTTAATCCGTTCAAAGGTGGTGGCCATTTCATTGATTTCGTGATAGTGCGTCGCGAATAGAGTTTTGGCCCTGGCCGGATGCTCGTGCAAGTACTCGGAAATGGCCCAGGCAATGGAAATCCCATCATAAGTGCTGGTACCCCGCCCAATTTCATCCAATAGCACCAAGCTGCGCTCGGAGAGATTGTTCAGGATAGAAGCGGTTTCGTTCATCTCCACCATAAAGGTAGATTCTCCCATGGAAATATTATCACTGGCACCCACTCGGGTAAAAATCTTATCCACAAAACCAATGGTGGCCGATTCTGCAGGCACAAAACTTCCCATCTGTGCCAAGAGCACAATAAGGGCAGTCTGTCGTAAAATGGCCGACTTACCACTCATATTAGGGCCGGTAATCATAATAATTTGCTGTTCCTCACGGTTCAGAACAAGGTCATTGGCAATATAAGTTTCCCCTAGGGGCAATTGTTTTTCAATGACCGGATGCCTCCCGTTTTTAATAGTGATGGCCGTGGAATCGTTCAATACTGGGGCCACATAATTGTTTTCTTTTGCCAATTGGGTGAAACCACAGAGGCAGTCCAATTGGGCAATGCCCTGGGCATTTTGCTGTACGGCCGTAATATGCTCCTGCATCCATACGATCAATTGCGCAAAAAGCTGTTGCTCCAAACTCAGTATACGTTCTTCGGCGCCCAATATCTTGGCTTCGTACTCTTTTAATTCTTCCGTGATATAGCGCTCGGCACTCACTAAGGTCTGCTTGCGGATCCATTCCTCGGGTACTTTGTCCTTATGGGTATTGCGAACTTCAATATAGTAGCCAAATACATTGTTAGAAGCTATTTTTAAGGAACTGATTCCCGTTCTGGTTGTTTCCCGCTCTAGCATTTTGTTGAGGTAGTCCTTGCCAGAAAAGGCCAAGCCCCGCAACTCATCCAGCTCTGCAGAATAACCTTCGGCAATGGTACTGCCTTTAAGAATATTTACAGGCGCTTCCTCGCTGATCATTTCCTTGATTTTGGAACGCAAGGCTTCACAGGAATGCAATTGCTCCCCAATACCTTGCAAGGCAGGGTCTGTACTCTGTACCGCCAATTGTTTTATGGGCACCACGGCTTCCAATGAATTTTTCAACTGCACTACTTCTTTTGGACTTATTTTTCCCGTGGCCACTTTGGAAATCAGCCGCTCCAAATCCCCGATCTGTTTGATCCAATGCTGTAATTTTTCCAAATGCTCTTCCTCGGTCATTAAGTGGGCAATGACCTTATGCCGTTCCTGTATTTTTTCCAAATGTTTTAGGGGGAGGGCCAACCAACGCTTTAAGAGGCGTCCGCCCATAGGGGAAATTGTCTTATCGATGACATCGATAAGGGTTACGGCATTGGGATTCGTGGAGTGATAGAGTTCCAGATTTTTAATGGTAAAGCGATCCATCCAGATATAATCCTCATCGGCAATACGCTCAATGCGATTAATATGTTGCAACTGCTTGTGCTGGGTCTCTGCAATATAGTGCAATGCGACTCCGGCAGCTATGGTCCCCTGTTTTAAATGGGCTACACCAAATCCTTTTAAGGTAGTGGTCTTAAAATGTCCGGTAAGCATTTCCAAGGTATAGTCTTCCTGAAATACCCAGTCTTCCATAAAGAAGGTGTGGAACTGAGATCCAAAGACCGCTAAAAATTCTTTTTTATGAACCTTGGACAACAAGACTTCGTTGGGCGCAAAGTTTTGTAATAATTTGTCGATTTGCTCAGCGGTTCCCTCCGCTACTAAAAATTCCCCAGTGGATATATCCAAAAAGGAAACCCCTATTAATTTTCTTCCAAAATGAACGGCACAAAGAAAATTGTTGCGCTTGGAATGTAAAATGTCATCGTTTAAGGAAACCCCGGGAGTGACCAATTCGGTAACACCACGCTTTACAATGGTCTTGGTCTGTTTTGGGTCTTCCAACTGATCGCAAATGGCCACCCGTTGTCCGGCCTTTACCAATTTGGGCAAATAAGTGTTGATGGAATGATGCGGAAAACCGGCCAATTCCGTCTTTTCGCTGCCATTGTTCCGATGCGTTAGGATAATACCTAATATTTTGGAAGCCTTTATAGCATCCTCGCCAAAAGTTTCGTAAAAATCCCCAACGCGAAACAAGAGCATAGCATCAGGATATTTGGTCTTGATGGTATTGTACTGTTGCATTAAAGGGGTAACCTTCTTTGTCTTTTCTTTTTTTGCCAAAATAATATACTATTGCGATTCCATAACTTCCGTGTATTTTTGCCCAGAAATTATCTTAAAACGAATGTAATATTTTCTGAAAACGCATCAAACTGTTGTTGATATTTGAGGATAACTTTGTGTGCTTTACCGCCAGGGAATAGAAAAGGAAAAGGAGTCATGCGAAAATTAAAGAATGCCGAATTGGATCGCTTAACCGTTGAGGAATTTAAGGCCGTGGAAAAAACGCCTTTGGTTTTGGTGTTGGATAATATCCGTAGCTTAAACAATATTGGGTCTGTTTTTCGTACGGCCGATGCCTTTCGCGTTGAAAGAATATACCTTTGCGGTATTACGGCGACCCCTCCGCATAAAGACATTCATAAGACGGCTTTAGGGGCAACGGACAGTGTTTCCTGGGAATACCGCGAAAGTACCTTGGAATTAATTCAAGAACTCAAGGCTTCGGGATACACCACATTGGCAGTAGAACAGGCAGAAAACGCCCAAATGCTGCATGATTTTCAAGTAGCAAGAAAACAAAAGTATGTATTGGTCTTTGGAAATGAGGTCAAGGGCGTGGCCCAAGAAGTGGTCTCCGCATGTGGGCAAGTACTGGAAATTCCGCAACAAGGTACCAAACACTCTTTGAACATTTCGGTAAGTGCCGGGGTAGTGGTCTGGGATCTTTGGTCCAAGCTGCAACGGCAAGGATAACCATAAAAAAACCCAACCGAAGTTGGGTCAACAAGTATAGTCTGAATTTGGTTGGTTTGTCTATTTACCAAGGGGAGCGCCTCAACATCACACCACATGATGTCTCGAAATACGGAAACGAAAATGCTCGTTTCTACAATGCAATAAAGAGATTATTTTTGATAGAAACAAAGAAAAATGCTAAAATTTTGTTAATGTGGAAGGTTGACGGCAAATTCCAGTAGCTTATCGAGAATAAAATTATAGTCCTTTTCGTGGGCCACAAAATCCAATTCACTGATGTCGATCACCAAATTATTCTTTTCGGGATAACTCTTGATAAAGTCAAAATACCCTCGGTTAATTTTTTCTAGATAGTCAGGAGCAATATTCTGTTCGTACTCCCTTCCCCTTTTTTTAATGTTGTCCAACAATCGTGCGGTATTCTGGTAGAGGTATACGTAAATCTTTGGTTTTTTTACCTCTTTGTACATCAGATTGAACAGTTTTCTATAGAGGGCAAACTCCTCATCCTGTAAGGTGATCTTGGCAAAAATCAAGGACTTGTAAATATCATAGTCGCTGACCATAAAGCTCTTAAAGAGATCGTACTGACTGGTGTCGTCCGAAAACTGTTGGTAGCGATCGGCGAGAAAGGCCATTTCCAAAGGAAAAGCATACCGCCCGGGGTCTTCGTAAAACTTCGGCAAAAATGCATTGTCGGCAAAACGCTCCAATACTAATTTTGCATTAAATTCTTCAGCGATCTTTTTCGCCAAAGTAGTTTTTCCAGCACCGATATTTCCTTCTATGGCAATAAAGTTCAAGTGCGAAAATAATTCGCCCGAATTACGGAATAACTGGTGTTCCGTACGTTCCAATACGCTCTTGTCGCGGCATTCCTGGATGAGGTTTCTTGTGTCTTTTGCCAATATAGGATGATAGAATTGTGGGGCAATATCGGATAAGGGCTTCAACACAAATTTCCGATACTGTAACTCGGGATGGGGAATGACCAGATGGTCCGATATCACTACTTCATGGGCATAATAGAGAATATCAATATCAATGGTCCTGGGTTGGTAACCTTCTTCCTCATAACGAATGCGTCCCAACTCCTTTTCTATGCGCAATACCTCTTCCAATAAGCGTTGCGGCGATAGTGTGGTTTCCAAAGAAAGACAAGCATTGTAAAAATCTTCCCCTTCAAATCCAAATGCGGGCGTCTGGTATATGTGGGATAAACGCATCACCTCCCCAAGGCGATCATGGATAAGGAATACGGCCTTCTGTAAGTTGTTCAGCTTATTGCCAAGATTGCTCCCGAGGGATAAATATACCATGCTAAAAATTCTTCTTATATTGAAGAAACAAAATAAGTAAAAGAATTTCACATTAGTTATCTTTACCTCTTAATAATAATCAAAAATTAGAATGAAATTTCTTGGAAATGTATTGGCCTCTATTTTAGGGGTGCTCATTGCTTTTGGAATCCTGTTTTTTATGTTTCTGATCTTTGTTTCCCTATTGGGGAGCCCAGATGATAGTGCAGTAATCAATAGGAACTCGGTCTTGGAGCTGCGGGTTGAAGATGCGGTCAATGATTATGTGGGCAATGCTACAGATGATCCTTTCTCTGGATTTTTTGATGACTCACAGGGATTGGATGAGATCATACATGCCATTCAGATTGCAAAAGAGGATACGAAGATCAAAGGGATAAGCATCAATAACAATTTCCTGATTGCCGGCTTGGCACAGACACAGGCCATAAGAAATGCTTTGAAAGATTTTAAGGAGAGTGGTAAGTTTATCTATGTCTATGGCGATATCTACACGCAAAAAGATTACTATCTGGCCAGTGTTGCCGATCAAATCTATATCAATCCGGTAGGCGGAATGGATTTTAAAGGATTGGCTTCGGAAGTATTGTTTTTTAAGGATTTACAGGAGAAGACAGGGGTTAAGATGGAAGTGATTCGTCATGGCAAATATAAAAGTGCCGTAGAACCTTATTTGGCCAATGAGATCAGTGAAGCCAATAGAACCCAAATTAAAGAACTTATTGGTTCCTTATGGAATTCGATGTTGGAAGATATTTCGGAAGATAGAGATCTTAGTATTGCAGATTTAAATGGAATTGCCGATACCTTGGGTGGAAGGACCCCGGAATTGGCGAAGGCCTCGGGCTTGATAGATGATATTGTCTTCTATGACGAATATGAAGCCAAGATCAAAAAAGCGATGGATGT
Source organism: Spongiimicrobium salis (assembly GCF_043678055.1). Classification (NCBI taxonomy): domain Bacteria; kingdom Pseudomonadati; phylum Bacteroidota; class Flavobacteriia; order Flavobacteriales; family Flavobacteriaceae; genus Spongiimicrobium; species Spongiimicrobium salis. The sequence goes on from NZ_JBHEQA010000006.1 coordinate 11,200, forward strand.
GGACGAGACTGATGCCATAAGCTATACCAGCCTTAAGGATTATATTTCCTATGCCAATACCAAGAAGGTCTATAGTGGTAGGGATAAAATCGCTATTGTATATGCCCAGGGAGAGATTTTGTATGGGGAAGGAGGCCCCAATACCATTGGGCAGGGGATTATTAATCGCGCCTTGATCAAAGCGCGGGAAGACGATCGGGTCAAAGCGGTAGTGCTGCGGGTGAATTCCCCAGGGGGGAGCGCCTTGGTGTCCGATGTGATCTGGAGGGAAGTAGCCTTGACCAAAACCGTAAAACCTGTAGTGGTTTCCATGGGCGATGTGGCGGCCTCGGGAGGCTATTATATTGCCGTGGGTGCCGATAAGATATTTGCGGAGCCAACCACCATTACCGGGTCCATTGGGGTGTTTGGTACCATTCCCAATATGAGCGAATTGGCCGGAAGAATAGGGGTGAATGCAGAACAGATAGGAACCAATAAGAATGCGGTGGACTATTCCTTGTTTGACCCCATGACCGATAATTTCCGGGCCTTGATCCAAGAGGGAATCGAGGAGACCTATCAAACTTTTTTAAATCGTGTGGCCCAAGGTCGTAATATTACTGTAGAAGAGGCAGATGAGGTGGCTCAGGGACGGGTATGGAGCGGCGTAGATGCCCAGCGCTTAGGCTTGGTCGATGAATTAGGGAGTTTGGATGATGCCATTGCCGAAGCTGCGAATATGGCCGGGTTGGATACCTACGGCATCCGAAGCTATCCAAAATACAAATCGGCCTTCGATGAATTTATGGAAGATTTTGCAGGAGCCAGTGTAAAAACAAAAGAGCGTTTCATTGAAGAAGAAATAGGGTCTGAACTCTATGGAATCCTAAAAGACATGAAAGCGGCCATGAATCAAAAAGGAGTTCAGGCCAGAATGCCATTTAGCTTGAGAATTCAATAAATTTGGGGATGACGGATAAAGATAAGCGTTTGGCCCATAAAATATACTTGTATTTAGGGGCTTTGTTCATCACCTCCTTGGTTGTGGGCAATCTTATCTTTCAAAAGTTTATTTATTGGCAGCCTTTTGGAGATATCTCGGTCCTTGGAGCTCCCTTATTCGAGGTCTCTGTGGGCATATTGCCTTATCCCATTACTTTTTTGATTACCGATTTGATTTCTGAGATTTTTGGGAAGAAAAAGGCCAATCAGATCGTAACTGCTGGGATTTTTGCGTCTTTCTTTTCCATGGGGATCATTCTATTGGGCGATTTGGCCCCGGCTATAGCTAACTCTCCGGTAGATGATGCGATTTTTAGTAAAGTATTTGCCTTGTCCCCAATAGCGGTATTGGCTTCCATGATCGCCTATCTTTTGGCGCAATACGTAGATATAGCGGTCTATCATTTTTGGAAACGCCTTACCAAAGGGAAGCATTTATGGTTGCGAAATAACGGATCTACCTTTTTATCACAGTTTATAGACACCTTTACGGTAGTACTGCTTTTATGCACCTTTAAGGTGTTGCCCTGGAGTCTTTTTTATGGATTGGTGGTCAGCGGTTTTATTTTTAAGATTTTTATAGCATTTCTGGACACCCCTTTTCTGTATTTGTGCGTATATATCATAAGAAAACGATTTCATTTGGAAATTGGAGAGGAAATCGATTTGGAAGCATAATAATCGCATCCTTTTTTTAGTTCTTATCAAACACACACAACAGCAACAACATGAAAAAGAAAAAAAAGAAGAAAAAGAAACTCCTAAAGCGTATCGGTATAGGGGTTGTACTGTTTTTGATCGTATTGATTTCAATCCCCCTTTTCTTTAGCTCCAAGATTGCCGATATCGTTAAAAATAAAGTGAACAATAGCGTTCATGCCAGTTTCGATTTTAGTGCTGCGGATGTCAGCTTATTGTCCAATTTTCCACAGGCCACATTGACTTTGGAAGACATTTCTTTGATCAATAAGGCTCCCTTTGCAGGAGATACCTTATTTGCGGCAAAACAGGTAGAATTGAAACTCTCCATAGGTGAACTGTTCAAGGGAGCCGATGACCCTATCGCCATTAAAAGCCTGAATGTGGACGCTGCTGTACTTTCTATATTGGTCAATGAAGAAGGCAGTGCCAATTACGATATTGCCAAAGATGAGGGAACGGCAACAGAAATCACTGAGGAAGATAGTGCATCGGGGAATTTTATCTTTTCCATGGAATCCTATGCGATTAGTGATGCTACCATACGATATGAGGATGCGGCTTCTAAATTGGTCTTTGAGCTATTGGAAATGCAACATACAGGAACTGGAGATCTATCTTTGGAGAAATCGGAGTTGGATACCCAAACGGAAGCCCTGATTTCTTTTGAAATGGATAGCACCAATTATTTGAATAAACATAAAATACAATTGGATGCCCTGATAGGAGTCGATTTGGCCGAGAGCAAATATTCCTTTTTAAAGAATGAAGCCTTGGTGAATCAACTGCCCTTGGTTTTTGACGGTTTCATACAACTCCATGAGGATCATCAGGAAGTGGACATTCGTTTTAAAACACCTTCTACAGATTTCAAAAATTTTCTGGGGGTAATTCCAGAGGCTTACTCCCAAAATATAGATAATGTGGAGACTACGGGCAATTTTGCAGTGAATGGCAATTTCAATGGCATTGTGGACGACACCCATATTCCGAAATTCAATATTAAGATTAAATCTGACAACGCCTCCTTTAAATATCCCGATTTGCCCAAGGCGGTACGGAGTGTATATATCGATACCGATATTGTAAATGCTACGGGAATTACGGAAGATACGTATGTGGATATGAAGCGCTTATCGTTTAAAATTGACGAGGACCACTTTAATATGACTTCCAGAATCGCCAATCTTTTGGGGAATACCCAGGTAAATGCACATGTGGATGCGATCATGAATTTGGCCAAGCTTTCCCAAGCCTATCCCATGCCCGAAGATTTAGGGTTAAAAGGGATTCTAAATGCCGATGTGACCACTAGTTTTGACATGAATTCGTTGGAACAAAAGGCCTATGGAAATACAAAGGTAGAAGGGCAGTTGGGATTGAAGGATTTTGAGTATGCTACGGAAGAATTACTGCATCCGGTACAAATCAATACTACTTCGGTGAGCTTTACGCCACAACGGGTAAGTTTGAATGAGTTTGATGGGAAAACGGGACAAACCGATTTTCAAGCAAAAGGAACCATTGATAACCTCTTAGGGTTTTTATTCAATGATGAGAAGGTGGAAGGGAACTTTGATTTACGTTCGGATACTTTTGCCCTGGCCGACTTTATGGTGGAAGAGGATGCGACTGCGACTACGGAAAGCGAAACTTCCCAAGATACTGAAACGACCACAGCTCCTTTGGAAAGTATAAAAATACCTTCATTTTTGGATTGCACCATTAAAGCTTCGGCCAATAAGGTGTTGTACGATAATTTAACCTTGGAAAACGTTAGTGGTAATCTTGTGATCAAAGATGAAAAAGCGGTCTTGTCCAATATGACTTCCGCAATTTTTGATGGGAAGCTTTCCTTTGGAGGCGAGGTATCCACTAAAAAGGAAACGCCCACTTTTGCCATGAAATTGGGGATGGACGATTTTAAAATTGGGGAGACCTTCAAGGCCTTGGCTTTGTTCGATGCTTTGGCACCTATTGCCAATGCCTTAAGAGGCAGATTGGATTCTGATATTGAAATCTCGGGAAATTTAAAGGATGATTTAACACCCGATTTGGGTTCTATCTCTGGAAATGTCCTGGCAGAACTCTTAGGGGCCAGTGTAGATGCGGATAAGGCAAAAGTGCTTGCGGGCCTGAGCAGTAAATTAAGCTTTATTGAACCGGAAAAGCTAAATCTAAAGACCTTGAAAACCATATTTTCTTTTTCGGATGGGCAAGTAAAGGTGAACCCTTTTACGGTAAATTATCAAGATATCGCTATCAATGTATCCGGAAGCCATTCTTTTGATAAACAATTGAACTATGAAATGGTCTTGGATGTTCCTGCAAAATATCTGGGATCCGAAATAAACGGACTCATTGCCAAGATAGATGATAAGGATTTGGATAAGCTTACGGTACCCGTTAAAGCAAATATTGGAGGTGGGTATACCAATCCAATGGTACAAACAGATCTTACTTCGGGCGTAAAGAATTTAACGGCACAGCTCGTGGAAATTCAGAAGCAAAAATTACTGAACAAAGGAAAAGACAAAGCAACGGATCTGATCACAGGTATCTTGGGCGGAAATAAAAAGGATAGTACTGCAACCGAGGGCAAGAACGAGGTAAAAGAGACCCTAAAAGGCCTGCTGGGAGGCGGAAAAAAGAAAGATACTGCAGAGAAAGAAGAAGGTGCCGCAAAAAAGATCATTGGAAATCTCTTTGGAAAGAAAAAGAAGAAGAAAGATACGGTACAGTAGACCATAAAATCCTAGAAGGGAGTCTTGATGGTATTTAGACGAAATCCTTAGAAATTGTACGGGACTTAGAAGATGAAATTGTATTTTAGAAGTCAATTGCAAAGCGTGGAACTAGATGAGTTTTTTAGCTAAACTTTTTATCAATAATAGAGTGATCAATGTGCTGGATACCAATATACAGTTTTATCAGCAGGTAGATTATAGTACGTTGCAACCAGAATCTATCCCCAATGGTGGCTTGTTTACCATAACGATAGAAGCGGATGGCGCTGCGGATCTTCTGGGCTTGGCCCTATCCCCAGATACGATGAGCCGGGGGTATATCCGTTTTTATAAGCGTGATGGTTTCTCTAAATTAACGGACTATGAATTTTTTGATACCTATGTGGTGCAGTACGAACGCCATTTCAGAGCTTTTTCCGGAACACCCGCTACAGATACGTTTACCTTCTCTCCCGGAATTTTGCGCATAGGTGATATGGTCTTCGAAAAATCATGGAAAGTAACCGATTTAAACAATTATGCAGCACCCACTGCTCTAGAACCTGAGATGGAATCCGAGAAAAGCCCTAGGATTGTAGACTATTATATTACGGATAATATGAACAATCGGATCGAAAAGGCAGAAATAGGGGAGACCATTTTTCTCAATATTAAGACCAAAGATATGATCGGAGAAGATATGACCATCAGCCTTAACGATCAAACGGTAGATTTTAAGTATCAAGGAGAACTGCTTGCCGACGATACGCTTCGAAATATTCAAGTGAAAAAGGATATGGAGAAAATTGAACTGGAAGTAGTAGCGCAACAGAAAGAAGACCTCTGAGTCTACCTATTTTAGGGCATCCGCAATGAAGTAGATGCATTGAATGAGTAAAATACCCACAACGCCTCGAAGAACACCCAAAAGAATAAGTGGCCGTACCTTGCGTCGGATAAAAAAATAATCCAGCAATATAAAAAGAGGAATGGCGATCAAGCCAACAATACTACCTACCCATAGCGCAATTTCGTCCCAATCAATGTAGTAGCGAATCAAGAGTATAGAGGTGATTAAAATCACCATACTCCATAAACAATAGGTGAGCCAGGTCTTCATCGTTGATATCCGGGATTTTTACCAGAACCAAAGGCGGCTCTGAGCTGAGATTCTACATCAGAATACAACATTTTGTGACTCAAACTATGGGAAACCGTTGCCAAATACGGAAGACTCCCGGGTTTCGGGTCAAGTTTTTCATTTTCTTGATCCGCCGTGGTGACCAGGTCCGCATGAAATTCTTGCATCAATCGCCGGTATACGACGAAATTTCGCTTTAAGGCTTTTGCCTGCCGGTCCGTCTCCTTGGTAATTACCCATTCCAATTTATTGATTCCATCAATAATGGGAGTAAGGGTGTCCGGTGGGGCAAGTTGACTAAGCAACCGCATAAGCAGTTCTCTTATGGCATCGGGTCTATTTTCTTTGACACAGTTTTCAATACCGGAAATAAACTGGTCGTATTCCGCTTTTTTGTTTCTACTATCATAGGCGTCATGTGTAAAAATAGGAACCGGGATAATTTCACGTGCCCCATTGACCTGATTTTCGGGAGTCCAGCTCGTATCATCGATACGATCGGTAATCCCTGTGCCCCCAGGGCTTGAGATACGGTCCAAAAGGCCAAGGAGATAGCTGTCCTCAACACCATTTTCTATGGCAAAAAATCGATTCGCAATTCGTAAGACACCCAGAAAATCAAAATCCTCAAAAAAGGCATCACGATCATATCCTCCTGCACGATTGGCGCGATTCCGCTGGAAGATAGGCCTTTGTGTACTGGCCCATCCTAGAATTTCACCAAGACGTGCCAACAATTCTGCTTTCTGGTTGGATAACACCCCGGTATCTTCAAGTTGGTTTACATAGGCAATGATCTTTTCAAAAAGTGCTTCGATGCCTTCCAGCAGATTTGCTGTTTGGGTCCATAGGGGAGGGCCTTCGGTGGTATTGTCCAACCGGCCCCTAAAGGTTCCCAAGGCTGAGAAAACGTCAAAATCCGTAGCCTGGATGGTCTCAATGGCATTTTTAAAATCACTGCTCTTGAAATTAGAAAGCAAAACCTCTAAGTTTTTCAAGCTAAAATCGGCCACAAAACGTTGCGTAATGTCATATTCATTATGCACATTGATAATTTTACAATCAGGATGCAGTTTGTTAAGATTCAATTGATGTTGTTCCTGAAAAAAAGGAGTTGACAAGTAGGTAATACTTTTTACGGACCACTGTTGGGGGAAGTTTTCTGCAGTCGCAATGATCTCTGTAAATTGATTAATGACATTGCCACCATGGGAATGCCCTATGAGGTGCAGAAACACTTCTTTGTCGGTCCATCCGCTATACACCCTTAGAAAAAGATCCAATAACCTTTCTGCGGCCCGAGTTCTGGCTTCATGATTGTTATCTCCAGACCAACTAAAAAAACTATCTTCAATATGGAGGTCCAAATATTGTGGTTTTAATGCCTTAACCTGGCTCCACAGATTGTTAAGATCTCCATTTTCTCCTTGCCAGTAGGTTTTATTGGCTTGATGATTTGCAGGCACCGTATTAATGGGGTCCGTTGTACCCGCAACGAACATTACAATATCTTTTACCTCTAAAATGTCTACACTGGCCGATCGCTCCTGGCCCGCAAGCTGTAATTTAAACGTATGTTTACCCATAGCCTTATAAATATACAGCTATTTTAAATGGAAAAATAGGTGGGATTAAATTATTCGTTAAACCGTAAAAGGTTTTGAAGGAAGCTTTTAGGTTAAGCCTATGCCAACATATAAGCCTTCGTTTGCCCTAATGTTAAATACGGTATTGTCTTCAAAAATGAGGTATTGCCCCTTTATTCCTTTTAATATACCTGCATACTCCTGTGCTTTGACCAAGTTTAAACTTTTAACTTTTTCCGGATATTGCAAGACCGGAAAATCTAAATGGGTTTCTCCATTTTCCTCAATAAAATAGGCCTTTGCTTCTTCTGGGATATACGCTTTTAGGGTGTTTCGCCAAGTGATGAGGTCGGCATCTTCTATGGAATTGGTCAACATTTTGCGCCAATTGGTCTTGTCGCTTACATGTTCTTTTAGGGCAACTTCGGTGATGCCGGCCAAATATCTATTGGGGACTTCCACAATTTCAATGGCCTCATGTGCGCCTTGATCGATCCAACGTGTAGGCACCTGGGTTTTACGGGTTACCCCCACTTTAATATTACTGGAATTGGCCAAATACACAATATGGGGTTGCAATTGCACTTTTTTTTCGTAGGCCAGATCACGATCTTCCTTGTCCAAATGCGCCGTGCTCAGTTCTGGTCTCATGATCCAATCGCCGGCAGAGGGAATTTCAAAAAAACAACTTTTACAAAAACCTTGTCGGTAAATAGGGCGTTCCCTTCCACAATTTAAGCATTGGTATTTTATAAAATGCAGCTTTAACTCCTTATTCAATAGTTGGTTCATATGTAAAAAATCTTGCTCAAAAACCAAATAATACTGAATGGGAGAACCCATTTCACTCTGCATTTTACGTAAAACACCTTCGAACTGCATAAAAGCTTTATATTTATTAATGAATCAATTTGAAAATGATAACTTTTAAAACTATTTTTAGCTAAACAAATCCAACTTTAAAAACCTGTATAAAACAGGGTAAAGATACCTAAAATGCCAATACCATTATTCAATTCAATAGCTTCTTGGCTGTTAAAAAAGCGCTATCACCAAATAGAACTTTTTTTAAAGTATCCTGCTGAGGTACAGGAAGAGGTATTGCATCAATTGGTTTCCACAGCCAAGGATACGGAAATGGGAAAGCGTTATGAATTTGATACCATCAACAATTATCGCATGTTTGCGGATAGGGTTCCCATTCAGAATTATGAGGAAGTGGAATCCATGATCGAAAGGAGTAGAAGGGGAGAGCAGAATATTTTTTGGCCTACGGGTATAAAGTGGTTCGCTAAGAGTAGTGGTACCACCAATGCTAAAAGCAAGTTTATCCCTGTAAGTTCCGAAGCTTTGGAAGATTGTCATTATAAATCGGGGAAGGACTTATTGTGTCTTTACTTAAATAATAATGAAAACTCACAATTATTTACGGGAAAGAGCTTACGCTTGGGGGGAAGTAAGGAACTCTATAAGGACAACGGAACTTTCTTTGGCGATCTTTCCGCAATATTGATAGACAATATGCCTTTTTGGGCAGAATTGAGCAGTACCCCGAGCAATAAGGTATCCTTGATGAGTGAATGGGAGATTAAAATGAAGGCCATCATCCGGGAAAGTATACAGGAAAATGTCACCAGTCTTGCCGGAGTACCTTCCTGGATGTTGGTACTTTTAAACAATGTCCTGGAAGAAACGGGTAAAGAGCATCTATTTGAAGTTTGGGAAAACCTGGAAGTGTATTTTCATGGGGGAGTAAATTTTGCACCTTATAAGGGGCAGTATGAAAAATTGCTTCCCAGAAAGAACTTCAATTATTATGAAATCTACAATGCGTCCGAAGGCTTTTTTGCGATCCAGGATAGAAACAATGCAGATGATTTGTTGTTGATGTTGGACTATGGCATTTTCTATGAGTTTATTCCTATGGATAGTTATGGTACGCTAAAACAACAGGCCATTCCTTTGTGGGAAGTGGAAATTGGAAAAAACTACGCCATAGTCATTACTACGAATGCCGGGCTCTGGAGGTATAAGATAGGAGATACCGTACGTTTTACGTCTACGGCTCCTTATCGCATTAAGATTACAGGAAGAACAAAACATCATATCAATGCCTTTGGGGAAGAATTGATCATTGAAAATGCGGAAGAAGCCCTTAAAAATATCTGTGTAAAGACCGGAGCGGAAATAAAGGACTATACGGCAGCACCTATTTTTATGTCGGGCAAAGAAAAAGGAGCACATGAATGGATCATAGAATTTAGAAAACCTCCTGAAGAATTGGCCTATTTTACGGAATTCTTGGATAATGCGCTCAAATCATTGAACTCCGATTACGAGGCAAAACGCTACAATAACATGACCCTCAAAATGCCCATGGTACATATTGCCCGGGAAAATTTATTCTACGATTGGTTGAAATCCAAAAACAAATTGGGAGGGCAACATAAAATCCCCAGATTGTCCAATGAACGGGAGTATGTCGAAGAATTACTTCGGATGAACAAATAAAATTGAAAATTTCACGTTTTATCTACATATTGAACCGTAGCTTAACCAGAACCAACTTATAATTATTTATTATGGCAGAAAGATTAGTGGTAATCTCCGATATGTGGGGAGCCAAAAAAGGTTTGTGGATTACTTCATACTTAGGGTATCTGCAACAGTATTTTGATATTGTTTTTTATGATTGTCAACAATTGGCAAATATCAATATCACCGTAGATTCCGCAGAGAATTTACATCAAGAGTTTGTGAATGGCGGTATTGATACGGCTGTGGCACACCTCCTAAAAAAAGAAACAGAACCCAGTCATTATTTGGCTTTTAGTACTGGAGGAACTATTGCTTGGAAAGCAAGTCTTCGGGGATTGCCTATGAAGTCCTTGTACAATGTTTCGGCTACGAGATTGCGAATGGAGGAAGAGTTGATCAAAACCCCCGTGACCTTGATGTATGGAGAGAACGATAGCAATAGGCCAACCCAAGAATGGGCAGATAATCTGGAAACATCAATGGAACTCATTCCAAATTTTGGGCATGAACTCTATACGGATGAAAAAATCATCCAGAAAGTATGTAAAGATTTACTAAGTAGAGTCTTTAACATACAATACCAGAGCTAAGACGCATCTATTAATGTCCTATAAAAAATAGGCCCGTATTTCTATGCAAATACGGGCCTTTATATTTTAATTGTTCGTTATGGTACTACTTTAAGAAACGGCTTTCAGTTTCTTAATGGTATCATAGGATAATTTTTCTTCAGCATAGGCTTTCGATACTTTGAACACTTTATCGTCACTACTGGGCAATTCAAACATCGCATCGGTAAAAATGGCTTCACAAAGAGATCGCAATCCTCTTGCGCCTAATTTATATTCCACCGCCTTCTCTACAATATAATCCAAAGCCTGATCGGTGATACTAAAAGCGATATCATCCATGGCAAACAGTTTTTCGTACTGCTTAATAATGGCATTTTTAGGTTCAGTAAGTATAGCACGCAAGGTTTTCTTGTCCAACGGATTCATATGCGTTAATACAGGAAGACGCCCAATGATTTCCGGAATTAAACCAAATTCTTTTAAATCTTTGGGAATGATATATTGTAAAAGATTGGTGTTGTCCATGGCATCTTCCGCTTTGGAAGCACTATAACCCACCGCTTGCATATTGAGACGCTTATTGATAATGCGTTCAATACCATCAAAGGCGCCACCGGCAATAAATAAAATATTTTCTGTGTTGACCTCTATGAATTTCTGGTCTGGATGCTTTCTTCCTCCTTTCGGGGGAACATTGACCACTGTACCTTCCAATAACTTTAAAAGACCCTGTTGTACCCCTTCACCTGAGACATCTCTGGTAATGGAGGGATTATCACTTTTCCGGGCAATTTTATCGATTTCATCAATGAAAACAATACCGCGTTCCGCTTTTTCCAAATTATAGTCGGCGGCCTGTAGCAAACGGGTAAGAATGCTCTCTACATCTTCGCCAACATATCCGGCTTCGGTCAATACCGTAGCATCAACAATGGCTAAAGGTACATTTAGCATCCTTGCAATAGTTTTGGCCATAAGGGTCTTTCCGGTTCCGGTTTGACCCACCATCACAATATTACTTTTTTGAATTTCAATATCGTCCTCCTTGGAATGTGGCTGAAGCAATCTTTTGTAATGATTGTATACTGCCACGGACATCACCTTTTTAGTCCGCTCCTGTCCAATAATAAAAGTATCTAGGAAACTCTTGATATCCAAGGGCTTTTTTAAGACCAATTCTGAAGAAAGATCCTGACTTTTGGACTGTTTGGATTCTTCGGCAACAATGCCATGTGCTTGCTCAATACATCGATCACAAATATGTGCATCCAAGCCTGCAATCAAGAGATTGGTTTCCGGCTTTTTCCTTCCACAAAAGGAGCATTCTAAATTTTCCTTGGCCATACTGTAGCAATTACTAAGTGCTGTATCAACGGAACTATTCCCGTCTTACTTTTTAAGGTGTATTGCAATAACACCCCTACCTTAACGTAGATTTGTCGAAATTAGTTCTTTTCCCTTACTAAAATCTCATCGATCATGCCATATTCCTTGGCTTGGTCGGCTTTCATCCAATAATCCCGATCACTGTCTTCACTCACTTTTTCAAAACTTTGTCCGGAATGATTGGAGATAATTTGATAAAGTTCATCCTTTAGTTTTAGGATTTCCCGGGCTGTTATCTCAATATCACTGGCCTGTCCTTGGGCACCTCCTAAAGGTTGGTGGATCATAACACGGGAATGGGGAAGTCCACTTCGTTTTCCTTTTTCACCCGCGCATAGCAATACAGCTCCCATAGAAGCTGCCATTCCTGTACAGATGGTAGCCACATTGGGCTTGATGAACTGCATGGTATCATAGATTCCCAATCCGGCATATACACTGCCTCCGGGGGAATTGATGTAAATTTGGATGTCTTTGTTGGCATCTGCACTTTCCAAAAATAACAATTGCGCCTGTACGATATTGGCCACTTGATCATTAATGCCCGTACCTAGAAAGATAATGCGATCCATCATCAATCTCGAAAAAACATCAAATATGGCAATGTTCATCTGGCGTTCTTCAATAATATTGGGCGTCATGTTCGTAGGGTACATGCTGCTCATTATTTTATCGTAGTAGGTGCTGCTTATGCCTTGGTCCTTTATAGCAAATTTCTTGAACTCTTTTCCGTAATCCATAGGTTTTTGTCAAATTTTTGATAAAAAAAAGGTGCTAAAAAACAACCGTTTTAAAGCACCGTAAATATACTTATTTTATTTTGGAAAACTTACCCATATACTTCTTTCACGAAATCCTCGTAAGTAACTTCCTTTAATTTTAAGTTTGCTTTTTCCTTGTACAATGTAATAAGTTTTTGACTCATTAATTGTTCCGATAAGCGTTTCACCTCATCTTGATTGGAAAGTACTCTGGTAGCAATGTTATCCAATTCCTCCTCTTGAGGATTTAATTGGCCGTATTGTGCCATTTGCGATTTAATAAAGCCTTTGGCGAATTCTTTCAATTCATCAAACTGTACCTGTAAATCGTGCTCTTGAATAATTTTGCCTTCGATCAATTGGTAGCGAAGTCCTTTTTCGGATTTTTCAAACTCTTCATTGGCTTCTTCCTCGGAAAGTGGATTTTCCCCGGTCATCTGAATCCATTTTTTTAGGAACTCTGTGGGAAGGTCAAATTTGGTATGCTCAATGAAATACTCGGTGATATCATTGAGTAATTTTTGATCGGATTGCTGTACAAACTGACTTTCCGAATCTTCTTTGATTTTTTCCTGCAATTCTTTTTTGGAAGTAACCGTATCTTTTCCGAACAATTTATCGAACAACTCCTGGTCCAATGCGGCAGGTTCTCTTTCATTGATTTCTTCAATAGTAAAAGAAACTTCAATATTCTTTACATCGTCCTCTTTATCTTTGGAAACACCTAAAGCGGCCGTAAGCATGAAATCTTCTTTAAAAAGCCCTTTTGTTTTTAAGGTCACTACATCGCCCACTTTTTTTCCAACAAGACTGTCCAACGATTTTTTGCTCTTGATCTTATCCAGTTCTACCGTAGTTTTATGGCTGATCTCTTGATCTTCATGGGCAAAAGTCCCTGTTAACTCATCTTTTTTGCCGGCTTCCGTTTTGTTGACCAATTTGCCATATTGCTTCTGGATACGGTCAATTTGCTCGTTCACCATTTTGTCATCCGCAATAATCTTGTAATGCGTAATGGCTTTCTTGGATTTAAGGGCAACTTCAAAATCAGGGGCCAAGCCTAATTCAAACTCAAAAGCAAATTCTTCAGAGTCCCAATCAAAATCATCACGCTGTTTTGGAAGGGGATTTCCAAGAACGTCCAATTTTTCCTCGGTAAGGTATTTATTGAGATTATCTTGTAAAAGCTTGTTTACTTCATCGACCAAGATCGCCTTTCCATATTGTTTTTTAATCAGTCCCATGGGAACTTGACCTTTTCTGAAACCAGGAATATTGGCCTGTTTTCTGTAATCTTTTAAAATGGAATCTACCTTTTCTTGATAGTCATCCTTTGTAATGGCGACTTTTACAACAGCATTTAATTCGTCAATCTGCTCTTTTGTGATATTCATCTCTATAACTAAATTAGTAAAATGGGATGCAAAAGTAGCATATTTTATGAAGTTCGGCAAGTTTTTAGAGGACAGGAACTTAAAAGAATAGCTTACTTCTTTTTATCCTCTTTAAGTAGGGAAAACAAAATGGATTGTAAAAACGATAATGCCAAGCTAAAAAGTAAGGCCCAAAGAATACCGTCTACCTGAAAACCTCGAATAAAATAATCGGCCAGAAGAATGATAATGGCATTGATGACCAATAGAAAAAGACCTAGTGTGACAATGGTTACAGGCAGGGTCAATACAATAAGAACCGGCTTTACAATAAAATTCAATAGACTTAAGACTAAGGCAACAATGATAGCGGTAGTATAGCTATCCACACCAACACCGGGCAGTACTTTAGCCAGAATAACTACGGCTAAAGCGCTTAATAAGGTTCGCAATAAAAATTTCATAAGTCACTGGTTTTAGGGTATAAAAAAAGGTGTCTATACCTAGACACCTTTAAAATTACATATTTATTCTGTATTAATTGACATAAAGTCCGGTAAAAGCCAATGGATTAACCGGCGGCAAATTGGAGCCATACCTTTCATTGATGGCTTCGGTAAAGAGATTGGCAATCAAAGCATAACCTCTTGGGGATGGGTGAACGCCATCCAAAGAGAAACCTCCTCCAGTAGCATAGGTTGAGGTTACCGTACTTCCATCTGCCAATGGAACTCCAGACACATCTACAACATCCAAGAAACTTGCAGCATCTACCAAGGCCACATTAAACTGTGTCGCCAAAGCAGCTATGGTTTGATTGAAAGCGGTTTGCGCCGTGGTAATGGAAGCCTGCTCTTCTGGAGTCAAGACCCACTGATCGGCCAAAGGAACGGAAACACCGTTTATCAATGTAGGATTGCTAGGGTCTACAAGTGTCCCTATAATTGTTTGTGCCGTAAAGACAATAAGATCTTCCGCTGTAGTTTGCCTTAAATTGGGCAAAGGTATTGGGGTTGCACTAAGATCGGTTAAATCTTCATCTTCCATTAACATCGCATTTTGACCTTCTTGGAAAACAATGGTACGCTGTGCTACTTCCTCCGGAGTAAGCAATCCATTTGCCGCTGCTAATTGCAAACCGCCATTATAAGCAGCAAAATTGCTATTGAGCAAAGCTGCGGTTCCAGCATCTAAGGGCACCGCATTAAAAGGTACGGTAGTGAAGAAAGGAAGTGAAGTTACATTAGGTAAATTGGCAACAGCGCCTCCGGCACCATTTGCGGTAAGCGTCTGTAGCAATTGTGTATATACACCACCAAAAACCGTGGGGTCTGTAATATCGTTTGGACCATAAGATGCAGGATTTAGGTTCCCTAGCTGATCTACACCAGCACCACCTGAAGTAGCAAAACTTAGAATGTCGTTATTCCCGATCCACAACGTGAAGAAAGTAGGGTTTTGCGCAGCAGCATCTCCAAGAATTGTAGCATCTTGTGCACTGGCAAATCTCGCATAATAGGGGTTGGCCAGGCCAACAGGGATTCCTGCAAGACTACCGTATCCAGGAAGTAATAGGTGAAAACTTTTTGCACCGGGCACTCCCATATTATTAAAGGGTCCCGAAAGAATATTGGATATTTCCGTGCTTCCCGTTCCTGAAACAGGCACAGGGGCAGGAGATCCAGAAGCAAAAGATAAAATCAATCGATTACCAAAAACAGGCTGTCCGTTTAAAGTGGCACCCCCTAGATTATCGGCCATAAAAGGAATAGTAAAAGCGCCTCCACCCGCTAAGGCAAAATTGCCCGCCAACATATTGGGGAAAGATGCGGTTTGCCCATCCACGAATAATGCGGAATCCGAGAATCCGGCAGTGAGCGAATTTCCAACGGCTACATAGTTGGAGAAATCTGCGGATCCGGAAGTGATTTCCACCGGAGGGGGCGTTGGAGCAACCGGAGTGGTTGCCGGACCATCATCATCACTACACGAAACAAAAGCAAGTCCAAAGCAAGCTAACAGTGCATAAATCTTTTTCATTATGGGAATTTTTGAGTTAATTTTTTTTAAAACAACTGTTAATACAGCGTTAATTCCAAAATTAACCAAAATTATGACACTTGCAATAAGATGGGCAAAAAAATTATGCATGCATAATAAAACAGTCCAAATATTATGGATTTAGGAATGCTATGGATTTTTCGAAAAACTGCTTGGGGTTTTCGGCATGGAGCCAATGCCCAGCCTTGTCAATGGTTGCTATGGTCGCTAGCGGAAAATGGCGTTCTATTTCTGCGGTATCCGCAGCGACGATATATTCAGATCGATCCCCCCTAAGGAACAAACTCGGGCCTGTAAAGCGATCTGTAGTACCAATATTTGCACCTATTTCTTCCATTTTAGTGCTTAGTACGGCCAAATTAAATCGAAATCCGAGCACCCCTTTTTCCACCCAATATAAGTTTTTGAGTAAAAATTGTCGAATCCCAAAATTGGGGATATGTTCCGATAAACGTTTATCGGCTTCGGTTCTTGAACCAATTTCGTGTAACTGAAGGCTAAGCAATCCATCTATAATATCTTGATGGTGCGGAGGGTAGAATTTAGGAGCGATATCGGCAACCACAAGCTTTCTGACCCGATCGGGGGCGCTACAGGCCAAGTGCATAGCCGTTTTTCCGCCCATAGAATGGCCAATAACATCTGCATTGGAGAGGCCATAGTGCGTCATGTAGCGTTGAACGTCCTCTGCCATGAAATCGTAATCAAAATCTTCCGAATGAAAACTTTTTCCATGATTTCGCTGATCGATCAAATGTACCTCAAAGCCGGATGCGGCATACTGGTTTCCCAAGGTCTTCCAATTATCGGACATCCCTAGAAAGCCGTGTAATATGATCAAAGGCTGGCCTTCGCCTAGAATTTTGGAATGTAAAAGTGTCATTATTGTAATCGATTTAAATACATATTCACTACATTTTCTATGCCCAGATAAAGAGATTCACATATCAAGGCATGCCCTATGGAAACTTCTTCCAAATGCGGGACCCGTTCCTTGAAAAAGGTAATATTGTCCAAGTTCAAATCATGTCCGGCGTTAATGCCCATGCCCAATTGATGTCCCAAAGTGGCCGCTGCACTAAAGGCTTTTACTTCATCATGATTACCCGTAGCGTAGGCTTTGGCATAACTTTCGGTATATAATTCGATCCTGTCCGTACCCGTTTTTGCAGCGCCTTCGATCATTTTTAAATCGGTATCCACAAAAATGGACGTTCGGATATGCTGTGCTTTAAATGTGGCGATAATATCTGTTAAGAATTGTTGATGGCTTATAGTGTCCCATCCCGCATTTGAGGTGATGGCATCCATCGCATCTGGCACCAAGGTCACTTGGGTGGGTTTTATTGCTAAAACCAAATCAACAAATTTTTGGATCGGATTCCCTTCAATATTGTACTCTGTGGTGACCAATTTTTTTAAATCCCGGGCGTCCTGATAACGAATGTGTCTTTCATCCGGTCTAGGGTGAATGGTAATGCCCTGTGCACCATAAGATTCTATGTCCGCAGCCATTTTGAGCAAATCAGGGGTGTTGCCGCCACGTGCATTGCGCAGGGTGGCTATTTTGTTGATGTTAACGCTAAGTTTTGTCATGTGATACGATTCCTCGATGAACGAGATTTAAATGTTTAGACACTTGTGTCTACATGTTATATAAATTCTTTTTATAAATTTCTCATGGGTTTGCCCCAAGGTGGTTTCCCTTAAAACCGCTGCAAAAATACAAATTAGGCATGCCTTTTGATATTTATTATTAGTATTTTGCGACAGAATTAGAAAGTTATGCAGATTCAATCACATATTATTAAGAACATTCCCGTATTTAAGGTGGAAGACCCTATGAAAGATGTCATACAATTTTTCAAAAATACTACCTATTCCCATGTGGCAATTTGCGAAAATGGGGTCTTTTTGGGACTATTGGGAGAGAATGACCTGGAAAGCTTTGAAGAAGATCATAAAATTGAGGATTACCGCTATAATATGGAAACTTTTTCCGTTCAAAAGGAAACTTCGTGGTTGGATGTATTGGAGACTTTTGCCAGAAATGAAGCCAATCTTG
Source organism: Spongiimicrobium salis (assembly GCF_043678055.1). Lineage (NCBI taxonomy): Bacteria > Pseudomonadati > Bacteroidota > Flavobacteriia > Flavobacteriales > Flavobacteriaceae > Spongiimicrobium > Spongiimicrobium salis. The sequence goes on from NZ_JBHEQA010000006.1 coordinate 29,092, forward strand.
TGGCCGTATTGAACGAACATCATAAAATTGTTGGATATTATGATCTTACGGATATCGTTGGAGTATTCATAGATACCCCGTTTTTTACAGAACCTGGTGGTATTTTGGTTTTGGCTATTGGCGCAAAAGATTATTCGTTCAGTGAAGTGGCCCAGATCGTGGAGAGCAATAATGTTAAGCTTTTAGGTGGTTTTATAACCGCTACGCAAAACGACGTGGTAGAAATTACCATTAAGATAAGTGCTTCCAACCTCAATGAGATCATCCAAAGTTTTAGGCGATACAATTATACTATTGTCTTTGGAAACAATGACGATCAATTTATGGAAGATTTAAAGCAGCGATCCGATTATTTGGACAAATACTTAAATGTCTAAGCAAATGAAAATTGCGATTTACGGTCAAACCTATCAGGACAATGCATTGGAATACGTTCTGGAGCTTCTGGATGAGCTTGTAAAAACAGAGGCCAAAGTGTGCTTTGAGGCCGTTTTTTATGAATACATTGCCAAATTCCATGATCTGGATGCCTATGATACCTTTACGGAAACGGAGGGGTTGGATGCTTCATTTGACATGTTTGTTAGTTTTGGAGGAGACGGTACCATACTTCGAGCCACCACCTATGTGAAGGATATGGGTATTCCTATAGTTGGTGTAAATACGGGGCGTTTGGGATTCTTGTCCACATTTAAGAAAGAAGATGTTCGGCGCATGGTGCAAGAATTCATTGCAGGGGCTTACACTATTGTAGAGCGAAGTTTGGTAGAACTTTGTCCAAATTCTGATGTCACGGAATTTGGGAATCTCAATTTTGCCTTGAATGAAATCACGGTCAGTAGAAAAGATACGACGTCCATGATTACGGTAGAAACCTATTTGAACGATGAGTATTTGACCTCTTATTGGGCAGATGGGGTGATCGTATCCACTCCTACGGGCTCCACGGGCTATTCCTTGAGCTGCGGCGGCCCTGTAGTTGCGCCTACTGCAAAATCATTGATCATTACCCCCATAGCACCACATAATCTCAATGCAAGACCTCTGGTGATATCGGATGAAACGAGAATACGATTGAAGGTCTCAGGTAGGGAAGATACCCATATGCTTTCATTGGATTCGAGAATAGCGACATTGGAAAATGGAAAGGAGTTGATCCTTAAAAAGGCGAACTTCACCATTAAAATGATCGAATATAATTCGGAGAGTTTTTTAAAAACACTTCGGAATAAATTATTATGGGGTGAAGATAAGCGGAATTGATCCTAAGGTTAAAACAATAAATGATGCTAAAAGTTGTTTATCAAGAGAGAACATGAATATAATAAATATGTAGGTTAAGCTACTGAAATTGTTATATTTGCAAACTTTTAGGAATTCATGAGATTATTTAGTGTAGTAATTCTTGTATTTGTTATAGGTGAAATGAGCGCTCAAACCTATGAAATTGGGGCTTTTTTGGGCGGAACCAATAATATTGGAGATGTAGGAAGAACAAATTATATATTGCCCTCGGGCATTGCTTTTGGTGGTTTGTTTAAATGGAATAAAAGTAAGCGTTATGCTTGGAGAGGAAGTTTGATGTATGGTAATTTTACAGCAGATGACAGCAAGTCGGACATCGCTTCCAGGGAGCAAAGAGGATTTGAGATCAAGAATTCTATTTTTGAGGTATCGGCAGGTTTAGAGTTTAATTTTTTGGAGTACAACCTGCACAAATTAGGCCCGGCCTTTACGCCGTATCTATATACGGGAGTTACGTATTTTAGATACGACTTTAATTATTTTGATACTGCAATAGGGGAATTGCAAAATTTGGATCAACGCGATGGATCTTTTGCCGTTCCGATGATAGTGGGCTTTAAAGCCCGCATCAATAATGAGTTGATATTAGGGGCAGAAATTGGGGCTCGGTACACGTTTACCGATAACCTCGATGCCAGCAATCCGGAAGGTTCAAATTTTGAGCAATTCCGTTTTGGAAATATTTTTAGTGACGATTGGTACGTTTTTTCAGGGTTTACATTAACGTATACCTTTGGAAGGACACCTTGTTCCGATTGTTTCGAGTAATACTGTTATGAACACTATAGAGGATATTAATGAAGAAAAAATGCCTGCGCACATTGCCGTAATTATGGACGGTAATGGGAGATGGGCGAAAGAACGTGGTAAACTAAGGGTATTTGGTCATGAAAATGGCGTAAATGCGGTTAGGGCCACTGTCGAAACCTGTGCCAAACTAAAATTAAAATACCTTACTTTATACGCTTTCTCTACGGAAAATTGGAATAGACCCAAGCTCGAAGTAGACACATTGATGCGCTTATTGGTGTCTTCCCTTAAAAAAGAGTTAAAAACTTTTACAGAAAATAATATCAAATTGAATACTATAGGCGATATTGATTCCTTGCCTAAGAAAGCCCATAAGGAGCTTGTTGATGTTATTGAGAAAACAAAGGAAAATACAGGGATGACCCTGACTTTGGCATTGAGTTATGGCGCTAGGGAAGAGATAAAAAATGCGGTAAAAGCCATAAGTATCAAAGTTAAAAATAATATAATTTCTCCAGAAAATATTGATGAAACCATTATTAATAACCATCTTTACACGCATGACTTACCCGATGTAGACCTACTTATCCGTACCAGCGGCGAACATAGAATCAGTAATTTCTTACTATGGCAAATAGTATACGCAGAATTATATTTTATTGATGTATTTTGGCCCGATTTTAGTGAACATCATTTGGTGAAGGCAATTATAAATTACCAGAATAGAGAACGAAGATTTGGAAAAACTAGCGAACAACTTAATTAAAGGTATGAAAAGATTCATATCTCCTCAATTCATAACCACAACCTTAATCCTTCTTTTTACACTTTCTGTCACTGCGCAGCAAGAAGCTGCGTATCAAAATGGGAAAAAATATATTTTAGGGGGATTAACCGTTACAGGATTACAAAGTTATAATGAACAGACCGTAAAAACCTATACCGGATTACGTGTAGGACAATCCATTACCGTGCCAGGGGAGGAGATCAGCGCTATTATTACCAAACTCTGGGGCTTGGAGCTTTTTAGTGATATTGCCTTCTACGAAACCGATGTTCAAGGAGACAAGATTTTTTTGGAACTGAACATTATAGAACGCCCATCTTTGGGCAATGTTACCCTCTATGGAGTGAAGAAAAGAAAGATCGATGATATCCTAAAGGAAACCGATCTTAAAAAGGGGAAGAAAATCACAGAGAGTCTTATTGCGAATACCAAAAATTACCTTAGGAATAAATATAAGAAACAAGGATACTTAAATACCAAGGTGAGTATTGCGACGGCTAAAGATACCTCACAGACCGCCAATGTGGAGAACATGGTGATCAATGTAAAAAAAGGCGACAAGGTAAAAATCAGAAAAATAAGTTTTGAGGGCAATGAGAAGCTCTCCGACAAGAAACTACGAAAAGCCTTAAAGAATACCAAGCAAAAGAAGTTTTATCGCATCTTTAAAAAATCCAAATATATTGAGGAAGATTATCAGGACGATTTAGATGCCCTGATCGATAAATACGCTGAAAGAGGGTATCGCGATGCGAGGGTCATCTCCGATACGATCGTCAATGTAGACGAAAACAATATTGACCTTAAATTGAAGGTAGAAGAAGGAAACAAGTACTACTTTGGAGATATCAATTTTGTTGGGAACACCGTCTATACGGATAGGGCTTTAGCGCAACAATTAGGAATTAAAAAAGGCGAAACCTATAATGGGGTTTTGTTGAAAGAACGTATAGCGGACGATACGAAACCAGATCCACGTGATGTCACGAGTTTATATCAAAATAATGGATACTTATTTTCGACCATCAATCCTGTTGAAATCTCTGCTCAAAATGATACTATAGACTTTGAGATTCGCATTATTGAAGGAAAAGAGACCTTTTTGGATCATGTTACGGTGAAAGGAAATGAGAAGACAAACGATCATGTAATTTTTAGGGAACTACGGACTCGTCCTGGTCAAAAATACAACAAGGCAGATATTATCCGTAGTATTCGCGAAATTGGCGCCTTGGGCTTTTTCGATGCGGAGAATGTAACTCCTGATATCCAAAACCCAAATCCAAATGAAGGAACGGTAGATTTGGCCTATAATCTTGTAGAGTCCGGAGCTAGCCAAATAGAACTGCAAGGTGGTTTTGGAGGAGGAGGATTTATCGGGACCTTAGGCTTGTCCTTCAGTAATTTCTCGATCCAAAATATCTTTAATGGGGAATCGTATAAACCGGTACCATCGGGTGACGGGCAGAATTTTGCCTTGCGATTACAAGCCAGTAGAACTTTCCGCGTCTATAGTCTTAACTTTTCTGAACCCTGGTTAGGAGGAAGAAAACCTGTGCGATTTAACCTTTCGTTCTCCAGAACGCAGCAATTCCGTTTTGATTTTACCACAAGGGATATCGATAGAAACCAACAGTTTTCCATTACGGGAATCTCACTTGGATTGGCAAAAAGGGTGCAATGGCCCGATGATTTCTTTACCGTATCACATAGCTTGGGATATCAACTCTATAACTTTAGAAACTTTACCACGGGATTATTCAACTTCGGAAACGGGAAATCCAATTCCTTGAGTTATACCTTCGGACTGTCCAGAAACTCTATTGGAGGAGGTAGAATATATCCAAGGTCTGGATCTGAATTTACCATTACGGCCAAAGCCACACCACCATGGTCATTGTTCAGTAATAAGGATTTTGGTCCCATTCGTGAGCGAAGTGAGGAACTTCAGGAAATCCGTACCACACGCCCTTTGACAACTTTGGAAGGAAATGAGCTGGAATCCTTGGAAGAAGAGCGTTTTAACTTATTGGAATTTTACAAAATCAAATTCAAGGGAGATTGGTATACTCCGTTGACATTGGACAATAAGTTAATATTAAGAACCAATGCTGAATTTGGTTTCTTGGGGAACTATAACAATGATATTGGTAATGTTCCTTTTGAACGTTTCTTTGTTGGTGGAGACGGTTTAGGAAACTTCACCCTGGATGGTAGGGATGTAGTACAACTTAGAGGATACGACAATTTAGCCTTGACACCAACAGACCCATTGACGGGACAGCAAGAAGGGGGAGTGGTGTACAATAAATTCTCCCTGGAATTGCGATATCCGCTCACTTTAAAACCTTCTGCTTCTATCTACGGCCTTGCTTTTTTAGAAGGAGGAAACGCTTTCAACAATTTTCAGGAATTTAATCCGTTTGAAATAAAGAGATCGGCCGGAGCCGGTGTACGTATCTTTTTACCTGCATTTGGGTTATTGGGAATAGATTTTGGATATGGTTTTGATACTGATAGAAATCCTAGATCAACTGGAATTAGTGGATGGCAAACGCACTTCATTATTGGACAACAGTTTTAATTACGGAAAATCAGTTTGACATAATTCATAGTTTTAATTTATTTTTGGAACATAAAAAGTGTGGAATACAAAGAAATGTATGCGTATAGATTCCATGAAATCAATGTTTTTTAATTTTTAAAACATTGATTTTTAGAGGTTTAATTATTTTGGCACGATATTTTCTATATACAAAAACGTAAATAAAATGAAAATAAAAGTTCTTTTAGTTATAGCAGCTGTGATGGTTTCGTTCCAGAGCTTTGCGCAACGTGGAGCTAGGATTGCTTACATTGATATGGAGTATATCTTGGAAAATGTAGAAGAATATAGAGAGGCAACGGACCAGTTGGAGAACAAAGTGCAGAAATGGAAAATTGAGATTGAGCAGAAACAGGGTGTGGTAGAGCAGATGAAGAAAGATTTGATGGCAGAAAAAGTGCTGCTTACCAATGAACTCATTGCAGAACGGGAAGAAGAAATTCAGGTGCTGGAGAAGGAAATGTTGGAATATCAACAAGATAGGTTTGGGCCTCAGGGAGATTTGGTCGTGCAGAAACGTTTATTGATACAGCCCATACAAGATCAGGTTTTTAGTGAAGTACAAAAGATAGGAGCCAATAGAAAATACGATTTTATTTTTGATAAATCAGCAGATGTCGTAATGTTGTACTCTCAAAAAAGACACGATATCAGTGATTTGGTTCTTAGGGCCATCTCAAGAACGCGAAAAATAAGTGCTCCTAAAAAGAAAAAAGCAGCCAAAAGATTGGAAAAACTGCAAGGAGAACCAGAAAAAGAAGTAAGTGAGGCCATAAAAGAACGGCAAGCCAAGTCTAAAGAGGTGCAAGATGAGAAAGCCAAGACAGCGGAAGATGAACGTGCCGCCAAGCTTAAATTGAGAGAAGAGCGCAAAAAAGCGTATGAAGCACGAAGAAAGAAATTGTTGGAAGAAAGAGAGGCCAAAAGAAAGGCGAAACTAGAAGCACGTAAGAAGAATAGTAAAAAGAAGGAAGAGGAAAAAGAAGAAACAGAAGAAAAAGAAGAGGGTACTAAAGAATAAAATGAAAAGAGTATCTCTTATATTTATAATTAACTCTAAATTTAACACTCAAAATTAATTAATCGCAAGTAATGATGAAACAAGTAAAGAGAATAGCAGTTGCATTAATGGTATTCGTAGCAACAACGAGCTATGTGAATGCGCAAAAAATTGCACATATCAATGTAACCCAACTTTTGTCTGAAATGCCGGAGATGATTGCAGCACAGGCCGAATTAAAGAAATTACAGGAAACCTATGGAGCAGATATTCAAAGTTCAATAACAGAATATCAGAACAAGGCTACGCTTTACCAAAATGAAGCACCTTCCAAATCCAAAGAGGAAAACGAAAAAAGATCTATTGAACTTCAAGGAATAGAGAAAAACATTGGTGCCGCACAACAGGCAGCGCAAGCGGAATTCCAGAAGAAACAAGGAGAATTGTTCGAACCCATTTCCAAAAAAGCAAAAGAAGCCATTGATAAGGTGGCCGCAGCTTTAGGATATGATTATGTTATGGACGCTACCCAAGGTCAAGGATTGATCGTAGCTAAAGGGAAAGATATCCTTCCTGAAGTGAAAAAAGAATTAGGGTTCTAGAAAAGTACCTTATTTTAGAAACTAAAAAACCACCCGAGTGAGGTGGTTTTTTTATTTTTACGGTATAATGATTCAGCTATCCCAAAAACAGACAATAGAAAATGTACAATAAGCCTATTGGTGTCTTTGATTCCGGAGTAGGAGGTACTTCCATATGGCAAGAGTTGTACGAAGCCTTGCCCTATGAGGATACCATCTATTTGGCAGATAGTAGAAATGCCCCTTATGGCGCGAAATCCGCTACGGATATTTTGGCCTTAAGTATTAAAAATACAGAACTATTGTTGCAGCGGGATTGTAAAATCATAGTGGTGGCCTGCAATACGGCGACTACAAATGCCATTGATTATCTCCGAAAAAATTACACCGTTCCGTTTATCGGCATTGAACCGGCGATCAAACCCGCCGCAATGCATTCCGCTAGTAAGACAGTTGGTGTCTTGGCAACCAAGGGTACTTTATCCAGTGCTTTGTTCCACAGTACAGCAAAACTCCACGCTCAGGGAATCACGGTATTGGAACAAGAAGGATTGGGCTTGGTGCCCTTGATCGAGGCGGGTAAGATTCATGCTGCGGAAACCCGCGACCTGCTACAAAAATACCTGGCTCCTATGTTGGAGCAGGGAATAGATTATTTGGTGTTGGGGTGTACACATTACCCTTACCTTATCCCGGTTTTAAAAGAATTGCTCCCAAAACATGTAAGAATTATAGATTCAGGAGAGGCCGTTGCACGGCAAACCAAGGCAATATTGCAAAAGCATAACTTGTTGAGAACGACAAAACATCAAAGTAAGCATCAGTTTTATTCCAATACCGATACTACGGTGTTAGCTCAGTTTTTGAAAGAAGTGCAAGCCGATTTTACCGTATCTTTTTGCGATTTCTAAGGCAAAGGTGCATGCTGGGCTAAGGGGCTATTTACACTCCTTTTTTTACATAGGTAAGATATGTAAAAGCATACTGGTGTCTTTCATCCTTTGGATGATGCTCCTCCGCTGTCAACTTCCAGATGTCGGTATCTACTTCAGGAAAAAAAGTATCGGCCTCATTAAAAGTACCATGAACGCGGGTCAGTTCTAATTTTTGAGAGATTTCCATGCCCAGGGCATATATTTCACCTCCGCCAATAATATAGGCCTGTTCTTCCTCTGAAACTAGAGCAATCGCACTTTCCATACTATGCACCACCAGACAATCTGGAAAATCTACCGTATACTCCTGATCTCTTGTTACAATAATGTGCGTCCGTCTGGGTAAGGGCGATGGCAAGCTCTCAAAGGTCTTTCGTCCCATAATGATCGTATGGCCCATAGTCAAGGTTTTAAAGCGCTTAAAATCATCGGGAAGGCGCCATAAAAGATCATTGTCTTTTCCCAATGCATTATTTTCACCGGCTGCAGCGATCATGATCAAGCATACGGCTTCTTTACTGGAATTTATATCTGAATCTTGCGATTTTATTTGGGGTTTAGCGCACATTGAATACCTATATTTGTGGTAAAGATACAGTAAATCATCAGTAGTTGCCTTATGGAAATAACACATGCGATAAAAGAGTTCCCTATACTAAAACAACGCCTATATTTAAATACAGCAGCCTCGGGTATACTCTATGATAGTCTTTTGGAATGGCGGCAGGAGCACGATTTGGATTATCTGATCAAAGGGAGTCTTCTGAAGGAAAAAAGCAGCGCCTTTAGCGCGGATGTGAAAACAACGGTCGGAGAATTTTTTGGATGTAGCACGGAAAATTTGGCTTTGGTTCCCAATTTTTCCCTAGGCCTGAATATGCTCTTGGAAGGTTTGGATAAAAAACATAGGGTTTTGCTATTGAAAGACGATTATCCTTCAGTGAACTGGCCCTTTGAGACAAGGGGTTTTTCTATTTCCTATCTTGAAGTCAGTGCACATTTGGAAGAACGCATCGCCGAAATGATCCTTGCCAATGGGATTACGGTATTGGCACTTAGTCTAGTGCAGTATATTAGTGGTATCCGTATTGATCTTCAATTTTTAAAACAATTGAAAACCGCACATCCAGATCTGATTATTATTGCTGATGGAACACAGTTTTGCGGTACAACCGACTTTAATTTTGAAGACTCCGGTATAGATGTGTTGGGTGCCAGTGCGTATAAATGGTTGTTATCGGGCTATGGCAATGGCTTTATGCTTTTTAAAGATTCCCTAAAAGAAAAACTTCAGGTGAAGGCTATAGGGTATAATGCTGCAGATACCATGACTTCTAGGAGGGAGGAGGTTCGTTTTTCCAAGCATTTTGAACCGGGACATTTGGACACGCTGAATTTTGGTAGCCTACAGTTTTCTTTACAATTTTTAGGGGCTATTGGGAAAGCTAAAATAGCGGCATGCCATAAGGAGTTATCGGCAATGGCAAAGGAAGAATTCAAAGCATTACAACTTCTGGATGTGATGGTAGTGGATCGAAAAAGCCACAGTACGATTTTTAACCTTAAAGGAGACGAGTTGCTTTTTCAAAGACTTTCCGAGCACAATATCGTTGCTTCTAAGCGGGGAAATGGCATTCGGGTGAGCTTTCACTTTTATAATACCTTAAAAGATATTGAAAAGCTTGTAAGAATCCTTAAAAATTGAGATTTGTTTTTTCTTACCTCCGTAAAAAAATAACTGCTTTTTTATGAAAGTAAACATATTGTGAAAAGGATTTTACGAAAATGATAAATCTTCTGTAACGAATTGCATAACAGCGGTTTTATATTTTGTTTTGTACCCATATTAAATACAATATTATGGGGATTGCAAAGCAATATTTAAAAACAAAGCCTGTATGTAAAGTAACCTTTACGGTACCGGCTGAAGAAGCAGAAAAAGTAGCTGTTGTAGGGGATTTTAATGACTGGAACCCACAAAAGAGCGTGCTTAAGAAATTAAAAAACGGAACCTTTAAGGGAACTGTTGACCTTCAGAAAGAAAATTCATATGAGTTTAGATACCTCATTGACGGCAATTATGTAAATGATGCCGAAGCTGATCGTTTCCAGTGGAATGATTATGCGGGTGCAGAAAATGCTGTATTGGAATTATAAAAAAAAGGAGTGACCAATGGATTATTTTTCAACGGTCACTCCTTTCCAAAAGGCAACTCTGCCTTTTAGCTGTCTTGCCAATTCACTGACTTCCGGATAATACCATGCCGCATCAGGATTTTGCTTTCCATTGACGTCCAAGGTATAATACGAAGCTTTTCCTTTCCAAGGGCAAACCGTATGCGTACTACTTTCTTTAAAAAACTCCTTTTTGATACTATCGGCAGGAAAATAGTGATTGTTTTCCACAACTACAGTTTCATCACTTTCTGCGATGATCGTACCGTTCCAAATTGCTTTCATGGGATATAAATTTAGGTGTTGTATTATTTTTTCTTAAAGACGTAATTTTTATAGAATCCTTTACGATCCGTAAACTCGGTGACCACGGCTAAGCTGGACTGTTCCGCAAGCCAATGGACCACGGTATCATCATATTTTTGGGATATTTCGGTATGGATAGTCTCCCAAGCCCTGAAATCAACGACCAGATCTAATTTCTTAATGTGGACCGTTTGTGCTTTTTTGGAAACCAAATAACTTTTTGCAGTACCAGTTTCCGGGTCGTATACTTCCCAATGCAAAAATTGATCAGGGTCAAAATTGGCTTGAAGCTCCCTATTGATGCGAACCAAAATATTTTTATTGAAGGCTTCCGTAATTCCAGTACTATCATTGTAGGCATCCAATATGGTCTGCGGATTTTTCTTTTGGTCAAACCCCATAAATAACAGATCGTCCTTCTGCATAAGCTCCTGAATACTTTTTAAAAAATCAATAGCTTGTTCGTGCAATAAGTTTCCAATGTTAGAACCCAAAAAGAGAATCACTTTACGGCTGCCAGGGTCTGCGTTTATGGTTTTCAGAGCCTCAAAATAGGTGCCCTGCATGGGAGTTATAGCAACCTCCGGGAAATTCAAATGAACTGATTCTTCCAATTGGTCCAGTACATTTTGGCTAATATCAATTGGAAGGTATTGAAAGGGGATTGAATTTTGGGATAGGTATTCTAGTAAGATTTTAGTTTTCTTTCCATCACCTGCACCAAGTTCTATCAGATTAAAAGAATTGGACGCTTTTGAAAATAGGGCCGCTATTTCTTCTTTGTGCTCCTGGAGAATATCAAACTCACAATTGGTAAGGTAATATTCTGGCATGGCCATAATATCCTGAAAAAGGGCATCCCCTTTTTTATCATAAAAATATTTAGACGATAGATGTTTGGGGTAAGCGGTTAATCCTTGAAGGACCTCTTCCTCAAATTGACTCTTGAGCACAGTACTGCTATTTTCTTGCATGTTTTTGATTGAATCTGACTTATTTGGCCAACCGTAAACCGGTAAATTGCCATCTTAAATTTGTTTGGAAAAAATTTCGGTAGGTCGATCGGGTATGTCGTGTCGGAGTGGCCACCGATCCCCCGCGAAGCACTTTTTGATTCACCATAAACTTGCCGTTGTATTCTCCTAGTGCACCCGGCGCTTTGGTGTAGTTTGGATAAGGTAGATAGGCACTTTCCGTCCATTCCCAACGTTTCCCCCAGGGGAAATGGGCTTGCGCAATCTCCCATTCAAATTCAGTGGGGAGCCGAAGTTCCTTCCATTGTGCATAAGCAAATGCTTCAAAATAAGAAATATGGGTAAGCGGGGCCTCGGGAATCACCTTTTGCAGGCCATTCATGGTGTAGTGATGCCATATGCCATCAATTTTATGCCAATAGAGCGGAGCACTGACCGCATTTTGATTGACCCAATCCCATCCTTCCGCATGCCAGAGATCAAATTTTTGGTATCCTTGGGCTTCAATAAACCCTATAAATTCTCCATTGGTGACCAACCTATTGGAAATCTGATAGGAGTGCACATAGACCTTATGTACTCCCGTCTCATTATCATAGCAAAAATCACTGCCTTGATGCCCTATTTCATATATACCTTCATCAATACTGATCCAATCCTGCGGATGCTCTTCAATCTCGTGTTCTTTAAATTTTTCGGAATACTCGGGAAGTAGTGGGTTGTTCCCTAAAATATACTTGATATCCGTAAGCAGCAATTCTTGATGTTGTTTTTCGTGATGGATACCAATTTCCAATAAGTCCTGAAGTGCAGCAGATTGGTCAATGCCAAAGAACTTTTCCATGGCATTGGTAACATATGTTCTGTACTCATAGACTTTTTGTACCGAAGGTCGGGATAGATTTCCGCGATCGGAACGTACTACGCGTTTCCCAACGGTTTCGTAATAACTGTTGAATACAAAAGAAAAATCGGCATCAAAAATTACATATTCGGGTGCATGTGGTTTTAGGATGAATTCCTCAAAAAACCAGGTGGTATGGCCTAAGTGCCATTTGGGAGGGGATACATCTACCACGGGTTGAACCACATAGTCCTCAATTTCGAGAGGAGCGCATATATCCTCGGTCTGTTTTCGGGTTTCCAAAAAGAAATCCAAAAGTGTAGCTGTAATGATCATGTATTTAATTATAACCCTAAAGATACTGAAAATATGCCTTTTTGGGTGGTATGGACAAGCAGGGGGAATGTTAAAGTGGATTGCGAATTCATAGGTATCACTGTTTTAGGGAGATAAGAAAGAAAAGGAAACTTGGCTATAGCAGAAGCTGATATGGCTATTAAGAATGATCGTAAGCAACAAGGGATATCTTGTTTTTCCTCAAAAAACTTGTTAACACGAAAAGGTTATATCTAAAATAAGTTTTTTCTTACTATTTGGGAATTGATAACTTTAATGAATATCGCAAAAACTGCGATTGAATAGAACTGTAAAATAACAAATCATGAAAAAAAATGCCTCTTTTTTACTGTTATTGCTGTTTTCCCTGCAAATGGGGATTGGGCAATTACGCGAACTGCCTTTTATTTGGGAAAATGCGACGGTGTATTTTGTGCTGACCGATCGTTTTGAAAATGGAGATCCTTCCAACGATTTTTCGTACGGTCGGCAAGACGATGGAGCTCCTTTACGGAGTTATCAAGGGGGAGACCTCCAAGGGTTGATCAATAAGATCAACGAAGGTTATTTCGATGAACTTGGAGTGAACGCCATTTGGATTACGCCTCCTTATGAGAATATCCATGGTTCCACCGACGAGGGCGTGGGACAAAATTATGCCTTTCACGGGTATTGGGCCAAGGATTGGACCACCATTGACCTTAATTTGGGTACTGAACAATTATTTCAAACTTTTGTGGATACGGCCCATGATCATGGGATACGGGTAGTCATGGATGTGGTATTGAATCATGTAGGGCCAGATAATCCTGCAGACGAGCCATGGCCCAATGATTGGGTGCGAAGAGATCCCACTTGTAATTTTCAGGGCCCTGGAGGAACCATTCCTTGTGAGTTGGTAGACAATTTACCGGATATCCGTACGGAGAGCAATGCCCCGGTCTCCCTTCCACAATGGTTGTTGGACAAATGGAGCAATGAAGGAAGAAGAGCCGAGGAGGAAGCAGAATTGAATGCCTTTTTCAATCGTACGGGATATCCAAGGGCACCCCGCTTCTATATTATAAAGTGGTTAACGGATTATGTACGAAAATATGGTGTGGATGGGTTTAGGATAGATACCGTAAAGCACGTGGAAGAATCGGTTTGGGGCGAATTAAAAACGGAAGGTCTTTTGGCTTTACAAGAATGGAAGTCCAATAATCCTACGAAAAAATTGGATGATCGGCCTTTCTGGATGACTGGAGAAGTATTCAACTATTTTGCCCTGTCCATGCAACGTACCTTTACCGGCGATGGCTTTAATGTAGACTACTTTAACAATGGTTATGAGAACCTGATCAATTTCGGATTCCGATTTGATGCCAATAATGGTTTAGAAAGTCTATTCTCTAGCTATAACAATTTGCAACAAAACCAATTGGGCGCGGGAAACAGTGTGATGAATTTTTTGGCGAATCACGATACCCAGGAAGTTTTTGATCGCAATAGAATCCGAACTTTCGAAGCAGGAACAAAGCTTTTATTGTCCCCAGCTACGGCACAATTGTACTACGGCGATGAAACGGCCAGGACCTTAACACCGGGAGGAGGGGTGGAAGGAGATGCCACCCTGCGTTCTTTTATGAATTTTGGTGATCTACAAGACCCCAATTCCGTAGCCTCCTTGACACTTTTGCACCATCAACGCATTGGCAAGTTCAGAAGGGAGCATGTTGCCGTTGGAGGTGGGATACATGCCTTGGTGCAAAATACACCTTATGCTTTTAAAAGGGAATACAATAAAAATGGACTCAATGATAAGGTATTGGTCTATACTGGAAATGATGGGGATTTCAATACCTCCCTCAATCTTTTTAATTTATGGCCAGACGACACAGTGTTGTTGGATTATTTTTCAGGAAATACGGCTACGGTAAGCAACAATACGGCCAATTTCAATACCAATTTTGGTTTGGTGCTGATAGGAGAGCCTTTTCAGTCCGTAACGCCCCAACCCCCAAACTCCTATGTTATTAATGTAAAGAAACCCCAGGATTGGAATGAGATCAATGCGTATTTCTTCAATAAGGCGACCAATAGCACTTTGGGGGGGACGACAGATTTTCCGGGAGAAGTTACAAGCCTATTGACGGGAAGCAATATATGGTACACCTATACCTTGACGGTTCCGGCCGGAGTAGATCCCAATGATGTGGGCATTGTGTTTAATAATAGGAACAATGGCAGCCAGAGCGTGGATCTTATGCGCAATCGGGAGGGTTGGTTTGAATTTACCAGTGGAGGAGCCCTGAGGAATGGTTTTTGGTCGGACAATTGTCCTTCAGAATGCCCCGACACTACCACCACAGACACCTTTAGGGTATTTGCCCAAAAACCTGGGGATTGGAACACCATTTTTGCCTATACCTTCAACACAGCACAAAATAGTACCTTGGGAGGAACTGCGGATTGGCCGGGACAACAAATGACGAAATTGGCAGGCACCAATGCTTGGTATTTTTACGATGTGGTGCTTCCAGAAGGGGTGTCCTCTTCTGAAATAGGTCTGGTATTGAACAATGGGAATAATGGGAGTCAGTCTATCGATCTTTTTAGAGATCGGGAAGGGTGGTTCAATTTTACTTCGGGAGGAAGTGTGAGAAATGGAAATTGGAACGACAACTGCACGTTTGATTGCCCCAGTGCAAGTCTACAGACCAATATAGCACCAAATTCAGAAAATGGGATTATTGTTTTTCCAAATCCCATAAGTGGAAATGGCAGCATGGCCATACAAATGGAGAAGGTTATGCCTGTTAAGATTGTTATCTATGATCTTTTAGGGAGAGAAGTAAAGACGGTTTACGATGCCGTAATGCCTACAGGAACCAATACCGTGAAATATGGACTACGGCAATCCGGAACCTATATTTACAATGTTATCATTGGTACAGAAAAGTATAGCGGAAAACTTGTGGTGAATTAACAAGAACTTAATTATACCTGTATGTATTTGAGCGCGGTAGCATTACTGCGCTCAAATAAACTATTTTTTGTACTGGAGAAAGCTTTAGACCGCAACAACACCTTTGATATGTGGATGAGGGTTGTAATCTGTTAAGGTAAAATCATCAAAAGTGAAATCAAAAATATTCCGTACCTCCGGATTGAGTGTCATTTTGGGCAAAGGACGACAATCCCGACGCAATTGCAATTCCACCTGCTCCATATGATTGTTGTAAATATGGGCATCTCCAAAGGTGTGGATGAAATCTCCGGCTTCATAGCCACAAACTTGTGCCATCATCATCGTAAAGAGGGCATAGGACGCAATATTAAAGGGAACCCCCAAAAAGATATCTGCACTTCGTTGATACAATTGGCAAGAAAGTTTGCCATTGGCCACATAAAACTGAAAAAAGGCATGGCATGGTGGAAGAGCAGCCTTTCCATTGGCTACATTTTCAGAAAAAGAAACGGAAGTATCCGGTAATACACTGGGATTCCAGGCCGAAACCAGCATTCTACGACTATTGGGATTGTTTTTTAGGGCGTGGATCACTTCTTTGATCTGATCGATTTCCTCACTGTTCCAATTGCGCCATTGATGCCCATAAACAGGACCCAAGTCTCCATTTTCATCGGCCCATTCGTTCCAAATACGCACTCCATTTTCTTGAAGATATCCTACATTGGTATCTCCTTTTAAAAACCATAACAATTCATGAATGATAGATTTTAAATGTAGTTTTTTGGTAGTGACCATGGGAAAACCTTCACTGAGGTCAAAGCGCATTTGATATCCAAATACACTTTTGGTGCCTGTTCCCGTGCGGTCCCCTTTTTGGTTTCCGTGTGCAATGACGTGTTCTAATAAATCGTGATACTGCTTCATGAATTTTTATATATTACCCGATTTTCGGTCTTCAAAAATAGCAAAAGCAATATAGGGGATAAAAAGAAGTTACCAATAATTATCAACGGTTTCCAAGAATATTGAAATCAGAAAAAAAGGAGATTTATCCTAATATCATCCCAGCAATCGTAGCCGATAATAAGGAGGCGATAGACCCTCCTAAAACGGCCTTTAGTCCAAATTCCGATAGGGTTTTTCGCTGTCCAGGTGCCAAGGAACCTATACCGCCAATTTGAATACCGATAGAAGCAAAATTGGCAAAACCGCAAAGCATATAGGTGGCCATGATGATGGACTTATTATACGCTAAATGGGTGGAGTTGGCCACATTTTTTAAGTCGGCCAATTGAATATAGCCAATGAATTCACTGGCTGCCAGTTTAATTCCCAACAATTGTCCCATTAAGGAAATGTCTTCTGAAGGCACTCCGATCAACCACATTAAAGGCGCAAAAACTGTCCCTAAAATGGCTTCTAAGGAGAATTTTTCATAAGTAGTGTTTTCGGCCATCCAGCTATTTAGGGTTGTGATATCGCCAATCCACCCAAAAATACCATTGAGCATGGCAATAAAGGCAACAAAGACCAATAGCATGGCCCCCACATTAACGGCAAGCTTTAAGCCTTCGGTAGTTCCATTGGCGATAGCATCTAAAATGTTGGCTCCAATTTTTTCGGAGGAAACTTTTACTTCGGTATTGATGGCTTCGGTCTGTGGGTATAGTATTTTTGATATGACAATGGCTCCTGGAGCGGCCATCACCGAAGCAGCCAATAAATGCTTGGCAAAATAGAGGCGTAAGACTTCATCATCGCCCCCTAGGAAGCCAATATAGGCGGCCAATACGGCCCCAGCCACTGTGGCCATTCCTCCTATCATCACCAATAAGATTTCGGATCGGTTCATTTTCTCCAAATACGCCTTGATCAACAAGGGGGCTTCGGTTTGTCCCAGAAAGATATTGCCGGCAATGCTTAAACTCTCTGCTCCTGAAATTCCAAGGGACTTGGTGAGTAACCAAGCCAAAGCTTTTACAACACGTTGAATAATGCCCAAATAGAAGAGCACAGAGGTCAGGGCGGAAAAGAAAATAATGGTGGGCAGTACTTGAAAAGCGAAGATAAAGCCAAAAGTATCCATATCCACCACAAGACCTTCAAACAGGAATTTACTACCTGCCCGGGTAAAGTCGAGCACTTTGACAAAAACCTTTCCAATACTATCAAATACGGTTTCAACAAAAGAAACCTTTAATACTCCAATGGCGATAATCAACTGTATGGATAATCCTATACCTACGGTTTTCCAATTGATGGCTTTTCTATTGGCACTGAATAAAAAGGAAATTAAGATAAGCATAGCCATACCTAAAACACCTCGCCATAAGCTATTCACGGAAAAACCCTCATTGGGAACCACTTCAGTGACCGCTTTGGGAATATCATTGAGGGTGGTGGCCTCTTGAATACTATTAATTATAGGTTCTTGGACAATAACATCTTGGGCAATGGAAGGAAATGTGATACATAGAGCGAACAGAAAAATCCAAATGCCTTTTTTCATAGAATGTAAAGATGGGTTAGTTGCGTTTGGAGATTTCGTCCCGCAGTTTGGCCGCTTTCTCATAATCTTCATTATTCACGGCTTTTTCCAGTTCTTGATGCAATTCCTCCAAAGTAAATTCCTGATAACCATCAGTGGCACCAGAATCTATAGGAACCGTTTCCCCTTCCTGTAAGATCTCATCAACCATAATACTATCATCATTCTCTTCCTTGTCCTTATCCTTAGAGGAGAATTTTAAGAAAATACCGGCCTTGTCCAAGATGGTTTTATAGGTGAAAATAGGGGCGTTGAAACGTAATGCCAGGGCAATGGCATCACTGGTTCTAGCATCGATGATTTCTTCTATCTTGTCCCGTTCACAAATAATACTGGAGTAAAATACTCCATCGACCAATTTATGGATGATGACCTGTTTTACAATAATATCGTAGCGATCTGCAAAATTTTTAAAGAGATCATGGGTCAAGGGACGGGGAGGTTTTATCTCTTTTTCCAAAGCAATGGCAATGGATTGCGCTTCAAAAGCACCAATGACAATAGGGAGCTTTCGGTCTCCTTCCACCTCATTCAAAATAAGGGCATACGCACCATTTTGGGTTTGGCTGTATGATATTCCTTTTATTTTTAATCTTACTAAGCTCATATAACTCTTTAAAGAAAAAAGGGCTGTTTAAATAAATAGGGGCCGTCCTAGGTATTTAAACAGCCCTTCAAGGGCACAAATTAACAAAAATTAAGCGTTCTGTGCTTTAAATTCTTTTAATTTTTCGATGAGCTTCGGTACAACTTCAAAAGCATCTCCTACAATTCCGTAATCCGCTGCTTTGAAAAATGGAGCTTCTGGATCGGTATTGATTACCACTTTTACCTTGGACGAACTTACACCGGCCAAATGTTGAATGGCTCCGGAGATACCAATGGCAATATATAAATTACTGGCTACAGGTTTTCCTGTTTGCCCTACGTGTTCTCCATGGGAGCGCCATCCTAAATCGGAAACGGGCTTGGAACAAGCTGTGGCCGCACCTAAAACATCAGCAAGTTCTTCGATCATTCCCCAATTTTCAGGGCCTTTAAGACCTCTACCTCCAGACACAACAATATCTGCATCGGCAATAGTAGCTTTTCCTACTACTTTATCGATTTCTACAGATTTTGTAGAAAAATCATTTTCGGACAAGGCAGGAGAAAAAGCCTCGACACTGGCATCCACAGGATTTTCAACAGCACCAAAAGCATTATTGGAAACACCTATAACTTTAGTCTCCGCATTGATCTGTGTCTGAGCAAAACCTTTATTACTAAAGGCCGTTCTTTTCACTACAAATGGACTTGTGCTTATTGGAGCGGCCACTACATTGGGAACATATCCTGCTTTTAAAGCTCCTGTCAATAAGGAGGCTAAAAACTTAGTGTCCGCACTAGAGCTAAGAATAATGGTAGAGGCAGCTTCCTTTTCAACAGCCTGGGCAATAGCATTACTGTAGGCTTTTGCATTAAATATTTTTAAACTATCATCGGAAACATGCACTACTTTAGAAGCCCCATAAGCGCCCAGACTATCACCAGCTTCCACATTAAAAGCAATGGCGGTAACTGTTGTGCCCAATTGTTGTGCAACCTCATAGGCATAAGAAGTTACTTCAAAAGCATTTTTTTTGAATTTTCCGTTTTCTGATTCTGTATATACTAATACTGACATATTATTTTATATTTTAAAACCAACTGCCAAAATCAATTCGGGCATCTGGAATTTAAGACTTTTCTTTTTTTAGATCACTTTGGCTTCGTTGTGCAATAAATCTACCAATTGATCAATATTGGCAGCATCAACCAGGGTAACCGCACCCTTGGGAGCAGGTTTTTCAAATTTGGTATCTTCAGTGGCTTTAAGGGCATCTACGGGCTCAACAACCGTTAATGCTTTTTTTCGGGCCATCATAATACCTCTCATATTAGGGATTCTTAAATCACTTTCTTCTACTAGACCTTTTTGCCCCCCAATAATCAGGGGTAAACTTGTTTCTATCTTTTCTTTACCACCATCTATTTCCCTTAGGGCCGTAGCCGTAGTACCTTCTACATCTAATTGAATGCAGGTGTTTACAAAATTGATGTCTAAAAGCGTGGACATGATGCCAGGGACCATTCCTCCGTTATAATCTATAGACTCTCTTCCCGCGATAATAAGGTCATACCCCCCGTTTTTTGCTACAGCTGCCAATTGCTCGGCAACAAAGAAACCATCGGTGGGTTCTGCGTTAACTCTAATGGCGCCATCTGCTCCAATAGCTAAAGCCTTACGTATGGTAGGTTCCGTACCTACAAGTCCAACAGTGGCCACATCTACGGTAGCACCCTGTTTTTCTTTGAACCACATGGCACGGGTAAGTCCAAATTCATCATTGGGATTAATGACAAATTGTACGCCATTGGTGTCAAATTTAGTGTCTCCATCGGAGAAATTTATTTTAGAAGTAGTGTCGGGTACATTGCTGATACAAACTAATATCTTCATTTGCTGTTTTTTTTAATTCAAACGGATCATTTTACACCGCTTGCTATACATTGTCGTTAATGGATTCATTATCATTACAGAAAATAAATCCGATACTATTTAGGATTTCGTAATAATTTATACTGCTTTTTAAAAAGCGATCAAAGATACGCAATATTTTTCAAATTTACTATGCGTGCATAGTAAATTTGAAAAATATTTTTAAGCTTACCCACTATAGATTTGATATATATTTTCCTATTTTTGCTAGCGTTTTGAGCATTTTTTATATAGATAGAGCACAGATAGATGAAAACATTACAATTTAGGGAAGCCATAGCTGAGGCCATGTCCGAGGAAATGAGAAAAGATGAGTCCGTTTACTTAATGGGCGAGGAAGTTGCCGAATATAATGGAGCGTACAAAGCTTCGAAGGGAATGTTGGATGAATTTGGCCCGGAACGGGTATTGGATACTCCAATTTCGGAATTGGGATTTTCTGGTATTGCTATTGGTTCTGCCATGAATGGTAATAGGCCTATTGTAGAGTTTATGACGTTCAATTTCTCCATGGTGGGTATTGATCAAATTATCAATAATGCGGCTAAGATTCGCCAAATGTCCGGTGGGCAATTCAACTGCCCTATAGTTTTTAGAGGACCTACCGCTTCTGCGGGACAATTGGCAGCAACCCATTCCCAGGCATTTGAAAGTTGGTATGCCAATTGCCCAGGTTTAAAAGTAGTGGTTCCCTCCAACCCAAAAGACGCGAAAGGATTATTAAAATCGGCCATTCAAGATGACGACCCCGTAATTTTCATGGAATCGGAACAAATGTATGGCGATAAAGGAGAAGTTCCGGAAGGAGAATATATGATTCCTCTGGGCGTTGCAGATATTCGTCGTGCGGGAGAAGATGTGACCATTGTTTCTTTTGGTAAGATCATAAAAGAAGCCGACAAGGCGGCAGAAGAACTTCAAAAAGAAGGAATCAGCTGTGAAATTATTGATCTTAGAACGGTGCGCCCATTGGATTATGATGCGGTATTGAACTCGGTGAAAAAAACGAATCGTTTGGTGGTATTGGAAGAAGCCTGGCCTTTTGGAAATGTGGCTACGGAGATTACCTATCATATACAATCCCATGCCTTTGATTATTTGGATGCCCCTATAGAAAGAATAAACACTGCCGATACTCCAGCACCCTATTCTCCAGTATTATTGGCAGAATGGTTGCCCAATCACAATGACGTGATCAAGGCTGTTAAGAAAGTGTTATATAGATAAGGAAAACCATTTCCGAAAAGTATCTTCGCTTCGCCAACATTTGTTGGCGAAGTTTTTGTTTAAAAAAAAGGGTACGCTATTTGATAGGAATTTTACGTTAAAACAAACTAATGACGATTTACTGCTTTACGGTTCCTATTATAGGGCTGTAAAGATGTAATATATACAGACAAATGAAAAAATTCCTTTTTCCCCTATTCCTCTTATTTTCTTGTATTGCCATAGCCCAGAGTAAAGTAAGTGGCATCGTAGTCGATGAAACAGGTTCTCCTGTGGCTTTTGCCAATGTCCTTTTTAAAAACTCTACCGAGGGAACCATTACCAATGATAATGGTCGTTTTTATATGGAATCGGACAATACCCATAGTACTTTGGTGGTCTCTTTTATAGGTTATGAGACCCAGGAAATTCCATTGACATCCAAAGTGACCTATAAAATGAGGATTGTCATGAAGGAATCTAGCGAACAACTGGATGAGGTGGTGGTCTATACCGGGAAGCAGTCCAAGAAAAATAATCCGGCTATTGATATTTTGCGAAAAATATGGGCAAAGAAACGACAGAACGGGGTTCGAAAATTTAAGCAATATGCCTATGATGAATATGAGAAGATCGAGTTTGATCTGAATACCATAGACAGCTCGGTAATCAAAAGCAAGATATTCAAAGGCTTGGAATTTATTTTTCAAGATTTGGATACGTCCCGAATTACGGGAAAAACCTATTTGCCTATTTTCCTGACAGAAACCTTTTCCAAGGTGTATGGTGACAATGTATTGAATACCATGAAAAAGGAAATCGAAGGCAGTAAAAACTCCGGTTTTAGCAATAATCAGGCAATAACCGCTTTTGTCCAGGATTTGTATTCCGACTATGACATTTATAATAATTACTTGAAGTTTTTTGACAAAAGCTTTACCAGTCCCTTGTCCCGAACCGGAATCGATACCTATAATTACGTGTTGTCGGACAGTACTTATATCGATAATAAATGGTGCTATAACATTATCTATTACCCCAGGCGTAAAAATGAGCTGACCTTTAAAGGAGATTTTTGGGTGAACGATTCCACCTTTGCCATTAAAAAAATCAACCTAGAAGTTACTAAAAGTGCCAATATCAACTGGGTGAAGGAGATTTATATTGAACAGGAATTCGATGTGGTAAACGATTCGGTCTTTTTATTGAAGCGCGATTATATGTTGAGCGATTTTAGTTTAAATAAAAAGGAGAAATCCAAGGGTATCTATGGGAAACGGACCACGGTCTATAACAACTATAAATTTGATGAGGAAAAATCCAAAAAGTTTTATAAAAACGTAACGGATCCGTATCGACCAGAGATTTTTGCCAGAGAGGACGATTTCTGGAAAAATAACCGTTTAGAGGCCTTGAATAAGGATGAAAAGGGAATATATAAGTTATTGGATACCCTAAAAACGGTACCTAAATTTAAGACCTACTACAATATTGTGAGTATCCTTGGGTCGGGTTATGTAGAAGTGGATAAATGGAACCTGGATCTAGGGGATATTTATAGTGTTTTTGGGTTTAACGATGCCGAGGGAATTCGTTTAAGGGCTGGGGCACGGACTTATTTTGGACAAAATGACCCCTGGCGTTTGGAAGGGTATCTGGCCTATGGGTTCGATGATAAGAAATTTAAACATGGTTTTTCGGCAAAATGGCTATTGGATCGTAAAAGCCGATTAATTGTTTCGGGGGGAAATCGAAGGGATGTGGAACAGCTGGGGCTCAGTCTCACCGCTACTAATGATGTTTTGGGAAGAAGTATTGCCTCTTCCTCTGTATTGACCGTTGGTGCCAACGATCGTTTGAGCAATATTAATTTGAGCACTTTTAACATAGAAGCAGAACCCTTATCCAATTTTAGGGTGCGCTTGGGAAGTTCGTACAAAACTATAGGCTCGGCCTTGCCCGATGCCTTTAGTCTGGATTATATAGATTCGGAATCCCCAACCGGAATTTCATCGGAAGTTTCCCAATTTGAATTAAATACGATATTGGTCTATACCCCTGGAAAGAAAACCATTGGGTATGGGGTAGAACGGGTGAATGTCAATGATGACTTTAGCACCTTGCTTGTCAATTATACCCGAGGAATCGACGGATTTTTGGGAAGTGATTTTAGTTATGATAAATTACAGTTTTCGTATACCCAACCCTGGCAGATTGGAGGTTTTGGAAGGTTGTTGAGTACCGTTGAGGTTGGAAAGACCTTTGGAGAGGTGCCTCTGAGTCTCTTGAATGTGATTCCTGGAAATCAAACCTTGTTTTCCTTATACAATACCTTTCCTAATTTGGATTTTTATGAATTTGTTACGGATACCTATGCCTCGGTACATTTGGAGCATAATTTTAATGGACGTTTATTCTCTAGGATTCCATTTTTACGAAAATTAAACCTTAGGGAAATTGTAGGCCTTCGCGGTGCATGGGGTGATATTTCGGCAGAAAATATTGCATTGAATGCGCCTTCCAATATTGTACTTCAAGCGCCCAATGATCAGATTTACTGGGAATATTCTTTTGGCGTGGGTAATATCTTTAAGATATTTAGAATCGATTTCAATTTTAGGGGTAATTATTTGGACAATCCCAATGCCCGACCGTTTAGCGTTACCGGTTCCTTTGGATTTAGTTTTTAAGTATACTGTCTTTCAGAAACATAGCCAATGGTTTATTTTTGATCCTTATCTTGGTTGAAAAGATACATCCTTAATGTTTTATTAAAGTCTGAGCCTAATTTTCCGTAAAAAATCGAGTATCTTTGCGCCCCAATTATAGAAAAGATGACAAAAGAAGAAATTACATCCTTTGATGTATTGATAGAAATCCCAAAGGGAAGTAGAAATAAATACGAATACGATTTTGAATTGAAAAAGATACGATACGATCGTATGATCTTCTCTTCGATGATGTATCCAGCAGATTATGGTTTTGTTCCAGAAACCTTGGCGTTGGATGGAGATCCCTTGGATGTATTGGTATTGGTGACAGAACCAACTTTCCCGGGCTGTGTTATGGAAGTAAAACCTATTGGCGTATTCCATATGGCCGATGAAAAAGGTCCGGACGAAAAAGTAATCTGTGTTCCAGTATCCGATCCTATCGCGAATAGAGTTTCGGATTTGAGTGAGTTGAATCCACATTTGATCAAAGAGATCGAACACTTCTTTAAAGTATATAAGGATTTGGAGAAGAAAAAAGTAGATGTAGGTGGTTGGGGAGATGTCCATGAGGCCAAAGAAATTATCGTAAAATGTATAGAACGTTTTAAGAAAAGTGATGTTCCGACGAAAGAAGTCAGCATAAAATAATACCGTCCAAATGGAATAGGATAAAAAAGCAATATCATGCAAGTGATATTGCTTTTTTTTTTCTATTTGATTTTACTACATTAGCGACCCTAAATATTTAACAAGAGAATTCATGGAGTCATTGATGATTTATATGCCAATTGTAATGGCAATATTAGGTTTAGTTTACATGCTGATAAAGCGGTCTTGGGTAATGAAACAGGATGCTGGAGATGGTAAGATGAAAGAAATTTCTGATTACATCTACGAAGGAGCTTTAGCCTTTTTAAAAGCAGAGTATAAACTTCTTGCCATTTTTGTTTTGGTGGTCAGTATTTTACTGGCAATTGTATCGGTTATTGTACCTACAACGCATTGGCTTATTGTCATCGCTTTTATTTTTGGAGCATTCTTTTCTGCCTATGCAGGAAATATAGGAATGAAGATTGCTACTAAGACCAATGTAAGAACCACACAAGCCGCAAGAACTAGCTTGCCCAACGCCCTTAATATTTCCTTTGGTGGAGGTACGGTAATGGGCTTGGGAGTTGCAGGCCTTGCCGTATTGGGACTTACCGCTTTCTTTATTTTCTTCTTTCATTTTTTCATGCACGGTACTTGGACTTCTACAGAAGACATGACGATTGTATTGGAAACGCTCGCAGGATTTTCCTTGGGTGCAGAATCTATTGCATTATTTGCCCGTGTAGGTGGCGGTATTTATACGAAGGCCGCCGATGTTGGAGCTGATTTGGTAGGAAAGGTAGAGGCAGGAATACCAGAAGATGATCCAAGAAACCCAGCGACTATCGCAGATAACGTTGGTGATAATGTGGGAGATGTAGCAGGAATGGGAGCCGATTTATTTGGGTCATACGTAGCAACTGTTTTAGCTGCTATGGTATTGGGGAACTATGTGATCAAGGATATGGGAGGAAGTATTTCCGACGCTTTTGGAGGTATAGGTCCTATTCTGTTGCCTATGGCCATTGCAGGTGCGGGAATCATTATTTCTGTGATAGGAACCTTTTTGGTAAAAATAAAAAGTAATGATGCGAAAGAGAAGCAAGTAATGGGGGCTTTGAACATAGGGAATATCACCTCAATTGTTTTGGTGGCCATTTCTTGTTTTGCCCTATGTACATGGATGTTACCTGAAACCATGAAAATGGAATTCTTCGGAGAAGGATTGAAAGATGTTTCTGCTATGAGCGTATTCTTTGCCACATTGGTCGGTTTGATCGTTGGAGGAGTAATTTCTTCAGTGACAGAATATTATACTGGTTTGGGTAAAAAACCAATCTTGGAAATTGTACAAAAGTCAAGTACCGGAGCAGGAACTAATATCATAGCAGGTTTGGCCACGGGGATGATTTCTACTTTTCCATCCGTATTATTGTTTGCAGGTGCCATTTGGGCGTCCTATGCTTTTGCCGGCTTCTACGGTGTTGCTTTGGCGGCATCGGCAATGATGGCCACTACGGCGATGCAGTTGGCGATTGATGCTTTCGGACCTATTTCAGATAATGCTGGGGGTATTGCTGAAATGAGCGAACAAGAGCCTATTGTAAGAGAGCGTACAGACATTTTGGATTCTGTTGGAAATACAACGGCAGCAACGGGAAAAGGATTTGCCATTGCTTCCGCAGCATTGACTTCTTTAGCCTTATTTGCGGCCTACGTTACCTTTACGGGAATCGATGGGATCAATATCTTTAAAGCTCCTGTATTGGCCATGTTGTTCGTAGGAGGAATGGTGCCGGTAGTATTTTCTGCTTTGGCCATGAACGCTGTAGGTAAAGCAGCTATGGAAATGGTATACGAAGTGAGAAGACAGTTTAAGGAAATTGCAGGAATCATGGAAGGTACCGGAAAACCGGAGTACGACAAATGTGTGGCAATTTCTACACAGGCTTCCCTTAAAGAAATGATGTTACCAGGATTACTGACTATAGGTTTTCCTTTACTGATTGCCTTTGTGCCTTTGGCTTTTGGAATGGATAATTTGGCCATTGCCGAAATGTTGGGAGGCTATATGGCTGGAGTAACAGTTTCTGGAGTTCTTTGGGCCATCTTCCAGAACAATGCTGGCGGGGCTTGGGATAATGCTAAAAAATCTTTTGAAGCAGGTGTTGAAATCAATGGAGAGATGACCTATAAAGGATCGGAAGCACACAAAGCTGCTGTTACTGGAGATACTGTTGGGGATCCATTTAAAGATACTTCTGGACCTTCTATGAATATTTTGATCAAGTTAACCTGTTTGATCGGCTTGGTAATCGCGCCTATCTTAGGAGGACATACAGAATCCGGAGTCGCTGAATTGGAAAATGACGCTATGGAAATTCAAATGACGGAAACTGCAGATAAAGTAGTTGCCCATGATGACAAGACCATGGTATTGGAAATGAACTAACTATTCCTATCATAAATGCAAAAAGGGTATCTGTAATGGATGCCCTTTTTTTATGCTATTCTGTGAGCTGATCTAGTAGCCGATAGAGATGTGGTTTGATCAATTCGGGTCGCTTCCAGGCAATTTCATGACCGGTATCGGGAGTAGTAATGATCGTAATATTAGGGAATGCCTTAGCCGTATAGTCTACATTTCCATAAGGAACAATATCATCTTGGTCTCCATGGATATGGATAATGGGAATATTGACATTGGACCAATCTTTTTCCAATAGGGCCAATTCTTGGGCATGTACTGTTTTTTCGTCCCCGGCCACACGATATCCTGTAGGGACCAACCAACGGGTAGCCCACCATTGGGTTAAGCGGGAAGCCCATATTTTCTTCTCTTGTTCAGGGTCAATGGCTGGTGATATCATTACAATAGCCTTGATATTTTGGTTTAGCGCTGCGATTTCTGCAACCAAAGGTCCACCATAGGAGGAACCGATCAAGATGACATTCCTAAAGTCATTGGAATGTATCAATGCGCTCATTAGCTGTGCCTGTTGTTGTATGGAGGGCATAGCTTTACCAAAATTGGAGTAGCCATAGCCAGGGCGATCTACGGCATGCATATTTGCTTTTTGGGCCAAAAGCGTATCGGTCAGATAACCATTCCAAGCGGATAGGGAGCTAGGGGAACCATGAAAAAATACAAGATCAATGGTATTTTCCGATTTTTCAATATGTTGTATTCTGATGTTCAGTTTTAAACTATCGACCTCAAAATATGAAATCCGTGTAGGAATCTCCAAACTGTTGAAATGTTCTGTGATTTCAGTATCAGAAGAGCGCCATTGCAGCACCGTGCAGGATACGTTCATAGCACCTACCAAAAGAAGAGAGAAGAACTGTAATACCACACGAAATTTCAAAATACAGGGAATAAAGATTATACTTTATCATCTTTGTCGCGAAATCGGAAAGACCTTAATCGCGGGTAGTACTATAATGTGCCTAGAAGTTAGAACAAACCATGGATTTCCGCATCGATTTTATTGATGACCACCCCTAAATCTTCCGGTTTGTCCACAAAGTTTAGATTGTCCACATCAATAATCAACAGCTTTCCTTTTTCGTACCCGTGCACCCAGGCTTCATAGCGTTCGTTCAAACGACTTAGGTAATCTATGGAAATGGTATTTTCATAATCGCGCCCTCTTTTATGGATTTGATTGACGAGATTGGGAATGGAACTCCGTAAATAAATCATTAAATCAGGAGGTTGTACCAAGCTTTCCATCAATTCAAAGAGACTGGAGTAATTCTGAAAATCACGGTTGGTCATTAGCCCCATGGCATGCAGGTTGGGAGCAAAAATAAAGGCATCCTCATAAATTGTCCTGTCCTGAATAATATTTTTTCCACTTTCCCTGATTTGTAGGATTTGGCGAAACCGACTGTTCAAGAAGTAAATTTGCAGGTTAAAGCTCCATCGCTCCATTTGATTGTAAAAATCATCCAAATAGGGATTGTCCACGACGTCCTCAAAATGTGCTTCCCATTTATAATGTTTTGAAAGTAAACGGGTTAATGTAGTTTTTCCCGCGCCTATATTTCCTGCTACAGCAATATGCATATGCGATGTTTAAAATTGTTGGTTGCCCTGTGTTCTAAAGATAGTTGGTTGCACAATATACGAATGATCTTTAGGAAGAGAAAAAATAGTCTTTGAAATACCAGAGAAAAATAGACTTCTCATTATTTTAAGAGATAAAATAACAAGCTTGTAGGAAATAGAAGATAAAGCGTTCTAAAAATTCAACAGATTAATTTGTATCCATATCCTCGAACATTTACGATTTGAATATCCTTGTCTTGTTGTAATTTTTTTCGAAGCTTGGTTATAAAGACATCCATGCTTCGAGCATTGAAAAAATCATCGTCTCCCCATATCTTTTTCAGGATTAGGGAGCGATCTAAAATTTGATTTCTCTTTTCGGAAAGATGAAAAAGTAGCTCTGCTTCCCTATGGGTCAATGGAATTTCTTCCTCGCCCAGGATAAGAAGTTGCCGGGTATGGTTAAAGGTGTATTTGCCCAACTCAATATTTTCAGATTGCTGTTTTAAGCTTTTCCGAGCGAGAAGGGCATGGATCCGGACAATGAGCTCTTCCATACTGAAGGGTTTTTTAAGGTAATCATTACCTCCGTGTTGAAAGCCTTCCACGACATCTTTTACCTGAGATTTTGCCGTTAGGAATATAATGGGAATTTGCGGGTCTTTTTCACGAATCTCCTTGGCTAAGGTAAAACCATCTTTTTTAGGCATCATAACATCCAAAACCAGCAATTCTGGTTGTTCGGAAAGATATGTTTTATGTGCTTTTTCTCCGTTCTCACAAAAAAGAACTTCAAAATTTCGGGTTTCAAGACTTTCTTTTACAATTTGGCCCAAAGCGGGTTCATCTTCGGCCAATAGTATTTTTATGGGTTGGTCGCTCATAAGCTTATTTTAAAGATGGTGTTTTTGGCATCTGGAAGTAATTGGATGGTACCCCCGTGTTTCTCTACAATTTTTTTCACATAAAACAGGCCAATACCAAAACCTTTGACGTCGTGTCGGTTCCCTGTTGGTATTCTATAGAATTTATCAAAGATTTTCTCTCGTTGGTTTTTATCTATTTTTCCTCCATTATCGGCTACAGTGATCTCTGTGGCATCCAAGAGGGAATTAAGGTTGACCTCAATGGTATCCCCGCCATATTTTACCGCATTATCAATAAGGTTAGTGACCACATTTTCAAAGTGAAAAGGATCTACCTCCTTTAGCAAAGTATCCATCCCGGTCTTGAAAACAATGGATTTTGAAGGCGATAACATTTGGTGTTTATCCGTAATTTTTTGGAGCATGGCAACCATATCCATTTCTTCCTTATTGATAATTAATTTATCACTATCCAAGGTGGCGGTCTCCAATAGTTTTTCCACCATCTGATGCAATTTCTTAAGCTGTTGATCGGAAATGTCCAGGTATTTGTCTGTTTTAGCCTGATCGTTGGCCTCATTAAAATGTTTAATGCCTTCAATTGCCGTGGCTACGGTGGCTATAGGCGTCTTGAATTCATGGGTAATATTACTGATCAAATCATTCTTGATCTCCGCCAATTCCTTTTGTTTGTTAATGATATGCAGCAAATAGAGCAGACATATGATAATACATACCGAAAGTAAAAAAGATAATAAAATCCCCGTCATACTTCGTTTTAAGACCACTAGGGTAGGATTGTCATAGCGCAATTCCAATTGTTGGCCTGGAGGGAGGTAGGTAGATTTTGATAAGGTGGTCAATGCCAAATGCTTCAGGCTATCCGGATTGTATTGTTCAAAAATGGTATCTCTTTTAAGGTGATTCAAGCGATAACGAATCCCAATCTTTTTTCGAGACAGTTCCGTGTTGAAAACAGAATCCAACTTTCCAAAGTCAATGCTATCTTGGGTGATGGAAATGGTAAACTTATTGATAAAACTGCCTATATCTTGAATGCTGTCCGCAGCTCTTCTTCCTGCAAATATTGCTATGGATTCATAATTTTTAGAAGTCTTATTTCCTTGTACCGTTGTAGAACTGTCAATGAAACTGGAAAAACTAAAAGGATGATCACTATGCTCGCTGGCAAGCCTAGAACTATCAATACTGGTACTAAGATTTCCGATGTCTAGCACTTGTAAAAAATTCTTGGCCCGATCTAAGGTATAGGCGGTATCTTTTTTGGTATCTACAAAGGAAAGGAAATCGCTCTTGGCCAAATCGGTATAGTACACTTCAACTCCATTGTCCAAACTGATCTGTACTTCATTGATCAAGCGTTGCTTGTTGGTCTTATAGTTTTGAATATTCCAATAGACCTGTATGCTTATCGTAGCAATAATGGTCGCTGCGATAAAGTAAATCAGTAAACGATAGTTTTTTTGTTTCATCTGCACAGGTTTTTTGATTGGTGTATCTCGTTGAGTGCGGGCAACGTTTTACTTTTGTGATCATCTTAGCATACTACACCAAAGTATTTTACACTTCAAAAGTAATTACAATTTATGGTTGAATATCAAGCGGTTAACACTCGTTAACATTGGTTAACCTTGTTTCTTGGGAAAGGCTGCCAAATTTGCAATAGAAATCACCACTAAAATCAACATTTATGAAAACAATTACAAAACTATTTTTCAGTCTATTTCTTCTTATAGGAGTCAACAGCTTTGCTCAACAAAATACGAGTACTTCTGTAGAAAGTGCCATAACAAGTTTAGAAGTTAAAGTAACGGAAATCGAAGAATTGGAAACGTTGGATTGGGACGATATGTTTCAAGTATTCGATGGGAATGCTGCACACCAACCTATAGAAATTGCCCTTGTCATCGATGGGGATTTTAAAAAGAAATCGTTGGGAGACGCCAAGGTCACTTTCTCCAATTTCAACATAAGGCTTAACGGAATTCAAGAAAATAGAACTCAATTAAGAGAATCTATGAAAGAGGGAACAGCAAAAATCAGGACCTATCTAAAGGAGTTTACCGCAAAATAATTTTATAAAACGAATACGAAAACCATGAAAACATTAGCTCATATTTTAATTGTTACCGCAATTCTGATCAGTTCAAAACTCAATGCCCAGAATTTTAAAGGAATAGCAACCTATAAGACATCTTCCAGCATTGATATTAAAATGGACAGTACGCAAGTGCCCAATGCGCAGATGGATGAAATACAGGCCATGCTCAAAAAAGCCATGCAGAAAGAATTTGAATTGCAATTCAACGCTTCGGAATCTACATGGAAAGAGGCCGAAAGCCTTGGGGGAGCTGCTCCGGGGAATTCTAATGTAAAGTTGGTCATCTCTGGCTTTGGAGGGGGAGATGGAGCCTTATATAAAAATACAAAAGACAAAAGAAGAGTGGAATCTACCGATCTTTTCGGGAAACAATTTCTGATCAAAGACAGCCTAAATGTGTATGAATGGGAATTGGGAAGTGAAACCAAACAAATTGGACAATATACCTGTTATAAGGCTACCATGACCAGAGAGGTGAATTCGTTTCAGATTACACAAAAGGACGATGGAACTTCCGATGAAAAAAAAGAAACCAAAATGCAAACTACAACGGCTTGGTACACCCCTGAAATTCCTGTAAACCATGGCCCGGAGCGTTATTGGGGATTGCCAGGGCTGATATTGGAGGTCAATAACGGCAATAGGGTGTTGATTTGCAGTAAAATCGTATTAAACCCAAAAGAAGAAATCGTTATTGCTCCGCCTACAAAAGGGAAAGAAATTACCAGTAAAGCGTTTGAGGAAATCGCAAGGGAAAAAGCCAAGGAAATGGAAAAAATGTATAATGGAGGCGGACGTAAAAAAGGAACAAATTCCAGCTTCTCCATCAAAATAAGTGGTTAGTCAAAAATGTGGATTTTCTGTGCATTTAGTATCTTATGGTTCATTTAAACTACATCAATCAAAAAATGAAGAACGTCATCACTCTAGGAATCTTCCTATTCATAGGAATACTGAATGCACAGTTAACCACAATCCCCTTTGAAGAAAATAACCTTGTTTTTATTAAAGTAAAGGTCAATGATCAAGAAGAAGCTTTGAATTTTGTATTCGATACGGGAGCCACAACAACCGTTTTGGATAAGAAGGTAGCACAGCGCCTGGGAATTCAACCAACGGCCACCACCTATGCTCAAGGCACAGCAGGTTCTCAAAAATATGAAATAGCCCAAAGGCAGAAGATTAAAATCCAAAACCTGAACCTCGAAGGAATTCGTCTGGTCTTGGTAGATTTAGAGGAATTGGAACAGCGGACCGGCGTAGCTTTGGAGGGTATTATTGGATACGATATCCTAAGGAGGTACGTTACGCAATTCAATTTTAAGGAAAAAACAATTTCCTTGTACGAGCATATCGATGAGGTTCCTTTTTTGGAAGATCATAAACAGTTTCCCATGACCTTTAAAAATACTTCTATCCCTCTTGTAGGCCTGGAATATACCCTTGCTGATGGAAAAAAACTTCAAGGGGATTTTTTATTCGATAGTGGAGCCAATCTTACGGTTTTGTTCAATACGCCCTATGCAAAGAAGAATCGGTTGCAGCGCAAAGTAGGAAAGACCATAACGGGAAAAGCTAGGGGGCTTACAAAATCTTCTGCCTTTATTATGGGAAGTATTGAAGGTTTAACATTGTTCGATTATACTTTTGGAAATATGCCCGTACAATTGGCCACCACGAATACCGGAGTTTCTGGCTCCAAACGCTATGCAGGAATTCTAGGGGCTAAGATCATCAATAGACTGGATATGGTATTGGACTATGCAGGAGGACATTTTTACTTTAAACCCAATACGAATTTTGAAAAACCTTTTGAATTTCCCTTGAGTGGCTTTACCATAGAGAAAAGAGATGGAAGGGTCTATATCGAAACCCTTGTGGAAGGAAGCAATGCGCAACAAAAAGGTGTTGAAGAAAAGGATGAATTGCTGGGCATTGATGGGGTTTCGGAACCCAATTTAAGAACCTATCGAAAATTACTAAAAAAAGAAGGTCATACCGTAAAATTAAAATTGAAAACGCCATCCGGTACAATTAAAGAAGTAGACATTCAACTAAAACGCTTGATCTAAAGCGACAAAAAAGCAATCAAAAAAATGAAGAGAATATACATGCTCCTATTTATAGGACTGGGATACTTTTGTCCAAATCTTAATGCCCAATCGGTTACCGTTGAGGGGGTCGTAAAAGATTCTTTGAATCAGCCCTTGGAATTGGCAAATGTCATTGCTATTAATAAAAACAGTAAGGGAATTGCTTCCTACGGCATTACGGATAGTGATGGCCGCTACCGACTTTCCTTAAAAATAGATAGTTTATATACCCTTCGCGTGAGTTACCTGGGTTTTGAGACCTGGGAGAAAGAAATACAACCAAAATCCAAAGAAAAGATCACTCAGGATATTGTATTAAAAGCGGCTGCCAATGAATTGGAGGGAGTAGAATTGGTACAAGAACTACCGATCAGTGTTTCCGGAGATACCATCATCTATAAAGCGGATGCCTTTACCGATGGTAAGGAGAAAAAATTGGAACAAGTCTTGGAGAAACTGCCCGGTTTTGAAGTAGGCGAGGACGGACAAGTAAAAGTGCAAGGGAAATCGGTGAGCAAAGTATTGGTAGAGGGGAAAGAGTTCTTTGATGGAGATACCAAGATGGCTACAAAAAATTTACCTGCGAACGCAGTGGATAAAGTAGAGCTGCTACGAAACTTCAACGATGTAAGTCCTTTAAAAGGCTTGCAGAGTGATGATCGAATAGCCCTGAACATTAAATTGAAAGAGGGAAAGAAAAATTTATGGTTTGGCGATGTGGCCGCAGGGGCAGGACCGGACGATCGTTATACCTCCAAGGCCAATCTTTTCTATTATTCGCCCAAGACGAGTGTCAATTTCATCGGGGGAGCCAACAATATTGGAGAGCAATCGTTTACCCTGCAGGATTATTTCCGATTCAGTGGTGGACTGAAAAATCTGGGTAGACGATCGGGCTCTTCTTTTCAAATAAATTCGGACGATGCCGGATTGGCCTTTCTCCAAAACAATCAGGCAAGAAGTATTGAATCTGCTTTAGGGGCCTTAAACTTCAGCTACAATCCCAATAAAAAAATCAATTTTTCTGGTTTTGCCATCGCTTCCAATACAAAGACGGACCTTATTTCCAATTCCTTTAGGACCTATATTCGGGAACAAGGCAATAATGAGGAGAATTTAGCTTCGGAAACGGAGCAAGACAATACTTCGGGCCTGTTGAAATTATCTTCAACTTATACGCCCCATGCCGGGCTGCACCTTGCTTATGATGGATATTTAAAAACCGCTTCGCTTAACCAAAACGGACTTTCGAATTCTGATTTTGGAAATGTCAATAATGTCATTGGATCTACCGTAGCCCGACAGCCGTTTTCCATTGAGCAACTTTTGGAGGGTTTTTATGCCCAGAACGATAAAAACGTATGGTCTTTTGAGGCGAGCTACAAATATAAAAAACAGGACCCCACCTATGATTTAAGCACATCACAGGTACCATTCCTAGCTGCATTGGATCTCAATGGGGAAAGTCCCTTTGGGCTATTCCAGGATCAATTGATTTTTACCAATAGTTTTGATGCTGTGGTGAACTATTATCGAATTTTGAACAAGACCAATCACATTAATTTTTCCATTGGTACCAACAGCAATCATCAAGGCTTGCAATCTTCCATCGATGAGCGCTTCAGCAATGGGACCAGTACACCCCTAACAAACCCTGGTTTGACCAATGATGTATCTTATGATTTTCTGGATTTGTATGCCGGGATCAGGTATAAGACCAAACTGGGAAAATTAACCTTGAGCCCGGGCTTTACGGTGCATAGCTATCAAACGGCAAATACACAACTGGGCGTGGAGACCGAATTGGACAAAACCCTTTTCTTGCCCAGTCTAAATGCCAAATATGATATTAGAGGTTCGGAGTCCATAAGCCTTACCTACAATACCCAAGCGGAGTTTACGGATATTCAAAATTTATCGCAGGGCACTATTATCCGAAGCTACAATAGTTTGTTTTTAGGGAATCCACAATTGGAAAATGCCTGGTATCAAACCTTTAATCTCAGCTATTATAATTTTAATATGTTCAATTTTACGAATATCAATGCAAATTTGAATTATCAACGAAAAAAAGATGATATTCAAAATATACTCACCTATCAAAATCTAGATCGTAATTATACGCCTATCAATATTGATGCGGCCAATGAAAATTTGAGTGGTAGGGGAAGTTATGAAAAACGACTTTCGTTTATGAAAATTAGGGGAGAGGCCAATCTTACCTATGCCAAATACAATAATTTTATAGACGGAGCAGTAAATGAAAATACTTCTTTTGTACAAAACTATAAAACGTCTATAGATACCAATTTTAAGGAATGGCCCAATGTGGAAGTAGGTTTTGAAAAGATCATTAACGATTATCAAAGCTCTAGTGGATCGAGCACTTTTGTGACCAACCGACCTTTTGTGAACTTTGAGGCGTATTTCTTAAAAGGATTTTCGCTTATCGCAGATTACCAATACAATGACTATAAAAACAGAAATGGAAGCACCCAAAGCACCTACGATTTCTTGAATGCATCGCTCTACTACCAGAAGGAGGATAGCCATTGGGAATTTAAAATTTCTGGCTTAAATTTATTAAATACGACCTCTATCCGTAGGGATTCCTTTTCCAATAACCTGATCAGTACCTTTGAATATTTGGTACAGCCGCGCTATGTGGTATTGGGGGTAAAATACGAATTGTAATATTCCATACTCCTTTGGCAATAAGGTCAAAATGAAAACCTCATTCAATTTTGGCTTTATTGCTATTGTTGATGAGGTACTAAAAAAAAAGATGTATCCATAGGCCGAATGGCAAATCAAAGTCCAACTTTAAAATTGATCTTGTATTTTAATCCTATCAAATGTGTTGATCAAAGATTAAAATGTTGTCTGTATGAATCTACTCCTTGTCATTTTAGTTGTTCTTGTCTTTATAGTAGTTGCCATTGCCAAATTTAAGGTACACCCTTTTATCGCCTTGATTCTGGCCGCAGTAATAACTGGATTTTTAATGGGCTTGGACGGGGAGGTAATATTGGATAAACTCAGTGAGGGCTTTGGGAAAACCCTGTCTAGTATAGGAATTATCATAGGATTTGGATCTGTGATAGGCGTTTTTTTAGAAAAATCGGGAGGTACGGCAACCATAGCGAAGTACATTTTAAAGCGCATTGGAACGAAAAGATCTCCTTTGGCAATGAATTTAACGGGCATTTTAGTTTCAATCCCTGTATTCTGTGACTCTGGTTTTATTATACTCTCCGCACTGAACAAAGCCCTAAGTAAAAAAACAGGGATTTCTGTGGTGGTTTTTGCCGTGGCCCTTTCTACGGGACTTTATGTTGCCCATGTTTTTGTGCCGCCAACGCCGGGCCCCTTGGCCGCTGCCGCCGCTATGGATGCCGATTTGGGGCTCGTTATTCTTATGGGGCTTATCGTAGCCATTCCTACGGCTTTCGTAGGGTACTTATGGGCCGTAAAATCGGGCGCTAAACTTGATGCCGAACATCACGAAGAGTTAGAGGTTGCTGATGAAATCACAGAGAGCAATACCAGCGTTTTTGCCGTATTGCTCCCCATAGGAATCCCCATC
The DNA here is from genome assembly GCF_043678055.1 of Spongiimicrobium salis. NCBI lineage: Bacteria > Pseudomonadati > Bacteroidota > Flavobacteriia > Flavobacteriales > Flavobacteriaceae > Spongiimicrobium > Spongiimicrobium salis. The sequence continues at coordinate 66,944 of NZ_JBHEQA010000006.1, forward strand.
CTGTTAATTGCTTTAAGATCTATTTCCAATTACCCCTCGCATCCCTTTGGAGATGGGAGTATAGCCAAAATCCTTTCTTTTATGGGGCACCCTGTGCCTGCTTTATTTATAGGCATTCTGTTGGCCGTACAATTGGTGAGCCGAAAAACTCCGGTGAAAGAGCGTTTAGGTTGGGTATCCAGCGCTTTAAAAGAAGCCGGGGTCATTATACTCATTACGGGGGCGGGAGGCGCTTTTGGGAGGATCCTCCGATCAGGAAATTTAGGAGTACTTATCGAAACCTATTTTACCGGGCTGGAAGTAGGGATATTTTTACCCTTTATCCTCGCGGCCATTTTAAAAACGGCGCAAGGCTCCTCTACCGTTGCCATTATTACCACTGCTACGATAATCGCCCCCATGACCGATGTACTGGGGTTGGAAAGTGAACTGTCCCGCGCACTTGCAGTCTTGGCCATTGGAGCTGGAGCCATGACTGTTTCTCACATCAATGACAGTTATTTTTGGGTGGTTTCCCAGTTCTCGGGAATGGATACCAAAACCACTTTAAAGAGTCATACCCTGGCTACTTTAGTGCAAGGAGTAGCCGCTATTTTGTTATTATTCTGTATTCAGATGCTTTTTAATGGATGATGACCATAAAAAAGAGGAACATTATAAAAAAACCATAGACTCCTGCAAGGAAAACAGATCTGCAATAACGACAACAGTTTCTTAGAAGGGCTATTTCCCGACAGCGGATATTCCCTTACTTCCCTCCAAAAACGTAGGATAACTTTAGATTAAAACTATTGTTATCCAAACGAACACCAAAATTATCAGCATCGGAAAATACCTGGGCACTATACTCCGGAACATACAATATTCCCAATCGGATGTTTTTGTGGATGGTAGCTCCTATTTCAATCCCTGCATTGAGGCTAGTATCGGAATCTTCCAAAGGGTTGGGAAAACCATCAAGGCCTGGAAAACCGGAAAAATCCAAGGTATAGCGGTCAACGGCCAGTCCCACACTAAATTTGATATAGGGACTTAGGTTGCTGTCTTTGTAGAATACGACCCTAGGACCAAACAATAGGCGGAAAGCGCTTTTTTCTACAGGGCCATCCGAGGCATTGACCAAATAAGTGGCGGTGACATCAAAGAAAAAGGTGTTTTTGTAGGCTTTTAAATAGGAAGGGGAAAAGCTTCCGCCTACAAAAAAGGATAAACCATTGAGGCTGGCATCAAAATTTTGCCCTCCCACAAGACCGTCATTGCTCTCAAAGAAATAGCCAACACCTACATCCAAGGTATAGGTACTTCCTTCTTCGTCATAGGCCAAATCCTTAATTTGTGTATCGGTCAAGACATATCCTTCCTCAAAATTTTCACAATTGTTGTATTGGGTGGTGAGATCATCAATTTTGGAATAGGAAAAACTATGGCTACTAACCAATTGTCTCACTTGGGGGCAATCACTGAAAAGAATGGCCAAAACACCACGAGAATATTCCGAGATGCCTGTCTTATTGGTGGCCCGAGCCAGCACTTTACTTTCTTCATCGCTTTTTTGGATGATGAGGTTGTTGGAGATGGGATTTTTGTACAGCCTTGCTTTCCCTTCTACGAGAACTTCTAACAGCTGAATGTTTCCATTGATTTTTTTGGTTTGATAGCTGCGCCCATTTTGATCATAGACCAAAGTGGCGTTGTCCAAACTTAAAATATTAAAGGTTTCAGATGTTGAGGCCTTAAAAACCAGGGCTTTAGTTCTTGGCGTCACCTTGTTGGAAAATGTTCCGGTATAGGTTTCGTCTTGTAGCATCAATTTGCCCGGATGTTTGAATTGCTGGGATTGTACAAGATAGCTACTGACAAGGAAGAGGGTTACAATAAAGTGCTTTAACATAGTTTTTTATTTTTTAGTCGATAATAATCCAATACATTACACTCTTTAAGGCAATGTTTATGGGACTTATCGCGAATTTTAACAGATGTGCGGAACTCCACTGAATTCTTTCTTAAAAGCATTTTGCCAACAAAACAATTTTCATACTTTTGCTAGCGAAGTTTAAGAGGAAAGATTTGACTGATTGCAACCTCATTAAAAATGCTAAAACAGCGGTATCGATTTCCTATTCGATTCTTGTCCACTTTAGCGGGCTGCTCCTATTCCAGGTCAAATCTTCTTCCAAAAAAATAGAAAAAGAATTATGGCATATTTATTTACCTCGGAATCTGTAAGTGAGGGACATCCAGATAAAGTAGCGGATCAGATCAGTGATGCTTTATTGGATAATTTTTTAGCATTTGATCCAGAAAGTAAAGTGGCCTGCGAGACTATGGTGACCACAGGTCAGGTGGTCTTGGCAGGAGAAGTAAAGAGCAATACCTATTTGGATGTACAATCCATTGCCCGTGAAGTGGTCAACACTATTGGGTATACCAAAGGGGAATATCAGTTTAGTGGAGATTCCTGTGGCGTAATTTCTTTGATCCATGAACAATCCCAAGATATCAACCAAGGGGTAGATCGTGGAGAAAAAGAAGAACAAGGAGCTGGAGATCAGGGAATGATGTTTGGTTATGCCACCAAAGAAACGGCAAATTATATGCCTCTGGCACTGGATATTTCCCATAAGATTCTACAAGTATTGGCAGAGCTGCGACGGGAAGGGAATGCTATTCCCTATTTGCGTCCGGATGCCAAATCCCAGGTAACTATTGAATATTCCGATGACAATGTACCGCAGCGTATCGATACCATTGTGGTATCCACCCAGCACGATGATTTTGATAGCAATGACGATGTCATGCTGGATAAGATCAAGGAGGATATTATCAACATCTTAATGCCTAAAGTGATTGCCCAGTTGCCTGCTTATGTACAGCAATTGTTCAATGATAAGATTACCTATCATATCAACCCTACTGGAAAGTTTGTGATCGGAGGCCCCCATGGAGATACAGGACTCACAGGACGTAAGATTATTGTAGATACGTATGGAGGAAAAGGAGCTCACGGAGGAGGCGCCTTTAGTGGAAAAGATCCCAGTAAAGTGGATCGTAGTGCGGCCTATGCGGCACGTCACGCGGCCAAGAACTTAGTAGCTGCTGGAGTGGCCGATGAAATATTGGTGCAATTGAGTTATGCGATTGGCGTTGTAGAACCCACTTCTATTTTTGTAGATACCTATGGTACCGCCAAAGTGGATATGGAAGATGGTGCCATTGCCCTAAAAGTAGGAGAGCTTTTTGATATGCGCCCTTTTGCGATCGAAGAACGCTTAAAATTGCGCAACCCCATCTATTTGGAATCTGCGGCCTATGGACATATGGGGAAAGAATCAACGACTATTACCAAGGTCTTTGAATCGCCTTATAACGGAAGGGTAGAAAAAGAAGTGGAATTGTTCACTTGGGAAAAATTGGACCATGTAGATGCGGTAAAAGAGGCATTTGGTTTATAAACTTTTCTGAAAACATATTGAAAACCGTGATTTCTTCTGTAGAAATCACGGTTTTTTAGTTTTATTCTGTCAGTTCAGCCTTACCTACCGTCAGGCAGGCGCAGTCGAGAACGAGTATGAGTGCTACAAAGTGGCAAACTTCGCAGAATGTGTCAGTTCGAGTGATTCCTTTTTCTGGAAGAAAAAAGGAATTGTATCGAGAACCTTTATAAAGTGTAAAAGTACTATGATATGAAAACGCTTCTCGATACATTTTTCTGTTTCACTGCGTTCACAAAAAAACACTCGAAGTGACAGCAATGTTTGAATGTGAAGTATTGTCCCCTTGAGGGGATTTTAGGGGTGTTGTTGAGGGTTGAGGTATTCGCAATTGGGAATGAGGTATTAGGTTTGAGTTTGAACTACGAAGTTGCAAACTTCGCAGAACGTGTCAGTTCGAGCGCAGTCGAGAATGAGTATGAGTGTTACAAAGTTGCAAACTTCGCAGAACGTGTCAGTTCGAGCCTGCCTACCGTCAGGCAGGCGCAGTCGAGAACGAGAGCACCTACCTGTCGGCATACAGGCGCTGTCGAGAACCACCACTTCCTATAAACCCATAGAAAAATTAACTCCAATCCAAATTATTTTACATTTTTCCACAAAATATTAGGATAATAAAAAATTCCGAACGTATATTTGTCCCTTCAAAGTTCAAACGCTTATTGAATGGTTATCAAGAAAGGTGGAGGGAATAGACCCTATGAAGCCTTAGCAACCCTTTGTGCAACGCAAAGAAGGTGCTACATTCTATCCTCCGGGACAGATAACAATAACGGAAGTCTTCCGTAATTCACTTTTCTTCTTAACACTTTTTTTGATACGCACTATACAGAAGTATAGCATGTTTGTTTTTTTAATGGAATAGAATCTAGTATAGCTAAGTAGAAGAGGAAAAATGATGCAGCATCTCGAATTAAAATCATATACCACCTATAGTGGAACCACTTTGGATATCCCATTGTCCTTCCAATTGTTTGGACCGGAATTGCACACGGCGCCCATAGTACTGGTCAACCATGCCTTGACCGGAAATTCCAATGTCAGCGGGGAAAAAGGCTGGTGGGCCGCTTTGATCGGCGATGGAAAATGCATTAATACCACAAAATATACGGTCCTGGCTTTTAACGTGCCTGGAAATGGACATGATGGTTTCCTGATTGAAAATTATAAGGACTTTGTAGCGGGAGATATCGCGGAAATCTTTTTGAAGGGATTGGCTGCTTTAGAAATCACTAAACTATATGCCATCATTGGAGGTTCCCTAGGAGGAGGGATTGCCTGGGAAATGGCCGCAATACGACCGGATATCACGGAGCACCTTATTCCTGTGGCGACCGACTGGAAATCGACCGATTGGTTGATTGCCAATTGCCAGATCCAAGAGCAATTTTTGGTGAATTCCAAACAACCCGTCCATGACGCCCGTATGCATGCCATGCTCTGTTATCGCACTCCGGAATCCTTTAAAGAACGTTTTAGCCGAAGTACCAATGAAGAATTGCAGGTGTTTAATGTGGAAAGTTGGTTGACGCATCACGGCAAAAAGCTGCAAGAACGCTTTCAATTGGCGGCCTATAAACTCATGAACCAGTTGTTAAAAACCATTGATATTACCCGAAATGGAGAAGAGGCTTTTGTGGCATTGCAAAAAAGTAACACCCATATTCATATTGTAGGGGTAGATTCGGACCTCTTTTTTACGGCAAAGGAAAACAAGGAAACCTATAAGCAATTGGCCCAAGCCAATAGTAATGTAACCTATGGGGAAGTGGAATCTCCCCATGGTCACGATGCCTTTTTAATAGAGTTTGAACAATTGGAAACGCTCTTAAAAGAGGTCTTCCATAAGCATGGAAAAGGGCAGGGGTGGAAGGTCTTAAAATTTGGTGGAAAGTCCCTGGGGAATGGAGAAGGTATCGCCAATGTGTTGGATATCGTTACGGCCAAGGCCCAAGGAGGAGAGCAAATAGCTATTGTACTGTCCGCTCGCGGCAAAGCTACCGACCAGTTGGAAGGGATACTCAAAAAGGCCGTAAAGGGGAAATCCTATCAGGAGGAATTTGACGCTTTTAAAACGTACCAACAAGATCAATACCATCGGGTCGATTTTAGTGTTGAATTCGATGCCTTATGGAAACTGTTTGAAGGGGTGTCTTTATTGGGAGATTATAGCCATAAAATAAAAGATGAGGTACTGTCTTACGGAGAATTGATCTCGGTTAAACTAGTAACGCAATTGTTGCACGAAAAAGGAATTGAAACCAAGCAAATAGATTCCAGACAGTTGATTAAAACGGATGCGACTTTTGGTGATGCCCAGGTGTTGGAATTGTTGTCCAAAGAGAATGTATTGGCTGCATTTTCAGATCTGGAAGCAGGCTGTATTCCTATTGTAACAGGTTTTATTGCCTCTAATATGGAGAATGAAACCACTACTCTAGGAAGAAATGGCAGTAATTATACGGCCTCCCTATTGGCCAATTTCCTCAATGCAGAGGAACTTCAGAGTTATACGCATGTAGATGGTATTTTTACGGCAAATCCGGATCTGGTTCCGGATGCCAGGCGTATTTCTCAATTATCTTATGGGGAAGCCAATGAGTTGGCCAATTTTGGAGCGACCATATTGCATGCTAAAACCATTATTCCCCTGCTAGAGAAGAATATTCCTTTACGAATATTAAATACCTTCAATAATGATAATGAAGGGACTTTGATCAGCGCTGAAACGAGTAAAGAAGGCATTAAATCCCTTTCGGTGATCGAAGATATGGCCCTCATTAACCTTGAAGGGCGCGGCCTATTGGGAAAAGTGGGCGTTGATGCCCGTATCTTTAAGGCTTTGGGGAATAACAATATCAATGTGAGTATTATCTCCCAAGGCTCCTCTGAACGCGGTATAGGATTGGTGGTAGAGGCGAAAAAAGCGACCAAGGCAAAGAAAGCGCTGGAGACAGAATTTCAGGATGATTTTTATACCAAGGATATCAATATGATCACCGTACTCCGTGAAGTTTCTGTAATCTCTATTGTAGGTCAGGACCTCAGTACCTTCCATAAACCGTATAACGAGTTGATCAAGAACGGGATTGTTCCTTTGCTTTTCAACAACACCATTACGGGAAAGAATGTGAGTTTGGTGCTGCAGAAAGCACATTTGCACAAGGCCTTGAATGTAATGCACGGACAGGTTTTTGGAATCAGTAAAAAAGTGAATCTCGCTATTTTTGGACATGGCAATGTAGGCGGAACCCTAATCGATCAGATTTTAAAATCTGCAAAAACCATTGAGAAACGCAAAGGGATTCAGCTCCATATTTTTGCAGTGGCCAATTCCAGAAAAGTCTTATTGAATGCCTACGGAGTGACCAAAAATTGGCGTTCCTCGCTTAGAGAAAATGGCATTGGGTATACCCCAGCAGATGTCTTCGATTTTGCAGAGAAGCATCACTTGGAAAACCTGATTGCCATAGACAATACGGCTAGTTTGGACTTTGTGGAACAATATGCAACATTTATTGCCAATGGCTATGATATGGTATCCTCCAATAAAATCGCAAATACCTTGGATTTTGGCTATTACGAAACATTACGGCAGGTACTGGACAAGCATCAAAAGCAGTACTTGTACGAAACCAATGTGGGTGCCGGACTTCCTTTGATCGATACGATCAAATTATTGCATTTGTCCGGGGAAAATATCACCCGAATTAAAGGCGTATTTTCAGGTTCCCTGAGTTATATTTTCAATACGTTTTCCGAGGTGGACGCTCCTTTTTCCCATATTGTACAGGAGGCCATGGCCAAAGGATTTACTGAGCCTGATGCACGGGAAGACCTTTCGGGGAATGACGTAGGGAGAAAATTATTGATTTTGGCCCGGGAATTGGATTTGAGGAACGAATTTTCGGATATTGCCATCCAAAATCTCATTCCTGCTGGATTACAAGAAATTTCAAGAGAGGAATTTCAAGAACAGATTTCTTCCTTGGATGAAGCATTTCATCGCTTAAAACAAGAACAAGCCCCAGGACACGTACTGCGCTATGTGGGAGATTTGTCCGGAAATTTGCAGAAAGAAAAAGGTACCCTAGAAGTGAAACTCATTTCTGTGCCCAAAGAAAGTGCCCTGGGCCAGGTAAAGGGATCAGATTCTATTATAGAGATCTATACAGAATCTTATGGAGAGAACCCTCTGGTAATTCAGGGTGCAGGCGCCGGTGCAGCCGTGACTGCGAGAGGAGTTTTTGGCGACATATTGCGAATTGCAGAAAAAGGATAGTTGAAATTTGAGTAATGAAATATAATAATTGCCCCTTTGAGGGGATTTGGAGATGTTTAAGACTCCATCACAAAAATGACATAACAATACGATCATGAAAAAGAAATTTGAAACAGAAGCCATACGGACCCACACAGAACGAACACAATTTTTAGAGCATACGACTCCAATGTATGTTACCTCAAGTTTTGTTTTTGAAGATGCCGAGGACATGCGGGCTTCCTTTGCCGAAGAGAAAGACAGAAATATATATTCGCGCTATTCCAACCCCAATTCTTCCGAGTTTATAGAAAAAGTATGCAAGATGGAAGGCGCAGAGGCCGGTTTTGCCTTTGCATCGGGTATGGCTGCCGTTTTCTCCACTTTTGCGGCTTTATTGGATAGTGGAGACCATATTATTTCGGCACGAAATATTTTTGGTTCCACCCATACTTTATTTACTAAATTCTTGCCCAAATGGAATATTACGGCCAGCTATTTTGATATTACCGCTTTGGATCAGATCGATGCCCTGGTGACGCCAAATACCAAAGTACTGTATGCCGAATCGCCTACCAATCCGGGGGTGGATATTTTAGATTTGGAAGCCTTGGGAAAAATTGCAAAAAAACATGGCTTGTTGTTGATTATTGATAATTGTTTTGCCTCTCCTTATCTGCAGCAGCCCATTAAGTATGGCGCTGATCTGGTCATTCATTCCGGGACGAAATTGATGGACGGTCAAGGACGTGTATTGGCAGGAATTACGGTAGGAAGTGCCGAATTAATGGATAAAGTATATCGCTTTTCGCGTATTACCGGACCCGCCTTGTCTCCCTTTAATGCATGGATATTGTCCAAAAGTCTTGAAACACTGGGGCTACGTGTGGATCGCCATTGTGAAAATGCCTTAAAAGTTGCTGAATTTTTAGAAAATCACCCTAAGGTAAATTGGGTGAAATACCCCTTTTTAAAATCACATCCCCAATATGAAGTGGCTAAAAAACAAATGAAAGCCGGAGGTTGCGTGGTCGCCTTTGAGATCAATGGGGGCGTAGCAGCGGGAAAACGATTTTTCAATGCCATAAAACTCTTATCCCTATCGGCAAATTTAGGCGACTCCAGAAGTATTGTAACACATCCAGCCTCCACAACGCATAGCAAGCTTTCCTCAGAAGAGCGGCAAGCTGGTGGTATCACGGATGGTATGGTGCGTTTATCGGTAGGTTTGGAACATTGCGATGATATTATTGCAGATGTAACCCAAGCCTTGGAAGAGGCTTAATAGGTAGCGAAATGGTGTATACTAGAAAAAAAAGGCCCAAAATCAGTGAATTTGGGCCTTTTTATGCTTAATTAAGATTACTATCTTGTTAATGTCATAGTATAGGTAGCAGATACGGATGAGGTAAATCCTAATTCAGATTCCGTTTCATCAATATCGACACGTAATGAAAGTCGATTTTCAGAGAATTCCGTAATATCAAAAGGAACATCTACACCATCGTCGGAGAAAATCAACTGATTGTTCTCAATGCGCCAGGTAGAAGTTTCAAAAAAATCTTCCCCAGGTACCTCCTCAGTTTCTGTAACTCCTGCTATTTCCGTAGTGATTACTGTAGTATAGCTTCCGCTACTGGTAACCATTTGCGGGTCGCCGGAAAAAGTAACCAAGGTGTCGAAATCCTGTCCGACCGCTGTAAAATTAGCATTGATTTCAAGACCTAGGGCATTACTTTCAACCCTACCGTTAGTCGTTTCTAATTCCACTAAATTCCAGTCGCCAAGGATATCCGTGGATGCCATTACCGGATCAATATCTACACCGGAGGAATCATCACTGTCACAAGAAGCTATAAAGAGCGTCAACGTAAAAAGAAAAATAAGATTTAGTTTTTTCATAGTTTTAAAATAAGGTTGATTTTAATCATGTTTACTTGCTGCTAACGCAAGATTTTATAAAAAAGTATTTAAAGCGGGTTTTTGCAATATTTCCCTATCTTAGTCCTATGCTATCCAAAAAAACCAAATACGGCCTTAAAGCGCTTGTTTTTCTTGCAAATCAAGAGCATAAAGTCCCCGTTCAAATTGCCGAAATTGCCAAACAAGAGAATATTTCACAAAAATTTCTGGAGACAATACTCCTCAGTTTGCGAAAAACAGGATTCTTAGGTTCAAAAAAAGGAAAAGGCGGTGGCTACTATTTAATTAAGGACCCGGCAGACATTCCGATGACCAGCGTCATGCGGGTTTTGGAAGGCCCTATAGCCATGGTGTCTTGCGTGAGTCTTAATTTTTACGAAAAATGTGATGATTGCGTGGATGAGAAAGAGTGTTCTGTCCATAAACTCATGCTACAAGTTCGGGATAGTGCCTTGGAAGTCTACCGTAACAATACCTTGGCCGATTTGATCAATTGATCTGCAATTTCGGATTAAAGAAGAATACTTCTTGTAATATTTCCAATAAATTCTCGTTTTTATTAATAATCTACTAAAACTATAGGGTAATAGGTAAAGTTGATGTTTTTTTAACGACTACTTCTATGAAATTGTTTTAATTTTGTTTTTCCTATTAAATCGATAGGGTATTAGAATTATCGCTTTATGATTACAGACCAATTCATTTTAAACAAAAAATCCGACAAAGGAAGTTATGCTTCCGATAGAAAGTCAGAGAAACCGAAACGAAGTGTGGCAAAGTCCATTAGTTGGAGGATAATAGGTACCTTAGATACCATAATTATTTCATGGATCATTACAGGGACGCTTACACTGGCATTTTCTATAGGCGCCGTTGAACTTTTTACAAAAATGATTTTGTATTTCTTTCATGAGCGTGCCTGGAATAGAATTGGATGGGGAAAATAATAAAAAACAAGAGCATGAATTTTACCTTAACACAGATACAAGAACTCAATAACACCTATAGGGATCGTAGTCCGGAAGAAATTATCTCTTGGGCGATCAATACTAGTGGAAAGTCGATCATAACTACAAATTTCAGACCCTATGAAGTCGCAATTCTTCATGCTGTGGCTTCCGTGGATAACGAAATAGAAGTCATTTGGTGCGATACGGGATACAATACGCCCAACACCTATAGGCATGCAGAAGACTTAATTGAACGATTGGGCTTGAACATAAAATTATACGTTCCCAAACAGACCTCTTCCCATAGGGATGTGCTTATGGGGATTCCTGGAATTGACGACCCCAAGCATGGGGAATTTACAGAACAAGTAAAGTTGGAGCCGTTTCGAAGAGCGATGGCAGAACATCAACCCGATCTTTGGTTTACCAACTTAAGGAAAGGGCAAACGGCCTTGCGGGATAGTTTGGATATTTTTAGCCTAAGTAAGGATGGGGTTTTAAAAGTGAGTCCTTTTTATCATTGGGACGATGCACAGTTGGATGCATATCTGACAGAACATAAATTGCCCAATGAGCATAAATATTTTGACCCTACAAAAGTGTTGGAAAATAGAGAATGTGGATTACATTCTTAACGAAAAGAAGAGAACAAAGAACTAAAATAAAGAACAAGTGAAAGATACGTCACACATCAATGCGTTGGAAAACGAAGCCATTTATATCATGAGGGAAGTGGCAGCGCAATTTGAAAAGCCGGTACTGTTGTTTTCTGGAGGGAAGGACTCCATTACATTGGTACGTTTGGCGCAGAAGGCATTTTATCCTGCCAAGATTCCGTTTCCTTTGATGCATATAGATACGGGACATAATTTTCCGGAAACTATTGAATTCAGAGATCGATTGGTAAAGGAATTGGGCTTGGAATTGATTGTCCGCAATGTACAGGATTCCATTGATCAAGGAAAAGTGAAAGAGGAATCGGGAAGATATTCCAGCAGAAACTCCTTGCAAACAACCACACTTTTGGATGCCATTGAAGAATTTAAATTTGATGCTTGTATCGGTGGGGCAAGAAGAGATGAAGAAAAGGCACGGGCCAAAGAACGTATTTTTTCAGTACGTGACGATTTTGGACAATGGGACGAGAAAAGTCAGCGCCCAGAATTGTTCGATATGTTGAACGGACAAATTGAACTGGGACAAAATGTGCGTGTTTTTCCAATTTCCAACTGGACGGAATTGGATGTTTGGTCCTATATCCAAAAAGAGGAAATAGAGATTCCATCCATTTATTTCGCGCACAAAAGAAAAGTCTTCTTACGCGATGGTCTAATATGGTCGCATTCGGATTATGTGTATCAGGAAGAAGATGAAGAAGTGTTGGAAAGAATGGTGCGTTTTAGAACTGTTGGCGATATGAGTTGTACCGCTGCTGTGTATTCGGACGCAACGGATATCGCTTCCGTGGTTGAAGAAATTAGAAGCTCAACAATTTCGGAAAGAGGCGCCCGTATCGATGATAAAAGATCCGAGGCGGCTATGGAAAAAAGAAAACAACAAGGATATTTTTAATCGGATCAAGTAAGAGAATAATGGAAGTACTAAAAATAGCAACGGCAGGAAGTGTGGATGATGGGAAAAGTACCTTGATCGGTAGAATCCTATACGATACAAAATCGCTTACCACGGATAAATTGGAGGCCATAGAGAAAACCAGTAAACAAAAAGGATACGATTATCTGGATTTTTCGCTGGCTACTGATGGTCTTGTCGCCGAACGTGAGCAGGGAATTACTATTGATGTGGCTCATATTTACTTTTCAACAGCAAAGAAAAGTTATATCATAGCCGATACTCCGGGACATGTAGAATACACAAGGAATATGGTGACCGGAGCCTCAACCTCCCAAGCAGCAATTATTCTGATCGATGCGAGAAAAGGAGTTATTGAACAAACAAATCGTCATTTTTTTATCAATAATCTATTGCGGATCAAAGACGTTATTGTCGCCATTAATAAAATGGATTTGGTCGATTATTCGGAAGAGAAGTACAATGCGATCAAGGCAGATTTCGAGGAATTGATGAGCAAACGGGATTACCAAGGGCAAAACATCACCTTTATACCTGTAAGTGCCTTAAAAGGCGATAATGTAGTGAATGCTTCAGAGAATACACCATGGTATAATGGAACTACCTTGTTGGAACATCTGGAAAATTTAGATCGAAAAGATATTTACAATAGCGGAACCCCTAGATTTCCAGTGCAATATGTTATCCGACCAAAAACGGAAGAGTATCACGATTTTAGAGGCTTTGCCGGAAAAGTGTATGGAGGAGAGTTGAGTGTAGGCGATGAGGTAGTGGCCTTACCTTCCCAAACGACTTCCAGAATCAAAGAAATCTATTTCTACGACAAACCCTATCAAACGGCATCCAGACGTTCTTCGGTTACCATTACCCTAGAAGATGAAATCAATGTAAGTAGAGGGGATATGTTGGTAAAAGCAGGAGACCTGCCTACGATCGACAAACAGTTTACGGCAACGGTTTCTTGGATGGATTCTCAAAAGATGACTCCCGGAAGTAAGTTTATTATTCAACATGGCGTAAACAAGGTATTGGCCAAAGTGGCTGATATTCATCACAAAATACATCCAGATTACTCAGGGATTGATACCGATATCGATGCTTTGGGAATGAACGATATTGCTAAAGTGACCTTTAAATTGAACAAGCCTATTTTCTTTGACCCGTTCAAAGAACACAGGACCAATGGGTCATTTATCTTAATAGATACACAGTCGAATAATACCGTTGGTGCAGGATTTATAAGTTAAACTCCAATAATAGGTCAAGCAAGTACAGTACCCTAAAATACAGAAGAAGAAATGCAAAGTTTTAGAACAGAAATAGAAAATCCGGTTGTTGAAAAGGATATCATAGAATTGGAAGCAAAAATTCGCCAGTTTCACGAAGGGAAATTGGACGAGGAGAAATTCCGCAGTTTACGATTGGCTAGAGGTGTCTATGGTCAACGTCAGGAAGGAGTTCAAATGATCCGTATTAAATTGCCTTATGGGAAGGTCAGTTCCAAGCAATTGAAGCGTATCTGTGATGTTTCTGATGAATATTCCAGGGGTCGCTTGCACATCACGACCCGTCAGGATATCCAGATCCATTATGTGGATCTAAACAGAACTCCTGAACTATGGGCAGAATTGGAGCGAGATGATGTAACCTTGCGCGAAGCTTGTGGAAATACGGTACGTAACGTAACGGCCAGTGAAACTGCTGGAATCGATGTAAACGAACCTTTTGATGTTTCTCCTTATGCCCATGCCCTGTTTCAATATTTCTTGAGAAATCCTATTTCCCAAGAAATGGGAAGAAAGTTTAAAGTGTCTTTTTCCGCAAGTGATGCCGATACCGGACTTTCCTATATGCATGATCTAGGTTTTATTGCCAAAATAGAAAATGGAGTAGTAGGATTCAAAGTGATGTTGGGCGGAGGTCTGGGATCGCAGCCGCGTCACGCTGATGTATTGTACGATTTCTTGCCTTCGGAAAAGATTATTCCCTTGATGGAAGGCGTGGTACGTGTTTTTGACCGTTATGGAGAACGAAAAAGTAGAGCAAAAGCAAGAATGAAGTTCTTGTTAAAAGATATTGGATTGGATGGTTTTAAACGATTGTTGGAGGAAGAACAAAAAGCAATTCCATTTGATGTGTACCCTGTTGATGCCGAGGCCTATCCTAAAGTACAAGTTGCTGAAGTAGCGGTGCCGGAAACCACTATTGAGGATACTCAAGCTTTTGAGCAATGGAAGACAACCAATGTGATTCCACAAAAGCAAGAAGGATATGTAGCCATAGGAATTAAGGTTCTTTTAGGTGATTTTTATACGGATAAGGCCCGTTTATTGGCAGATTTGGTACAACAGTATGCCGCGGGAGAATTGCGACTTTCCTTACGTCAAAATATTTTGATTCCTTATGTAAAGGAAGCATTGGTGCCCTTTTTCTACAAAGCGTTGAAAAAATTGGATTTTGTAGAAGCAGGATATAACAAAGCATTGGATATCACGGCTTGTCCAGGGACAGATACTTGTAATTTAGGTATTGCAAGTAGTACAGGTATTGCAGCGGAGTTGGAGCGTGTTATTAAGGCGGAATATCCACAATATATCAATAATACAGATGTAGTCATTAAGATCAGTGGATGTATGAACGCCTGCGGACAACACAATATGGCCAATATAGGTTTTCAGGGAATGTCCGTTAGAACCAAGGATAAATTGGTTGCTCCGGCACTACAAGTATTGTTGGGAGGTGGAAACTATGGCGATGGAAAAGGCCGTTTTGCAGACAAAGTCGTTAAGATACCTAGTAAAAGAGGTCCGGAAGCATTGCGATTGATTTTGAACGATTTTGAAGCCAATGGAAATGGAGCCAAGTTTGTAGATTATTATGTGGCTAAAGGAGAGCATTATTTTTATGATTTCTTAAAACCACTATCTGATATTGAGAATTTGACCGCAGAAGATTTTATCGACTGGGGAAATTCAGAGAAATATGTAAAGGCTATTGGCGTAGGAGAATGTGCTGGGGTAGTAATCGATTTGATCGCAACACTTTTGTTTGAAAGTGAGGAGAAAATACAGAATGCCCAAGACAGATTGCAAGAGCAGAAATGGGCTGCCAGTATCTATTATTCCTATACGTCTATGGTAAACTCTGCCAAGGCATTGTTAACGGCAGAAGGAAAAAAGACCAATACCCATGCTGGTATTATAAAAGATTTTAATACCTTCTTTATTGCAAATGGAAGAATCCCAATGGAAGGTTCTTTTGAGGATTTTGCATTGCAATTGAATAAAAATAGACCAACTGAAGATTTTGCCCAGCGTTATTTGGCAGATGCCAAAACATTCTTGGGGAAAGTGCAGGCTTTTAGAGAAGAAGAATTGGTAGCAGCTCAGAATTAGTATGGATTCCCAAAACAATCATCACAATTTAACTTCAGGAAATAAGGCTCGTCTTACCGTGGTAGGAGCGGGACCTGGAGATGTGGAATTGATTACCTTAAAGGCAATCAAGGCTTTGCAACAGGCCGATGTGGTACTTTACGATGCTTTGGTGAATCCTGAATTATTGGAGTATGCTAAGCAGGCAGAGCATATCTTTGTAGGGAAACGAAAAGGATGTTATGCATACCAACAAGAGCAAATTAATGAGTTGATCGTAAGTCGCGCAAAGTCCCACGGTCATGTGGTACGTTTAAAAGGAGGAGATCCTTTTGTTTTTGGAAGGGGAGCAGAAGAAATGGAATATGCTGCGAGTTTTGGGGTAGCTGTCCATATGGTACCAGGGATTTCCTCTTCGGTAGCCGTTCCTGCCGCACAACATATTCCGGTAACAAAAAGAGGCGCAACAGAAAGCTTCTGGGTCATTACGGGAACGACAAAAAAACATGAACTATCGCAAGATGTATATCTGGCTGCTAAATCCAATGCCACGGTAGTTATTTTAATGGGAATGAGTAAATTGCCTAAAATTGTACAATTGTTCAAGGAAGAAGGCAAATCGGAAATGCAGATCGCCATTGTGCAGAATGGAACCCGGGAAGATGAAAAGATAGGAATTGGAACTATTGCGACTATAGAAAAGGAAGTAAAAAGACAGCAACTGACAAACCCTGCCATTATTATTATTGGGGAAGTCGTAGGGCATAGGGAAGCTTTAGAAGCAGCAATGGCCCAATATCATACGAAAAAGGAAGATAATATCGTTTTAAAAGAAGATTAATTATAAAGTAGAAATAGATAGTGATAAGAAATTATCCTATATGGGGATTGGTATCCCAAGTGTAAAATTGAGAAGTAATGATAAAGACAGATATATTGATTATCGGAGCAGGCCCCACAGGTTTGTTTACAGTTTTTGAAGCAGGATTGTTAAAATTAAAGACACATTTAATCGATGCTTTGCCACAACCAGGTGGACAATGCTCGGAGATATATCCTAAAAAACCTATTTATGACATCCCTGCATTTCCAGAAATATTAGCTGGGGATTTGGTAGATAATCTAATGGAACAGATAAAGCCTTTTGAGCCTGGATTTACGTTGGGCGAACGCGCTGAAACTTTAGAACGTTTGGAAGATGATTCTTTTGTGGTTACCACAAATAAAGGTACAAAGCATAATGCCCCAGTTGTAGTTATTGCAGGAGGATTGGGGTCCTTTGAACCAAGAAAACCTCCCATTTCCAATATTCAGGATTTTGAGGATAGAGGTGTGGCTTATATGATCAAAGACCCTGAAGTATATCGCGACAAGAAAGTGGTGATTGCCGGCGGTGGGGATTCTGCCTTGGATTGGGCAATCTTCTTAGCCGATGTTGCAGAGGAGGTATCTTTGGTACACCGTAGAAATGAATTCCGGGGAGCTTTGGATTCCGTTGAAAAAGCATCGGAATTGGCCAAATTGGGAAAAATTAATCTATTCACTGAGGCTGAGGTAAAAGAATTGCATGGAGCCAATGCATTGGAAGCGGTAACCATTAAACACAATGATGCTGAAAAGGGTACCACACTTCTTGAGGTAGATAATTTTATTCCGCTATTTGGTTTGTCTCCAAAATTAGGACCTATAGGGAATTGGGGCTTGGAAATCGAGAAAAATGCCATTAAGGTAAACAATGCCAAAGATTATCAAACCAATGTACCTGGTGTATTTGCTATTGGTGATGTGAATACCTATCCTGGAAAATTAAAATTGATCTTATCCGGTTTCCATGAAGCCGCGGTAATGTGTCAGTTTGCCTATCAAATCATTAACCCGAACAAACGTTTTGTCATGAAATATACAACCGTTGGTGGGGTCGAAGGATTTGATGGTTCCAAAAAAGAAGCAAAGAAAGAGGTGGTACAAAGTATTGTATAAGCCTTAAAAATAATTGTTGTTAAATGCCTGATAGGAATTCAATTCCTATCAGGCATTTTTATATACAATACAGGCGTATAGCTTTCATTGACCCCGGATAGTTGGCGAAAAACGTATTTTAAAAACTTTGCAATAGGCCAATACCGTACACAATCTACTACAACTGGTCCCGATGTATACAATTGTGCATATCAGGATTAGATGCAACATATTGGAAATCAATATGTAAAAATGTTTCTGGCAGAAAATGTCTTTTTACACCAATGCTTTGGTAGTATGGGCGCAATATTTGCAATGTACTTTGCGTTAAAATTTTTTAACCAACCTTAATTTAAAATGTACGATGAATAAAAAATCCCTCTTAACGCTAGTTGTCTTTTTTGCGGCCCTTGCAGTGGCTTTTGCGCAAAAAGGTAAAGAGTATGATGATTTGGAAGAAGCTTTGGCCAATCCTGAAAAAGTATATTACCTTAGTTTGGAAGATGAAATAGCGCAATTGCCGGAGGCTTTTAAAGGCCTTGTGAATTTGGATACTTTGGTTTTTGAAGCGGAAGGTCTTGAGGCTTTTCCAGAAATTGTCTTTGAATTGCCAAAGCTGCGCTACTTGGAAGTTTTGGAACTTGACTTTAAATCCATTCCAGAGAGTATTGGGAATCTAAGCTCCCTGGAAACCCTGTATTGGGAAGATACCGAAGTGAAAACACTGCCTTCTGGCCTGGCAAGACTTACAAAGCTTAAAGATGTGTCGTTCGCGGGTAATGAATTGACAGAATTGTCAAATTTTACAGGAGGAATGAAAGCTTTGGAAGATTTGGATTTTTCAAGCAATTCCCTTCTCATTGTTCCTGATTTTATTTACGATATTAACACCTTGACCAGTTTCCGTTGGGGAGGAAATGAAATTACCGAACTTTCGGAACGGCTTGGGGATTTAAAAAATTTGATAAGCATTCATCTCGGAAATAATAAATTGACCGCTTTTCCGGAAAGTATTGGGAAGTTGACCAAAATGCGTTGGGCATATGCTTCGAACAACGAGATAAAAGTGTTGCCAGAGTCCTTCGGGAACCTCGTAAATCTTGAAAAAATTGAATTGAAATTCAATCGTCTGGAAGGCCTTCCAAAGTCCATAGGCAACCTGACAAAACTCAAAACCATAGATCTAAGACGCAATAGCCTCTCCGAGTTGCCGGAATCTATAGGGAAGTTGCTCGACTTAAAAGAACTGAATCTTTCCATGAACCAGTTGAAAAGTCTGCCAGAATCCCTGGGAAATCTGTCCAAACTGAGAAAACTTGACCTGAGCGAAAACAAAATAGGAAGTTTGCCCAATTCCCTATCGGCTTTGACCAAATTGGAAAAACTAAATCTGAGCAAGAATGGCATAGAAGATTTATCTGCTACCTTATCAGCCTTGATCGAATTGGAAGAATTGGATCTGAGTCATAATAAGCTCAAAACCCTGCCCAATTTTATTTTAAGACTTCCCAAATTGCGGAAACTCCGGTTGCATGGGAATGCCTTTTCACCGGAAGAACGAAAACGAATCAAATCCATAGATATGAAGGTGAAAATCTATCTATAGTAGCATTCAATATCATTGAATACAACTGCACTGGGCCTATCTTGGTGCAGTTTTTTAATTTTTAATCTTTTCCCTATAAAAAACAGGAACTTTCTTTGCTTTTAAAAGAACTGTACCGTTACTTTGCAACTTAGTTCATAAACAAGCTGAAATTGTTATCAAGAAAGGTGGAGGGAATAGACCCTATGAAACCTTAGCAACCCTTTACTTCCTAAAGAAGGTGCTACGTTCTATCTTTAAATTCAATTCCTTTGAAAGGCTTTAAAGACAGATAACTCAAACGAGACGTTAGGTCTACGATTTTTCCTTACTTGATATACAAATTAATGCTATCACAATTCATGTGATGCTAAAACTTTGTGGCTTCTTTCCAAAATAGTGAAGGAGACCATGGGGCATAAGGAAATAAAGGAAAATGAAAAAGATTACAGAATTACTGAAAGAACGTGTACTGGTGCTTGATGGGGCTATGGGGACCATGTTACAACGCTATAAATTTACGGAGGAAGATTTCAGGGGAGAACGATTTAAAGATTGGGAACATCCTTTGCAGGGAAACAATGATTTGTTGTCCCTGACACAGCCTCATGCCATTGCGGAGGTGCATCGACAGTATTTCGCTGTTGGGGCGGATATTGTGGAAACCAATACATTTTCGGGAACCACCGTAGCCATGGCAGATTATCACATGGAAGATTTGGTCTATGAGCTCAATTATGAATCCGCCCGAATTGCAAGGGAAGTAGCCGATGAATTTACGGCTAAGGAGCCACATAAACCAAGGTTTGTTGCTGGAAGTATGGGACCTACCAACAAAACAGCAAGTATGTCTCCAGATGTAAATGATCCGGGCTTTAGGGCCATTTCCTTTGAAGAATTGAAAGTGGCCTACAAACAGCAGGCAGAAGCCCTTTTGGATGGAGGGGCCGATATCCTTTTAGTGGAAACCGTTTTTGATACACTTAACGCGAAGGCTGCTCTCTTTGCCATAGAAGAAATTAAGGAGGAAAGAAACATCAAAGTACCCATTATGATAAGCGGAACCATTACAGATGCGTCGGGAAGAACGCTCTCTGGACAAACCGCAGAGGCATTTTTAATTTCAGTATCACATATCGATGTCCTGTCTATCGGATTTAATTGTGCCTTGGGGGCAAATCAATTGGTGCCTCATTTAGAGGTGTTATCGGCCAAAACCAAAAATGCTGTTTCTGCCCACCCCAATGCCGGGTTGCCCAATGCATTTGGGGAATACGATGAAACTCCGGAGCAAATGGCGGATCAAATCAAAGAGTATCTGGAAAAAGGGCTGGTGAATATCGTAGGAGGATGCTGCGGTACCACCCCGGAGCACATCCAGAAAATGGCAGATTTGGTTAAGAAATATGACCCTAGAGCTGTGGAGGCGGCACTTTAAAGCATGTATTACGGCAAAGGAAGGTAAAATGATAGTAGATAATAGTAGGGAATCATCAGTAGTTAAGGAGCAGCAATCCGAACGCTATTTAAAATTGTCAGGCTTAGAGCCATTGGTGATTACACCCGATAGCAATTTCGTAAATGTCGGAGAGCGCACCAATGTGGCAGGATCTAGAAAATTCCTCCGATTGATCAAAGAGCGAAAGTTTGAAGAAGCACTGGATATTGCCAGAAATCAGGTAGAAGGCGGGGCACAGATCATAGATATTAACATGGATGATGGTCTTATAGACGGAAAAGAAGCCATGGTAAAGTTTTTGAATTTGATTATCGCCGAACCCGATATTGCCCGTGTACCTATTATGATCGATAGTTCCAAATGGGAAATCATTGAAGCAGGCCTTCAAGTAGTACAGGGCAAATGTGTGGTCAATTCTATTAGCCTGAAAGAAGGAGAAGAGGAATTTATCCATCATGCCAAGCTCATAAAGCGGTATGGGGCAGCGGTTATTATTATGGCTTTTGATGAGGTAGGGCAAGCAGATAATTATGAAAGGCGTATAGAAATATCAAAACGATCCTATGATATTTTGGTTAATAAAGTAGGATTTCCTCCTGAAGATATCATATTTGATCTCAATATTTTTCCAGTGGCTACTGGAATGGATGAGCATAAGCGGAATGCAATCGATTTTATCGAAGCTACCAAGTGGGTGCGCCAAAATCTTCCACATTGTAGCGTAAGTGGTGGGGTTAGTAATGTTTCCTTCAGTTTTAGAGGGAATAACCCTGTACGGGAAGCTATGCACTCGGTGTTTTTATACCATGCCATACAAGCAGGAATGAACATGGGGATTGTAAATCCGGCGATGTTAGAGGTATATGATGATATCCCAAAGGATC
This sequence comes from Spongiimicrobium salis, assembly GCF_043678055.1. Lineage (NCBI taxonomy): Bacteria > Pseudomonadati > Bacteroidota > Flavobacteriia > Flavobacteriales > Flavobacteriaceae > Spongiimicrobium > Spongiimicrobium salis. The sequence goes on from NZ_JBHEQA010000006.1 coordinate 88,423, forward strand.
TGTTGGAATATGTAGAGGATGTTGTTCTAAATAGACGGGACGATGCCACAGAGCGCTTGTTGGATTTCGCAGAAACGGTGGTCGGCAAGGCTAAAGAGAATAAAGTAGATCTTTCTTGGAGGGAAGAGCCTTTACAAAATAGAATTACCCGTGCCCTGGTAAAGGGAATTGATCAGTACATTGAAGAAGATGTGGAAGAAGCCCGTATTGCCGCAAGCAAACCTATAGAGGTCATTGAAGGACATTTAATGACGGGGATGAATGTAGTGGGAGACCTCTTTGGAAGTGGAAAAATGTTCTTGCCCCAAGTAGTGAAATCGGCAAGGGTAATGAAAAAGGCAGTGGCTCATTTGCTCCCGTATATTGAAGAGGAAAAACTAAAGAATCCACAAACAGCAGGGGCCGATAATGCTGGAAAAATCCTCATGGCTACGGTAAAAGGGGATGTGCATGATATTGGAAAAAATATTGTGAGTGTCGTATTGGCCTGTAATAATTATGAAATTGTGGATTTAGGGGTGATGGTACCTCCAGAAAAAATTATCAATGCGGCTAAGGAAGAAAATGTAGATGTCATAGGATTGAGTGGTCTGATCACCCCATCATTGGATGAAATGGTTTTCTTGGCGAAAGAGATGGAACGTCAAAATTTCAAAGTGCCTTTGCTTATTGGAGGCGCTACGACAAGTAAGGCCCATACCGCTGTGAAAATAGACCCGCAATATAGCAGTGCCGTTGTGCATGTAAACGATGCCTCTAGAGCAGTGACTGTTGTAGGGGATTTGCTGCAAAAAGAAAGTGCCAAAGCGTACAAGGAATCGCTAAAGATGGATTATGAAGAATTCCGTGATAAATTTTTAAAGCGCACCAAAAAGAAGGAATACAAAACGATCGAAGCGGCAAGAAAGAATAAGTTTGCCATAGACTGGAATACCACAAACATCATAAAACCTGCCACTTTAGGGGTACAGGTCATCGACGGACTTTCGTTGGAAAAACTCATCGATTTTATAGATTGGACCCCCTTTTTTAGAAGTTGGGACCTCCATGGAAAATATCCGGATATTCTGTCCGATACGGTTGTGGGCGAACAGGCAACAGAGCTTTTTGCAGATGCCCAAAAGATGCTAAAAGAAATATTGAAAGAAAAGCAACTGACGGCTAAAGCCGTTTTCGGATTGTTTCAGGCCAATACGGTCAATGATGATGATATTAGTTTGAAGAATGAAGCCGGTAAAGATTTTGTTTTTAGAACCCTGAGGCAGCAACTACAAAGACGGGAAGGCGTCCCAGATTATGCATTGGCCGACTTTATTGCGCCTAAGGAATCCGGCATCCAAGATTATATAGGGTGTTTTTGCGTGAGTACAGGTTTTGGGACTGCGGAACGGGCTGCGGCTTATGAAAAGAATTTGGACGATTACAGTGCTATTATGGTCAAGGCGCTTGCAGATCGTCTGGCCGAGGCTTTTGCCGAGTATTTGCACAAAGAAGTAAGGACTTTGCATTGGGGCTATGCGGCCAATGAAACCCTATCCAATACGGAATTGATCAATGAAGCCTATAAAGGAATCCGTCCAGCACCAGGATATCCTGCCTGTCCGGATCATTTGGAAAAATTAACCCTCTGGGAACTTTTGGAAGTGGAGGAACGCATTGGGGTAAAACTAACGGAAAGTTTGGCCATGTGGCCGGCGGCTAGTGTCAGCGGATATTATTTTGCCAATCCTGAAGCCAAATATTTTGGTTTGGGGAAGATCAAGGAAGATCAGGTATCCGACTTTGCCCAAAGAAAAGGTATTTCAACAAAGGAGGCTACCAAATGGCTTTCGCCCAATATAGCAGATGATTAGAATCGTACGGAGGATTGAAGACATATCAAATAAATATAAGTATAGGACAAGAATAGCGTAGTACAGAAGATTAGCATAGATGAAAGTAACAGAACATATTAAAAAATCCAAAGGAGAAACGCTGTTCTCCTTTGAAATTATACCTCCTGTAAAAGGGAAAAGCATTCAAGAATTGTATAATAATATTGACCCCCTAATGGAGTTCGCCCCACCTTTTATTGATGTGACCACTTCCAGGGAGGAATATGTATATATTGATCGTAGCGGCCTATTGGATAAGAAATTGACCCGTATGCGCCCTGGTACGGTTGGAATATGTGCCTCCATTAAGCACAAATATGATGTGGATACCGTACCTCACGTGCTTTGTGGCGGATTTACAAAAGAGGAAACCGAGTATCTTTTGGTAGATTGCCATTATTTGGGAATTGATAATATTATGGCCTTGCGTGGAGATGCCATGAAGGAAGAAAAATATTTTGAACCCACAAAAGGGGGCCATCCCTATGCCATAAATTTAGTGGAGCAGATTCATGATCTGAATTGTGGCAATTATTTACATGAAGTTATAGAAACCGATCATTGTTCGGATTTTTGTATTGGTGTTGCGGGATATCCAGAAAAGCATCTGGAGGCGCCTTCCTTGAAGTCGGACCTCAAACGCTTAAAACAAAAAGTAGATGCGGGAGCCGATTATGTCGTTACCCAAATGTTTTTTGACAATAAAAAGTACTTCGATTTTGTGGATGCTGCGCGAAAAGAGGGCATCACCGTACCCATAATTCCAGGAATTAAGCCCATTGCCATAAAAAGGCATTTGCAACTTTTACCACAAATATTTCGAATTGACTTGCCTCAAGATCTTATCGATGCTGTGGAAAATTGTAAAAATAACAAAGAAGTACGCCAAGTAGGGATAGAATGGGCCATTCAACAATCCAAAGAGCTAAAAGAAGCCGGGGCCCCGGTATTGCATTATTATTCTATGGGGAAGTCGGATAATATTAAAGCCATTGCCAAAGCAGTCTTTTAAGTCTGGATATAAAAACTAGTCCCTATTAATTTTTGAGTTCCATTCCGCCAACTTACCTTTGGGGCTATGAATTTGAAGATTCTTTTTGTTGTCTTTTGTATAAGTAGTACATGTTTTGGCCAAGAAGAAGGCAGTTTTAAAGAATCTACTTTAGATGTGACGCCTTTCTACGGTTCTATTTTAAAACATGACCCCAACTTGGCCCATTTGATTATTGATCATCCCGAGGGTTTAATTTTGAGTTACAATAAAAAGACCAGGGGAGAGAAATTATGGGAAGCCGATTTTAATTATCCGGATCTGGGATATTCCTTTATATACCAAAACCCAAAAAATGAGGTGCTGGGGAAAAATTATGGCGTATATGCACACTATAATTTTTATTTTTTTAACCGCAATTTACAATTCAGAATAGGTCAGGGAATTGCTCTTACGACCAATCCTTATGATCAAGACGAAAATTTTAGGAATAACGCCTATGGTTCGGATATATTGAGTTCTACCTATTTGGCCCTTAATTACTATAAAGAACGGCTATTTAAAGGCCTGGGTTTTAAAGCGGGCATTACCTTATTACACTATTCCAATGCCAACTTTAGAGCACCTAACCTCTCTACCAATACATTGGCATTTAATGCCGGACTGATCTACACTTTGGGCAAGGATGAACCGATAGTGTATCTGGATCCGGAACGAAAAAAAATACAGGAACCCATAAAGTATAATCTTGCCTTTAGAACAGGATTAAATGAAAGTGATGAAATAGGGTCCGGCCAGTTTCCATTTTATATATTTTCGGCCTATGCTGATAAACGTTTGAGCAATAGAAGTGCCTTGCAACTGGGAACCGATGTGTTTTTTTCTAACTTTTTAAAACAATTGATTCGCTTTCAAGGAACTTCATTTCCAGAACTAAATGTGTCCGGAGACGAAGATTTTAAAAGAGTGGGTGTATTTGTAGGGCACGAACTCTTTATCAATAAACTTTCGGTGGTAACGCAGTTGGGGTATTACGTATACTATCCTTTTGATTTTGAAGGAAGGGTGTATAACAGGGTAGGGTTAAAACGCTACTTTAGTGATTCAATTTATGGCGCAGTTACGCTAAAATCCCATGGAGCTGCGGCAGAAGCTGTAGAATTCGGAATAGGAATTCGTCTATAATACATCAATAATGAAGCATATACTAGGACTATTATGGATTTTGATGCTATTATCTTCTTGTAATGGAGATAATGTGCCCGATTGTTTTCAGAATGCAGGGGATATGATTCGGGAAGAAATAACACTACCCAATTTTACCAGAATTACGGTTTTTGAGAAGGTGCAACTAGTGCTCAGGGAGGGACCTGTACAACGGGTAGAAATAGAAACAGGAGAATTCTTGCGGAACGAAGTCAGTGCCGAGGTTGAGGGAGATCGCTTGTTGTTGCGAAACGAAAACGGTTGCAATTTTACAAGGGATTTTGGCTTGACCACCATTTTTGTTACAGCCCCCAATATCACAGAAATACGCAGTAGTACGGGGCTGGAAATACGCAGTGATGGTGTATTGACCTATCCTGCCCTGAACTTGCTTTCCGAAGGCTTTTTAGATCCGGACGCACAAACTACGGATGGATCTTTTAACCTGGAAGTAGCGTCAGAAAATATAGCGATTACTTCCAATGGCATTGCTTTTTTCGATATTAGGGGTAGGGCAACGAATTTTTCCATTACCATATCAGCAGGAGATTCACGTGTTGAAGCAAGGGAACTGAACGCCGAAAATGTGATACTAAACCATAGGGGTACCAATACTATTTTAGTAAGCCCCCAGGAATCCATCAGTGGTGTAATACGGGGGTTGGGAGATGTGGAAGCTTTTAACAGACCCCCGGAAGTAAATGTGGAAGAATTGTTTCGCGGACGTCTTATTTTTAAGTAAAAAGTAATCTATGAAGCCACTTCTTCGTTTTTTTAAAGATTTTTTTGCTGCAAAAAGAATACTTGGGGACGATGACAACCTAACGGGCTTGCTCAAGGCAGATGCGCTTTTACAGGCTTTAGTGACCGATGGGAAAATTCCTGGTTTGGCCATTACGGTTACACGGAAGGAAAAGGTAGTTTTCCAAAAAGGGTATGGCCTTGCCAATAGGGAAGAAGACATCAGGATAGATCCTAAAAACTCGGTGTTTAGGATAGCCAGTGTTTCTAAACCCATTGCGGCCTTGACCTTGGCAAAATTAGTCACAGATGGGAAGTTAAAACTAGATGCATCCCTATATGGGTATGTCCCTTATTTTCCTTCCAAAAAATATGATTTTAGTATACGCCAACTAGCAGGGCACACGGCTGGCATACGGGCTTATAAGGGAAAAGAGTATGCCTTGAATAAGCCCTATTCCATCAAAGAAGGAATCACTGTTTTTGAAAAAGACCCTTTGGAGTTTGAACCGGGAACAGCCTATTTGTACAATAGTTATGATTGGTGTCTTCTATCCCTGGCGATGCAGGAGGCAACGGGAAGGCCTTTTGAAGAATTGGTACAGGAAAGCGTATTAAAGCCCCTGGATATGAAACAGACCTTTCCAGAAATACCCGCACAAAATAATGGATTTAATATCCCAAATAAGACGACTTTTTATTCCAGAAATCGATTGGGGTTCAGGAAAGCGGTACCCGTGCATAATTTCTACAAGTTGGCCGGGGGAGGTTATCTGTCCACAAGCGATGATATTGCAAAATTGGGGAAGGCAAATTATAAAGAGATCGGTATTTCCGAAGAAGTTTGGCATCAATTTTTAACTTCCGTGGAGATTCAGGGGGAACCCACCTATTATGGCCTGGGGTGGCAGGTAAGCGAAGACGCTAAGGGGAGACCTTACTACGGACATGTTGGAAATGGTGTTGGGGGTTATGCCAACTTTTATGTATATCCTAATCAAGAGATGGTATTTAGTATACTGATCAATTGTACCGACCCCCGAGTTCAGCTAGTTTTGGATGAAGTTATAGATGCCCTATTGTCCATGGAGCCTACCTAAGAAACAAAAATGATAAATATGAAGATCAATGTTCAAAAAATGAAAAAGTATCTAACCCTGTTGCTCTTTTGCTGGAGCTGTCTGGCAGCCTATGGTCAACAGCAATCCTTTGTACTTCCCTTATGGAAAGATGGGGCGCCTGGCTTTGAGCACAAGAAAGATCTACCGGAGAAAGCAAAAGATTGGTGGGTTAAGAGTATCCATAATCCTTCCATTACCGTTTTTCCGGCGAAGCATCCAAATGGTGCTGCAGTATTGATATGCCCGGGAGGAGGACATAGAGAATTGGTTTTTGATGAAGAAGGGACCAAAGCGGCACAATTTCTAAATGCACAAGGGGTAACCGCTATTGTTTTAAAATATAGATTGTTTCGCGAGGAAGGATCGGTATATACGCCCATGCATCCAAAAGAAGATGTGACAAGAGCCATGCGATTGATCAGAAGCAAAGCTACAAGTTGGAATATAGATTCGGATAGAATTGGATTGATGGGTTTTTCGGCAGGAGGGGAAGTGGTCAATATGGTTGCTTTTGAAAAGCTTCCGGGAAACAGCACTGTCACAGATTTGGTGGAACGGGAAGCCGCCCACCCTAATTTCCATATTCAAATATACCCCGGACCTCTGGGAATTCCAGAAAAAGTAAGCTCAAATGCAATTCCGGTATTCTTGCTGGCTTCCAACAAAGATGCTTGTTGTTCTGAGAGTATTTTTAAGTTGTTAAAAGCCTATAGGGATGCAGGTGCCGAAGTAGAAGCCCATTTTTATGCCAAAGGAGATCATGGGTTCAATATGGGAGATCGCTCCAAGTTCAAAACAATATCGGGATGGCCAGAGCGTTTATCAGATTGGCTGGCCGACAATCAATATTTTAAAAAGTAATATCAGCTAACCCACCAATTTCCTAAAACAAAAACATGAAAGACCTAAAGTTTCCAATCAATTTTGTATTTAAAATTTCAACGATCGCCAATGATTTTACGGCAACAGATGCCGATGGGCGAACCATAGCTTATGTGCGACAAAAAATGTTTAAGCTTAAAGAAGATATTTCCATTTACAATGACGAAAGTAGGACCAAGGTAAATTTTAAGATCAAAGCTGATAAGTGGATCGATTTTTCAGCGGCTTATAGCATCACTGACGCTTCAGGAAAAGAATTGGGAAAAGTAGCTCGAAAAGGTTGGGCATCCATTTGGAAAGCCAAGTATGAATTGATCGATCAACATCAGCAATTGCAATATTTGATTCGCGAAGAAAATGCATGGATCAAAGTATTTGACTCCATTTTGGGAGAAATACCGATTTTAAGTTTTTTTACGGGCTATTTGTTCAACCCTACGTATAAAGTAATCAATACAAAAGATGAGATCGTCGTACGCTTGAAAAAACAACCTTCATTTTTTGGACGAAAATTTGAAATCGAAAAATTAAAGATGACGGATTCGGATGATGATCAACGCATTGTTTTAGGGTTGATGATGATGATACTTTTGGAACGACGTAAGGGCTAGTACACCTACCGCAATACTTGATTTTATCCTAAGAAACCTTTACTTTAGTAATGTTCTTTAGAAACCATATCATGCATAAAAAGCGGCTCTTCTTTCTGTTTTTGACCCTTTGCACGGGCTTGATGGCCCAAAAAGGAATATCTGGTTATATCCAAAATGTAGATAGCCCCCAATGGGAACCTAAAGTGGTGTTGACCAAAATAGCATTAAAAGATATCCCGGACTATACCAAGGCGAGCTTTGTTGCGGCTGCAGATATCGATACAGAGGGCTATTTTTCCTTTGATGGACATTTAATTTCAGAAGAAGATAATATCTATAGGATTCACGTGAATAGCCTATTAAAGCCTTTGGATTCCAGTAGGGTTGATGAGCATCTTTTTATCGCTTCCCGTCAAGATATCGTAAAATTTAAGAAAACGGGTAACCCTTTTTCGGCCTATTCAACGACTAATATTGCCGACAAAGAATGGCAAAAACTACGGAAGTTTGAGATGGATTTTTATAAAGAGCGACGTTTAGCCGAGGAAAGGGACGGGGAGGTGAACTTAACAAGCTATACCAAGGATTCCCTTCGCATATTATTGGTAAAGCTGATCGGTATCAAGGAACTGGCGAATAAAGATTTATTGGATACGGACATTGCCTCAAATACGGACTACTATATTGCTTTTTTAAACGAATTGAAGCAAAGTGAATTGCGGCAAGAAGAGTACTTTTTTTTAGAAAAGAAATTAGCTTTTTTAACTACGGATATTGTAGAGCAGAAATACGCTTACAGTAAAATAATTAATATGGTACTGGTCATAGTGCTTATACTTTTAGTGCTGTTCGGATGGTTTAAAAGAAGATCAAAACAAGAAGTTTCTATGGATCTGAGCAGGCAAGAACAGAATATTCACGCCCTTATCTTAGCCGGGAAAAGCAATAAGGAAATTGCAAATGAACTTTTTATCAGCGTAAGTACGGTAAAAACGCATATCACCAATATGTATGGGAAGTTAAAGGTGTCCAATAGGAAAGAATTACTTCAAAAAACTACAAATTAGTACCCGTACTAGTCCCTAATTCCAACTAGAATTATTATGGAACTCATGCCTTGGATGCGACCTTGCATTCATGATGCAATGGATTAATAATTTGAAAAAACAATGGCCCAATACCCCCTTGGAGCGTTGGAATATTATTTTGGGATGGGCTGTATTTGTAATCGCTTGGGGAATCTATAGTCTCACCATTGAACCCACGGTTAGTTTTTGGGATGCTGGGGAGTATATCGCCACTTCTGCAAAATTGGAAGTGGCACATCCGCCCGGCGCTCCTCTATTACAGATGATAGGAGCTTTTTTTGCCATGTTCGCATTTTCACCCTCCCAGGTGGCTCTAATGGTAAATTATGTTTCTACGGTATCCAGTGCTTTTACCATCGTATTTATGTTCTGGACCTTGACCAATTTACTCGGTAAACTTACCGTCAAGGAACAAGGGCCAAACACTGCCAAGACCATTGCAATTTTAGGAAGCGCTTTGGTGGGGAGCCTGGCCTTTACGTTTTCCGATAGTTTTTGGTTCAATGCGGTAGAAACGGAAGTATATTCTATGGCCAGCTTTATCATGGCCCTTTTATTATGGTTGGGTTTAAAATGGGTAGATGCCATGGAATCCCCGCGGGCTAATAAATGGCTATTGCTGATCTGCTTTGTTGTAGGACTTACGTTTGGGATTCAATTTATGGGCTTTTTGGCCATTCCATCCATTGTACTGTTGTTCTTTTTTAAAAAATACGAAACCTTTACGTTCAAACGATTTTGTATCGCCAATATCGTGGCGGTGGGAACACTTCTCTTGGTGTTTAAGTTTTCCTTGACTTATGTGCTGAAATTGTTCGGTTGGTCTGAAGTGTTCTTTGTCAATACTTTTGGGCTGCCGTTTAATTCCGGTAGTGTACTCATGGGATTGTTTTTGGCTTTCCTGTTTTATATAGGACTCCGCTATACCAGAAAAAGGAATTATCACATGGCGAATACCCTTATTTTAGCCACGTTGTTTCTGTTTTTAGGATTTTCATCCTGGTTGGCGTTGCCCATTAGGGCCAATGCCCACGTGGCAATCAATGAGAACGACCCTTCAGATGCCCGGGCGTTGCTGGCGTATTACAATAGAGAGCAATATCCAAGTCCGGATAGTCCTTTTTATGGAACCTATTACTCCAATCGATATGCTTCTTCCAATACGAATAAGGATGATCGGCCCAAATATGAAAAAGATAAAGTGCTGGGGAAGTATAAAATTGTGAATCAGTACAAAAATGTACTTCAAGGAGCCCATGAAGATCATGTGGGTTTTTTACCTAGAATGTGGAGCAGTACCAATGCTGCCAACTATATGAAATATTTTGGTGCTTTGGATTTCCATATAAAACCAGAATACCGGTCCGATCAGCAACTCAAAACGGCGGTTCGGCAGTACAAAGAAGCCTATGCCCAGGGGAAACTGGATGAAGAGGATTATATTCGGTTTTTAGAAGAATCCGGTGACTATATAGAAGTGGTTCCGGTAACACTGGCCCAGAATTTAAATTATATGCTCCAATACCAATTTAATTATATGTATTGGCGGTATTTTATGTGGAATTTTGTTGGGCGTTCCAATGATATACAAGGGCAATATGATGGGAACGGGGAATGGCTCAGCGGGATTACTTTTTTGGATGAAATGCGTTTGGGCAGTCAAGATAATCTTCCTTCCGATGTTAAGGATAATAAGGCAAGAAATACCTATTTCTTTTTGCCATTTATACTTGGACTATTGGGCATTGTCTTTCAACTATCTAGAAACCCCAAACAATTTTGGGTGCTCTTTGTATTTTTTATGTTTACAGGGCTGGCCATTCAGTTCTATACAAATCCTCCGATTTTTCAACCCCGGGAACGCGATTATTCCCTAGTGGGGTCGTTCTACATCTTTGCAATTTGGATTGGCCTAGGGGCTTATGGATTGTACACTGCTTTTTCCCAAATTCTCCCTACCAAAATCTGGTCTATAGGATCTATATTACTGTGTTTAGTGGCTGTACCCGGACTGATGGGCTATCAAAACTGGGACGATCATGATCGGTCGGATCGATACACGGCCAACGCCATGGCAAAAGCCTATTTGGATTCTGCACAAGAAGGAGCAGGGGCCATTCTATTTACCATTGGGGATAATGATACTTTTCCGTTGTGGTACATGCAAGAAATAGAAGCGTATCGTACCGATGTGCGCATCATTGTCACCGGGTATTTTGCGGCCGACTGGTATATTGATCAAATGAAGCGTAGATCCTATAACAGTCCAGCAATACCTTCCCAAATTACGCATGATAAATACGCCTATGGGACAAGAGATTTAATATATCACCATGGACTTACCGAAGAGCGTTGGGACATCAAGGATTGGGTCAATTGGGTAGATAGTGACAAACCCCAGACCAAATTTAAATATATTATGGAACGGCAAGGCGTGGATATACGAACGCAACCTCCGCATATTTTAGAAACGGTATACTACCCGACCAATAAGATTCGTATTCCGGTCAACAAAAAAAATGTATTGGACAGCGGTTTGGTACGCCCAGAAGATGCTCACCTTATTTTGGATTACATTGATATCGACCTTCCAAAAACGGCTCTGTACAAGAATAGAATGATGATGTTGGACGTTCTGGCCAACAATGATTGGAAACGCCCCATATATTTTTCTGGAGGGAGTTATGAAGATGAAGAATATTTATGGTTGAAGGATTATTTGCAATTAGATGGACTCATCTACAAGTTAGTTCCCATCAAAACTAAAAATGAAAGTCCGTTTGAATTGGGGAGACTAGACAGTGAACTCATGTATGCAATGGTGAAAAAATGGGATTGGGGCAATGCCGGAAGTCCAGATATTTATCACGATCCGCAAACAAGAAAGCAAGGAGGGGTGAGTTTTAGGATTAGTCTTGCACGATTGACAGAAACACTCATTGCTGAAGGAAAAACAGAGAAAGCGAAAGAGATTATTGCCCTGGCCATGCAAAATATCCCTTTGGAGTATTTTGGTTACTATACGTTCGTAGAACCTTTTTTAGATGGATATTATAAAGTGGGTGAACAAGAAAAAGGAAATGAGCTTTTCCGGAAACTAAAGAAGAAATATCAAGAAGAATTGGAGTATTTGTTAGGGATGACCACGGAAGAACAATACCGCAATATTGAAAGCCTTTATGCCAATGTGAGTGCCTATCAACGTATCGTTGACATTTTGATCAGAAATAAGGAAACAGCAGTTGCGGAGACCGAAGCTGTAATATTCAACGAATATTTAGAAAAATTCGCCCCCTTCCTAGCGGAAGAATAGGCTCCTTTGTTATGGACTATTGCGTCAACTCAGTGAATAAACTTTCCAAATTCCTGTTTTTGCGACTCAATTGAAGCGTTTTTAATTCATTGTCATGGGCAAAGTCAAAAACGGCAGGGCGCATATCTTTGACAGTGTCAAAGGTGATTTCATAAACAAAACCTCCAATATTCTTTACGCTTTTGGTATGGGGTATTTTCTGGATCAGTGCCTCCTCTACACGATAGTCAAATTCTACTTCAATGATTTGTTCGTCCGCTTCCCGAAGTTCCTCCAGTGTCTTATCGGCAACAAGGACACCTTTGTTAATAATCAAAACGCGATCGCAAACGGCTTCTACTTCCTTCATGATATGGGTAGAAAGCAAAATAGTCTTTTCTTTTCCGATCTCTAGAATTAATTTCCGTATTTCCTGGAGCTGATTGGGATCTAAACCTGTAGTGGGTTCATCCAAAATAAGAACTTCAGGGTCGTGCAGTAGAGCAGCGGCCAGACCAACCCGTTGACGGTATCCTTTGGAGAGTTGTTCTATTTTTTTATGGGATTCCGGATGCAGCCCAGTTTGCTCGATCACGTCTAAAATACGTCCTTTATCTACCTTATAAACATCGGCATTAAACGCTAGGTATTCCTTAACATACATATCCAAATACAACGGATTGTGCTCTGGAAGATACCCAATGCTTTTTTGAACACTTTTTTTATCCGAAAAAACGTTAAAAGCATTTACTTCGGCCTCCCCTTTATCCGCAGTGTAATACGTGGTCAAAATTTTCATCATCGTAGACTTTCCAGCACCATTGGGACCTAAAAAACCTACGATCTCTCCTTTCTTTATGGCAAAAGAAACATTGTTCAACGCCTTTTGGTTCCCAAAATTTTTACTGACATTCTTGACCGTAATGGACATAAGGATATATTTTTTGTAAAAATAGAAAAATTAAGGGGATACCGCTTTTACTTTTGCAGCGGAAATCAGGGGAAATCACCACTTGAAAAAGAATAACGACAGTGATATATATCAAAAGAATAAAGCGCAAGTATGGCAGATTCGTAAAAAAAAGCCATTTGCTCCGTGAAATTCTTAAAATATACCAACACACATAGAAGATTCAAAAAAAAATAAAGATAAAATTTGATTTTTGAATTTAATAATTACCTTAGCCGAAGATTTATGAGAACAACAACACAAAACTATTTCTGGGCAGGATTCTATTTTTACTTCTTTAAAAGAGAGGCGGAACTGTTCTAGATATATATGAAGATATAGATAATAGTAAGTTCCGAAAGCATTCGGAACTTTTTTTTTGCCCAAAAGGCAGCGCAAAATAAAGAAAGTATAGATGGCATTGAAAATAGCAATACAGGGAATCAAAGGCTCAAACCACTATCAGGTAACACAGGATTATTATACAGAGGATGTAGAATTGATAGAGTGTATGTCTTTTGATGCCTTGGTATGGCAATTGCTTAATGGTGCGGCAGATGAAGCGGTTATGGCTATAGAAAACTCCATTGCAGGTTCTATTATCCCCAACTATGCCTTGGTGTATAACAATAAACTACATATAACAGGGGAATACTATTTAAATATTCACCATAACCTCATGGTACGGGAAGGGCAGAAAATTGAAGATATTGAGGAAGTTCATTCCCACCCCATGGCCTTATTGCAATGCAAGGATTTTTTAAAAAATTATCCGCATATGAAATTGGTTGAAGCCGTGGATACCGCAGAGATGGCTAAAAGAATACAGGATAATGGTCTTTCTGGAGTAGCGGCAATAGCTCCGAGCGGTGCGGCAGATTTGTATGGTTTGGAAATAATTGCTTCTGAAATACAGACCATTTCCAACAATGCTACACGATTTATTATTTTGAGAAAGCAAAAAGAGAACACCCTAAGCGATGTCGACAAAGCCTCCCTGCGTTTTGTTTTAGATCATAAGCGGGGAAGTTTGGCCGCGGTTTTGAATGTGTTGAGCGATTGTGATCTAAATCTGACCAAAATACAATCGTTACCCATTATTGAGCAACCCTGGAAATATGCTTTTTTTGTGGATGTAACCTTCAAAACCTATAACGACTATGCCAAGGCGAAGTCTTTATTGGAAATTATGGCCGAGGAGTTTATGGTGTTGGGAGAATATAAAAACAGAAGAATATGATGGTAACCGCTAACCGATTGAATACTGTTGAAGAATACTATTTCTCTAAGAAATTACGGGAAGTAAGGGGTCTGATTGCTGAAGGGAAACCCATCATCAATATGGGAATTGGCAGTCCGGATTTAGATCCGCCTACCGCCGTTATAGACGCTTTACAGGATGCCATGAAAGAGAAAGGGGCCCATCAATATCAGAGTTATCAGGGGCTGCCTCAGTTGCGTAAGGCCATGGCCTTATTTTATAAAACAAATTTTAAGGTAAACTTAGACGCTTCGGATGAAATATTGCCCCTAATGGGATCCAAAGAAGGAATCATGCACATAAGTATGGCCTTTTTGAATGAAGGAGATCTTGTTTTATTACCCAATCCAGGGTATCCTACCTATACTTCGGTTAGTAAATTGGTCGGTGCAATTCCCATGCAGTATGATTTACGGGAAGAGAATGAATGGTTTCCAGACCTAGAGGCCTTGGAAAAGCAGGATTTGTCCAAGGTAAAACTCATGTGGATAAGCTATCCACATATGCCTACCGGTGCTACTGCTAGTAGAAAACAATTGGAAAAATTAGTGCATTTTGCCCAAAAACATCAAATCTTATTGGTCAATGACAATCCCTATAGTTTTGTATTGAATACCGACTGTATTAGCATTTTGGAAGTAGCCGGGAGTAAAGCAGTAGCCTTGGAATTAAATTCTTTGAGCAAAACCTTCAATATGGCAGGATGGCGTGTGGGGATGGTGTCTGGCAGTAAGGCACATATTGAGGCTATTTTGAAAGTGAAGAGTAATATGGACTCTGGAATGTTCTATGGAGTACAAAAAGGAGCTATAGCAGCATTGGAGAGCAGTGTGGATTGGTTTCAACAATTGAACGCCATCTATGCCTCTAGAAGAAAGCGTATATACGCCTTGGCAGATAGGTTACAGTGTAGTTACGACAAAGGAGCCGTAGGTATGTTTGTTTGGGCTAAATTGCCTAAAGGTGCAGGCCCGGCAGAAGAGTTTATTGACAAGGTATTGTATGAAAAACACATTTTTATCACCCCCGGAACTATTTTTGGAAGCCGGGGAGAAGGGTATATTCGCTTTTCACTATGCGTGACCGAGGAGAAAATAGAGGAAGCAATTGCCAGGTTTGAATAGAAAAAAAGAGGCCCGGGAGTATTTGGGCAGCGTAAAAAGTGCAAAAACAAGAATTGAGGGAACATAAGAAATCCTAGTTTTGGATTTTACCCCTAGCGATATATAGGGAATTCTGGATGCAGAAATTAGAATAGAAATGAATGTATTTGTAATAGGTATTGGATTAATTGGAGGTTCCATGGCTAAGGATATCAAAAACTTGTATCCAGAATGCAAAGTACATGGTATTGATACCAATGCCGCACATTTGGAAGAAGCATTCTCTCTTGGAATCATTGATATAAAGAGCGACCTTCAACACTTGGGAGATGCAGATTTTGTAATTGTAAGTATCCCTGTGGATGTAACCGTGAAAGAACTCCCACGAATATTGGACCAAGTGCATGATAATGCAATAGTTATAGATGTAGGTTCCACAAAGGCCTTAGTCTGTAAAGCTGTTGAAACACATCCAAAACGAAGAAATTTTTTAGCTTGTCATCCTATTTCCGGAACAGAGTTTTCTGGCCCAAGTGCAGCCATTTATGGATTGTACAAAGGAAAGACAAACATCATTTGTGAAGTAGAGAAGACCGCGTTTAAGTTGCAGGAAAAAGCCTTGGATTTGTTTCGGGATTTGGGCATGCGAATTCGGTATATGAATCCCGAAGCCCATGACAAGCATATTGCATATGTTTCCCATTTATCGCATATCAGCTCGTTTATGTTGGGCAAAACGGTCATTGAGAAAGAAAAAAATGAACGGGATATCTTTGATATGGCGGGAAGTGGTTTTGAAAGCACCGTGCGTTTGGCAAAAAGTTCCCCCGCCATGTGGACGCCTATTTTTGAGCAGAATAAAACCAATGTGATAGAGACCCTGGAAGAGTACATACAGAATCTGGAAGCTTTTAAAACCATGCTTTTAAAAGATGATTTTAAAGGAATATATAAGGAGATGGACAATACCAATAAGATTAAAGAAATACTGAAAGGTCTGTCGCCGGCACTGAAAAAATAAGGTAACGTCCTAAGATGATACCGATTTAAATAGATAATAAGAGAAACTAATAATTGTAAAAATTTGAACGAGTGGAAAATTCAAAAGAAATGAGAACATGGTTGGACAATATGGGATTAGACCACCCATTGGTAATAGCAGGACCATGTAGCGCAGAGACAGAAGGGCAAGTGCTTAAAATTGCTCATGATCTAAAAGATACGGATGTCAATTATTATCGCGCTGGTATTTGGAAACCTAGAACTCGCCCAGGTAATTTTGAAGGTGTTGGGGCCATCGGTTTAAAATGGTTACAAAAAGTAAAAGAAGAAACCGGGCTGAAAACGGCGACCGAGGTGGCCAATAGAACGCATGTTGATTTGGCTTTGGAGCACGATATTGATTTACTTTGGATTGGAGCCCGTTCTACCGTAAGTCCATTTATCGTGCAGGAAATAGCAGACGCATTGGAAGGAACAGATAAGGTAGTTTTGATAAAGAACCCTGTGAATCCTGATCTTTCCCTCTGGTTGGGAGCCGTTGAACGCCTCTATTCGGCCAATATTAAAAAACTGGGTGTAATTCATAGAGGGTTTTCCACCTATGAAAAGACAAAATATAGAAACATCCCGGAATGGCAATTGGCCATTGAACTACAGACACGTTTTCCGGATTTACCATTGATCAATGATCCTTCCCACATCACCGGGAAACGGGATATGATTTTTGATGTTTCCCAAACAGCATTGGATCTGAATTTTGATGGTTTAATGATTGAGACGCATCACGACCCGGATAATGCATGGAGTGATGCTGCCCAGCAAGTAACGCCAGAACGTTTAGTACGAATTATGGAAGATCTAAGGATTAGAAAAGAAAGTGATGAGGAAGCCGAATACAAGAGTAAATTAAATACCTTACGCGCTCAAATTGATATTGTAGATAACCAATTGATCGATACTTTAGGGAGACGTATGAAGATTTCTGATGAGATCGGTGCCCTTAAAAAACAACGCAATGTTGCCGTTTTGCAAACCAATCGATGGAACGCAATTCTAGGAAACATGATTTTGGAAGGAGAAACCAGAGGATTGAGCGAAGAATTTGTGTTGCGTATGTTTAAAGCAATCCACCAGGAATCCATCAACCATCAGGAGAAGATCATTAAATCCTAGGGAGACGGTTGTTGAAGACATCATGCAATAGCTATTTTATGAAAAGTTTTTTGATAAACTGTAACATATCTGGGAATGCCCCATCTTTATACTGAATTATTAAAAAGAACCATCATGAAAAAAATATTGTACGTCTGTAGCTTTCTTGTTTCATTTACTGTTTTTTCACAACGTAGTGTGACCAAGGATGTGGGAGATTTTAATACGATCAAAGTTTTTGATCTTATTGAGGTCAATCTGATAAAATCGGATAAAAATAGCGTTACGATCAAAGGTGAAAATGTTGACGATATTCGCGTAGTGAATAAAAATGGAACCTTGAAATTGCGCATGAAGCTCGATCGGATTTTCCACGGGGAAGATACCTTTATTGAAGTGTATTATAAAGATTTGGATGTCATTGATGGCAATGAAGGCGCCCGTATTACGTCCAATGAATTAATAAAGCAAAATACACTGGAGATAAAAACACAGGAGGGCGCCCAAGTAAAAGTTGGCCTGGATGTGAATTATCTAAAAATTAGATCGGTTACCGGAGGAGCAATTGAAGCTTCGGGATTGGCTAAAAGTCAGGAAGTAGTTTTGAATACAGGAGGAATTTTTGAGGGTAGGGAATTACAGACAAAGACATCAAAAGTTAAGATTACTGCGGCCGGGGAGGCAGACGTATTTGCAACAGAAAAGGTGGATATCAATGTCAAAGCTGGTGGAGATGTATATGTATACGGAAATCCAAAGCAAGTGAATAAAAAGACATTCGCCGGAGGTAGGGTCTATCTGAAAGACTGATGTTATTGCGGTGTTATCCATAAAAAAATCCATTGAAAACTTTCAATGGATTTTTTTATGGGATGTCCCTATTTATTTTTCTTAAAGATGTAACGGGTAATAAATATTCCCGCATCTCCCTTTGTAGAGCTTTCCACAGCACTGGTCACAAAGGCAAGCTCCCAGCCCTCTTCTACCATAGCGTTGATTTTGGAAGTAATCAAAGCGTCATTGGCTGCGATATTTTGGAAACGAATACCACCTACATTATAAAAGTTGAGGAGTTTGGTTTCGTCAAAATCCTTGACCCTAATGTTTGATCTTTTGGATTTGTTCCGGGTATTGTCCTCGGAAGTTTGCGTACTAGTGTACTCTTTATAATCTTTTTCTTCGTTGGCACTAATGATTCTAGATCGCCCCAACCCACTGGGTACTATAGATTCTACACTAGTAATTACTTTAAATTGTTGAGCACTCATGTCTATGGTTCCTGCCAAGGCAACACATAAAACGAATAGAATTTTTTTCATTTGAATAAAGTTTTGTTTAGCGGAAAATTACAAAGACTGTACCAAAATGCATCGGAACCATAAAAAGCAGTCAAAAAAAAGTGCAAGGGGCAGTATTTTGAACCCCTTTCTCCTTATGAGAATGTTTGCCGGCATCTTACTTCATGCCTAGGTTATGTATATCCATATAAAAAGCGTTATTTTGTAGCTGCTTTGGCAGAAAAATAATAGATGACCGGAACCATTTACAAATCTACGGGGAGTTGGTATACCGTAAAAACAGCGGAAGGAGATTTTTATGAATGTAGGATAAAAGGGAAATTCCGTATCCAAGGCATAAAAAGTACAAACCCTATAGCTGTGGGTGATAGGGTGGTTTTTAAAATAGAAAAAGTAGGGGATGAGACCTTGGGGATTATCTCGGAAATTGAAGATCGGAAGAACTATATTGTTCGAAAATCGGTAAATCTTTCCAAACAAACACATATCATTGCAGCAAATCTGGATCAGGTTTTTTTAATGATTACCTTAAACAATCCGGTTACTTTCACCAGCTTTATTGATCGTTTCTTGGTCACTGCAGAGGCCTATGATATCCCCACCGTATTGCTCTTTAATAAAATTGATACCTATTCCGAGGAACAATTGGATGAGATCAAGTATTTGGCGGCCTTGTATAGGGCCATTGGATATACTTGTATAGGCGTCTCGGCAAAAAACGGGAAAAATATAGATAAGGTAATGACTTTGATGGAAGGAAAAACCAGTATGTTCTCTGGGCATTCGGGCGTAGGGAAATCCACCATCATTAATAAAATAGAACCAAGTATCAATATTAAAACGGCAGAGATATCACAACAGCATATGCAAGGGCAACATACGACTACTTTTGCCGAAATGTACGACTTGGATTTTGGGGCGCGTATTATTGATACCCCCGGAATAAAAGGCTTCGGTATTGTTGATATGGAGAAGGACGAAATAGGAGATTACTTTCCTGAATTCTTTAAACTGAAGGAGCATTGTAAATTTAACAATTGTCTTCATATCGATGAACCTAAATGCGCTGTGAAAATGGCTTTGGAGGAAGACAAGGTAGCTTGGAGCCGTTATAAGAGTTATGTGCAAATGGTGACTGGGGAAGAAGGAGGCTATAGAATAGACAATTATAGTGAAGGCAAATGAGAGCGGTTGTACAGCGAGTATCAAAAGCTAGTATTACGGTAGATGAACAAGAAATTTCCAGAATTCAAAATGGCCTTCTAATTTTATTGGGAATTGAAAACGAAGATACTACCGAAGATATCCTTTGGCTTTCTCGAAAAATAGCAAATCTTAGAATTTTTGGTGATGATCATGGTGTCATGAATAGATCCCTGCTGGATATCAAAGGAGATGCCATCGTGGTGAGTCAATTTACGCTACATGCGGCCACAAAAAAAGGAAATAGACCCTCTTACATTAAAGCAGCTCCGCCGGAAATTGCCACTCCCTTATATAAAGAGTTTATTGCTAACTTGGAGGTGAACCTCGGAAAAAAGGTAGGAACAGGTGTTTTTGGTGCAGATATGAAAGTGGAATTGTTAAATGATGGACCGGTAACGATAGTAATCGACACAAAAAAGAAGGAATAGTACATTTTGTCGATTTTTTTGTGTATCTATGTAAGAGTTTTAAGAAATTTATAACAGTTAAGTTTCTGAACATCATTTATCAAACCAAACCACAATACCAAATGCGTATCATCTCTTTGCTATGCCTGATGGTTTTTAGTCCATTGGCAATGGCTCAAAACCTGGAATACTCCGCTCTTTTATTGGATAAAACATTCACGGATAATGCCAACGCCGTAGTGCGTCTGGACGATATGGCCGTAACGCTTAACTCGAGAAGGGAAATGACCATACGCCTTCATCGTATAGTTACCGTATTGAACAAATACGGAGCCAAACATGTACATGCTTCCGTAGGTTACAATAACAGTGTTAAGGTAAAAAAAATACAGGCAACGGTTTACGATGGTTTCGGCAAAGAATTAGAAAAATTCAAAAAAAAGGAGTTTCGGGATGTAAGCGCAGTGGATGGGGGAACCTTGTACTCTGATTCCAGAGTCTTGTATATGGATTATACCCCAATACAATACCCCTACACGGTTGATTTTACCTATGAAATTGCGACCCCCAATACCTCAAATGTTCCCAATTGGTTCTTCTTGGATGGCTTTTTGGTGAGTTCGGAGAAAAGTAGGTTCAGCGTCACCTTTAATTCCCCGGAATTAAAGCCTACGATCAAGGAGAAAAATCTAGAAGATTTAAAGGTGAACAAAACAGAAGAAGGCAATAGTATTACCTATGAAGCAGAGGGGATAAAAGCGATAAAGAACGAAAACCTGAGCCCTTCTTTCGGAAATATTGCCCCCATGTTAATGGTGAGGACCACCAATTTTCACTACGAAGGCTATGATGGGGTAGTTTCCAATTGGAATGATCTTGGTGCCTGGATGCATTCCAAGTTGTTAAAGGATAGGGATGGCCTATCAGAAGCCACAAAACAAGGTGTTATGGCATTGGTAAATGGTGTGGATGATCCTCTGGAAAAGGCCAAATTGGTCTATCGTTATGTACAGGAAAATACCCGATATATTAGTGTGCAAGTAGGTGTTGGAGGAATACAGCCTATTAGCGCCATAGAAGTAGATCGGGTAAAGTATGGGGATTGTAAAGGATTGACCAATTACACCAAAACCCTTCTGGAATATGTTGGCGTACCTTCCTATTATACGCACGTGGAAGCCGGACGGTACAAGGTGAATTTTGAGGATGACTTTGCAGATTTGGCTCAAGGGAACCACGTCATATTGGCGATTCCTTATGAAGGGAAATACCATTGGATCGATTGCACTTCACAATCCCACCCTTTTGGATTTATAGGGGATTTTACGGATGGGAGAAAAGTCTTGGTCATCAAACCTAACGGAGGGGAGCTTACGACTACGACGGCTTACCTGAACGAAGAGAATTATCAAAAAACCATGGCGTCCTTTGCTTTGGATGTAAATGGTAGTATTTCGGGAGATATCACCATAAATACAGGAGGAATACAATACGATAACCGCTTCTATTTGGAAAATAGAAAAGAAGATGATGTTATAAAACACTATCAGGAATACTGGGATAACATCAATAACCTTAAAGTGGGAAAACATCAATTTGTCAATGATAAGGAAAATGTGGTATTTACCGAAAAAATAGCGATCAAGGCGGTCAATTATGCCACAAAAAGTGGAGAACGAATCCTGTTTGCGGCCAATGCCTTTAACAAAAGTAGTTATGTGCCCAATCGCTATAGAAATAGAAAAATGCCCTTGGAAATTCAAAGAGGATATTTCGATGAAGATGAATTTACGATTGCTTTGCCCCAGGGATATGCAGTTGAAGCCTTACCCAATGCCACCAAATTGGAAAATGAGTTTGGAGCTTACGAAGTTTCCGTAACACTGAATGAAGCCGAAAATACGGTAGTCTATAAACGAAGTTTATTGATTAAAGAAGGCCTCTATCCCAAAGAAAAATATAGTGAATATCGAAAGTATAGAAAGGAAGTTGCCAAAATGGACAACGCCCAAATTGTACTTATAAAACAATAATAACCAACACCATTCAGATTTTGTTAGACAACACAAGTATCCGTAAAATTGTGGCTTGTACAGCCCTTTCATTTTTAAGTTTTTCCTTGAATGCCCAGAATTATAAATTTGGGAAAGTTTCCAAAGAAGAATTGCAAGAAGAGATCCACCCAAAAGATTCTTCAGCCTCCGCAGCGGTATTGTATCGCAGTCATAAAACCGATTTTAAGTATGTAAATGCTGACGGGAGTTTCCATCTCACTACGAACATCCATGAACGCATCAAGATTTACGATAAGGAAGGATTTGACTATGCTACACAGGCAGTGGGGCTCTATAGACGAAATAGCGCCAAAGAAAAACTAATTGGCGTCAAAGCCAATACGTTTAAGCTGGTCGATGGGAAAGTGGTCAAGATAAAATTGAAAAAGAGCGATATGTTCTCCGAAGCGGTTTCCGATAATTATGTCGTGGAAAAATTCACGATGCCTCAGGTAGAGGAAGGCAGTATTGTGGAATTTCAGTATACGGTTGATTCCCCTTTTTGGACGAGCATTGATGAAATTCCCTTGCAATATGATATTCCGATCAATAAACAGGATGTGGAAATCACCATTCCGGAATACTATTCTTATAAGCCTACCACCAAAGGATATCTAACGTTGAGCCCTAAGAAATCCTATGAGATGAGGGAAGTAAACTATTCAACCACTGCTAAATATGTAGAAAGAAACGAAACGGAAAGGGCAACTTTAACGGGCTCCTTTGAATATAAAGCCAATGCCACCTCCTATGCGATGACGGATATTCCCGCCCTGGTCAAAGAACCTTATGTGAATAATATGGATAACTATCGTGGGGCCATTAACTATGAGTTGGAATATGTAAACTTTCCGGGAGATGGTTTAAAGGATTTTTCGAGTTCCTGGTCCAGTGTTGTAAAATCTATTTATAACAGTGATAATTTTGGAAAACAATTGCAATTCCAGAAATATTTTAGGGATGATCTTAATGCCATAGCTGGGAAAGCCCAGGGAAACCTCGAAAAAGTGGCAGGGATTTTCTATCATGTACAAGAGCATATGAATTGGAATGGTTTCTACGGGGTATTTGCAGAAAAGGGTGTTCGCAAGGCCTATAAAGAGCGCTCTGGAAATAGTGCCGATATCAATTTAATGTTGGTGGGGATGTTAAAAGCTGCCGGAATTAAAGCAAATCCTGTCTTGATCAGTACCAGAAAAAATGGGATTCCTGTATTTCCCACGCGAGAAGGATTTAATTATGTAATTGCTATGGTGCGTTTAAATGAAGGTACTGTATTTCTAGATGCCACCAATAAATATACAGGGCCTAATTTACTTCCCATAAGGGCATTAAACTGGTATGGAAGGGTAGTGAATGACGCAGGAAATTCCGAAAGGGTTTCCGTATTTCCCTCCAAACCTTCCCCAATGATCAATACCGCCAATATTAAATTAACGGCAGAT
Source organism: Spongiimicrobium salis (assembly GCF_043678055.1). Taxonomy (NCBI): domain Bacteria; kingdom Pseudomonadati; phylum Bacteroidota; class Flavobacteriia; order Flavobacteriales; family Flavobacteriaceae; genus Spongiimicrobium; species Spongiimicrobium salis. The sequence goes on from NZ_JBHEQA010000006.1 coordinate 112,088, forward strand.
GGCTTAATCAGTGGGAAATATAGGGCGAGCCATTTAAATTATTATGCTTACCTCTACAGAAATAACTCAGGGCAGATCAGTGAAGAGGATTATTTGACCAAGCTTGAAAATGAGCATGTAGGCTTGGAGATTTCCAATTATGATGTAAAAAATAGGAATGACTTCAGCAAGCCTATCATTGAAAGTTATGATTTTGAAATGGATAGTCAGGCCGATATTATCGGAGATAAGATTTACTTCAACCCCCTGTTTCATAATACCATACGGGAGAATCCATTCAAATTGGAGCAACGAAACTATCCCATAGATTTTTCATTTCCTTGGCAAGAAAAGTACACCTTAAATATTGCCTTGCCCGAAGGATATAAGGTATTGTCAAAACCTGAACCCGTGAGCCTTAAACTACAAGGAAATATGGGGAGTTTTATGTACAATATTCAAGAAGCGGGAAACAATACCTTGCGGGTTGTGGTCGATTTAAAAATGAATATGCCATCCATTCCTGCGGAAGGATATACCCAAGTAAGGGAGCTCTATAAAAAAATTGTGGAAAAAGAAACAGAAAAAATAGTCCTGACCAAAATATAAAGAAGATCCGCGTCTTTGGAAAATTTTGGAATGGGGTAAAAAACAATAAAGTAGCTAAAACTATGAGTAGGATGAAAAGAGTATTTTGGATATTGTTATTGGGTGCCAGTTTTTCAATGACGGCGCAGAATTACAAATTTGGAAAAGTATCCAAAGCAGAGCTGGAAGAAAAAATGTACGCTAAAGATTCCTCGGCTTCAGCAGCTGTACTCTACAGGAAAGTGAAAGTAGCCTATAACTACATTCGAAATACGGGTTTTCAGATTACCACCACCGTGCACGAACGAGTAAAGTTTTATACCAAAGAAGGCTTTGATTATGCAACCGTCACAGAAGTATTATATAAAGATGGAAGCAGTGCTCGTGAGAATTTGAGCAGTTTGAAGGCTTACACCTATAATCTGGAGAACGGGAGTATCGTAAAAACCAAATTAAAAAGTTCGGAAACCTTTTCTAAGTCCTTATCCAATTATTTCAATGAAGAGAAATTTACGATGCCTAACGTACAAGAAGGAAGCGTAGTTGAGTATCAATATAAAATTATTTCCCCCTTCTATTGGAGTATCGATGAAATTCCCTTGCAGTACGATATTCCCATTAAAAAACAGGAAGTCTCTATTAATATTCCAGAGTTCTATTCCTTTAAACCCAGTATGAAGGGGTATTTGAGCGTATCGCCCAAATATTCAAGTATCAATGGCAAAGTCAACTTTACCAATACAAGGAGAAATGGTGTGCTGGATACCAATACAAAGTTTAGCACAAGTAGTCTGGATTATAGAATAGATAAGACGGACTATAGTATGACCGATGTTCCTGCACTTGAAGAAGAACCTTTTGTAAACGATATGGACAATTATAGATCCAGTATCAACTATGAATTACAGTTTGTTAAGTTTCCCGATGAACCTGTAAAAAGCTATACTACGAATTGGGAAAAAGTAGTGAAGACCATTTATGAAAGTCCAAGTTTTGGAGGACAATTGGCCTATAAAAATTACTTTAAGGGTGACTTGTCCCAACTCCTGGCCAATGCTTCTACAGAAGTTGAAAAAGCGGCAGCCATCTTTTACTATGTACAACAGCATATGAATTGGAATGGTTCTTACGGGAAGTATACGGAGAAAGGGGTGAAAAAAGCCTATAAAGAAAAGACCGGAAATACAGCAGAAATCAATTTAATGCTGGTGGCCATGTGCAATGCTGCCGGTTTAAAGGCCAATCCTGTGTTGATCAGTACCAGAGATCATGGGATTCCCATATTTCCTACCCGAGAAGGCTTTAATTATGTAGTGGCGTCCGTTAATCTAGAGGGGCAAATCATCTTAATGGATGCCTGTAATAAGTTTACAGAGCCCAACCTACTACCTTCCAAAGCCTTGAATTGGTTTGGCCGTATAATTGCCGAAGATGGATCATCTTCCATTGTGCCCGTAGTACCGGGAACCAAGTCCAAAGAACTCAATACCATGAAAATTACGATAAATCTGGATGGAAGTATAGCAGGTAAAGCAAGGAAGACATATACCTTCCATAATGCCTACCAATTCAGAAACAAGTATGCTCAAATCAGTGAAGATGATTATATCACAAAGTTGGAAAATAATCATGGCGGCCTTGAAATTTCCAATTACAAAATGAAAAACAAAATGAAATTGGGAACGAACATTATGGAAAGCTATGATTTCTTAATGGAGGATCAAATCAATATTATTGGAGATAAGATTTATTTTTCGCCCTTGTTCTTCCATGCCGAAACCGAAAACCCATTTAAATTGGAAGAACGTAACTACCCCATAGATTTTGTTTACCCCTGGCAAGAAAAATATGTCATGAGTATTGTACTTCCTGATGGCTATGAAGTGGCATCCCTACCGGAAAATGCGAGTTTTGCTCTGGAGGATAATATGGGGAGTTTTTCCTATAAGGTAAATCAACTGCAAAATACACTTCAGGTATTGGTTGAAGTTAAATTAAATGAAGCGGTAATTCCACCTTCACATTATGCGGGCATTAAAGAATTATTCAAAAATATTGTAGAAAAAGAAACAGAAAAAGTAGTTTTATCCAAAATATAAATGGATGAACATACAAAACGCACAACAGGCTGTTGATGAATGGATTCAGAATCATGGGGTTCGCTATTTTAACGAACTGACCAATATGGCTCAACTTACAGAGGAGGTTGGGGAAGTTGCCAGAATTATAGCACGCCGGTATGGCGAGCAGAGTGAAAAGGAATCGGATAAAGATAAAGATTTGGGAGAGGAGCTGGCCGATGTACTGTTTGTGGTACTCTGTCTGGCAAATCAAACCGGAGTGGATTTGCAACAAGCCTTTGATGCTAAGTTGGACCTAAAGACCAAAAGGGACCATGATAGGCATCATAACAATCAAAAACTTAAATAGTAGTATATTTGCATTTCGCCTAAAGGAGCGTATCCTTTAGGGTTTTTGATGATTTTTTAGCCTAAAACCGAGACCACATTGAAGTTACATTTATCTGCCCCTGCTAGCTGTCTTTTTCAGCATACAATTACCATAACGGGATCTAAGAGCGAATCAAATAGATTGTTGTTGCTACAGGCAATCTATCCTGAAATCAAAATTCAGAATGTTTCGAATTCGGACGATGCCCAAGTCATGCAGAAAGGATTGCGCACCTCTCAAGGGGAAGTGGATATCCATCATGCCGGTACGGCAATGCGATTCCTAACGGCTTATTTTGCTTCGCAAGAAGGTAAAAATGTAATTTTGACAGGTTCACAACGGATGACCGAAAGGCCCATAAAGGTTTTAGTAGATGCTTTGAGGGATCTTGGCGCCGATATTACTTATGTGAAAAATGAAGGATATCCCCCTATTGCCATTCAGGGAAAAACATTGAAGAAAAGTCGCGTAAGTTTGCCGGCCAACATCAGTAGTCAATATATTTCTGCTTTATTGTTGATCGCTTCCAATCTGGAAAATGGCTTGGAGCTAGAGTTGATCGGGAAAATTACCTCGGTTCCTTATATTAAAATGACCTTGGCGCTGTTGACGCAAATAGGAGTAGAAAATTCTTTTAAGGGGAATACAATTCGGGTGTTGCCTAAAACCACGGTTGGCCCCAGAGATTTGGTGGTGGAGTCCGATTGGAGTTCGGCTTCCTATTTTTATAGCATCGCGGCAATGGGCGATGTCAATACGGAAATTAGCTTAACAGCCTATAAAGAGGATAGTTTACAAGGAGATAGCATTCTTGCTAAAATATATACGCATTTTGGAGTGGATACTTCGTTTGACAACCATAAAGTGATCTTGCGAAAAACTAGGGAACCTAATCCGGGTAGATTTGAATACGATCTATCCAACGCCCCGGATATTGCACAGACCATAGCCGTAAGTTGTTTTGGGTTAGGGATAGGATGTTATCTTACCGGCCTTCATACGCTTAAAATAAAAGAAACCGACCGTTTGGAGGCATTAAGGATAGAGTTGTCCAAATTGGGAGCAGAAATTCATGTGACCAATGATAGCTTGGAATTAAAAGCATCCTCAACCATAAAAAAAGATGTTGCCATTGGGACTTATCATGATCATAGAATGGCTATGGCCTTTGGTCCATTGGCTCTTAAAACGCCCTTGTTTATAGAAGATGCCGATGTAGTTTCCAAATCATATCCCGATTTTTGGAAGGATATGAAAACACTTCAATTCAACATAAAAGAACAATAATTGTATTTAATGGCGCTTTTACTTGACATCCCCTATGTGGAGATTGTATATTTGCTGCCGCAAAAAACGACAACTAAAATTCGTATAGATGAAATTATCACACTTTAGTTTTGAACTTCCTAAAGAATTATTGGCCGAATACCCAGCGGAGAACAGAGATGAATCCAAATTAATGGTCATCCACCGCGAGACTGGAAAAATTGAACACAAAATGTTCAAAGACCTCATTAATTATTTTGATGAGGATGATGTTATGGTCATTAATAATACCAAGGTTTTTCCCGCTAGACTTTATGGAAATAAAGAAAAAACAGGAGCTCGAATCGAGGTTTTTCTTTTACGCGAATTGAACGAAGAACAGCGCCTTTGGGATGTATTGGTGGATCCTGCGCGTAAGATACGTATTGGGAACAAACTGTATTTTGGGGATGACGAAACATTGGTTGCAGAAGTCATTGACAATACAACTTCCAGAGGAAGAACATTGCGATTTTTATACGATGGTTCCTATACCGATTTCAGAAGAAAGTTACGGGAATTGGGAGAAACTCCTCTTCCAAAATATATCAAAAGATCTGTAGAACCTGAAGATGAGCAGCGCTATCAAACCATTTATGCAAAGCACGAAGGTGCCGTAGCAGCTCCAACTGCCGGGTTACACTTTTCCAAACACTTGTTAAAGCGTTTGGAGATCAAAGGAGTTAATTTTGCAGAAGTAACCTTGCATGTAGGTCTGGGAACATTTAACCCTGTTGAGGTAGAAGATCTTTCCAAGCATAAAATGGATAGTGAGGAGTTGGTTATCGATGAAAAGGCTACAGAAATAGTCAATGAAGCCAAAAAGAATAAGCGTCGTGTATGTGCTGTAGGGACCACCGCTATGCGCGGATTGGAAAGTGCAGTTTCTTCCCAAAATACGTTGAATACTTTTGAAGGGTGGACCAATAAATTTATTTTCCCTCCTTATGATTTTAGTATTGCCAATGCCATGGTGACCAATTTTCATTTGCCAAAATCTACCTTGTTAATGATGGTATCGGCATTCATGGGGCACGATTTAATGAAAAAAGCGTATAAAGAAGCAATTTTGGAAAGCTATAAGTTTTATTCTTATGGAGATGCCATGCTTATTTTATAAGATCAATTTCATATCATATTTTCCCGTCCTGGTCTGGAATACATTTCAGTAGGACGGGATTTTTTTTAGATGCATTATCTTTAGGCCATTGGAAACAACAAAAAAGAAAGATATACGGGCTTTGACCAAGGACCAATTGCGCGATTTCTTTGTGAAACAAGGAGATAAGGCGTTTCGGGGCAATCAGGTCTATGAGTGGCTTTGGCAAAAATCGGCCCATTCTTTTGAGGCCATGACCAACGTGTCCAAAGCGACCCGAGCCCTGTTGTCGGCAAATTTTGTCATCAATCATATCCAAGTGGATCAAATGCAGCGCAGCTCGGACGGCACGATTAAAAATGCTGTACGTCTGCACGATGATTTGATCGTGGAATCGGTGCTCATTCCCACCAAAACTAGGACCACCGCATGCGTATCCAGTCAGGTAGGCTGTAGTTTGGATTGCAAATTCTGTGCTACTGCGAGATTGAAGCGGATGCGCAATCTAAATCCGGATGAGATATTTGATCAGGTAGTTGCCATAGATAATGAAAGTAGGCTGTATTTTGGAAGACCCCTAAGCAATATTGTTTTTATGGGGATGGGAGAGCCATTAATGAATTATAACAATGTGCTTAAAGCCATTGAAAAAATTACATCAAAAGAAGGTTTGGGGATGTCCCCAAGGCGCATAACGGTATCTACTTCTGGGGTGCCAAAAATCATCAAAAAAATGGCAGATGACGGCGTAAAATTTAAATTGGCGGTATCCTTACACTCGGCCATTGAGGATGTCCGTACTTCCATTATGCCTTTCAATGCTACCTTTACACTAGTAGACTTACGGGAAGCCTTGCAATACTGGTACGCAAAAACAAAAAGTAGAATCACGTATGAATATGTGGTCTGGAAAGGAATCAACGACACGCAAGAGGCCATACGGGCGTTGGTGGATTTTTGCAAATTTGCGCCGTCCAAAGTAAACTTAATTGAGTATAACCCTATTGATGGGGGCGAGTTTCAGCAAGCATCCAATGCTGCAATTGAGGCTTATGTGCAGACCTTGGAAAGAAATGGGATCACCGTCACCGTACGCAGATCTAGAGGGAAAGATATTGATGCAGCTTGCGGTCAACTGGCAAATAAAACACAATAACGTATAATGAAGGGATTCCTGTTTAATTTATTTAATTTTATACGACTAAAGAAAGGTTCAAGTTGAGCTTTAACATACCAGTGTGATCCGTGAAAATAGCAGCACAAATACGAGAGCCTATTGAAGAGGAAATGGAACTTTTTGAAAAGAAGTTCTATGAGTCTATGTCTTCCAAGGTGGCTTTGCTCAATAGAATTACCTATTACATTGTTAACCGTAAGGGAAAACAAATGCGACCTATGTTTGTTTTTCTGACCGCCAAGATGGTTTCTGGAGGAACAATCAATGAACGTTCCTATCGAGGGGCTTCCGTAATCGAGTTGATTCATACGGCAAGTTTGGTCCACGACGATGTAGTGGACGATAGTAATAAGCGAAGGGGGTTCTTTTCCATTAATGCTCTTTGGAAAAACAAAATTGCAGTATTGGTAGGCGACTATCTATTGTCTAAAGGAATGCTATTGTCCGTAGATCATGAAGATTTTGATCAACTGAAAATTATTTCCGTAGCTATACGTGAGATTAGTGAAGGGGAATTGCTCCAAATTGAAAAAGCCAGACGTTTGGATATCACGGAGGACGTTTACTATGAGATTATACGACAGAAAACGGCAACTTTGATTGCCGCCTGCTGCAGTTTGGGTGCCTGTTCCGTAAAGCCCGATTCTCCAGAAGTGGAAACCTTTAGAAAGTTTGGAGAACTTATAGGAATGGCATTTCAAATAAAAGATGATCTCTTTGACTATGGGGACGCCAAAATTGGAAAACCAACAGGCATTGATATCAAGGAACAAAAGATGACACTGCCATTGATCCATGTATTGAATCACTGTTCTCAAAAAGAGAAAAAATGGTTGATCAATTCTATTAAAAATCACAATAAGAATAAAAAGAGGGTCAAAGAAGTCATTGCTTTTGTCAAAGAAAAAGGTGGTTTGGGCTATGCTGAGAAAAAAATGTTGGATTACAAGAATGAAGCCCTGGAAATTCTTAATGACTACCCCGATTCCCCATATAAAGCCGCTTTAGAGCTGATGGTCAATTATGTAGTTGACCGAAAAATTTAGATATAGCATCTTTTTTTCAGGATTTTTTTTGAAAAAAATAAACTTCGAGGCAACCTTTTTTAAAATCATGCCGTCTATCTTTATAGAACGTATTACACAAAACCAGTGAAGCTTATCTCATTTTATACTAATGAAAAACAGCTGATTAAAAAGGCTGCAGCGGCAAATAGAGAGGCGCAACAACATCTATATGATAAGTTTGCACCCAAAATGTTGAGCGTGTGTAGACAGTACATCAGAGATTTACAGTTTGCGGAAGATGTCATGGTAAATGGTTTTGTTAAGGTCTTTAATCACCTAAGTGATTTTAAACATGAAGGAAGTTTTGAAGGTTGGATCAGACGTATTATGATAAGGGAATCGATTTCTTATCTAAGAAAAAGACAATTTGTGGTTTTTGATGATACCCTATATGAAAATCACAATAAAGATCATGTTTCCATGCACACGGATATGGATGTGGAACATATTCAACGTCTGATCGATGAATTGCCGGAAGGATACAAAATGGTTTTTGTGCTTTATGCGGTAGAAGGATATAAACATGCCGAGATTGCGGAAATGTTGGAAATAAGCGAAAGCACTTCTAAATCGCAATTGTTCAAGGCAAGACGCTTATTACAAGAAAAATTAAAAGAACAAAAAATTCGAAGTTATGGCACCCCTTAAATTTGAAGAAAATATTGGAGAAAAGCTGGGAGCTCGGGAAATAAAGCCTTCTGAAAAAGCATGGGATACTATTGCTTCTAAATTGGATGTTTCCAAACCTCAAAAGAAAAATAGATTCCCATGGTACGCCATTGCAGCATGTGTTATAGGTTTGTTGATCGTATCTACACTGTATTTAGGTAGGGAGACAGGTGTTGACCCAATGCAGAATACCAATAAAGTAACGGAAGCACCAAAAAATGATATCGATAAACCCTCTGGAATACAAACGCCAGCAGAAGCAACTGTTGCAGTACAAGAAAGCGAAGTGATACCGGAAGAAGTGACAAAAAAAATGCCTGAGGGAAAACAAATTCACAAGGACCAACCACAACATTCCCCAAAAGAGGTTCAAGAAATGGGAGTTACTGCTGTAGCATCTGCGGAAACAATAAAAGAATCTACAGTGCTTAATGAAATGGATAAAACATTCCAGAAAGTGGAAGGGATTATCAATACTAAAGTGGAAGGGATTATCGCTCAGGTGAATTTGTTGGAGGAAAATAATGAGGCCATTACCGATGCGGAAGTGGATTCTTTGCTGCGTATTGCCCAAAAAGAAATCCTGACCAAGAAGTTGTTTAATGAAGATCGAACAGTAGATGCCATGGCCCTGCTTTCTGAAGTAGAGGGAGAGCTGGACAAATCGTTTCGAGAACAGATCTTTGAAGGCTTAAAAAATCGCTTCTTTGAGGTGAGAACTGCCTTGGCCGATAGAAACAATTAATTAATCAAAGAGTTTATTTATCAATCATAGTACCCAATTTCCCTGGGAGAGGAGAGGTACGTTCAAAAATCAAAATCATCAATCATTAATCGTCTCATTTTTTTAGTCCTAAATGGTAAAAAAAGAGCATAATAAAAATTATATGGGAACAATAGCAAAGTATGTAGGAGCATTATTAATCGTCCTGATGGCACAAAATATATATGCACAGGACGAGGACTATAAGTCGAAGATAAAAATTTTGGAAGAGCAAAAGGAAAAGATAAGCACGCAAGAAAAAGCGGAATTAAAAAAAGGGATACAAAAAATCAACAAACAATTAGAAAATAAAGAAATCTCGACAACAGAAGCTCAAGAGTTGAAAGAAGCTTTGGCAAAAAAACATGCCTTGAATATTGAGAATAGGATAGCTATTTTAGATAATCAGATTGCTTTGCTGGAACGCAATATGGGAGATGGATTATCATTAAACAATAGGTATGACACCCGTTTTATAGAAGTTGGATGGGGGCAACCGGACGAATCGGATAATCTCCTTTTGGGCATACGATATAATAATGGCAAGTGGAAAAAAAGACATCGTAAGTACGATAGAAGGACCTACTCCGATCTTGTATTGGCCATTGGATTGAACAATACGTTGATCGACGGACAATCATTAGATGATAGTCCTTATAGAATTGGAGGAAGCCGATTCTTTGAATTGGGCTATGCCTGGCGTACACGTATCTTTAAACATACCAATTTCTGGAGATTGAATTATGGGTTCTCCTTTCAGTTCAATGGGCTAAAGCCTAAGGGAAATCAGATTTTTGTTGCCAATGGAGATCAAACCGAATTGCAGGAATTTGAATTTGATCTTCGGAAGTCAAAACTGCGAACTGATAACTTAGTGTTCCCTGTGCATCTGGAAATAGGGCCTTCCGTACGAAGGGAAATGAAAGATCGATTCCGGTACTCCCTTAAAAATCAGTTCCGTTTGGGAATCGGAGGCTATGGAGGATTCAATATCGGAACGCGCCAAAAGCTAAAATACACGCAAAACGGTGAAAATATCAAGGAAAAACTAAAAAGAGATTACAATACTGCAGATTTAATTTACGGATTGAGTGCTTATACAGGAATCGGAGGGGCGCTATTGTATGTAAAGTATGACCTTAATCCTCTTTTTAAAGATGCCGTGGTAGAGCAAAATAATATCTCCGTGGGCCTAAGGTTCGATTATTAAGAAAAGCGTGTGCTGGTCACATCCTGTTTCTGAACATACCAAACCAAAAAAAAGCCAGAAGAAATTTCCTTCTGGCTTTATATTTTAAGGCTACTTAAACGCTAGATCGCTACAATACCTTGGGTATTGGTATCTGGAAGATTTCCAGACTCTTCGCCAATGAACTCCAAGGATTGTCCGTTAACCCTGTAGATTCCGATAGTGCCATCCAATCCGTATAATTGATATAAAAACTGTCCATCTTCGGAAATCCACATATCGATCCATCCATCAGTATTGGCAAAAGCCTCAGATCCTACATTGGTATCTCCCGTTCCGGTACCCTGTGCGGCCGACTGGTCGATCAATTTTACAATACCGTTGTTAAAACTATAAGAAGCCAATCCGGCTTCAATGGCATTGGATACAAAGAAAGTATTGCCATCGGCGGTAAAATCCAGCCAACACGCTGTTCTTCCCGTATTTCCCGTTCCCGAGCGTTCGTCCAGGGAAATAGCGGTTAGGCTACCATCGGCCTGAATTTGCCAAGTAGATACCGATCCATCCTGTAAAGCAGGAAAGGCTGGTGGAGTACCGTCAGGCTGAAATTCCCTGGCTTCGGTAACTACAACATAATTCTCTCCAACAACTTGAAAGCCAATGGCAGAAGGTAAGTTTCTATCTTGTGTGTTTCCACGTAGGGTAGAGGTGGCCGCACCTAAGGCTGTAGCACTTAGGGTACCATCTGCACCAACACTGTATACCACTACTTCATCCTCGCTTCCAGAAGCTAACGCTACGGCACCGGAATTAATGGAAGTGACTACCAACCAATTTCCATCGGGTGAAAACTGAACGGCAGAAGGCCTATTGTTTAAGTCTCTGGTAGATCCGGCAATAGGTTGCAAGCTTCCATCATTGAGCAACCAATAGCCTGTGATCGTACCTTGATGTTCGGGTTCGCCTCCAGCTAAAAATTCCGGCCTTGTGATGTTGGATACATACACAAGTCCTTTGGTGCCATCTACGGTTATTTGACCCGTTGTAGCAATACTATTAGGGCCTATGGCGCCTGTGGGTACCGGATCTCCTGCTCTTTCCAAAGAGAAATCGTCAGCAATGTTAAAAGAAGTGATGGTATTGCTCCCGGCATTCACGGCCAATAAATTCTCATTGTCATCCGTCTTGGTCAGGGCATAAGCAGAAATTAATGGATCTAAGCCCTCTCCGCCATCAAAATCCCCGCCATTGCCACCCGTAGGATTGGGACCAATGGGCGTTAAGGATCCATCTTCATTTCTACCATAGGCGATAATGACGTTCGCTCCTTGTACGTTCCCAGCTACCTGTCCATCACCATTGGTCATGGCATATACTCCACCTACAAAAGAAGTGGTAGGATCATCCGTTGGGTCTTCCGTGGGATCGTCTCCTCCATTAGGATCTACGGTAACATCGTCATCTGATTTGCAGGACATAAAAAATAGACTGACGGCCATAAAAGTGGATAAGTAAATTTTTGTTTTTTTCATTTGTTGTAACGTTTTTGTTTAAATCATAGAAAATTGTGGTAATCGAAATGTTGTATTGATTTTCAATTCCACAAAAATTTCAAGCTGTTGTTGTGGTTTCATCACAATGGCACAAGGAATTTTTCTTAATTCATTGTGTGAACGCACTTTAAATTAGTACATAGCTATTTTCAATACTTACATCGAAAAAAAGTATAGTGAACTTTGTTATTGTTTTGATTGAGAGGGTTTTGTGTAGAACAGGATGAAGGTCAGGAGGTTATAAAAAAGAGGATTTTTCTCGAAATAAAAACGCAATGAAAATGTTATACTTTCTATATAAATTTTAACAGATAAAAGAAAGTGATTTGGACTTATGGAAGAGGCAAAGAGACGCAAATTGTTCTTTGGAGGGGAAGCTAGTTTGCTTTAAAACGTTTTAGATCGGTTTTTTGGAAGATCCATTCCGGAGTTTTTACTTGTGATCCTTCTTTGATACTGTACCAAGGGCTTAAATCAGGATTGTTTGGATTCTTGAGAATTTGTGTTTCCTGAGCCGGCATATAGCTTTGAGCCAGAAGGAATATTTTTTCTTGAGTGTCTTGGTGAATGGCCACGTCTACAACAATTACGGCATGTCCCGGGAATCCTCCTTGAATAAATACATCTCCAATATCCAGCTGTTCCGAAGGTATTGGAATCATTTCTTTGCTTAAAGAAGCTGTTCCGGCATAACTAAAGATAATTTCCATGTAGTTCCAGAACTCTTTATAAGTGTGGGAAGGTGCTGTCTTCTGTATCCAGCGTACGGAATTGCCATTGACTGCAATGCGCTTTCCTTTTGCCCATTCGGTGTAATTTACCCTGAAACCATTGGTAAAGTTAAAATGAATGGCCTCATAGTTCTTCTGTTGATATAGGTACTCTGCCCGTAAACGCATGACAGCATCGGCACATTGATGTAGGTCCCGAGTCCCAATAGGAAGATCTACTACGGCATCGTAAACCGCATAGTTCTCCTTGATGTTACCATTGTAATAATGCACTTTTGCACCATAGGCTTTTAAAGGCAAACTCCTTAAGTATTGCGCAAAAGAAAGGGAGTCCACTCCCGTGCGATAAAACCCTTTAGGAGGCGAAAATCGTGTTAAAATGGTAGTTCCCGTAGTATCTATTTGTGGAATTGTGGCCCTTGTATGTTCAAGAGGCGCTTTCTTTTCTTTAGGAGAAGAGTTGCCCTGACCACATGCCTTGAGAAACATGGACACGAATACTAAGGTAAGTAGCAGGGCACTCTTCATAACGAATAGTTTTATAAAAGTTCAAAGGAAACAGAAATATAGTATTCCCTTTGATTGATTAAACTTCCGTAATATAGGGATTCTGTGATTTTTGCAGAATTATTATCGTTGATGCTCATGATCTTTCCTACTTTTCTGCCTATTTTTTGAGCAATTTTTTCAGCTTTCCCTCGGGCATTCTCTATGGCCAATTGGGCATAAGCTGCCATTTGATCTTGATTCAATTCGGTTTGTAAGGTGGTGTCGGATTTGGTAACATCTAGGGCCTTGACCGACAAAAACGTTTTCATGCTTTCCAAAGAAGTGGTTTTGTATTTTAAGATAGAACCTTCTTTGTCATATCCAAGGAGAGCATAACTCAAAGCATCATCTGTAATGGTGCTGGTATCAATACCCGCCTTTTCAAGTTTTGCCAAGTAGGTGGCCTTTAGTTCGGCCAGATTGGTCAACTGTGCCTCGTAATATACATTGTTGAGACTTATGATCATACTTGCGGTATATACCGGGCTAATGGAATAGGTATGGGATCCGTTTACAGCGATACTACTAGTTTGTATTTGCGCAAAGCTTACTGTAGAAGTCAAGAACCAAACTAAGAATACGATAATTTTTTTCATAATACAGATTTAATATTGAAATAAGATTAGGCTACAATGAATACGAAGGAAGCGATGATCATCCAGATTCCAACAAATACCCCTACAATACCTAGCTTACCTTGCTTAGGGGCTATTTTTGCCCGTAGCTCGTCCGCTTTTGCTTTAGCAGCTTCATTCTTTGAAAGAAACAGTTTGTTGATCAATCCGTACCCTAGCATAAACCCTAAGGTTGCCGATACTATGTTTCCGGCTAAAAAGGTGATCCACCATATGGGCATACTCGTTAACCATCCTAAATTTAGAATAGCAGAAATAATGCCCCATATTCCCCAGAAACAAAAAATAATACCGATCCAGCCTTGATACGGCTCAATTTTGGCCAATAACTCCTCGGCATTTGGTTTTTTGGACAATAGTAAGGATGGTACGGCAATAATACTTAATAAGACTAATGTAATTCCCCAGATCATGATGTTGTTTTTAGTTAATAATCGGTTTAAAATGTATAGGACAAAGTTGCCTATAATGCGAAGGTCAGGAAACCCCTATGACAGTGAATTCTTGCCCCCTGAAAATGGGGGGTGTATATATTTTGAATTATATTTACGATATTTTTTAGTAAGACCTTAAAGCAATATTTTTTGATTTCAAAATCCACCATAGATCAAGTATATGAGACTGCCCGCTTAGAAGAGGTTATCGGCGATTTTGTGCAATTGAAGAAGTCAGGCTCAAATTTTAAGGGGCTAAGTCCGTTTAGCGACGAACGTACCCCCAGCTTTATGGTTTCTCCCGTAAAACAAATATGGAAAGATTTCAGTAGTGGAAAAGGAGGCAATGTGGTTGCCTTTTTAATGGAACACGAGCACTTTACTTATCCGGAAGCCATTAAGTATTTGGCAAAAAAATACAATATTGAGGTAGAGGAAACGGAGCGAACCGATGAACAAAAGGAACAAGCCAATGAAAGGGAAAGCATGTACCTGGTGTCCGAATTTGCCCAAAAGTACCTTGCTACTACCTTGTGGGAGCATGAATTGGGAAAGGCCATTGGTTTAAGTTATTTTAAGGAAAGAGGCTTTACCGAAGAGACCATACGAAAATTTGGTTTAGGGTATAGTCTGGACCATTGGGATGCCTTTACCAAAGTAGCCTTGGATAAAGGATACCAATTAGCTTATTTGGAAAAAACAGGACTTACTATTGTAAAGGAAAATGCGAACGACCCTGGAACAAAACGAATGTTCGATCGTTTTAAGGGGCGTGTGATGTTTCCCATTCATTCCATGAGCGGCAGAGTTTTGGGTTTTGGAGGAAGAATTTTGACCAATGATAAAAAAGCAGCCAAATATTTAAATTCCCCGGAGAGCGATATTTATCATAAAAGTAAGGTGCTCTATGGGATTTATTTTGCCAAACAAGCCATTGCAAAAGAGGATAACTGTTATTTGGTAGAAGGATATACGGATGTAATCCAGTTTTATCAAAGAGGGATTCAAAATGTCGTGGCATCCAGTGGAACGGCCTTAACGCCAGAACAGATTCGTTTGATCAATAGGCTGACCAAGAACATCACCGTACTTTTTGATGGTGATGCTGCAGGTTTAAGAGCATCCCTTAGGGGAATTGATTTAATTTTGGAACAAGGAATGAATGTGCGCGTATGTACATTTCCAGAAGGAGAGGATCCCGATAGTTTTTCAAAAAACAACTCCTATGAGGAGGTGGTAACCTATCTGCAGGAGAATGCTAAAGATTTTATTCAGTTCAAGGCATCGATTTTGGTGGAGGAAGCGGCCAATGACCCGATAAAAAGAGCAGATACGGTTCGGGATATTGTACATAGTATTTCTAAAATCCCGGATCAAATTCGGAAAGAGATTTACATTCAGGAATGTGCACAGATCATGAAGGTATCCGAGGCGGTACTTTTTAATACCTTGGCGCAGATTGGAAAAAAGGAAGTAACAGATACCTCCAAAAAAATAAGGCAAGAGCAAAAGGCATTTGAAGTCGTTAAGAATGAGATGCCCCGGGAAAAAGTAGATGTGCAGTACGAATTGGAGCGCAAGATTATTGAGATGCTGTTGTTGTATGGTAATGAATCCCAAGAGTTTGAGGACCTGGTATTGAAGGAAAACGAAGATGGGGATTTGGAATTGGAACCCGAATCACTTCAGGCTAAAGTATATGAGAAAATCTATTTGGATCTGCAGGATGATGAAATAGAATTGACGAATGAACGCTTTAGAACAATTTACTATCAATTGATCGAGGAATTGAATAAAAATGAGAATTTTGCCATCAATACTTTTATTGCAAATTTAGATGCCGAAACGGTAACCGAAGTTTCTTCCATATTAATGGAAGAAGAGAAGTATGTGCTACATAGTTGGGACAGAAAAGATATCTATCCCAAAGACAAAAAGTTAGGCGTGGCACAATTGGTAAGTGAAACTATTTTAACCTTACGCTGTTTCTTGATCAAGAAACGGATGGAAGTTTTGCAGAAAAACACAGAGAAAGGGGAAGGAGATAATAGGGAGACTTTGGAGGAAATTATAAATTATTTGAATTTGAACAAGTTATTGAACAAAAAGTTAAACAGAGTACTGTCTTAATTTTTGGAAAATCATATCGTTTAGAATTAAAAAGACCCGCTTAAGCGGGTCTTTTTAATACAATATATACTAAAATATCTTCTAGTAAAGTTCCAATGCTTTTGCTTGTTGTAGCAAATCAACCAAGTTGTCAACGTTAAGCTTACGCATCAATCTTGCTTTATAGGTACTTACTGTTTTTTCGTTCAAATTCAATCCAATGGCAACATCTTTATTACGTTTTCCACTGGCCAACAACTTTAATACCTCGACTTCTCGAGTAGAAAGTTTTCTGAAAAATCTTCTTGGTTTTTGAGTCCCTTCATCAAAGGCTAGGCGCTGTGCCAATTCATTGGTGATGAACATATTTCCTTGGCTCACTTTTCGTACCGCAGTAATGATGTAATCCAAGTCCGCAGTTTTAGATAAGTAACCAAACGCCCCTGCTCTTATGGTACTCAATGCATATACATCTTCAGATTGACCACTGTAAATCAATACTTTAATGTCAGGGAATTCTTGCTTTATTTTTCGCAGTGTAGCAATGCCATTAATTTCTGGAATATCCATTTCTAACATAACAACATCGGGATTGTTGTTTTTCAATGCTTCAAAAAGTTCTGATGTAGTAGCAACATCAACGATAACTTCAAAGTCAGAAGAAGAGCTTAAAACTTGCTTTATTCCCATTCTAACTATAGGGTGGTTGTCCGCTATTAATACTTTAATCATGTTAATTATTTTTTCTGGATTTCGTTTAGCTTGGTTGCGTCTAAAAATACTGACATGCAATGTAAGGCTAAATAATCTAATTTCTTAAACAAAAATGAATTATTTTTCCGAATAATGCATCTTTTTTATCAAAAAAATCGTTTTAATCACTTGATTCTTAGTCAAGATGTCATTTTAGTGCATCGGGAATCTTGCAAATTGGTATGGGAATCATCTTATGTTTATTGGCGGTATTAAACCTTTTATAGATTCGGAATACCTCTTCTTCCCGCCCAGAGAAGTCCGCTATTGTTTTTCCTTCTGCATCCATTTGCATGGCCCATTCCAATTCTGGGTAAGAGGCCCCAATTTGATCTTCATCCGTACGATCATCGCCCCATAGACCGTCTGTGGGCGCTGCACTTAGAATCTCTTCATTGATCCCTAGAACGCGGGCAATTTCGTAAACTTCGGTTTTTAAGAGATCGGCTATTGGGCTGATATCTACGCCGCCATCACCATATTTGGTATAGAACCCAACACCAAAATCTTCTACTTTATTCCCGGTTCCTGCAACAAGGTAACCTTTTAAAGCCGCAAAATAATACAAAGTGGTCATGCGCAATCTTGCCCTGGTATTGGCTAAGGACATAAATCGATCTTCTTCGTTCGCAACTGCGGGGACCGCCTCAATAAAATCATCGAAGATCGGGGTGAGGTTCACCAACTGTCGTTTAACGTCACCAAAATTTTCCTGTAACCAGTCGATATGTCGTACAGCTCTTGTCACTTGATTCTCTGCTTGATGTATGGGCATTTCCAGGCACAGCAATTCCAGACCGGTCTTAGCACATAACGTAGAGGTAACGGCAGAATCGATACCTCCGGAGATTCCAATGGTAAACCCCTTGATATTGGCATTGATGGCATAGTCTTTTAACCATTGGACAATATGGTCGATTACTTTTTCGGTTTGCATAACAATATCGTATTACATTTAAAACAGTTAACTTTGCGGTCGTAAAAATAAAGCCTAAGCCCTAATAAATGAAACTTATCATAAATTTTTATGGAAATAGGAAAAGATGGAGTTTGCTTTTGCTGATTCCATTGCTGTTGTTCTTGAATTGCAATGAAGAAGATAAGATTGCCGAGGCGATTGACAAGATTGATGTTCGCCTAGAAATAGCGCGTTTTGATCAGGAATTTGCAAATGCCCTAGCTTCGGATATTCCGGCATTGCGAAAAACATACCCCTATTTGTTTCCCGCACCGGATAGTGTATGGATTGCTAAACTGAAAGATTCCCTGCAGTTGGAATTGAACGCGGAAGTAAGGGGGGCTTTCGGTGATTTTAGTGGAAACAAAGCGGAGCTTGTATCCTTTTTTAAGCATGTTAAATATTATTTCCCAAAGTATAGCATCCCCAAAGTGGTCACTATGACCAATGATGTGGATTATAATAATAGGGTAATATTGGCCGATAGCCTTTTGCTTGTAGGTCTTGATAATTACTTAGGGAAAGAGCATAAGTTTTATGTTGATATTTATGACTACATCGCTTCGCGTTTGGATTCGCAATTTTTGATCAGCGATATAGCCAGCACTTTTTCCAGAACAGTGGTGCCTCGGCCAGAGAATCGTACATTTTTGGCGCAACTGATTTATTATGGAAAAGAACTCTACATAAAAGATAAGTTGATTCCCTTTAACTCCGACGCTCAAAAAATAGGCTATACTCCTGAAGAATTGGAATGGGCCAAAGTTAATGAGGAGGCTATGTGGCGTTACTTTATAGAACAACAACTATTATATAGTACGGACAGCAGTTTAGGACGGCGTTTTTTAGATCCTGCTCCTTTTTCCAAATTTAGATTGGAATTGGATAGCGAATCTCCTGGACAAGTAGGCCGCTTTCTGGGATGGCAAATTGTTAGATCCTTTATGGAAAACAATGCCGTGGATCTACAACAAATGTTGTCTTTGCCTGCGGAAGAAATTTTTAAAAAATCGAATTACAAACCCAAGAAATAATGGCGAAACTACACACTTCCGAAATAAAATTGAAAGTAGGATTGGATGAGAATAGGGTTCCTGAAGAATTGACATGGTCTGCTCAAGATGGCGGCGTAAATAATGAAGAGGCCAAAGCCATGTTGCTGTCTGTATGGGATAGTAAAAACAAAGAATCCTTGAAAATAGATCTTTGGACCAAGGATATGCCGGTAGATGAAATGAAGATATTCTTTCACCAAACTTTGGTTTCTTTATCGGATACTTTTATGAAGGCCACACAAGATGAAAAAATGACGGCGACTATGAAGGATTTTTGTGACTACTTTGCAGAAAAATTGGAATTGAAGAAGTAGAGGTAATTCCCCTTTGTTTTTCCGTAGCCCCAATCTTGAATTCGTCCATGGCAGCAAAAGCACTCCAGAAACTCATTTTTGTATACAATGCCGATTCCGGTCTTCGGAATTTGATCATAGATGCTGCGCATAAAGTGTTAAGCCCTAAAACCTATCCATGTCATCTTTGCGATATTACCTATGGCACCTTTACGGAAAAGAAGGCGTGGAAAAAGTTTAGAAAGAATACCCTAATGGAAATGGAATTCTTGCATAGGGATGAGTTTCAAGAGCGATATGCCTCTAAATTTGGCCATAAATTTAGTTTTCCTATCATATTGTGGGCAGAAAGGGGGCAGCTGGAAGTTTTTATGACGCCCAAAACTTTGAATGGCATTGCCAGTACAACTGCGTTAATCCAGGAAATCAAGCGCAGACTGTAGTTTTGGGCAAGAGGTAAAATATTAGAAACGGGCTTCCTTGAAAAATGAAGTATTGACTTCATCAATATAATCCAGTAATTCTTCGCGCCCTGTATAATTGGAAGATGAGGTTACAAAATAAGGAGGGGCCTCTTCCCAAATACCTTCCACTAATTTTTGTGTATAGTTCTCTACATGCACGGAGATGGCTTTTGGCTTTAATTTATCGGCCTTGGTGAAAATAATACAAAAAGGAATCTGTTGGATTCCCAGCCATTCCATAAACTCCAGATCTACTTTTTGCGGTTCATGTCTGATATCGACCAGAACAAAGGAACACACCAATTGCTGGCGCTGCTCAAAATAATCGGTAATGTACTTTTGAAAAGTTTTCTTTTCTTTTTTGGAAACGCGCGCATATCCATAACCGGGTAAATCTACCAAAAACCAATTATCATTGATTTTAAAATGATTGATCAATTGTGTTTTTCCAGGTCGCCCCGAGGTTTTGGCAAGATTCTTTCGTTCGGTCAACATATTGATCAAGGAAGATTTACCTACGTTGGAACGCCCTATGAAGGCGTATTCCGGGAGGAGGTCTTTTGGGCAATGTCCTACTTTGGAATTGCTCATTACAAAGTTGGCCGACTTAATTTTCATTAAAAGTGATTTAGAAATTACGTGACTTTAACCAATCATCCAAAATCCTATTGAATTGTTCCGGATGTTCCATCATTGGGGCATGACCGCATTTTTCTATCCAGAAAAGATTGGAATCTGGTAAAAGGGCATGGAATTCCTCTGCAACATTTGGCGGGGTAACGGTATCGTTCTTACCCCAAATAATACAGGTAGGCGTCTGCATATTGGGCAAATCCTTGGACATATTATGTCGGATAGCACTTTTGGCAATGGCCAATGTCTTTACCAATTTCATACGATCATTTACCGTAGCAAAAACTTCGTCCACGATTTCCTTGGTGGCTACTTCCGGATCGTAAAAAACGTCTTGGGCTTTCTTTTTAATGAATTCATAGTCTCCACGTTTGGGGTATCCATCTCCCATGGCACTTTCATAAAGGCCCGAACTACCGGTAATGACCAAAGCTTTTACCATTTTCGGGTATAGCTTGGTGTGTAAAAGTCCAATATGTCCGCCTAAAGAATTTCCAAGAAGAATAACTTGTTCCAATCCTTTGTGCTCAATAAAAGCTTCCAAGAACTTCGCAAAGCTTTTTACATTGGTTTTTAATAAGGGCTTGTCATAAATGGGAAGTTCTGGAACCAATACTTTGTATCCCTTTTCGGGGAAATGTTCCAATACACCATGGAAGTTGCTCAATCCTCCCATGAGTCCATGCAATATAATAATAGGAGAACCTTCTCCTATTTCTATATACCGGTACTTACCATCGGTAATAATCTTTTCTTCCATTAAAGGTAACTTCTAATCATAATTGGCAAAGATAGACATTTCAGGCTAATACAAAACAAGATTTTCCTAAGGGTGTAAATGGTATAGGAGTGGGAGTTTTTCAAGCTATTTTACAAAGAGATCATTTTCCGAAAAACATACTTTTTGTGCAATTATAGAGGTAAAAACCAAGAATTTATTAACAATGTGGTATTTTGTGGTAAAAAGTGGTAATAATTTCAATATATTTGAGTTATAAATTAAAAACCAGCCATTTATAGTGACCAGTTTCATAGGGACATACGATTGTAAAGCTGATGCCAAAGGTAGGGTAATGATTCCCGTTAGCCTTAAAAATCAGCTTGCTCCTATGGTAAATAATGGTTTTGTGATAAAACGTTCTGTTTTTCAGCCTTGTTTGGAGCTTTATCCTATGGAAGAGTGGAATGCCCTAATGTTGAAGATGAGCAAAAAAAATCGTTTTGTGAAAAAGAACGATGACTTCATCCGGCGTTTTTCTGCTGGAGTAAAGCCTGTTGAGGTCGATGGTACGGGAAGACTTTTGATTCCCAAAAACTTGATTACCAAAGTAGGAATCACAAAAGAAGTAGTGCTTAGTTCCTCGATCAATATTATTGAAATATGGGATAAGGAGCGCTATGAAAAGGTCATTGAAGAGGCGGCTGAAAATTTCGCGGAATTGGCGGAGGAAGTGATGGGAGGTGATGGCGATGAATTATCATGACCCGGTATTATTACATGAGTCTGTAGATGGGCTCAATATTAAGGATGATGGGGTATATGTGGATGTCACTTTTGGTGGAGGAGGACATTCCAAGCTGATTTTAGAGCGCTTGGGTGAAGCGGGAAGGTTGGTGGCATTTGATCAGGATGAAGATGCTCTTGATAATGCTTTGGAAGATGATCGTTTTCAATTGATCAATGAAAATTTTAGATATATCAAGCAATTTTTGAAGTTCTATGGCATTCGGAAGGTGGATGGAATCTTAGCGGATTTCGGAGTTTCCTCGCATCAATTCGATAAAGCGGAACGTGGTTTTTCAACACGCTTTGACGCTGACTTGGATATGCGAATGAGTAAAAAAAACGAAATCTCTGCCTATGAGGTGGTCAATTCCTACGATTATGATGCATTGCGAAATGTGTTATTTCAATATGGGGATTTGCGGAATGCAAATGCTATGGCCAAGGTTTTACTGGAGCAGAGGGAAGAGTCTCCGATAGCGACCACAGCCCAGTTGAAACAGGCGCTGAAGCCTTTTTTGCCCAATTTCAAAGAGCATAAGATATTGGCGCAAATCTATCAGGCCATTCGTATTGAGGTGAATCAAGAGATAGCCGTAATCAAGGAATTCCTGATGCAGGTGCCTGATCTTTTGAATAAAGAAGGAAGGTTAAGTGTCATAAGTTATCATTCGTTGGAAGACCGTCTAGTGAAAAGATATATCCGGGCAGGGAAATTTGAAGGGGAGCCGGAAAAGGATTTTTATGGAAATATTGATGTGCCCTTGAAGAAAGTGGGCGGGCTCATTGTTCCATCCAAAGAGGAGATTGCTAGAAATAACAGGGCAAGAAGTGCAAAGCTTAGAATAGCTAAGCGAGTTTAAAAAAAATAAAGGAATACAGTAATGCGTAAACGACTGTTGGACATATTAAAGGGGAAATTTTTAGTCAGCGGAGATGCTCCGAAAAACTGGCTATTTATAGTTTTTGCTTCTTTTTTGGCTACCGTAATGATAGCCAGTTCCCATAGTGCCGATGGAAAAGTGCATCGTATTGCTGCCTTGAATGAGGAAGTGAGAGAATTAAAGAATGAATATGTAGATGTTCGGTCGGACCTGCAAGGGTTGAAATTGGAATCTACAATTACCAAAATGGTGGCAGAAGAGGGCTTGTTTCCTTCCGAGACACCACCGAAGAAAATCATGGTAAAATCTGAAGAATAGTGGCGGTTACCGAAAAGAAAATATTAACCAGATTGTATGTAGTGGCAGGAACCCTTTTTCTGTTCGCCCTCGCCGTAATGGCCAAATTGGTGATGATTCAAATGGTAGATGGCGATGTGTATCGTCAAAAAGCGGCCAATAGAACAGAAAAGATGTTTACTATAGATCCCAATAGGGGAAACCTCTATTCGGATGATGGGAGTCTATTGGCAACTTCCGTTTCCCGTTATACGGTGCGTTTTGATGCCGTTACGGTAAGTGATGTCGATTTCAAGGAGAACGAAAAAGCCTTGTCCAAAGCCCTTTCCACTTTATTGGGGAAGCCTGTATCGCATTATCGGGAACTCTTTAGGAAAGCAAAAGCCAATAAAAGTCGATATGCCCTGGTGGCCCGTAATTTGGATTATTCGGATTATATGGCCGTTAAGGATTTTCCATTGTTCAATATGGGGCCTTATAAAGGCGGGTTGATTATAGAGCAAAAAACCGTACGTGAGCATCCGTTGGGGAAAATAGCGGAACGAAGTGTGGGCTATGAACGGGAAGATGAGAATGGCTATTTCACCCGTGTTGGTCTCGAGGGCGCATTTGGACAGTACTTACGGGGAGTGAAAGGAAAAAGGTTGAAGCAAAAAATAGCCAAAGGACAATGGAAGCCTATTGGAATGGACAATATTGTGGAGCCCAAAGACGGTTACGATGTAGTTTCTACCATTGATATCAATATTCAAGATATAGGACATCATGCGCTGTTGAAGCAGTTAGAGTATTACAAGGCAGATCACGGTTGTGTCATTGTCATGGAAACGGCTACAGGAGAAATAAAAGCCATTTCCAATTTGGGGAGAACCAAAGAAGGAAAATATTACGAGCGATTGAATTATGCCATAGGGGAGTCCCACGAGCCTGGATCTACCTTTAAGTTAATGTCCATGGTGGCGGCATTAGAGGATGAGGTTATCGATACTAGTACGGTCATTGATACGGAAAAAGGAAGATGGAAGATCTACGATCGAACAGTACGGGATTCCAAAGCAGGTGGCTATGGGAAAATATCTGTTGGAAAGGCTTTTGAAGTTTCTTCCAATACGGCATTTGCTAAAATTGTGCACAACAATTATAAGAAGGAACCCTCTAAATATGTTAAGCGTCTCATGGAGATGAATTTAGGGAAGGAATTGGGGTTGCCGATAAAAGGAGAGGGGAAACCGGTGTTGCGCTATCCAGGAGATGAGGGTTGGTCTGGCATTTCTTTGGCATGGATGTCCCATGGTTATGAAGTGGCCATGACCCCGTTACAAACCTTAACATTCTATAATGCCATTGCCAATAATGGAGAAATGGTAAAACCAAGATTGATTAAAGAGGTGAGGGAATGGAACACTACCATCCATAAGTTCGATAAGGAGGTTATTAATCCTTCTATTTGTTCAGAAGCCACGATTGGAAAAGTGCAACAATTGTTGAAAAATGTAGTGGAGAAAAAACATGGAACAGGGCATGGTTTGTATTCCCCCAATTTTTCTATGGCCGGAAAAACAGGGACTTGTCAAAAGAACTATGTATCCAAGGATCCCGACAAACTGCGATATATTTCCACTTTCGCTGGATATTTTCCTGCGGACAATCCTAAATATTCCTGTATTGTGGTCATTCATGAACCGGATAAAAAGGTGGGTTACTATGGGGCCGATGTTTCCGGGCCCGTGTTTAAGTCCATTGCACAAAAGATTTATGCAACATCCCCCTTGATCGATACGGTTGATCCTACGGAACTGAATGGGGAGCTTTTGGGAGATACCTATGAAGCCTATTATGCAATGGCCGAAAAAGAATATGCCAAAGTTCCCAATGTTAAGGGGATGAGTGGAATGGATGCCGTGGCCATGCTAGAGAATTTAGGATTGGATGTAGAAGTTATTGGAAATGGAAAAGTGAAGCGGCAATCCATATCTCAGGGAACCGATTTGTCCAAAGTAAGAAAAATTGTATTGGAACTTTCATGAAGCTATTAAAGGACATATTATATGGAGTGCGCCTTTCTGCGGTAAACGGACCTACCGATATTGTGGTGGATGCCCTGTATTTTGATTCCAGAAAGGTAACCAAGAACAGTGCTTTCGTGGCTATTAAAGGAACAATAACCGATGGACACAAATATATTGATGCTGTAGTGGCCGCTGGTGCCACAACTGTAGTTTGTGAAGTTTTACCCGAGCATTTGAAAGATGGAGTCACTTATGTAGAGGTGCACAATGGAAATAGTGCTTTGGCAATCATGGCTTCCAACTTTTATGATACGCCCTCAAAGAATTTAAAATTGGTAGGTATTACTGGAACCAATGGGAAAACAACGATCAGTAGCCTATTGTACCAATTGTTTAAAAAAGCGGGATATAAAGTAGGGTTGATATCTACCATAAAGGTTATGGTAGACGAGACCAGCTATGCTACAACGCACACGACTCCGGATGCCTTGAAGATCAATGAACATCTGAAAGAAATGAACGATGAGGGAGTGGAATTCTGTTTTATGGAGGTGAGTTCCCATGGCATTGACCAAAAGAGAACAGAAGGGCTTGTTTTTGAAGGAGCTATTTTTAGTAACCTATCCCATGATCATTTGGATTATCATGAAACTTTTGCGGCCTATAGGGATACCAAAAAGATACTTTTTGATCAATTGCCCAAAACAGCCTTTGCCTTAACCAATAATGATGATAAGAACGGTGGGTTAATGTTGCAAAACACAAAGGCAAAGAAATATAGTTATGCCTTAAAAACCTATGCAGATTACCGAGGGCAGGTATTGGAACATCAGTTTGATGGGCAGTTGCTGAAAATTAATGACAGCGAATTGTGGTCAAAACTTATAGGACATTTTAACGCTTATAATTTGGTGGCCATATATGCTGCTGCCGAATTACTGGGGCTTGAAAAAATGGAAATCCTTCCCTTGCTCAGCGAGCTGGAAAATGTAGATGGGAGATTTCAATATTATATATCACAAAAAAGAATAACGGCTATAGTCGATTATGCCCATACGCCGGACGCACTAAAAAATGTACTAGAGACCATAAGTACATTGAGAACTGGAAATGAAAACGTCATCACTGTTGTAGGGTGTGGTGGCGACAGAGACAGATCAAAGCGTCCGGTAATGGGTCATATCGCATCTGAATTCAGTGATAAGGCCATTTTTACCTCCGATAACCCAAGAACGGAGTCGCCAACTGCAATCTTAGAGGATATCGAGGCAGGTGTAGAACCACAAAATGCAAAGAAAGTCTTGTCCATTGAGAACAGAAAGCAGGCCATTAAGACCGCTTGTCAATTGGCACATGACAATGATATTATTCTAGTAGCGGGCAAAGGACATGAAACCTATCAGGAAACCAATGGGAATCGTGTGGATTTTGACGATTTTAAAATCGTAAAGGAAGTATTGAAAAGTTTAAATAAATAAGCCAGGATTGGGCTTGCACAAATAAGATTATGTTATACTATCTTTTTGAATATTTGGAAAAACAGTACCAATTGCCAGGGGCGGGTCTTTTTCAATTCATTACGTTTCGTGCAGCTATGGCCGTTCTGTTATCGCTTTTGATCGCAACGACCTATGGGAAGAAAGTTATTCTTTTTCTGCAGCGAAAACAGATAGGGGAAACGGTGCGTGATTTAGGATTGGAAGGTCAAAAACAGAAAGCAGGAACACCCACCATGGGTGGATTGATCATCATTATGTCCACTTTGATTCCCGTTTTACTTTTTGCCCGATTGGACAATGTCTATATCATACTCCTTATCGTAACGACCTTGTGGATGGGAATCATTGGGTTTATTGATGACTACATTAAAATTTTCAAAAAAGACAAAGCAGGTTTAAAAGGACGATTTAAGATCATGGGGCAGGTGGTTCTTGGTCTTATTGTTGGGGCTACCCTCTATTTTCATCCAGAAGTGACGGTTAAAGAGCGTATGGATACGGAGGTAGTGGTGGTAAATGCAGAAACCGTAGTGAAGTCGGGACCGGAAATCAAATCTACAATGACAACGGTTCCTTTCTTTAAAAACAATGAACTGGATTATAGTGCCTTTATTTCCTGGGCAGGGGATGGATTGGCAGATTATGCCTGGTTGGTCTTTATTCCGATCATTATCATCATTGTGACGGCGGTTTCCAATGGAGCTAATCTTACGGATGGCATAGATGGTCTTGCCGCAGGAACATCGGCCATTATTGTATTTACCCTGGGCATTTTTGCTTGGGTTTCGGGAAATATTATTTTTTCGGATTACCTCAATATCATGTTTATCCCAAGAACTGGAGAGCTAGTGATTTTTATTGCTGCCTTTGTGGGGGGATTGATTGGCTTTTTATGGTACAATGCTTTTCCCGCTCAAGTTTTTATGGGAGATACGGGAAGTCTTACCATAGGTGGGGTAATCGCTGTAATCGCTATTATCATTCGTAAAGAACTGTTGATACCGATCCTATGTGGGATTTTCTTCGCGGAGTCCATATCGGTGATGTTGCAAGTAGGCTATTTTAAATATACCAAAAAACGTCTAGGGGAGGGGAAACGCATTTTTCTGATGGCCCCCTTACATCATCACTATCAGAAGAAAGGATATCACGAAAGTAAAATAGTAACCCGTTTTTGGATTGTAGGAATACTATTGGCCATTATCACTTTTGTGACATTAAAGGTGCGCTAAATGAAACGGCTTGTAATACTAGGGGGAGGAGAAAGTGGTGTAGGTACGGCCATTTTAGGAAAGGAAAAAGGCTATGAAGTCTTTGTCACGGATAAAGGGAAACTAAAGAAAAAATATAAAGACGTTCTTGAACATTTTGAGATTGATTGGGAAGAAGAGCAGCATACCGAGTCAAAAATTTTAAACGCTGATCTGGTCATGAAAAGTCCAGGGATACCTGATAGTGTGCCTTTGGTAAAAAGCCTTGTGGAAAAGGGGATTCCTGTGATTTCGGAAATCGAGTTCGCTTCACGCTATACAGATGCCACCATTATCGGTATTACGGGGAGTAATGGGAAGACGACGACCACAATGTTGGCAAACCATCTATTTAAAACGGATGGAGCCCTTGTGGGGATGGCCGGAAATATTGGAGACAGCTATGCAAAAATGGTCGCTCAGGAAAAGTTTGATTTTTACGTGCTGGAAATCAGTAGTTTTCAATTGGATGGTATTGTGGATTTTAGGCCGCATGTTGCCATTATTACCAATATCACGCCAGATCACTTGGATCGTTACGCCTATTCTTTTGAAAATTATATCGCTTCAAAATTTAGGATCGCAGAAAACCAAACCAAAGAAGATTATCTCATCTATGATGCGGATGATCCCGTCATAGTCGACTGGTTGGAAAAACATCCCGTTCAATCACAATTAATTCCTTTTTCCCTGGAAAAAACCTTGGAGATAGGGGCACAACTAGAAAAAGAAAATATAATAATAAAGACGCATAATACACATATGGAAATGACAACAGACACTTTAGCCTTAGAGGGAAAACATAACCTTAAAAACACCATGGCCGCCTCCTTGGCTGCCAAATTGGTGGGAATCCGTAAGGAAACCATTCGTAAAAGTGTTCAGAACTTCCAGGGAGCCGAGCACCGATTGGAAAACGTATTGAAGATTCATCATGTACAATATATCAATGATTCTAAAGCAACCAATGTAAATGCTACCTATTACGCATTGGATAGTATGAAAACACCCACCGTATGGATTGTGGGAGGGGTAGACAAAGGAAACGATTATAAAGAGTTGATGTCCTTGGTACGTGAGAAGGTCAAAGCAATTATTTGTCTTGGAGAAGATAATTCCAAGATTGTCGATGCTTTTGGCAATGTAGTGGATTTGGTGGTAGAGACCTATGCCATGAGTGAGGCGGTAAAAGTGGCCTATAAAATTGCTGAAAGGGGAGATACCGTATTGCTGTCGCCAGCATGTGCAAGCTTCGATCTATTCGAAAATTATGAGGATCGCGGAAATCAGTTCAAAACCGCCATTAAAAATTTATAAGTAATTGGTTAAATTCTTTAAAAATATCAATGGAGACCGTGCCATATGGGCTATAGTGGCCTTATTGGCCCTATTCTCCTTTTTGCCAGTATATAGTGCCAGTAGCAATCTGGTCTATGTAGTGGGAAACGGTACCACAATGGGGCATTTGGTAAAACATGCCCTGCTCTTGTTTTTGGGTTTTGGAATCATCTACGGGGTGCACAAAATTCCGACACATTTTTTTAAAGGATTATCCATCATTGCAATGCCCATTGTTTTGGTATTGCTCGTGTATACCCTGGCTCAGGGAAATACGATAGGTGGGGCCAATGCTAGTCGTTGGATACGTTTGCCCTTGGTAGGCTTTACATTTCAAACCTCGAACCTTGCGGCCGTGGTTTTAATGATTTATGTGGCGAGATACCTCAGTAAAATTAAGGATAGGACAATTACGTTTAAGGAAAGTATCCTTCCCCTATGGGTACCGGTATTTCTAGTATTGGTGCTGATATTGCCCGCAAATTTTTCCACCGCGGCCATTATTTTTTCCATGGTATTGTTGTTGTGCTTTTTGGGAGGCTATCCTTTTAAATACCTTTTGGCTATTGTAGGGTCGGGCATTTTGGCCCTTAGCATGTTCATTTTAGTGGGTAAGGCCTTCCCGGATTTGTTTGCCAATAGAATTGATACCTGGGAAAATAGGATCGAGAATTTTTTTAATGGAAAAGATACCGAGGCAGATTACCAGATAGAACGCGCTAAAATAGCCATCGCAACAGGAGGGGTTGTTGGGAATGGTGCAGGGAAAAGCGTGCAAAAAAACTTTTTGCCCCAAAGTTCTTCAGATTTTATTTATGCTATTATCATTGAAGAATACGGTTTAGTGGGCGGCTTTGCCTTGATGTTTTTTTACCTCCTCTTACTGTTTCGCATCGTGGTCGTGGCCAATGGGAATACGACCATCTTTGGAAAATTGGTAGTGCTTGGAGTAGGATTGCCCATTGTATTTCAGGCAATGATCAATATGGCGGTAGCTGTGGAATTGTTCCCGGTGACGGGGCAAACCCTACCCTTGATCAGTAGTGGGGGAACTTCCACTTGGATGACATGTCTGGCGATTGGGGTCATATTGAGTGCCAGCAACAAGGAGGAAGCAAGCAAAAAAAAGAAGGCGAGCGTAGACGAAACAAACCCTTTAGAAGTACTGAGTGGACAATTATAAATTCATATTATCCGGAGGAGGCACTGGAGGGCATATCTATCCAGCAATTGCCATTGCCAATGAATTGAAGCAGCGTTATCCCAATGCTGATTTTCTCTTTGTGGGGGCCAAAGACCGTATGGAAATGGAAAAAGTACCCCAAGCTGGGTATAAGATAAAAGGATTGTGGATTAGCGGACTAGAACGAAAACTAAGCCTTAAAAATATGATGTTCCCCCTGAAACTGCTCAATAGCCTATTAAAAGCGGGATCCATTGTACGTTCCTTTAAACCCGATCTTGTGGTGGGAACAGGAGGATTTGCCAGTGGTCCATTACTGCGGGTAGCGTCCGGCAGAAATATTCCTTGTGTATTACAAGAACAAAATTCCTATGCCGGCCTTACCAATAAATTGTTGGCAGGAAAAGTAAAAAAAATATGTGTTGCCTACGATGGGATGGAAAAATTCTTTCCTGCTGAAAAAGTAGTGAAAACCGGGAATCCGGTTCGTGGTGGGTTAATGGATATTCCAAAAGATGCTACGGAAGCACATCATTTTTTTGAGCTGGATACCCAGAAAACTACTGTGCTTATATTGGGCGGGAGTTTAGGTGCAAAAAAGATTAATGCCCTGATAGCATCAAAATTGGAATACTTTAAAAAAATAGGGGTGCAATTGATTTGGCAATGTGGAAAAGGCTACTACCAAACCTATGAAAAGCATGAAAATGCAATAGTGAAGGTAAGGGCTTTTTTGAATCGAATGGATTTGGCCTATGCTGCGGCAGATATTATTATTTCTAGGGCAGGAGCAGGTTCTGTATCTGAATTGTGTATTGTGGGGAAGCCTGTTATTTTCATCCCTTCACCCAATGTGGCAGAAGATCATCAAACCAAAAATGCGAATGCCTTGGTAGAGGAAGACGCAGCAATTATGGTGCAAGAAAGTAATTTGGATAGACAATTTGAGGAGGTTTTTTCGGACTTGTATCTGTCTGAAGAAAAAAGAGCGACCCTAGGGAATCATATAAAGAAATTGGCAATGCCGAATGCAACGAAGCATATTGTTGATGAGATTGAAAAGTTATTGCCTAAAACATAAAATTAGAAAAAAGGAATATGAATTTAAAAGACATCCATAGTGTATACTTCATTGGTATAGGAGGTATTGGTATGTCTGCTTTGGCCCGGTATTTTAAATTCATAGGAAAGGAAGTGGCCGGTTATGACAAGGTGAGAACCCCTTTGACCACAGAATTGGAAAGGCTGGAAATCGTCATTCATTATGAGGACAACCCCAAAGTCATATCGGGAGCTTTTTTAAATCCCAAGAGTACCTTAATCATATATACGCCTGCAGTTCCTAGGAATCATGCAGAGTTGCAATATTTCATTGGACGCGATTTTGAAGTGAAAAAACGGTCCGAAGTTTTAGGCATCATTACCAAAGACACGTTTTGCTTTGCTGTAGCCGGAACACATGGAAAAACTACAACTTCCTGCATATTGGCCCATTTGCTTAAAGAAAGTGGTACTCCGATTACCGCTTTTTTAGGAGGTATATCCGAAGATTTCAACAGTAATTTTCTTTTGGAGGGAACCGATTATTCCGTGGTAGAAGCCGATGAATTTGATCGCTCCTTTTTGCGATTGTTTCCCAATGTAGCTTGCATTACTTCTATGGATGCCGATCATTTGGACATTTATGGGGATAGCAAGACGCTTACACAATCCTTCAAAGATTTTGCGGCAAAATTGAGCGATAAAGAACATTTGTTCGTGCGTAATGGTCTTCCTTTGGAAGGGACTACCTATGGCATTGAGGATGGGGCGGATTATTGCATCAAGAATTTAAAAATAATAAATGGTAGTTACCATTTTGATATCACAACTCCCGAGACCACTATAGAACAACTGACGTTCCATAAACCAGGGAGACATAACCTGCTTAATGGTTTAGTAGCTTTTGCAATGGCGATGAAAATAGGATCCCCACCTGATCGCCTTGCCGAAGCACTGAAATCTTTTAAGGGGGTGCAACGTAGATTTTCGTATCAGATCAAGAATAACGGTTTTGTGTTTATCGATGATTATGCACATCACCCAACAGAAATAAATGCAGTATTTGAGGCGGTGGAAGAGATGCACCCCAATAAAAAAGTACTTGCAGTATTTCAACCGCATTTGTTTTCAAGAACACGCGATTTTGCAGATGATTTTGCAACGGCATTGTCTAAGTTCGGCAATCTGCTGCTATTGGATATCTATCCGGCAAGGGAGGAGCCCATTGCGGGAATTTCATCAGCTTGGTTGTTAGAAAAAGTTGAAAATTCAAATAAAAAAATAATTGAAAAATCAAACTTATTAGAGGAAATAAGAAATCAAAAGCCAGAGGTTTTGGTGACGATGGGAGCAGGGGATATTGGATTGGAAATTTCAAAAATAAAAAAAGGACTGATCAATGAAAGTGAATTGGAATAACATAAAAATTTTAAGTTTAATTCTTTTAATAACAGGGCTTTATGCTTTTTCTGAAGCCCGAAGCGAAGGAAAAACCATTGCGGATGTGAATATTGATTTTAACGAAAATGATGCGCCATACATCACGCATGCCATGGTTAATAAATTGTTAATACAAAATTATGGGAGCCTCACAAACGTAGCCAAAGAAAATTTAGATTTGAATACGATAGAGAAACTCATCACCAAAAATGAAATGGTGAAAAGTGCGGAGGTTTATCTTACTGTAAATGGAGAACTTAAGTCTAAAATAGCGCAAAGAAAGCCTATTGGACGTATCGAGGGAAGTGAAAAATTTTACATGGATGAAGAAGGAAAAATGATGCCTTTGTCCAAAAATTATTCGGCCAGAGTACCCATTATTACCGGAAAGATCAATGAAAAAAATTTAGAAGATGTTTTTACTATTCTAAAATATAGCGCTACAGATGATTTTCTTTATAAAAATATCATTGGTGTGCATATTGCGGAAAATGATACTTATCAATTGAAGTTTCGATTGGAAAATTTTGTGGTGGATTTGGGGAAGGCGAAAAATTTAAAGGGAAAATTCAATAATTATAAAGCATTTTATATCAAGGCAAATAAAGATGGCTCTTTGCCTAATTTTTCAAAAGTGAGTCTTGAATTTGCAAATCAAGTAGTGTGCACCAAAATATAATAGGATAATGGAAAAAGGGAATTATTCAGTAGGATTGGATATAGGGACCACAAAAATTGTGGCCATTATTGGGAAAGAAAACGAATACGGAAAAATTGAAATTCTGGGCATTGGAAGGTCCAAGAGTTTAGGAGTGCACCGTGGGGTAGTGAACAATATTACCCAGACCATAAAATCTATTCAACAAGCTGTAGAACAAGCGGAAGCTAGTTGCGGGCTACAGATAAGCTCTGTAGTTGTGGGTATTGCCGGACAACACATTCGAAGCTTGCAGCATAGCGATTATATCACTAGACCCAATTCCGAGGAAGTGATCAATGAAGAGGACCTGGACAAATTATGCAATCAGGTGTATAAACTGGTGATGCTGCCGGGAGAAGAAATTATACATGTGCTGCCCCAAGAGTATAAGATGGATGGTCAGGCCGAAATAAAGCAACCCATTGGAATGTATGGTGGTAGATTGGAAGCAAACTTCCATGTAGTGGTAGGACAAGTCTCTTCGATCAAGAATATCGGAAGATGTATTAAAAGTGCTGGTCTGGATTTGGGGAATATTACCTTGGAGCCTCTAGCTTCATCCGACGCTGTACTGAGTCAGGAAGAAAAAGAGGCTGGAGTTGCCCTCATCGATATTGGTGGGGGAACCACGGATTTGGCCATTTTCAAGGATGGTATTATAAGGCATACGGCAGTGATTCCTTTTGGAGGAAATGTAATCACTGAAGATATCAAGGAAGGATGTTCCATTATTGAAAAACAAGCTGAACTATTGAAAATGAAATTCGGTTCGGCTTGGCCAGGGGAGAATCGGGACAATGAAATTGTATCCATCCCGGGACTTCGCGGAAGGGAACCTAAGGAAATCACCTTAAAAAATCTTTCAAAAATCATTCATGCCAGAGTCGTTGAAATCATTGAACAGGTGTATGTAGAGATTAAGAATTACGGCCATGAGGAACAAAAGAAGAAACTAATCGCTGGGATTGTCTTAACCGGAGGAGGAAGCCAATTAAAACATCTAAAGCAATTGGTAGAATACATCACTGGAATGGATACCAGAATTGGATACCCCAATGAACATTTGGCGGGAGATTCCGATGAAGAAATCGCCAGCCCTTTATATGCCACAGCAGTTGGCCTTTTGATGAATGCCATTGCCAATGATGCAAAAAACGCTGCGAATTTTGTAGCGGAAGAAGAACCTTTGGAAGAAGAGGTGGTTTTTCAAGAAGAACAACAAGAAACAGTGGCAAAAGCTGCTGTGAAGAAAGAACGAAAATCCGTTTTTGAAAAATGGTCCGAAAAATTAAAGGATTTTTTGGATAACGCGGAATAACAGAATACAAGTAGAACACACAATAGAACTAAGTAACAAGTAAAAGATGAGCAAAAACATCGAAGTGGACAGTATCGCTTTTGATTTACCTAAGAATCAGAGCAATGTAATTAAGGTAATTGGCGTTGGTGGCGGCGGAAGTAACGCCATCAATCACATGTTCCAGGCCGGTATTAACGGTGTGGATTTTGTAATCTGTAATACGGATTCCCAGGCATTACAGAATAGTGCCGTACCCAATAAGATACAGTTAGGGGTATCGCTTACAGAAGGATTGGGTGCCGGAGCCAACCCAGAGGTGGGGGAACAAGCTGCGATTGAAAGTATGGAAGACATTAAACGCATGTTGGGAACTTCCACTAAAATGATATTTATTACCGCAGGAATGGGGGGTGGAACAGGAACAGGAGCGGCTCCTGTTATCGCCAAACAAGCCAAAGAATTGGATGTGCTTACCGTAGGTATTGTTACTATGCCTTTTCAATTTGAAGGAAAAATGCGTGTGGAGCAGGCTCAGCAGGGAATAGAGAGATTGCGTGCAAATGTAGATTCCCTCATCGTAATTAATAACAACAAACTTAGAGAAGTATATGGCAACTTAGGTTTTAAAGCTGGATTCTCTAAAGCTGATGAAGTATTAGCTACTGCAGCTCGTGGAATTGCAGAGGTCATTACGCATCACTATACGCAAAATATTGACTTGCGGGATGCCAAGACGGTATTGTCCAATAGTGGTACCGCGATTATGGGGTCCTCAACGGCTTCTGGTTCTTCAAGGGCCAATGAAGCCATTACAAAGGCCTTGGATTCGCCTTTATTGAATGATAATAAGATTACAGGAGCTAAAAACGTATTGTTACTTATCGTTTCCGGCTCTCAAGAAATCACTATTGATGAAATTGGGGAAATTAACGACCATATCCAAATAGAAGCCGGTCATGGTGCCAATATTATCATGGGGGTTGGTGAAGATGATAGTTTAGGCGAGGCCATAGCGGTTACGGTCATTGCCACAGGTTTTGATGTGGATCAGCAAAATGATATTGTAAATACAGAAAGCAAGAAGATTATTCACACTTTGGGCGATGAGCAGAAAGCAGAACAAGATCTTAGCCCAAAAAAAGGGGTGACAGCTGTTGAAATCCCAGTGACTCCCGCACCGGAAAAAAAGATCATCAAGCATGTTTTGATGGAGGAGGAAGAAGAGGATATGGGCTTGATTCCCACTACAGATTATATCAAAAACTTTAATGTTATCTATGAAGAGGTATTAGAAGAGCATGTAGGAGACGACTTTTTGATTTTTGATGCTGTAAAGGAAATGGAGGTAGTTGATCCCGAAGTGGTGGCCCCTATAGATAAGGATGAAGATCAAATAGCCTTTAGTTTTGATGAGCCTTTAACGAATTATAGCCTAGAGGAAGAGGAAGAGAAGGAGAACGTCATTACCTTTAATTTAGAGGATGATGTTCGGGATATGGATGTAAAAGACCCTATAGAAGTGGTTCCTGCCGCGTCCTATGACAAGGAGACAGAGACACGGTATAGCTTGGATGATTATATGGAATTGGAGCATCAGTTGACCAATGCTAAAGCCAAAAAGGAAGAGGTACAAGAGAAAGATGAAGAATTGGTTTTTGAGAAGAAGGTTGCTGTTGAAGAGCGGGCAGATGAAGAAGCCACTGAAATTGATCCGATGAATACGCCTATTGAAGAAATGTTGAAAGAGCGCGCAGATGAACGTAGACGAAAGCTTAAGGATTTCAACTACAAATTTCAAAATAGCCTGAACAATATTGATGAAATAGAAAAAGAACCGGCCTATAAAAGACAGGGCGTTAATTTAAATGAAAAACCTACAGAAAAGAAAGTTTCCCGAACAAGTTTAGGGGAAGATAGCAATGATGAAATGCGTTTGCGATCCAATAATTCTTTTTTGCACGACAATGTAGATTAAAGAACTGGGAACAGAGATTTCCATGAAAGTATAAGCCCGGAAACATGTCTTGTTTTCGGGTTTATTTTTTTATCTTCGTTTCTTCTTTAAAACTAAAGTTATGAGTTTACAACAACAGGTAATGGAGCAAATGAAAGCTGCAATGAAGGCAAAGGATAGTGTTGCATTGGAATCCTTACGTGCAATCAAATCGGCCTTATTATTAGCGCAGACCAGTGGTACGGGAACCATTACCGAGGATGAAGAGGTAAAACTGGTACAAAAGCTAGTGAAACAGCGAAAAGATAGTGCCGCAATCTACACGGAACAAGGGAGAGCCGACTTGGCAGCTCCTGAATTGGCGCAAGCCGAAATTATCGCACAGTTTTTACCCGAACAGCTCACCGAAGAGGAGATTGAAAAAGTGGTAGTGCTTACCATAGAGGAGCTGGGTGCCGCTGGGATGAAAGATATGGGAAAGGTAATGGGTGTAGTTTCCAAAGAACTTGCCGGGCAAGCCGATGGAAAGACGATTTCTACCATTGTGCGCGCTAAATTAGCCTAATAATTCCTTGCCAATTCTTTGGTAAAGCAATTACTTTTTATGTAAATTTGCCCTCCTTAATACAAGGATACTGGCCTCGTGGCGCAACTGAATAGCGCATCAGATTTCGGCTCTGAGGGTTGGGGGTTTGAATCCCTCCGGGGTCACGAATATATAGTGCAATAAGAAAAAACGCCAAGCTCGCTTGAGCGTTTTTTTGTTTGTGCTATATTCAAAGCGGAGCTTTGTAGGGATATGTAATCCCTCTTCGATGCAAATCCCGTTTTCCGAATCCCATAAAGAATCCAGTATTGCTTTTGTGGCCTTTGATATTCAAAGCGGAGCGTTGTAGGGATATGTAATCCCTCTTCGATGCAAATCCCGTTTTCCGAATCCCATAAAGAATCCAGTATTGCTTTTGCGGCCTTTGATGTTCAAAGCGGAGCGTTGTAGGGATATGCAATCCCATATATAATACTAGATCCCTTTCAGGGAAAATTTATATTGACCTTCATATTTTTTTAATTCCTGAATTAAATAATAGCGATGGGAATATCCATTAAACACCGCAATGACTTCGTTAGGATGCTGCTGTATTTGTTTTAAAATATTTTGGACCATAGCCTTATTTCTGATATCCCAATACGCCATGTGTATGGGGATAAAATCTGAATAATGGGCTAATTCGGGTCTGTTTTTTGCGATTTCTGGTAGTGTTTTATATACGTAAAGCTGCCTTTGTTTTATAATACTATCCGAGAATGCGCTATTAACAGCAGTAATAGTTCCTTCTCTAAATGTTTTGGTATCTGCTTTGTTTAACCTTAAGAATTGAATCACACTTGCAGCTTGTTGATCCGTTAATTGATTCTTTTGATATAATCCAATTAAGGCGTTCAATAGTTTTTTGGAATTCTTGTTCAATTGATGCTTACGATGAAATGTATTTCTGAGTTCCCACTCATAGGGTAAAAGACAGCAATTGGGATTGTTCCTAAGATATTTAAGCGCCACTGCTTTTTCCATTTCTTTTCTTCTTTTGAAAAAATTCATAAGTTGGGTAAAATAATCCCTTCTTTTTACAATTCGCTTCACAGCGCTGGAGTCACCTTCGTAGAGGATAATGGAAGGAGAAATGCGATCCAAATAATCATACAAATGATGCCGTTTAATGGAGTCCGTTTCAAAATGTACGGTGCCAATAATGTGAACTTCGGTATTCTTTGTGTTTTGTTTGTTGCGGTGTTTCACTTTTTTAACGACCTCTTGATGTATAAAACGGTTCAGTACTATCGTATGTATGCTTAAGCTTACCACAATTGTTAGCAATGGAATGCACAGTAGCGCGATACCTATTTTTTTCATAAACTTCATTTTTCCAGTACCGTGAATTCTTCAGTTAAGGTATCTAGGATTAACATGCTTTCGTTAAAGGGTTGATTCCCCAACCACCCACCAATTCTAGTAAAAGGGGTTATCAGCGGCTGCGTAGCTGTATACATATCCACATAACTCACACGCTTTAGTGCTAAATTGGCATTCCCCACCGTGAATAGTTTGTTGGAAGCTTTGCTTACGATAGGAATACTGTTTCCCCAGCTATTGGCCCCGTAACGTATTTCTGGCCTGTTTGTATCCGTATACCGCTTAAAGCGACTTTTTATGGTAATCAGTCCGAAAGCACTACAGCCAGAATCGTATAGAAATTGATAGGCTTTATTATCAAGAGTCACTGGTAACATGATGCGCCTTCCGGTAAAATCGAAAGTCTTAAATCCAGATAATGCCTTCATCCATAGAGGGCGCTCATCATATACTTGTAATTTTTGATTTTTAAAATCAATGCTTGTAATTCTATTGGCTAGGAAGTCGCTCCCAATA
The DNA here is from genome assembly GCF_043678055.1 of Spongiimicrobium salis. Lineage (NCBI taxonomy): Bacteria > Pseudomonadati > Bacteroidota > Flavobacteriia > Flavobacteriales > Flavobacteriaceae > Spongiimicrobium > Spongiimicrobium salis. Next base: position 151,366 of record NZ_JBHEQA010000006.1, read on the forward strand.
GTTCCTATTTTGATGGGTGCAATCGTATCGCTTTTATCAAAAGTATTTCCATAATTTGGAAGTATCTTGATCATGGATGCTCGTATGTGATTGTTACTTAAGCTGAAATCCAAGTTTTTAATATACCTGCCGTCCTCTTGTACTATTTCCTGTATATCCAGACCTAGGGCTCTTAGCGCTTTGACGTCCTTTTCATAAAGCAATGTATGTGGAGCTCCAGTATCAAACTGTAGATAGAACTGATGCGACAGGTTTTCAATTTTTAGAGGTATCGTAATGGCTGCCTGAGATTCATAAATTCCCCCTATGGAATCACCTGCCCAATTAAAATGAATGGATTTGGATTGGTAGGTATAGTTGAAATAATTTGTTTTTTCTTGAAATAATGCCTTATTGAATTTTCGAATGCCTACAGCACAAATAATGACGGCAATAAGGATAATGGTAAGTAGGGTATAGCCTATTTTTTTCTTCATGAGGTATGGATTTTGATGTGATGAATGCTTGGAGCCTATAGCAAGCTCGATACACAAATAAAGAAGAAAAAGGAGGAAAAAATCAGGGATTCATGCCGCCAATTTTACGACAATTTAAAGAAAACGAAGGGGGATGTTTAGAAAACTGAAGTTGTTGCGCTGCAATTTTAACGCAATACTACAGACCATAATGATATTGATGGCATAGGCAATAAGGAGGACATATAAGATGATAGGTGTATTTGAAAAAAGGGTACGCCCTATAAAAGGAGATAGGCAGAGCAAGATGGAAAGTACGGAGGAGAATATAATTTGAAAATTGATAATACGCCTGCCCATTTCATCGACCAATTTGGAACCTCTATTTTTACGCCAAAGGATAAGAGGAAGTATGATATTACCAAATGGAATTCCTAAAAAAGATAGAACAGATAGATTGATGAGCCGAATAGAGGTAGCTTCCTCTTTTTGGGTTTGTTCAACATGCTTAAATTGTTCTTGAAGTGCCGAGGGTTCCATTGTAAAAGCTAGGGAAAGTACGTTTAAGGTATGCCCTTTAGGTTCTTTGTTTTTAGATTCCAAGCGCTGGATCGTTCTAAGGGACAAACCTGTTTGTTTCGCTAGCCCATCTTGTGTAAGACCAGATTGTTCTCTTATTTTTTTGATGATGTTCATCTTTTTCCGAATAAACCTGTCTTTTAATTGCTTTTACGCAGTTGCATCTCCAAGATACAGGATTTTTATTTCGCTAGCAGGAGTTTCACGGATAAATATAATTATGGCAACTAGGTCATGGAAATTTTAAACCTATATCATGTTCATATTTGGGGTAAGCATTCTAGTTTTTCACGCAAAATTTTGTGGTATTCCCTATCTTTATCCCTATGTTCAAACCTATACTCCTTTCTAAAAAGGAAGCCTGTAAAATAGCATTGATGTCCCAGGGCTTTCACACTAAAAAAAACACCACAAAAGCAGTCATTGAACAGATGGGTTATGTGCAGATCGATACCATTTCGGTGACGGAACGCGCACATAATCATGTACTGTATACCCGTAATGCAACTTTTAATCCGGAGGAGTTGGATCAACTCGTACGACAAAAGGCCATTTTTGAATATTGGAGCCATGCTGCGGCATATTTGCCCATAAAGGACTATGTGTTTAGTCTCTATCAAAAAAATAGATATAAGACTGGAGGTAAACATTGGTTTCCCAGGGATAAGAAAATGGAAAAATATGTTTTGGACAGAATTCGCGCCGAAGGCCCCCTCCAATCCAAAGATTTTGAAAGTAAGGAAAAAAGCGATCATCCCTGGGGGAATCGGAAGCCTACGAAAATGGCAATGACCAATCTCTTTATGGATGGCACTATTATGATCGATCATCGAAAAGGGTTTCAAAAAGTATTTGATCTTACAGAACGTGTACTTCCCGATCATGCTGATTTAAATGTGCCTACGCTAGAAGAATATGTCAACCACCTTATAGGTAATGCGCTTAAAGCCCACGGAATTGTGAACCTACAAGAAATCATTTATTTGCGGAAAGGGGTGAAAACCATGGCAAGTAAACTGTTGGCAAAAAAAATAGAAGCTGGAGAACTACTTCCTGTACGCGTTGGAGATCTGGAAACACCCTATTATGCCCAACAAACCGTATTGGAGTATCTTGATTCGGGTATTAGGCTGCCTAAACGACTCCATATTCTGAATCCTTTTGATAATCTTTTGATTCAGCGAAAAAGAACGGCAGAACTCTTTGACTTTGAGTACCTGTTGGAATGTTATGTCCCCGAGAAAAAAAGAGTACACGGCTATTATACGCTTTCCTTGCTCTATGGAGATACTTTTGTAGGGCGTTTTGATGCCAAGGCAGATCGCAAAAAAGGAGTTTTTCATATTAAAAAAATATGGTTTGAAAAAGGATTTAAGCCTACCAAAACATTCCAACGCGCACTCGATAAAGAATTGTTGGCCTATGCTAGATTTTGCGGATGTGCCGAACTAAGCGGCGAAATTTAAGGCATGGCAACATGATGGTTATCCTGAAGAATAGCATTACTAGGCCTTTAAAGGCTATTTTCCTGTTCTACTACTTCCTTCAAAGCCCTATTCATGGCTTCAAAGCCCTTTTTTGTAGCATCGAGAGGAAAAAAACGGACTAAAAGCCCGCGAAAAGTTTCATTCTGCTGAAATAAGGTGGTTCCGTTACCTTGGTCTATAAGCTGAAAGGAATGGCTGCCATCAAAGAGGCCTTTAAAAAGAAAATGCCCCAACCATTGTAATTTCCTATGCTTTTCCAGGATTTGGATTTTAGGTTTAAAAATCATCTTTTTTCCTCCTGGGGGTACAATGGCCACTACAAGCCGATGGCCAACGCCCATTTTTCCCTGTATGGCAGTAATAAAGGGGTTCCAAGAAGGGTATTGTTCAAAATCACTAAGTATGGCCCATATTTTTTCTGGGATTGCATTGATGACAATGCTCGTGTGGATTTCTTTTGTCATAGGACGGTGGGTATTATAGTATACGGTACAAAGCTCGCATAGTAATACCACAGTACACTTGATAAATATCAAGAAATCATGACACTTGTTTTTTTCGAATTCTGCTAAACGTTTCGGGCGTCATTCCTAGCATCGAAGCAATATATTGTAAAGGTACTTGATTGAACAATTCCTTGTTCTCTTGAAAAAACACATGATAACGTTCTTCAGCCGATAAGGATAAATGACCGAAAACACGATTTTCCAGCTCTGTAAAGCAGCGTACCAAAAACAATTTTTCCAGTTCATTCCATCCTTGCACCACTTTGCCAAGATTCTGATAGTCTTTTTTTGAAATACTGAAAACTTCCGTATCGCTTAGGGCTTGGATATTCCAACGTGAAGGAGTATCAAAAATAAAGCTGGAAAGATCCACGGAAAATGAACCGGCTGTAGAAATCCACTGGGTCACTTCCTTACCATCGGTCAACGCAAACATGCGTAATAGCCCCGTATGAACAAAACTTAAACTAGAAGAGTAGGCTTCCGATTTTAATAAGAACGCTCCTTTTTTTAATTTTTTTGAATGAAATAAGGTACTTATATGCTTTATCTCCACAGGGTTTTGAACAGCAAAATAGGAGGCGATATAGTTTTCAAGTGGATTCATTTGTATGGATTATGCAAAGTCATTGTATTTCAATGGTGATTATTGATCGATCTGACGATTTCTAAACTAGATTTTTTTGGAGATGTTCCTGATGGTGTCCTACATGATAGATGCTAAAATAGAGCATCTCCCTAATGGATAGTTTACCCAGAAGTGGATGGGGTATCGTTAATGCATCCAGTTCTGCTTCAGAATACTGCTGTAGGACATGGACTATAGTGTTTATGGCTTCCAAAAGAGTTGTATTTCGTTCATCCCGTTGGGTAATAGTAATGGCTTCAGGAACAAATTTCCCTGTGGCCTTTCCACCGCCTTCCAATGCTTTTTTATAGGTTTTGACCAAAGCCTCAAAATTCAAGCCGGGGCGCTCCAAAGCCCCGAATTTTTCTTGGATAAAGCCTTTATTGGGCAATACTTGGGCAAGGGGAACAACGCTTTTTACAATATGATCTAATTGCTGCCCTGCCGTCCATTTACCATGGGCAACCCTGCTAAATTCTTCAGGAGATAGTGCGTTCAAGTAGCCTGCAAATTGTTTATGACATTGGTGCAATTGAATTTGTAAGTCTTTTTTAGTCATAGTTTGTTGGTTTGTAACAGGGGAGGTCCTCTTATGATTCCCTATTGACCTCTAAGTGATAAAGATAGGAGATTAAAAGAGATCTTTAAAAAACACTATTTTTAAGAGAGAGGAAGAATGTTAAAAAACTATGGAAAACTAGGATAGGGCCATCATGGGAAAACTTGGGGCGTTTCGGTTAAAAAAAGTTTTGTCACCGTGGTCTCGGTATGGTATAAAACATCCTTCTTACTTTTGGAACCTAACTACGCACTGCGAAACAGTAATGCTATTGTAAATGATGCTTGAAAATTTTATAAAAGCCATAGGAATAACGGAAGAAGGGTTAAAAAAAGAACTTTTACAGGAATCCCATATCTCCACGCACCCGAAAGGAGCTGTAATTATTAAAAACAATCAATATATAAAGGTCCTTAAAATCGTATTGAAGGGTAAGGTGAGGGTATATCAAGAAAACGAAGAGCGAGAAATTTTGATTTATTATCTCAATGCCATGGAAACCTGTACGCTATCCTTATCGGCTTGTTTTGAGGATTGTAAAAGTACCGTAAATGCCGTAACGGAAGAGGAGAGTGTTATTTTAAACATTCCCGTTAGATGTGTACGGGATTGGAATTTTAAATACCGTTCTTGGAACGCTTTTACGATCAATACTTATAAGGATAGTTATAATCACTTGATGTACAATTATGCCAATTTGGCTTTTCAACCGTTAAAAGACCGATTATTGGCCTATCTCCAGTCCACATCGGATGGAGAGGTCATACGAAAATCGCATCAGCAATTGGCCATGGAATTGGGGACTACACGAGAAGTCGTTTCCCGATTATTGAAAAAACTAGAGGCTAACGGGGCACTTCTTCTAGGTCAAAAGGAAATTCGAATTTTAAAAAAATAGGACACTTGTGCTAAAAGTCACAGGTATCTATAAGGTATTCATATAACCTTTGTACTGTCATTAAAAAGTAGTAAAAGATGAAAAGAATACCTTATGTAATACTAACTGCATGGGTCCTATTTTTAGGATCCTGCAATGAAAAAGAGAATCCTGGGAATACCATAACACTGCCAATACAAGCTTATCAAGAACATCAACCCACGGCACATCATATAACGGCTCTGGAGGTTTTGGATGCTAGTAAGAAATGGATCGCAGCCTTTAATGCAGGAAATGCCTTTAATGCAGGAAATGCCTATGCACAAGATGCCGTAATGCAGGCTGCTCCCTTTGGAAAGAAACAAGGAAAACAGGAAATCCCCTCATTTTGGGCGGGGTTAATTGAATCTGGAGCCTCTGATTTGTCCTATTCCAATGTGGGCATTGAGGTGGTAGACGAAAAAACGGCTTTCTTGTCAGCGCATTGGCAAATGAATATTGGTACAGGCATTATCTATCAAGAGAAATGGGAAAAAGAGGAAGGACAGTGGAAATTGACCTATGATGATTTTGAAGTTTTGGAACAGTTTGAAAAACCAATGCCCAATGTTTCATCCCCTACGGGAAGCCATCAGGTACTGGAGGAAGTGATCAAGGAATCTATGGAATGGATCACTGCCTTTAATGCCCAGGATGGGGAACGATGTGGACAAGCGTATTGGGAGGAAGCTACAATGAATGCCATGCCTATTACCAGTGCTCATGAAGTTGCAGAAATTAGGAGTTTTTGGAAGCAGTTGATCTCGGATGGTGCCAAGAATTTAATTTACCACAATCCTTCCTTATCGCAGGTCGCCCCAGATAGGGTATTGCTGTCCGCTCATTGGTCTATGAATATTGGGGAAGGAAAAATTTATCAGGAAAAATGGGTGAAATCAGAAGGAAAATGGGGGTATGCCTACGATGAATTTCAAGTATTAAAATCATATTCGCAACACATCGATTAACTTTAGAGCTATGGAATTGACACATTTGCAATTGGGCATTCAAAACCCGGAAAAAACCCTTCCTTTTTACCTTGAAATTTTAGGGATGGAACAAGTTCACACTTTTAAGGAAGAAAGTAGGGTGCACCATGTACTACAATTTAGGAAAACAGGCCTAAAGTTGGAACTTGTTCATGACAAAAAATGGGAGCAATTGGAAGTCTATCAGGAGAAAAGAACGGACAATTATTGGAAGTTTAGCCTATTTGTAGCCGATATTGAAGGTGTTGGGGGTGAAATAAGAAATAAAAACCACTCCATTGGTGATGCCTATCAGTTTGGGGATATTGGCTATTTGTCCCATACCAAAGACCCTGAAAATCATCAGATCGAATTTATCCAGAAAACATTTAAATCAAAGGGAACAATTCCAATTGCAGACACTGATTTTCCGCTTAAGGAATGTCCAAATTTTGGGCTGATCACCCTTCGGTCTACGGACCCTCTAAAAAGCATTCAGTTCTATGAAACTATTTTTGATATGCAAGTGTATGTACGAATGTATGTAGATCGGGGAAATGGTTTTACCCTTTACTTTTTAGGAAAAAAAGGGTTGACTCCTCCCAGTTGGGATATGGATGCAATTGAAAATAGGGAGTGGATGTATCAACAAAAGGAAACCTTTATAGAGCTGCAATACTACTGGGGAAGCGAATACGATGCTAATTTTAAATTGGAAAAGAACAATCCTTTGGGGTATCGGGGTATGGTTTTTTGCACTACTGCTAAGGAGAAGCTAAAGTTAAAATTAGAGCAATATCGCGTGCCAATAACGACGATTTATAAGGGAAAACTACAGCTGACAAGTCCGGATGGACATCAAATTCAGATAGTTTAAAGAATTACTTTGAAACATATAGGTTGGAGAATCCAGTATCAGGATTCTCCAACCTTATTTGGATGCGGCACTTTAGGATACATCCATTTTTAGGGTTTTTAACTCATGAATAGCTGTGGTAAGATATAATTGAGCTTGTGTGGTATTGGAATTCTTCAAGTCGTTCATAATGTTGGTAATGTCTCCAGAAAGAAAACCAATAGCATTTTTTATGCCGGACAATTGTTGAATGATCTTGGTAAAATAATCGTTCATGGCATTGATACTAATGAGCAACAATTTTATGGAAGCAATTTGTGCGTGTAAACTGTTTTCCTGAGCCTCTAGATTGTTGGCCTTTTCTGTCCAGGAAATAATAAAACCCAGAGCGATGCCCAAACCAACGAGCCCTAAGGGACCTAAAGCCAGAAAATAGAGCTTTCGTTTGGTGTAGAAATCAATTTTTTTCGAGGCAATGGCTGCCTTGGTTTTTAAATCGATTATTTTGTTCTTAAAGCCTTGTTCCATGGCATCCAATTGTTTGCTAAGATGTAACATTTGGACCTTCGTATCCTGTATGCTGGCTGCTGGCCTTTTTATGGAACTTTCCAATTGCAGGGCACCTTTGTGGACTTCATCGATGAGTGAAACTACTTGACTGGTATGATGCGGATTCTTTTTTAAATCCTCCAATGCCTTCTCTAAATTTGGAATGGCCGATGTTGCATAAGGCAACACCTGTTTTTGTATCATCTTCAAATGGGAAATATCAGCACCAATGATTTTTTTGGATAACTGTCGGATTCCTTTTGCCGAAGCAGGAAGATTTACGAGATTCCCTAATTGCTTCACTAAAGTATCCAGGTTGGACATTAAAAGTGAAAAGATTTTTTTAGGAACGGATTTTACTTTATCGGGAAGTTCATGTGCTGGGTGATCTTCAACATGGATTGCCATGGTCCGCATAGGGTGAATTGGGGCTACTGTATGACCTTTTTCCAGTTGTTTCAGGTATGTGTTTACTGTTTCTCCTTTGGGCAATACTTTAGAACTGACCCCCGCCATTTGATCTTTGATAATTTTAATTTCGGACAATAAGGTTTTGATATCAGTGTTGGCTTCCTTTAAAAATAAGGTCCTTACCTGACCTTCCGTAATAATTCCGGAGTGAAGGTCATCGATGAGGTTTTCCAAATCATCTGCAATGGTTTGCCAGGTATTTTCCATAAGATCGGCAGCAGCAACTGCCTTTTTAAGCTGATTGCTCAACAAATTGTATGCGCTATCAATTCCAGTCACTAGATTAACTTCAGAAGTCAAAGAGGACTTTTCTTCCAATAATTCTGCTTTTTGGTTATACGAGCTTGCCAAGGTGACAATAGTACCGGTTTCTGCACCAACCCCTGCAACAACCATGACCACTCCTCCAACAACGAGCTCAGGATTCGTGCCTGCAGTAACGAAATCGGCAATAGCGCCAACGGCAATGGTTACAACGCCACCTAAAATATCCAAACCTTCAAAAACAGAGGCTGTTATGGCTCCTGCGATCGTTGTATCAATATGACTCAGTTCAGATTTTATTTTATCGAGTTCTCCCTGGTCACCGTTGACCAGTTGATTCAATCTGGAAACTATTTTGGAAAAAGCTTGTGAATCGTCCCGTAAATTAGTGTCCAAAGATTGCAGCTGGCTTACAATTTTTCGGGATTCTCGCTGACTTTTTTCAGAGAACTGTTTAAGGGCTTGTAGTTCCTTCAACCATTGTGAAATGGTACTTCCTGGAGGAAGCGTTGTTGGAACGCTACTGTAGAGCGTACAGTAATTATCCAGACCGCTAAGAGAACTCAATAAGGCCGGACTGATGACGTTCAAAAAGGTAGTGCCATGACTTTTCGCTTGGGCCAAACTCGTATTAATTTCTGTGGAAATGGCCTTTAATTTAGGATCGGCAGAAAAATCTACCTGTGCCTGTTGTAATACGCTATTGCAATAGGCTTGGAGCACCAACCCTTGGGATAAGGTCTTTTTAGAGACCATTCCTAAATTCTTTACATTGCCGGAAGTGACCGGCTTTTTTTTCGTTAAAGTGTTCATCGTTTTAAATTTTTAAATGGTGATAATGAAATTTTTTTGCCTCGATGGCTATTTAGGCGGCATGGGAATGGGCAAATTTTTCCACAAACTTCCCTAAATTGTGATTTCCGGTAGATGCTACGTTTACCCCTGCCATCTGGGCTTTTATGGTTTGGATATCGCTCTGTATTTTGGGAACGGTTTGATGGGCTCCAGTTAAGAATAAACTTCTTAAGGCATCCGTGGAGGTAATTCCTTTATGCAGGTCAGCCGCCATATTGCCCAGGTCCGCACTTAAGCTTCCCCAAGCATTTTTCATTTGGGTCGCAGCGGTCATGCTCGATTTCAGTTGGTTGCTCATCTGAGAATAAGCACTGCTGATGCCCAGAGCAAGGTTGACTTCGTGCTTTAAGCTCGATTTTTCCTGAAGTAAGGCGGCCTTTTCCTTATAGAGATTTGCCAAGGTAATGGCCGATGCCACTTCCCCTCCAATACCTACGGCCAATACAGCGACTCCTCCAACAATTAAAGGAGTAGTGGTCCCCGCCGTAACAAAATCGGCTATACCTCCAACAGCGATCATGAAGGATCCACCAACTATGGCAAGGCCACTGAGTACAGTTCCTGAAATGGCTCCGGCTATTTGTCCATCAATTTTGTCCGCGCTGGAAGAAAGGTCCTTTAAAACCCCATTGTCCCCACCTACGGCTGCATTTAATTTGGTGACGATATCCGTAAAGGTGGCGGCATCTTTTCCAAGGTTACTGTTCAATGTGGACAGCTCATTTACAATACCGTTGCTCTCTGCTTCATAGGTAATTGCAGCTTGTTGCAAGGCTTTAAGGATACCCAACCATGTTTTTTTTGAACTTCCCTTGGGGCAAGCAATGGGAACGTTGCCATAGAGCGAATAATAATTGTCAATGTTTGAAATGTTCTTGATGATTGAAGGTTGAATCACATTTAAATAGTGGTTGGAATGCTTTTGGGCGGTGGCAAGGCCAGTATTGATCTCTTTTTGGAAACTGGCCAAATGTGGCAATTTTTTGAAGTCCACTGTGGGTTGTGTTAAAACGCTGTTGCAATAGGTCTGAATCGTTAAACCTTGCGAGACTTGATCTTTGGCCGGAGCCATGGTTGGATCTTTGTGTGTCATAATCTTAAGTTTTAAAATGAATAATTGTTTTGTGTGATTTAAAAGTGACCTTTTTATCGGGAGAAGGAAAAGAGATTATGTGAATGCATCCTTTTTTTGAGCCGAGCTATACAATTGTTGAGTCAAGGGTTACTGGAAAGGAAGAGCAAACTTCTAGCAGGTGAAGCAATATTGCATTGTAAGAATTAATTTTAAAAAAATATTCATAAAAACCCCTATTTTTTTAGTACATTATGAATTCAAGATGAAAGAAAATACATCATTTTGAAACTGCCAAAAACCAACCTAAATACCAATCAAAATGAAAATTGTACTAAGTGAAGACAAGAAGATCACTTTTTTAATTCATGAGCAACGACTTTATGAAGCTCTCTTAAACTGTGACCTGGGTGTGGGGACCTCTTCATTCCCCATAACGATAGACGGTTTTGTAACCATCAACGATCCTGAATTATACGAATTCTTACCAGGAGAGACCATCACCATGAAATTTGCCGAACAACAGCCCAATCCCGTATTGGATTTCCAAGTGGTAGGATGTAAGCTTAATAATGTTGGACAGGATTTTAACAAGGCGGCTATTGTACAATTAGATCCCTGGAAAGGGATTTTTGTTGAGGACACCGTCCATATTAAATACCTCCCTGATGGTTCTCTTTTTATTACTCCCGTAGCCGATAGCTGTTCCATTAGTATTCCAAGAGAAGAAGAACCTTATGCGGCTACTCGGGAAAGCTATATTTGCTATAGTATTATATTTTCAGCAGTAGTTTCCCAGAATAAGCTGACACGTACCTATTATTTTCAGATAGACCCTTTGATTAAGATTACTTCTGGCGGTAGATAAAAATGGCTTGTAAATGATATTCAGATGAAGATTTCGGTAAGAGATAAACATTGCCTTTTCCTTTTGCTGTTTCATGCTAGTATGGTGTTTTCCCAGAATGTTCACCGAACAGATAGCCTGCTAAAAGTATTGAAGCAGGATGGACTTCCGCAAAAGAATAGGGCAGAATTAATGATCGATATTGCCTATGATCATACGGCATTGGATAGTGCGGCCTATTATGCTCAACAGGCACTGGAGATTTCAAGAGCGATCAACGCTCCTGTACTAGAGGCACAGGCTTGGGAGGAAATCGGAGCCATTGAACAGCGTTTGGGAAATAAGGGAGCTTCACTAGAGGCTATTTTTAAGGCGCTTCAATTGTACGATTCCTTAAAATTGAAGGAAAATCAAGCGGCTTCTTATGCCCAAATAGCAGGGTATTACATCGGTGAAACGGACTATGCCCAAGGAGTAGACTATTTGAAGAGAGCAGCTGGGGTGTATAGCGAAATGAAAAATAATTTGTATGAGACTTTAACCCTGATCAATATAGGGGAAGCCTATCGACTTTCAGGAAAGTTGGATGATGCAGAAAACACTTTTGTGAAGGTATTACAGCTAAATCAGTCTATTCAAGACAGGGCCATAGAAGGATATACTTTGGGTAATCTGGGAATGGTATATGCTGATCAAGGCCGTATAAAAAAAGCAAAACAAAAACTTAATGCCGGTATTGGGATTGTTGACGATTTGGGCGATGGGTATTCCACTTCCATATATTTAGCCGAGTTGGGTACTATATACCAAAAAGAAAAAGAATGGGACTTGGCCGAAGAAAATTTTTTGTTGGCCCTAGCAATGGCCAAGCAATCTGAGTTAAAAGAACAGATTAGGGATTTCAGTAGGTTATTGGTGGGTTTTTATGAGGTACGCGAGCGGTATTCGGAAGCCCTGAGGTATCAAAAATTGTATCAGCAATATCAGGATAGCATCGTGAATAAAGAAAATATCCAAAAGGAAGAACAACTTAAAGCCGGATATGAAATAAATAAGAGAGAATCGGAAATAGGACTGTTGAATAAGGTCAATACCAATCAAAAGAGAATGGTAATCGTATTAATAGTTGGAATCCTGCTCGTTCTCTACATTGCTTATTTGCTCCAAAAAGCGAACAAAAGAAAAAAGAAGACAAATGAAGTATTATCCCAACAAAAAGAAACCATAGCCAAAAGAGAACAAGAAAAAACCTTGCTGTTGCATGAGCTAAATCATAGAACAAAGAATAACCTTCAAATGATTTCCGGACTTCTTAATCTTCAGAGTAGAACGCTTCAGGGACATCCGGCGAAAGAGGCCATTTTATCAGGGAAGTATCGCGTAGAAGCATTGTCTTTGGTCCATCGGAAATTATATCAAGATGGAATAGAAACAAAGATACTTTTGGAAGACTATATTAAAGATTTGGTGCTTGGACTCTTTCAGGCCTATGGAACTGTTTGTAAACCCTATTTTAAGATTCCTCGAATCAGTATCAATGTAGATGCTGCTGTCCCACTTGCATTGATTCTTAATGAAATGGTCATTAATGCGTTGAAATATGCATATACGAAAGTAGAACAACCCGAACTTCATATTTTGGTGGAAAAGGAAGCGGGAGGCTTTTTGCAAGTAGAAGTGGTAGATAACGGAATTGGTTTTGTAGCTAAAAAAACCACTACGAATAACGCTTTTGGACTCAAATTGGTTACTTCCCTTATTGAGCAATTAGAAGGTACCCTTGAAAAAATAAATGTGACGGGAACACATTGGAGGATGCATCTAAAATTGAATTGAAGTAATAATGATCGAATAGAAATTATGGATACCCAAGCAATACGGCCTAAAATATTGATTGTGGAAGATGAGATTATTCTGGCACAGGATATTAAAAACAGATTAACCGATAACAATTACCAGGTTGTTGGTTTGGTATCCTCTATGGATAAGGCCTTGGAATGTATTGAAGCCCATCCTGATATCGATTTGATTCTGATCGATATTGTATTGAAAGGGAAAGGAGATGGGATCGCACTGGCGGAACAAATTAATACGAAGTATCAAATACCTTTTATTTTTTTAACGTCGCATTCCAATGATGCAATCATTGAGCGCGCCAAGAAGGTAAGGCCCTATGCTTATATTTTGAAACCATTTAATGATAGGCAAGTGAATATTGCCATAGCCTTGGCCTTATTGAATTTTTCCAACAACAAGCTACAAAAAACCATAGGGAATCAAGAGTTCAAAACAGAAAAGGCCCATGTGCTGCATATAAAGGATAGTTTGTTCCTTAAAAAAAATCATCATTTTGAGCGGGTCCCCTTACGCCAAATTTTATTTCTTCGGGCCGATAGCAATTACTGCACGATACATACAAAATTGGGACAATTTATGTACTCCACGGTCCTTAAAAATATAGAGGCACAACTGCCGATGGAGCAATTCTTGAGAACGCATCGAAGCTATGTAGTGAATATACAGGCCGTGAATGGTTTTGAGGGAAATATGCTCTTTATAGACAATGAGAAAATTCCCGTAAGCAAGACATTCAAGGAAAATGTTTTTAGACATTTTCAAACCATTTAAGAAGAGGCCTTCCACTTCAAAAATCAGTATTCGGAAATTTCGGGTGCTATAAAAAAACTCGACCAAACTCTGTGAAAAGATTGGCCGAGGATAAAGGATAACTAAACTAAACTATTGTTGACTATTCTCTTATTGCAGTACAAAATCATCAAATAAGAAAGTACCTGCGGTCTGCCCTCCCGGATCTACAAATAAGGTAAGTTGACTGAACTGTCCGTCTGGAACATTAGGCTCTCCAAAACCAGAGTTTCCATCTAAGAACGTATTTGTCGCTGTATTAAAATCAAAGCTCAATAGTTCCCATCCAGAGCCGGTATGGGCGGCATTTACTTCCACTTGTCGTTCTCCATTGACACCGTTGTTGGCTTGAAGCCTAACAGAAACGGCAACTTCGGAATACATTAGCATACTTATTGTTTTTGCATCGGTGCCAAAATCTACTGGAGTGGTCAAATCAATACTCGCTCCTTCAAAATCTGCACCACTATTGGTCAATGCGCCTACCAAAGTTTCTGCGGTATTGGCACCTGAAAGGAACGGATTGGTCACAATTTCATAAGTAGCTCCATTAAAAGCACCGACTGGTATGGCCGGATCCTCATCAAACGTAAGGATACTTACGGGCATTGGCGTATTTCCACCTCCATTATCATTTCCACTTCCCATCAATTCAATATCGTCAAATAAGAAGGTGCCGGTTGTCTGTCCTCCCGGATCCACAAATACGGTTAATTGATTAAACTGTCCATCTGGAACATTAGGCTCTCCAAAACCGGAGTTTCCATCCAGAAAGGTGTTGGTGGCCGTATTAAAATCAAAGCTTAGCATTTCCCATCCAGAACCGGTATGGGCAGCGTTAACTTCTACCTGGCGTTCTCCGTTGACACCATTATTGGCTTGCAAGCGAACGGATACTGCTACCTCGGAATACATTTGCATGGTAATGGTTTTTTCCGCACCCCCAAAATCTACCGGGGAAGTCAAATCAATACTGGCTCCTTCAAAATCTGCACCACTATTGGTTAAAGCTCCTACTAAGGATGCCGTCGGGTTTGAACCGGAAAGAAAGGGGTTGGTCACAATTTCATAAGTAGCTCCGTTGAAAGCACCAACAGGTACTGCGGGATCTTCATCAAAATTGACCAAAACTACATTAGGAACAAAAGCGGCTCCTTCGATCATAACAGTTTCTGTCACTTCTGAAGTCTGATCTCGTGAACCCCGACCTATTATTCTCAAATCATAACTACCTCCTCCGGGATACACATGGGTTGTAGATTCTCCTGCGGCAATAGTAGTTGGCATTTCATCGGCTACGTCACCAAAAAAGATATCAAAACTTACCGCCAAATCTGCAGTAGGGCTAACGGTAATCTCATTAGGATTCTCTTCAGAAATGACGAAATTGGAAGCAATATTGATG
Source organism: Spongiimicrobium salis (assembly GCF_043678055.1). Classification (NCBI taxonomy): domain Bacteria; kingdom Pseudomonadati; phylum Bacteroidota; class Flavobacteriia; order Flavobacteriales; family Flavobacteriaceae; genus Spongiimicrobium; species Spongiimicrobium salis. Next base: position 166,429 of record NZ_JBHEQA010000006.1, read on the forward strand.
ACTTCATCCAATGAAACGGTGGCAGTTTGTGAAATTTCTTCACTGACCAATCCGGTAGGGCCCATGGCCAAAATACGAATGGTGTAGGTACCAGCTACTTCATAAACATTGCTTGCAACATTATTGTTTCCTACGGTCACAGGAGTTTCATCGGCAGATTCACCGAAAAAGACTTGAAAAGAAGCAGCGCCTTCTGCAGCAGGGGAAACATTTACCGTTCCTGTATTGTCAACAGGAATATCAATAGTAGCGGTCAAATTAGCGGGAGCGGTTCCCTCTACCAAGATAGCATTGAACTCATCATCGCTACACGAATAGAATGCGGTAATGGCCAAGAAGAATACCAATAATTGTTTCATAGTTTTCATTTTACTTTCTAAGAATTTATATTAATGTATTAAGATTAAAGGTTTGATTACCAAAGTGTATTTTTTTGATGACCACAACAGGAATAAAGCCTCACTTTTTATGCCTTGTGTCTACCCAAAAAATACTGTTGGTATTCTGCAATTATGGAATGTACAATTTATTTTTAATCACGGGCCTCCAATGCAACAAATTTGCTAGGAATTGCTTCATTTGTTATAGAATTGTCAATGTCCGTTGAGGTCAGTGTTTACCGTGTGTTTGTGAAATATTTAAGAAGAAGTGATTCCATCAAAAGGTATAAGTGAACAAGATGGTAGCTCCAAAAAAATAGACGAAAAAGTGCATTTAAAATGGGTTAAAACCCTCTCCTTTTTGAAAGAGAAAAAGATGAGGTAATGCTTCTTGGGATTTCCGATAACTTGAGTTGTTGTACACGGATTTTTTTGAAACTTGGGTAGTTTTGGTATGGGGCAATTGATGGAAGAAGTCACTGGTAAATCGAAATAAAAAAGTGCCAGCATGATTACCGACACTTTTCCTTACAAAAACTAAACTACAATTAAGATATCGTATTATTTTTTTGCTTTAATATTGGCTGCTTTAACTTCTTTGACGATTTCGTCTGTAGTATACACATGACTTGCGATCATTTGAAAGTTCACCACAGCAGCTTCATAGGCGTTCATTCCTGGTAAGATAGCTCCAGCAGTGGCATCCTTTACTACAGAAACCCGAAAACCTTCTTCTACCAAGTCACGCATATGGGATTCTGTACAAAGATTGGCAGACATACCGGCCAATATGATGTTCTCATACCCCATTTTGCGCAATTGCAAAGAAAGATCATTGGATTCTGGTCCATATACTTTATGTGGACTGGTTATGACTACATTGTCCCCGTCAATGTATTTTTTATAACGCTCCAACCAATCTGCACCTGATTTTTCGAATCCTTCTGTAGTCAATTCCCCTTTTCGATCAAACATATTGATTTTGTGCATTAGCGCTTCCAAAGCCCCTTCTATTTTCCAATCATGATCGTGCTCGTAATAATAATGGGGAGAAACAAAAACTTTCATTCCTTTTTCCTTGGCCACTTTAAATAGCGCTTCTAGATTTTCCACGGTATTGTTTGCCTTTACACTTTCTCCAACAACGCCCCAGGTGACTCCGTCAGGACTTAGAAAATCATTTTGTGGGTCTGTAATGACAATGGCCGTACGACTATTTACCGTAAATCCAGGATCGGGTAATTGTGCAAAAAGACCAGTTATACCTAACAAAAATGCTACAAATGTTCCTTTTAAATTTTTCATCTTAATTTGTTTTAAATTGTTATTAATTCTTTTCTGATACAAATATGGGATAAGAACAAAAGGAGTGGGTAGGTAAGTATTCCCGAAGTGTTGGCAATTTTTCCTACCCCTGATTCTCTCGGAAATCTGATGGGGAAACACCTTCGTGTTTCTTGAAAAAACGGCTGAATGCTTGGATATCGTCATATCCTATTTTATAACCAATTTCCTTAATTTGAAGATCGGAATAGCGCAAAAGTCTTCTAGCTTCCAACATTTTTCTGTCATGAATGTATTGCAAGGGGGTCTTTGCACCAATTTTTGAAAAGATATTGGATAAGGTTTTTGGGGATTTATGCAAAAGTTCTGCATATTCCGATAAGCTGTGCTTACTGCTAAAATATTGTTCTACGAGGAAATTGAAATCCCGAACGATATCTGAAGCAGATTTTTCCCTCGGGTAATTCTCCTGAATCTTGTAGAGACGCGCGCATAAAATGAGATAACGTTTCAACATCATTTGCAGCATTTCTATTTGCAAGTTATCGTCTGATTGCATTTCGATTCCAAACATTTTCCAAAGGATATCAAATTTTTCCTGCTCTTCCACAGGGATGGAAATCAAGGGCAATTGTGACGCTCCAAAAAATAACATTCCCTTGCAACCTACTTCATCATCGTGGTCTAAAATGCAATAAAAAGGCCTGTTGAAACGTAAAAAACGTATGGTTTCAATGTTTTTGGGGACAACTTCGTGAAATTCGGTATAAAAGATAATTTGGTTCTTATGAAACGTATGCCTTTTGCCATCGATGACAAAGGTGTTGGGACCAGACTCAAACCACAAAACGGTAAGGCTGCTTTCTATGCGTTCCGAAATAACATTGCAATTGGAAGAAGTGAGCGTCTCCAATTGCAAGTATTCTTTTATGTTGCCTAGGAATTTCATTATTTTTTAAGGGAGTTGGCGATTCTAAACGGTGTTTTGTATATATGAATAAAACACTGTTCCTCTCCATTTAGTCGGTCGCAAGTAATTTCTTTACAACGCTGCGCCCACTATATACGGCCCCATCCATATAACCCCCATGGATGGGAGAAGTTTCGGCACCACAGAACCACAGCTTTTCGTTAAAATAAGGGCTTTGAAATACAGGATTCCCGTACTGTGGCATATGATAGGTTCCTTTGAATTTTTCTGGGAAGGTAAAAGGATCTTCAGACCAGTCCTTTTCTTCATAACTATGGTATTGTCGCACCTCTTTTCCAAAGTGTTCTTCTAGATGACCCAAGATAAGTTCTTTTCTTTTTTCCGGGTTTTCATAACGCATTTGTTCATTGACAAACCCCATGAGTGCAAATGAAGTATCCAAAGCATTGGAATGATCGTAGAGTTCGGTAGTTGGGCCTACTTGCCCCATAATGATTCCCGAATATCCCTTTTCTCTCCAGAAAGCTTGTTCAAAAGTCAAGCCCACTTTAATGGCGTTTCCCATCCAGGTGTGTGTGTTTTCCATGGCATATTGGAGGGAAGGGGGTAAAAGGGGGGTGTATGCAATACAACTTGCCAACTGCGGGGGCAAGGTGACGATTACTTTTTCGGCGGTATAATGTTGTTCTTGTGTAGTAATGGAAACGCCAGTGGAGGTAGCTGTTATGGCATGTACTACAGCGCCCAGTACCATATTTTTTTCTAGAGGTTCGGCCAATCTATTTAGCAATGAGATGGAACCACCGGCAAAGCGATATGCCGATGGACCATTGGGATCACTTTCAAAATAATGGGCAGGAGCTGTGGGACTATAGGTGAGAATACCGGTGCCTTTGGCATACTGCGGAAAACTATTGATGTTCAGCGTATTTGCCAAATCAACAAGATGTTCATGATAGTTTTGAAACCAGGTTGCACCCAGGTCTATGCCCTGATGGGTATGTATTCTTCCGCCAATTCTATTTCTTGCTTCTAGAATTGTAAAGTCGCGCTCATTCTGATTGTAGAGTGTATACCCAGCAGTAAGACCAGATAGTCCAGCACCTACAATAATATATTTTGAATGCGTTTTTTGCATCGTTTATTCCATTAAATGCGTTCCATGCACTACGGCTGCCCCTGCACGCAAGGCTGCAGCTACAAAGGTAACTTCTGCCAATTCTTCTGGCGTAGCCCCTGCTTCAATGGCATGTTTTTTATGAATCTCCAGGCAGTAGGGACATTGGGTCGTTAAGGCCACGGCTATGGCCATCAATTCTTTATATTTTTTGGGAATGGCACCTTCTGCCAAGGCAGCTTGATCTAAGGCTTGAAAAGCACTCATGGAAGCTGCGGCGTTTTTTCCTAAATTACCCAACTTTGTTAGGTTTTTCATATCATACATAATCTTTGCTATTTTATAGTAATAGCTGCAAAATTCTGCGTATTCTTTGATTTAAAATGGCAAACTAACGAAAACTAATGGTAAACTAAAGAAGCAGATTCGTTTCTGTGCTATTATCCCCGTATCTTCAGGAAAAGAATCCACTAAAAAGGAGATGGCACATAATAAATGCAAGAACAGAGAGGATGATACCAACTAAAAAAATGGTGAATGACCTTCGCAAGAGTTTAAATTTTCTGTTCATGGTCTTTCCAAGATGATAGGCATCCTTGGCAATAACGGTATATAATTCGTCACCTTCGTTCATTAAACCCATTAATTGGTCTACATAATCTTGTTCTTTCATTTCATGAAAATTTCCATAAAACAGAAGATTATTGGCCCTGGTCTCGCCATGCGTAAGTTCTGGACGGGTAGATAGCACCGCATAGGCAATGGATATGAGGTTGGTACCCAGAATTAGGATGACAGGATAAATTAAGTGTGGATCGGTATCCAATTGATTTAAGACGGTTCCCAAAACGATGGATAAAATCAATGCGTTGATCGAAATCAATATATTTGATTTCCTGTCGATCATCGTATTTAAGGTGTATTGGTTTTTAGAGAGCAACCTAAATAAAGTTTCTACGCCCCGTTCGGCCCTAGGTTCTATTTTGGACAATTTTTTCTTTAATCGTTTTAGGCCCTCCTTATCCACGGCCAATTCTTCCATCAAGTAGCGTTCTTTTTCTTTTTTGGACATTTCCATAGCCTTATCTTTTAGATTTTAAAACGGATACCACTTCGTACGTACACTTTATTCTGATTGTCCAATTGTGAAATGGTATTTTGGTCACGATCCCGCAATTGTACTCTGTTATTAAAGATATAGGCACTATTGGCAAAGAATTCAATATGATCGGAAAATTTATACTCGTATTGCAATCCACTTACAATAACCGACAAGCGAAATCTATTGGCTTCATCTTGCCCGTTGACCAATAGATCTTCCTGTATATTGGAAGTGAATCCGTCCAGCTGGGCAAACCATTTTAAACGTGATTTCTCCGAAATATGATATTGTAGGTTTGCTCTCGGTACACCGATATTATACGACCAATGGGAATGAAATTTTCGATAATAGCTTATGAAGGGAATAGGGAAAGGGATTCCTCTATTTTGCGCATAGGAAACCCCAAGAATAAGACGATACGGTTTTTTTATGGTAGCATCTTCTTTTTTGTCCTTGATGAAGACGATATCCGTAGAAAAAACGGCATCGTCCAGCCGAATGGCCCGAGCGGACAAATTAGAACTGAAACCCGGAGTAATTCTAGCCCCAAATCGCCAATCTTTATTTAGTTTAAAGGTATAGGAAATATTAAAATCCAATAATTTGAACTCTTGCAACTGAGTTTGATCAAAACCAGGAGTCTCTTTATTAAAGTTAAGGTCAATTTTACTGTAATCAAGACCTAAGAAAAGGTAGGCGTCCTCTTTTAATTTTATGGGGTAATTGAACAAGGCTCTTAAACGAGTGTATTCCTTATCTGATTTTCCTGCCGGGATATAGGTGTAATCTATTCGGGCAATATCCGATAACTGCGCCGTGGAAACTATAGTACATACTAGGGTTACAATAAAAAATAATACAATCTTCAATTTCATTGGCAAAACCCTTTTTAGGGATAATATAAGGTTAGGAGTATATCTTTTTGGCAAGCTTCCCAATACTAAGACCTTGCACAATGATGGAGAATAATACAACAACGAAGGTAATATACAGAATTATTTCCGAAGAAGGAGCATCTCCCAAACTTAAAGCCAATGCTATGGAAATTCCACCTCGGAGTCCACCCCAAGTTAATATGATTACTGTTTTAAGGGGACTGCTTTCGGGATGCTTCAACAAGGAATACGGAAGGAATACGGAAACGAAACGGGAAACCAAAACAATAAAGATGGCAATACCTCCTAAAATGAGGTAGGTGGTATTAAATTCCAATAAATGTATGGACAATCCAATAAGGACAAACAAAATACCATTAAAGACATCATCCAATACTTCCCAAAAATCATTCAACAGCTTGCGTGTAGCCCCCTTATTTGTCGCTACATTGAGTTTGTTGCCAATAATTATTCCTGCAACGACCATCGCCAATGGCCCAGATACATGAATAATGGAAGTAATGGCATAGCCCCCCATGACGATCGCAAGGCTGATCATTACGGCCAACTGCGGATTTTCTTCAATAGATTTAATACTGAAATAACCAATGAATCCCAAAAGAGCACCATACAGCAAGCCTCCCACGGCTTCCTCTAAAAAGAGTTTGCCTATTTCTAGCCCTATACCACCTTCTACATGGTGTTCCCCCATTCCGGTTATAATCAAAACACCGGAAAATACCACTACGCCAATACCATCATTGAACAAAGATTCTCCTTCAATTTTGATGCCTAAACTTTTAGCAATATTTGCTTTTTTAAGAATGGCCATAACAGCAATAGGATCCGTAGGAGAAATTAAAGCGCCAAAAAGTAAGGCATGAATGAATGGAAAATCAATATTCAAAGTCATAGCGGCGACATAGATCAAGCCCCCAATAAGAAAAGTTGAGATCAATACTCCTAGAGTGGCAAATAACAAAACCGATTTTTTTTCCTTGGCCAGTTCCTCAATATTTACGTGTAGCGCCCCTGCGAAAAGAAGGAAACTCAGTATACCGTCAAAAAGAAGACTTTTAAAATCGGTATCTCTAACAATATTGCAGAAAAAAAGGTAAAAGTTGGGAAAGATATGTTCACTTAAGGTAATCAGAATAATGGTAATCAAACTCATGATCATTAAACCTATGGTAGTCGGCAGTTTTAACCATTTGTAATTGATAAAACTAAAAAGGGCGGCAATGGCAAAGATGATACTGAAAGACTGTAACATAGGTTCAAGATTTTACATTAATATATTTGCCGACAAATACGGCGATGACGATGGCCAGGTAAAACTGACCAATAATATTCATGGTCAGTGTAATAGATTGTGCTTGCGAAGTAATGGGGGTAATGTCTCCATAGCCTACTGTGGTGACGCTGATAAAGCTGAAATAATAAAAAATATATCCAGAATAATTGCTGTCCAATTGAAAAGAAGTAGGGTCTATAAAATGAACGGATTCAAATAAAATTCCACCAATAATACCTAAGTAAATGAACCCTAGAATGGGGCCTAGGATAAACTGAAGATTAATAGTCTTTATGGCTCTTAATTGTTGTACCAGTAGAATGCAGAAATACAAAAACAATAGAAAAGAAGTGAGAAGGCGTAGCTTTTTTATGGTTTCAGAACAGGGATGGGAGAACTCCATCCATATCACTATCAAAGTGATGGCCCCAAGGATATAGGTCCTAATTCTTGTTTTGGTATTTGAGGCAATGAGGGAGCTGGCCAGTATGACCACGGTGTAATTTATCACCACAATATAAGCTGATTCCATTCCCGATACGCCCACATGTAAAGGGGTCAACAAAAAATTGAATACACTGATCAGGGCAATCAAATATTTGTAGGTATCCAATATGTTCAAGAATTTTGTCATAAACAGCTATGAGATGGATGATGCCTTGGGTGTACGCATCAATATATGTTTGAAGGAAGCTTTAAATCCTCAATTTGATCTACATTCAAGCGCAACTGATGCCAATCTTCGAGTTGAACTATAGTTCCTGTCAGTAAAGCGGGCTTTCCAATATAGGGAAGTATGGCCTCATTGATGGCATTTCCCTCGGTATCCGTGATAAGGTAGTATTCCGAAATATTGTTTTTATCCGTGGTGGCCAATACAGGTGGAATACCACCAGAGATACATAATACAGCACAACTTCGGTGAATTTTTCCCTTTCCCGGCTTCATTACGCCAAAATAACATTTGGGGTCAATGATCTCTCCTTCCAACTCCATTTGGGCCACCAGAGCGTTCAGTGTGGGTAAATTGGAGGTTTTAGGTTTTTCCAATACGGTAATTTTTTCTTCATCAGTGATTTGCAATAGAGTCTTTCCATTGTAATAAATAAGGTTTCCTTCAATACTTAAGACACTACCCGACAATGGGGTTTCCTGTTTCCGAATTTTAGCGAGATAAGGATTGGCGCCCCATTTTCCAAAACCCAATAGTAGGATATTCTTATAGGAGTTTTCACTGGTCTGTACTCTGAGCATGGGATAAGGCATTTCGTGATATACTCCTGTAATTTTCGTGCTCGTGTCAAAATCAAAAGCACTGTTCTTGTCTTTGTTCTGTGTTAAAGCAAAAACGGCGGCTATTCCTAGAAGGATCATGAAGGTCACGGCAACGAAACGTTTTAATAGTTTCTTGGTATTCGGTGCCACATGATCTAAATATCCAACGTAAAAATCATCGTTCTTTTCCATGGATGTATATTTAAAAATTGATAGGTTCAAGAGCGGTTCCTTCAGGAAAGGCTTCTGGGTTGACATATATTTTTTGGGCTTCCAACTTCAATTGATAGGTAGCCACTTTTTCTGTAAAGGGCGGTGGAGATTGCCCATTATGTGGTAAATACTGGTACCCATGCCAGGGACAGGTTACACATCCGTCTATTATTTTACCTTCTCCCAATGGACCGCCTTGATGTTTGCAGACGTTTGCAATGGCAGAGAGTTTGTTTTCATATTTAAAGATGGCAATTCGCTCATTTTGAACCGTGAATATCTTCGCCCTATCTTCAGGAATATCGTCAATATGGCAAACAAATTTCCATCCTTCATCAGTACTAGGGGTTTTCCGAGCATCAATTTTGGTTTCTCTAAATGCGGTAAGGAGGTGCAAGGATGCAATAGTTGCAAATCCCAGACCTAAAAGACCAATGGACCAATAGGATGGTTGCTGTTGCAATGCTCCTAAAAAAACATGTAAAAGTACTAGGGCATAGGCAAAATAGACCATCATATGCAGGCGTTTCCACGTTCGTGGGGAAAGATTCTTTAGCCAAAAATCATGACTTGTAGAAGCCATCAAAAAGAGAATGATAAGGGCAAAGAAACCCAGAACTTGAAAGGGAAAATTGGTCAAGGAACCATATTCCATATTTGAGGTAAATAAGGCTACAATAGGATTGGTATCGCCCAAGGCATGAAATTGAAAAATAGAAATGCCCCCATGAATGAATGCTGCCAAAAACATAGTGACTCCCAGGTGCCGTCTATTGTATAATAATGGGAGGAATCTAGTATTGATTCTAGCAAGAGGGCCTATGGCCAGTATAATATGCAACAAGCCTATTGCCAAAGTGCCAAAGGCCCTTATAATCATGGTTTCCGCGGTCATTTCCGGATTGGTGGCCAAACTGATTCCAATAAAGGCCAACATATAGCTAAAGATGCTTATGGCAATCCATATATCATATGTTTTTTTGTGCTTGTTCCAAAGCACGGGTCTATAATCTAATCCCATGGAAGGTCTACGCTTAAGAGTTCAACTTTTTTAAGGTCATCATAAATTCGAATACGTTTTACAGCATGGTCCACAGAAAAAGCATACACGCCTTTTTCTCCCAAGGCACCTAGGGAAGAAGCTTCATTGGAAGTAGCGGAAATACCATAAACTATAGGAGTGGGACTGCTGAGCGATTTTTTTAAAATAATCCGCAGATTGTTTGAATGTTCTTTTTCGTTTAATCCAATGAAAAATTGATCATTATCCAGAATAGCTTCTTGCTCTTCCGTGATTTGCCCAGAAAAATCGGCATCTGTTAAAGGAGAACCAGAAATTCCGATAACCGAAAACACCAAGGTAACAGGAACCGTAATGAGGAGTAGCAGCCATATGATTTTATGGGCTTTTCTTAAATTGGATGTCATGGTTTACGGGATTTAGATATGATTTTTTTCAACAAGAGTGGCCAAAGACCAATAGCTCCCGGGATGAGCAATAGGCGAACCGTCCATTTGCTATCTGCAACAATTTCATCGATCACAAAAGCTCCTTTAAAGAAGAAGTAGAGTCCGAAAAGCAGCCCGATACCGCTATAAATGCCCAATAAAGAGATGGCGAATTGAATAGCTGTTTCCATCTTTAAATGAGATTAACGTCCGTAATAATTTCTAGGAGACCAGGACCCTCATGCTCAAATAAGGCTTTCATGGCAGCGTCCAGATCATTGTTCTGGTCTACCCTTTGCCCCCAGGCGCCACAGGAAATTGCATATTCTGCGAAATTGGGATTGGACAAGGCTGTTTTCCAAACATCAAATTCACCGGCACGTTGCTCCTTGGAAATTTTTCCCAATTCGTGATTGTTCAGCACCACTAATTTTATGGGCATATTATATTTGACCAGTGTAGTGATTTCGGCAAGATATTGGCAAAGTCCACCGTCTCCCGCCACGGCCACCACCGGTCTTGAATTCCCTACGGCAGTCCATGCTCCGATGGCTGCAGGTAGTGCAAACCCAATGGACCCCAAATAACCGGACATTAAAAAGTCCTGGTCCTCCGGTTCAAAATAACGCCCAAAAGAATAGGCATTGTTCCCAACATCGGCGCACATTACCGCATTCTTTGGGGTATGGCGATTCATGGCCTCAAAAACAGCAATGGAACTCCAGCCATTTTCAGAAGTTTCCGTAAGTCGTTTTGCTTTTTCTTCCTTCCAAATGGCCCATCTTTCTGCGATTTCGGATTTTTGGTCGAGAGTGTCCGTTTGTCCTTTTAATGCATTTTGGAATATATTCAGTGTTCTTGAAATTTCGCCCCATACAGCCACGTCAACTTCGTGGAATTTACTCAAGGCCAACGGATCAAAATCTACTTGGATCGTGGGTTTTTTTGGAGTGATTCCCGTATGATTGGAGAAAGAAGCCCCAAAAACGATCAACAAATCAGCTTCATTCATAAACCAGGAAGCAATAGGCGTTCCACTTCGTCCTAGAACACCACAACCTAAGGGGTGACTATCTGCAATGAGGCCTTTCCCTTTAAAGGTTGTGACCACAGCAGCATTTAAGCTTTCGGCAAAAGCCACAACGGCAGCTTTGTGCGCTCTAGCCCCATGGCCCATAATGATCAATGGGCGTTTTGCGTTTTTAATAAGGGCTATAGCTTTATTGGACATATCTTCCGGAGGTGCTATTTCTAAAGGGGTTATCCTATTGGTAGGATGTTGCGCCTTTGCTCCAGTTTTAATCTTGCGTTCTTGAACTTCGTCGGGGAAAGTAAGATGGGAAACATCTCTCTTTAGAATGGCATGTTTAACCGCCAAGGACATAAGTTCTGCGTGTTTGCTGTCACTTTGTACCCTTTGATTGAACTCTGCTACGGTATCAAAAGCCCGTACCAGGTCCACTTCCTGAAAATTCCCGGTTCCCACCACTTGGGTAGCCACCTGCCCGGTAAGGGCCAAAAAGGGCGCTCGATCGACCTTTGCATCCCACATGCCTGTATATAAATTGGTTGCTCCCGGTCCGGCAATAGTAAAGCAGGCTGCAGGTTTCCCTGTTAGTTTGCCATAGGCGGAAGCAGCAAAAGCTGCTGCACCTTCATGACGAATACCATAAAAATTAAGGTTCCCTTTTTGTTCCTGTCGCTTCATGGCATCAGCAAACCCAAGATTGGAATGGCCTACCATTCCAAAAACCTTGGTCACGCCCCAATTGATCATGGTTTCCACCATGACATCGGATATGGTGGGTTGGTGCACCTCTTCCTCTTCCATACCAATATAAATGGCATCTCCTTCTTCCTTTACAGGGAAAGTCTCCACACCATCGTCAAATCCTCCTGGAGGCAAACCTGTACAGGGGTGAAAATCCCAACCATGCCATGGACAACGCAGCATTCCGTTTTCAATAGACCCTTCGCCCAAAGGACCTCCCTGATGTGGGCATTTATTATCTAAAGCTGAAAACTTTCCTTCAAAATGAGTCAGGCAAAGCCCCTTATGTTGAACCGTTACAGTTTTTACTCTTCCTTCGGGCAGATCTTTTCGATGGTCTAAAACCCTATGCCATGTGATGTTTTTTTTCGTGCTCATATAGTGTGATGTTATTTTTTATAGGCTGTTAATGCTTCCGTGAGGAAGGTGACTGCCGTATGATGATCAATTCCCGTTGCGGCTAAGGTAGCTCCCTTAAAGCTGCTATTGTGCCAGCTACCCTTTGTTAATTCAGAAAAAGTGGAGGTGTCCAAGCCGTCATGACCTCGATATCCGCTAATATAGAAATAATGGTCGTTGATCATGGAATCGGGGACGGAAAGGCCCAATCCAATAGAGCGATCGCTACCATCCGCTAAAAAAACAAATGCCCCTGTATCAAAGTGATGCGGCCATATTCTAATTTCTGAGTCAAGCCGATGTTCTGTTAGAAAACTGCTCAATACGGAATGGGCCAAGATTCGTAATTGGGTTAAGGCCTGGAGCCTATCTTTATCGATAAGTTTAAAAACAAAATCGTCCGTAATCGTATAGGGGAGCTCATAATGCGGTGCATAGGAATAGCTGTTTTCTATTTCGGATTTTTCAACACATTCCCGTATCCATTGTAAAATATCGGCATGGGAAGTATTGTCCAATGCCAATACCGTACTGCCATTGGGATTGCGCCACTCTAAGGCAAATTGGGCATAATCTAAAAGTAAAACGCTGCCATTGGTGTCCAAAGGCCGGGAAAACATTTTTTTCTCTTCCACGGAAAAACCGAGATTGGTATGACTGTCGTCTTCTTTTTTGGCAACAAAACTTGCCCCGGCCATAGCCAAGTATTGTGCGGCAAAATGCATCATTTTTTCCATTGTACGTTGTTTAAGCGTTCATACCGGCATAGGGAACTCCCGCAAGACGATACATATCATGATTAAAGGTAGAAAGGTCATTGGAATTAAATTTTCCGATATCGTCATAACCACAGGATCTGGCTACTACTTTGATCAGATCATTCGTAGCTTCAAAATAATTGTGCAACTGTTTTGCAGAGGATTCTATGATTAATCTACTACGTAAGGATTCCTTTTGAGTGGCGATTCCTACGGGGCAGTTATTGCTTCCACAGGCCCGCATCCCCAAACAACCAATGGCCTGCAAGGCGGAATTGGATACGGCAATGGCATCTGCGCCGAGCATCAAGGCCTTGGCAAAATCTTCTGCAATTCGTAAACCTCCAGTTATCACCAACGTAATATCTTCTGCTCCAACGCTATCTAAATATTTTCTCGCTCTTGCTAAAGCAGGAATGGTAGGGACATTAATATTATCTCTCAGAATGGTAGGGGCCGAGCCGGTTCCGCCGCCGCGTCCATCCAAAATAATATAATCCACACCTACATCTAGGGCAAATTGGATGTCTTTTTCAATATGACTTGCGGCAATTTTAAATCCAATAGGTATTCCCCCGGTACGTTCACGTACCTTTTGGGCAAAAGCCCTAAAATCTTCAACACCATGAAAATCGGGAAATGTCGCAGGAGAAATGGCCGTTTCTCCTTGTTTTAAACCGCGGACTTCCGCTATTTCCGCACTAACCTTAGTACCCGGTAAATGCCCTCCAGTACCCGTCTTGGCACCCTGACCTCCCTTGAAATGGAAAGCCTGTACCCGATCTAACTTATCCCAGGAGAATCCAAATTGTGCAGAAGCCAACTCATAAAAATACTTGGAATTGTTTTCTTGTTCTTGAGGGAGCATTCCTCCTTCTCCGGAACAAATGCCGGTTCCCGCCATTTCGGCTCCCTTGGATAAGGCAATCTTTGCCTCGCGCGACAAGGCTCCAAAACTCATATCGCTAACAAATAATGGAATATCCAAATGCAGTGGTTTTTTTGCCTTAGGACCAATAACCACTTTCGTGGCAACGTCTTCATGGTCTAACAAAGGTCTGCTTGCCAATTGTGCTGGTAAAAATTGAATGTCACTCCATTGAGGTAGCGTAGTTCTATCTACTCCCATAGAGGCAGAAAAACCATGATGCCCCAAATTTTTTAGTCCATTTTGTGCGAGCTCCTTAATATAGGAAGTATAAGGTTCCGTTTCTTCAGGATGCGTGTCTGCATATGCACCTAAGTAGCTATCCCGATTGAACGGTTGCGGGTGATTGTGAAGATAATTATTGATTTCTGCTTCATCGACATAGACTTCATCTCCTTCTATTTTTACGCTGAATTTATGAAGTACCTCCTTGTTATTGTATTCAGAAACCCCGGTATCATAGCGGTAATCCCAACCGTGAACACCGCAGATAAGGTTATGCCCTTCAATATGTCCATCGGCCATTAATGCGCCTCGGTGTAGGCATCGGCCATATAGTACAGAAACATCCTCATCGAATTTCACAATGACCAAATCTAATCCATTGACTAGGGCATGTGTAGGTTGTTTGTCCTGTAGCGCACTAATTTGTGCTATTTTAATTGGTTTTTCCATATGCGTTATCTTTTGTATTGTTTTATCTATTGGATGTTATTGACTTTTCTTTTAAAATTAGGCTTCATGAACAATTTTACAAGTTGGGCATTCTAAGCCATGAAGGCTACTTTTTAAGGTGATGCCGTTTAAATGGGTGACTATAAAATCCTGTATGAAAGCGTGTTTACGAGTTCTATTGTTTACTTCTATCTGTATATCCTTGTATTTCTCTCGAATAATATTTCCGTATTCCTGATCTCCCCAACAGTTTGGACAAACACCAGCAGGGACTTTTGAGAATTCATCTTCTTTTTTACTTCCGAAAAGCTTTTTGAAAAAAGCAGTCATAATATGGGCTATTTATAGGTTTAATTAAGGTTTTCCTTATAGTATTCCAAAGCTAAAAAGCAGGATGCTACCATTGAAGCGATAGGGTTTCCCTTTGTTGGTCAAAACAATAAAAAAACATAAGATAAGTTTTTTAACCCTATTGATACCTGGATGGAAAAACTTTCTTGAATCCATAAGCGGATGGGGAACCCCAAAAAACAGATGTGATGCCATAGGAATCAGGAGGTTTTGGCCATAGAGATGTTTTGTGAGTCATAGTCAATAGTTCCTTCCTTACGCAGGCTACTTAAGATATTATTGACGGTTTGTCTAGAGGTATTGGTGAGATTGCCAATATCCTTATGGGATAAGAGGTTCTTGGCAATTAGTAGATCTCCTTCCTCTTTTCCAAATTCTTGAATATAATCCGAAATAAACTCTTTTATACGCGTGGCGCTGTCTTTGTGGATTAGATCTTGTAGTCTTCGCTCTAATTTTTTGATCCGTAGTCCATAAACCTTTAGAATACCATTTTTAAGAGATCGATGTTCTTCCATCAGTTGCTGCATCATATCGGCAGTGATATAACAAATGGTAGAATCTTCTAGAGCATATGCTTTTTCTTCTGAAGCGGCCTCTTCATTGTACAGGGCCAATTCTCCAAAAATATTCCCTTTTTTTACGATAAACTTGACCGTATTATTCGTGCTATTGATAATCTTGACCGTACCTTTTTTCAAAAAAAAGATGCAGCCTTTTTCGTCATAGTTCAGGGGGATAGGATTTCCTTTATCGAAATGTTCCATCTCCAGAATTTTGCACATATGCATGAGGGTGGACATTCCCAGTTTTTTAAAAAGGTTAAACCCCTCTAAAAACCAATACTTTGTTAGTGTATTCACAAGAAAGATGTTAGTTGTTCGGGCTAAAAATACTGATTTCTAATTCTTTTGCATAAAACAGAATATTAGAAAGTTACTTTGAACGACAACTGCATCTTTTTATTTGGCAAACATGATCAGAAGGCAAGCGTTTGAACTTCTTATGGTAATGATGGACCTACTGCATACGAGGAGATTTCTGGCTTGTATTCCAAAAAAAAAGAAAATCATCTGTAATTTATAAGATAAAAGAGGTCATAGGCTAGCGCTCCATAGCAATATTTTGGGTTTTTGCATATTGCCTGGCTTCTTCCACGAAAAAACCTTCCACCACTTCCTTGAGATGCGCTTCTTTCAGTACGGAGTTTGCGGAACGATAATCTTCCTGTATCAATTGTGAAGCAGGAAAGCTATGACATTGTAATTCTTTTCCATCCCCATCGGTAACCTTCAAGGTGGCGGTTCCCTGCAATAAAGATTCTCCACTGACCGTCAGGGTATAGTCTGCATCTTTAATCGTATCGGAAAAAGGCTTTTGAAAAGTGCTTTGAAGAAGGATGTCTGATTTTA
This sequence comes from Spongiimicrobium salis, assembly GCF_043678055.1. Taxonomy (NCBI): domain Bacteria; kingdom Pseudomonadati; phylum Bacteroidota; class Flavobacteriia; order Flavobacteriales; family Flavobacteriaceae; genus Spongiimicrobium; species Spongiimicrobium salis. Next base: position 182,643 of record NZ_JBHEQA010000006.1, read on the forward strand.
GCGTAGATGTTCTTCGGGCGATTTCTGAAGGTTTTTTATCATTGCTACAGGAGATAAATAGGGCAGATAGTGCTATTAGAATATGGAGTTTCATCTTTTAGTTGTTTTATAGTACACTACAAAGATGCGGGATGGTCTAAGGAAAGAATACACCCTAAGCGGCTAAAATCCATACCCTGATTTCAGGGAGTATAGGACCATTTAAACATCCTAAAGACCTTTAGGGCTTCGTTTTTTAGGTATGTTAATGCGTATCTAGAATGGCGTTTTTGAAAGAATCCGTTCAAAAACATTATTCATCCAAAAGCCCAATTTTAATAGCGTGTTTGGTGAGTCCTGCCAGGTTTTTTACCTGTAATTTGGAGATGAGGTTTTTTCGGTAACTTTCTATAGTGTGCTTGCTCAAAAACAACCTTTCTGCGATTTCTTGGGTCGTAAATTCTTCAGCGATTAATTTTAGGACTTCTTTTTCTCGTTTGGTCAAGGCAATTTCATTACTTTTTTTATTGGAGAACATGGCATCTGTATAAGCTTTTTTTATTTCCGTGGAAAAGTATTTCTCGCCTTTAATAATGGTGCGTATCGCCTCTAATAGTTCCTCTTTTTCGGCATTTTTTGGAACATAGCCATCCACATTGTTTCGGATAAGCTTATCGATCATACCACCATCAATATGCATGCTTACTACTAGCGTTTTTAGGCTAGGATACTGCTCTTTTACAATTTTGTTCAAGGCAATACCATCCATTTCCGGCATTGTAAGATCTGTAATTAAAAGGTCGATTCCTGAAGCTCCATTGATGTCTAGATATTTGGCCACCTGCGCTCCGTTTTTTGCCGTAAGGGTAACGGAAAACTCCGGAGCATCTTTTAGGATACTCAATAATCCATCAATGAACATTTTATGGTCGTCGGCAATGATGAGGTGATATTTCATGTGTTTTCTTTTTTTATAGGGATTTCTATAGAGACCACAGTGCCTCTATTTAGGGCGGTATCAATATGAACGGTGCCTAACAGTATGGCCACTCTGTTCCGAATATTGTCCAAACCGATGCCTTCGGATGTGGTTTTCGGATCAAATCCCCTTCCATCATCTTCAAATAATAAAGTGATGCTATCGCCCAAATGATTGAGATGTATATCTACTTTCTGGGCTTCGGCATGCTTCATGGTATTGGTAATCAGTTCTTGAATAATTTTAAACAATTCCATTTGAATCTTTTCAGAAAGGCTATTGATCTCCGAGATAGGGTGGGGGTGAAAACTAATATCCAATGTTCCGGAATTGTCTATAGCGTTACTATATTCCGCGATCAATTGTGTTAGCTCATTTTGACGAAATTTCTTCGGGATTAGGGTATGGGAAATATCCCGAACCAATTGATAGGTATCATCCAATTGTTTGCCAATTGCGGTCATTTTTTCAGGAACTTCCGAAATGCTGGACAACTGCAATTTAATTCCGGCCAAATTGCCTCCAATACTGTCATGGAGTTCTTGAGCAATACGTTTTCGTTCCTCATCCTGCCCTTCAATAGAGGCTTTGATCAGATTCAACTCTTGTTCCCGTTCTAAGGAAGCTACCTTTTGAAGATTGATTTCCTCCTGCTTCTTGGCAAGTTGACTTTGTGCCTGTAATTTCTGATAATACACATAAAGCAATGCGATAATAGGAATTAAAATCACTAAAAAACCTATTAAAAATGCGGTTTTTATCGTTTTTTGCCGATTGAGATCGGCTTCCTGGGCAATTTGTTCTTCCTGTAAACTAAGGATTTCTTTTTCCTTTTTTAAGGTTTCGTATTGCACTTCCAGTTCCTTGGTTATTTTTCGTTGCTGTTGGCTATTTATCTGATGGTTAATATAGGCCAATTGCGTCATAATGGCGTAGGCGTTTTCATAATCTCCCCTAGCAGAGAAGACTTTACGCTGAATGTTTAGATTCTGTGCCTGATATTGTAGATTTCCTCGTTCTACGGTATTGATGTAGGCTGTAGATAAGGCAATAGTTGCAGCATCATAATTCCCTTCTTTATAAAATAAGTTACCGATCCTTATGGTTCCTTCAAAGTAAATGATATTGAACCCATTGCGTAGACCTTCCTCTTTGACCGTATTGTATAGGGAAAGGGCCTCCTCAAAACGACCTTCTTCTTCAGCGAGAGTCCCCAACTTAAGTTTGGCTCGTAATTCCTCTTCCAATTGCCCATGTTCCTTGCTTTCTTGCATGGCCTGAACATAATATGTCTTGGCCTGGCCATAATCCTTTAGATCGTAATAGGCGTCTCCCAATACCCTTTTTGCTTTCCCATTATAGGTGGAAATTTCCTTCTGAAAGGAAGACAGGGCCGCTTGCACCGTGGCAATGGCTTTTTGGGGGCTGTTCTTTTCTTTGTAAACCAATGCCAATTCAATGGCATGCCGGTATTGATAGGCCTTGTTATTGGCATTTTCGGCAGTCGTGATTCCATTGATATGCCATTTGACCGCATTGTCTAGAAGGCCATTGAGTCTGCTGCCAACACCGAGAATATAATAAGCTTGGGTATAATAATTGAATTTTTCCTTTTCTTCGCGATCCCAATTCTTAATTTCTTGCAGGTACAGATTCCCGTAAAAAACAATAGAGTCGGAGGTGCCTTTTTTAATATGATGATCCGCCAATTGCTCAATGACTGAAAAGCGTTGCGTACCGTACTCCGCAGCTTTCAATGCTTTATAGTAGGGTTCCATGGATTTTTTGGAAGTATTGGGAAGGAAGGAGAAATTAAAGCGTTGGGTGTTTTGTGGAATGCTGTCCTGAGCCTGTAGGGGGTTCAGAACCCCTATAAAATAGAAACACCACAAAATGAGTGTCCCATATATTTTTCGGGAACTGATATTTTCATAAAAACACACCTGCATAGGGTATAAAGTTTAGTAATGCGATTCCATCTTACAAAGATGCCATGGAATGTCTAGATGTACTAGAAGGAATTCGGCCAAATGCATACCCCTGAAAACAGGGAGCTATCTTTACTTTTATTCGGCTATATTACCCATTTTTTCCAAAATGGAGGCAATAATCCGCTTGGCATGTATCCTAGAGTTTTCTATAAACCATTTGTGCGTCTCGGTCCCGCCGCAAATAACCCCCGCCAAATAAAGACCTTCTAAATTGGTTTCCATGGTTTCTTCATGGTACTGCGGCATTTTTTTTCCATCCTTTGAAAGTGCAATGCCCATTTTTTCTAAAAAGGCAAAATTGGGACGGTATCCAGTTAATGCCAATACAAAATCGTTTTCCAAAGAAACTTCACCATCAGGAGTATTCAAAATAATTTCGGTGGCCTTAATTTCTTTTACTGTGGTATTGTAATACGCTTTGACCGTGCCTTCTTCAATTCTATTGATAATGTCGGGGCGTACCCAGTATTTTACCCGTTTTCCTACTTCAGGACCTCGAATGATAAGACTTACATCGGCTCCCTTTCTATAGCACTCCAAAGCAGCATCGATTGCAGAATTACTGGCGCCAATGACCGCTAATTTCTGACTTGCATAAAAGTGTGGGTCTTTGTAATAATGAGATACTTTTTCCAAATGCTCCCCAGGAACATCAATGGTATTGGGCAAATCATAAAAACCGGTGGCAATAATGACGTTAGATGCCGTATAGGTATTTTTATCGGATATCACGGTATAACCTCCATTGGAGGGTTTGATTTCCTCTACGCGCTCAAAAAGTTTAATATGTAACTGATTGGAAGTCACAATACGCCGGTAGTATTCCAGGGCTTCATTTCGCTTTGGTTTCGCTTCCTTGCTGATGAATGGAATATCATCGATTTCCAATTTTTCGGAAGAGGAGAAAAACTGCATGTTAATAGGGTAATTGAACAAGGAATTCACAATGGCTCCCTTTTCAATGATGACGTAGGTCAATCCTTTTTTCTTGGCTTCCAGGGCACAAGCAATGCCAATGGGGCCTCCTCCAACAATGAGGACATGTATAGGTGTTGTCATAAAATTTGTTCCTTTAGGGCACTAATGGTAGCTGTGGGGTCGTCACTCTTAAAAACAAAGCTACCTGCAACCAAAACATCGGCTCCCGCATCGACCAAGGCCTTTGCATTTTTCGAAGTTACCCCACCGTCAATTTCAATTAAGGTACTTGCATTTTTTCTATTGATCAATGCCTTTAACGCCCGTACTTTTTCATAGGTATTTTCGATAAAGGATTGTCCGCCAAAACCAGGATTGACACTCATGATACAGACAAGGTCGATATCGTTGATGCTATCTTCCAATAATGAGATATTGGTATGTGGATTCAAAGCAACCCCGCCTTGCATCCCTGCTGCCTTAATGGCCTGTAGTGTACGGTGCAAATGCGTGCAAGCTTCATAGTGTACCGTTAAAATATCAGCGCCAAGATCCGCAAATGTGGTAATATAACGATCGGGATCTACAATCATTAAATGCACGTCCAAGGTTTTAGTTGCATGTTTGGCGATGGCCTTTAATACAGGCATACCAAAGGAAATATTGGGTACAAAAACACCATCCATAATATCAATATGGTGCCAATCGGCTGCGCTATTGTTTACTAACTCAACATCGCGTTGAAGATTGGCAAAATCGGCTGCCAAAAGTGAAGGTGCAATACGTTTTATGCTCATTTTGAAGAAATCAATAGATTCTCTACAAAAGTAATGAAATAGACGAGTTCTGAAGACATAACTTAAATTGGAATACAAACAAAGGGGGTATGTCCTTAGGATTGAACGAAAATTGGCAGTTCAAAAAAGTAATTGAACTGCCATTCCCATAAAGTTAAAATAAAAAACAAGAAAGCTTTTGTTATTTCCTTAGGCCTTAAGAAGATGCAGTTTCCAAATTAAACATAGTGGATAAGGAACTTACTTCAACTGGCGTTGAAAACATAGGATAGACCTGGGCAATGACATTTTGCTGTGCTTCCATACCGGCTGTAGCTACAGCATCTACAAGGGTGATTACGTCAAAACCGGTATCATAAGCAGAAGTCATTGTAGCGGTCACGCAAACATGGGATAAAAATCCGCCCAATAGGATGGTGTCTATTCCCTTTTCTTTCAACACTTCTTCCAAATTGGTCCCGGCAAAGGCACTGATGTTATGCTTCCCTTCTATAACAATATCATTGGAGCTAACGTCTAGTTGATCATAGAGTGCAGCACCCCAGCTTCCTTTGATAAAGGCTTGATGATCTTTTACTACTTTTAGAATTCCGTAAGGGTTTTGACCCATTTCCCGGTAATCTTCGGAAAATTCTATAGGCACCCATATAACCGGAATATCGGCTTTTCGGGCTGCGTCTACCGAGATATTAACGTGATTTATAATATCCGTTGCCTGAACCACGTCGGATACTAGGCCATTCAATTTTCCTTCCGGAGAAAGAAAATCATTTTGCATTTCAATTAAAATCAATGCTGTTGTTTTTGGGTTTATCTTTTTCATAAATACAGTATATAAGTAAGCAACTGCTTACATTTTGATTAAAAAAATTAAATTATGCTTTTCATGATTACTTCAATATATGCGGATAGGGCCTTATTGTCCAATACTTTTACAATGACCATAAGGCCTTCGGTACAACCAAATAAGTAATTTGCCAATTTGCTGACATCTGCTTCAATACCCAGGTTTCCCTTCTCCTTTGCTTTGGTCAACATTTTGAAAAAGGCACCATAGATAAGCTGGTAATACCCTTCTAACTCGGTCTTGACATTGGTATTGGATGATCCAAATTCCATCATGGTATTGGCCAATAAACAGCCGTTGGGCAGGGTGCCCGACTTTGCATTTTTTACAAAATCATTGAAAAATGTCCTAATATCTTCTAGATTGCCTTCTGATTGAAGTAAAGGTGCCAGAATATTTTTTCCGTGAAACAATTGATAGTGTTTCAGTACTTCCAGAAATAGACGCTCTTTATTGCTAAATTCGGCATACAAGGACTTTTGATTGATTCCCAAGCGCTCCTCCAACATACGTACGGAAGTATTTTCATAACCGTGTTCCCAAAAAACATGCACTGCTTTTTGGAGTACCTCTTCACGATTGTATTTCTTTGGTCTTCCCATATAGAAACAAAAGTAAGCGAATGCTTTTTTATAATAAAAAGATTGGCTGTTTTTTAACGCTAAAGATTGGGAGTAGGGGTGTTAGCACCTTTTTGGAATGGATTTAATCCTCACTGCGCTGTGCCCATTCCGTCCAAGACCCGTCATAAACCGCCTTGGTGTCTGCATTGATCAATTCAAAGGCAAGTAAGATAATACAGGCCGTAATTCCAGAGCCACAGCTAAAAATGAGTTTTTTTCCAGCAGTTATCATAGGGTTTAGGAGCGATTTCAATTCCGGTTTACTTTTATACTTTCCATTTTCCAGTACTGTAGTGTAGGGTAGGTTCAGGGAGTGGGGAATATGTCCACTTCGAAGTCCTTTTCTTGGTTCGCTGGCAATACCTTGAAATCTATCCGCAGAACGGGCATCGATGACCAAGTTATCCTGTGTTTGGGTATTGGTTTTTACAAAATCAAAGTCCACCCAATTATCGGGTTGAAAACTAGATTTAAAGTCCCCAAGGGGATATGTGCGGTCTGTTCTGTTTTCGGTGGTAAAACCCTGCTGTTCCCAGTCAGGGAAGCCTCCATTGAGGACATAAACAGCCGAATGCCCCATTGTCCGAAACAACCACCATACTCTAGGACTGATGTAAATACCTTTCCGATCATAAACGACAATGATACTGGATTTGTTAATCCCCAATGCCCGACAATTTGCTTCAAATTGGGCTGCGCTGGGAAGGGTATTGGGAAAAGAAGATGTCGTATCACAGAAATCATTTTTTAAATCGAATACCCTAGTGTTTTTTATTTCTTGAATGCCGCTTGTCGCTAAGCTAGCAGCAGGATTGGCATTTAATTGGGCTTCCAACAGAATAAGGTTGGGATTGTCTATATTGGCTTTGAGCCATTCCGAGGATACAATGGGGTCCATAGCGTGTGGTATAAATAAGGATTACACGAAGATACTAAATTGTGGGCTATGGCATTAAAGCGAATACGGCATTCCCTGTAAGGAAATGATACTATAATAAATGAAAAAACTCCGGTAATCAGCCGGAGTTTATTCATCAATCAAAAAACGAACAGTCATGATAAACTGTTGTTAAGATTCGCAAAATACAATTTTTAAATTGGAATTCCAATATCTGGAATTTCTATGCTGTATTTAATTTGCGCCTTATTTGCTAATTCACTGGAATTAACCAAGGTAAGTCTTCAATATTTTACTTCTAGATGTATGTTTTAATCTTCGAATTGCTTTTTCTTTGATCTGACGCACTCTTTCACGGGTTAAATCAAAAGTTTCACCAATCTCTTCCAAAGTCATAGAATGCTGTCCGGCCAGTCCGAAGTACAAGCGAATAACATCTGCTTCTCTAGGAGTCAAGGTTTCTAAAGCTCTTTCGATTTCCGTTCTAAGCGACTCATGCAATAAATCACGATCAGGATTTGGCGATTCCCCACTACGCAGTACGTCGTAAAGGTTGGAATCCTCTCCATCGATTAATGGGGCATCCATAGATACATGACGTCCTGAGTTCTTTAAGGACTGCTTTACATCCTCCACGGTCATATCCAATTCCTTGGCAATTTCTTCTGCAGAAGGAATACGTTCATGGGCTTGCTCTAAAAAGGCAAAAGTCTTATTAATCTTATTGATGGAACCAATTTTGTTCAATGGCAAACGAACAATACGGGATTGTTCTGCCAAAGCCTGTAAAATAGATTGGCGAATCCACCAAACCGCATAAGAAATAAATTTAAAACCTCTAGTTTCATCAAATCTTTGTGCAGCTTTAATTAAACCAAGATTTCCTTCATTGATCAAATCAGGAAGTGTCAATCCTTGGTTTTGATATTGTTTTGCTACAGATACCACAAACCTTAAATTGGCTTTTGTCAATTTTTCAAGGGCGATTTGATCACCGGCCTTGATACGTTGTGCCAACTCTACCTCTTCATCCGCAGTAATAAGATCTACTTTTCCTATTTCCTGTAAATATTTGTCTAAAGAAGCGGTTTCCCTATTGGTAACCTGTTTTGTAATTTTAAGCTGTCTCATTTAAATTTCCTTTCTAAAAATTAAGTTCATTGTGCATGGGCTGCAAATAGTTATACGTAAGAATCACTAGAAAGTTACAAAACCGTGATGTTTTTTTAATATTTCGGTTAAAATGCATAAAAAATCGATGAACGACACAATTTAAAATTGATTTTTACATTTTTATGTGCAGCGTTTACCAATACGATACTTTAATTATTGAAAATCCAGTATTTGTGTGGCTTGGATTAATTCATGAAGTGCATCCACTTTTTTATGGATTTTGCTAAAAAAGGAATTCCGTTCTTTTTCACCGGCGGTATTCAATAACTTGGAACTCTGTAATTGTTTGTCCAAGAATGCTGCGGCCTGTTTGCAGGTGGTTGGGTCATTCGTTTTATAATAGGATAGGATGGTGAAGGGAACATAAAGGGATTGTTGCTGTGGGGTGCTGACCAAAACATTATTGTTCATCAAGAGAAGTTCGTTATAGTAAAGAAGGTAGGCTGTTTTGTTCGATTGTAGTTTAACCATAATATGATCAATTAATTTTTTCAAGGCTACACAGAGCGCCAGGGCCGTTGTGGTGGTTATGAGTCCCGCTTGATGGTAAAAATGAATTTGCTTTAAGGTACTGTTGATCGTCGTAATATCCCAAATCTCTGTGGTAGTTAGGTCATGATATAAACTGCCCAATTGCTTCCCCGCTTGAACCAAAGAAATACTGGGAACGAATGTTTCAAAACTTTTATATTCTAAATTGGTGTCCAATAACTTTAACCATACATATATTTTGAAGTTGCTGAGCAAATCCCCCGAAAGTGTATAGAATATGGGAATGTCTTTGGCAGAATATATAATTCTACTTTCCTTTTGTCGCAATAATGGAGTAAGGGAATGATAGGAGTTTTCAAAATAAGCCTGCAGCTCCTTTTCACTATTAATATGCTTTGTTTTTTCTACTATGACATATTGGTCTTGGGAATGACCCACTAGCCGATCTAGGGAAATATGATAGTATTTTGCCAATTGAATTCCTTCTGATAAGGATAATTTGCTTTTTTGGCTCACCCTGCGGTGCGCAGCATCATAACTAATTTGTAATGCTGTGGCAACGGCATCAATGAGTGAGCTGTTCTCAGGAATCTCTTCTTGTAATTGTCGCAATAATATATCTTGAAACATGCTGTAAAATATAAATTTTTGTGATTATCGCAAAAAATAAATAAGATTATTGCAAAATACCATATTGAAAATGCGATTATAGCAATAGGTTTGCTAAGAACCAAAAAAATCATAGTATGAAATATATCATTTGGATATTGTATTTTATTCCTATTGGAGGTGCTATTGCCCAACCCCTTCAACAGGGAGAAAACTCCAGTATTTGGACCAATGGAGTGAATGATGAAGGAGAACCTATTTCGTTTAGAATTGGAACAGGTGTCCTTATTCCACAACAAGGTCGGGAAGAATTTTTTGGAATCTCCCCGATGCTGGAAACTTCAGCCCTTTTGCCCTTAAAAAGAAAAAAAGCCGTGGAATTTGTATTGCAATTTGCCATTCCTACCCAAAAAGAAGCTTTTGTGTATCAGCGGACCATAGATACCGTGAATGCAAAAGCAACCTTGTTGATCAATGGAATGTTTCGATTTAAAAAAGCACTGATTTCAAAAGATAAGACGGGTTTTAATATCGGTTTGGGTATTGGCATTTCAAATATCACTACAAACGCAAGAAATCCTTTCTATACTGGAGACGAGGACGAAAAGAAATATGAAAATATTACGGCCATTTTATTTGCTCCAAACCTGGAATGGGAACACCGTTTTTTATCGCATGAAATAGCCATAAGTATTGGACTTCAATATGCCCCTTATAAAGTAGAAGGGGCATTGCGAGAAGATATTGGGGAGTTTTTCTATGTGCCCAAAATAAGTTATCGGTTTTGAAACGCCTATAGCATACTACGGCGGTGCCGATCAAGACTAAAAACTTTCTCTTACCTTAATTTGAACTCCAGTCCCGTTAAAACTCCAAAATAGAATGGACGATAAGCAGGAATGCCATCATCTGCCCTAAATTGATATTTTACAAGGGGTTTTAGGTAGAAGGATGTGGTTTTGGTCAATTCGTGTTTAATGTTTAGACCTATATGACTTCCAAACGATAGTTCTTTGAGGTAATCCGCCGTTCCAATTTCTATACTGCCTACGGACGCACTGTTAAGGTCGATGCTGTTTTTTCGCAATAAGAGGATGTCCAATCCTCCCAAAACGTGAAGGCTCCATTTGTTCATGTTCAGGCTATAAGCAATTTCTACAGGAACTTCGGTATATGCTATTTTATGGGTAATGGATAAATTGGATTCTGTATTCAAAGTGTTGATTTGATCTGCATTCAAAAGAATAGGAAAAAAACGCGTGTTGCTATTATCTAGAATGACGGGACGACCGAAGGCATCAACTCCCCCTGCAATGTCTCTTGCGGTATAACTAATGTTGAACCTGTTTAACCCTGCACTAACAGTAAGTTTGGGAGTCACTATGGTGTGGATGAAAAATCCATAGGCAAATCCTATATCTGCGCCTTTTTTTCTGTTTACTCCTTCATTGAATATCGGGTATTTTGAAGCAAGGTTACCAAAATAGATAGGGCCCGCATGGACAGAAATTGTGGCTCTGTCCAATAGCTGATCCATCGGTTTTTTTTCCTCATTATCCTCCGGTTTCTCCTCTTTGGATTCCGGTAAATTTGGGCTAAGGGCGGTACTGTCTTTTTCAATTAGTGTACTGTCGCGTGTAATTACAGGAGTATTTTGCAGTTTATTTTGAGCCCGAAGCGAAGAACCAATGTTCCTGTCTTTAAAAGTTTTTGTCTTTGGAGAGATCTGTGTTGTGGTATTTTGGGAAAGCTGTGTTATCTGTGAATCAATACCTAAATCTTGATCAGAGGCACTGGAATCATAAAATTCCTCCGAAGAGGATTTGGGATTTGAAAAAGTGTTGACGGACCCTTTTACCGGGGCTTCCTCTCGATTTTTTGTAATACGATTAAAGGTCTTAGGGTTGGGTTTTGACCTGCCCCCTTTTTTTGATGTTTCTTTGGTGGTAACAACAGTAGGAAGGGAGGGCTTTGAATGTGTACTTTCGGATTGTTGATCACCCCTAAGCGTATCCTGTACTTCATTTTGAGCATTCTTATAGGGTATTTGTGACGTTTTGGATGTTTTTTGATGCGTTTCGAAAACTTCTGGAATAGTTGAAGAAGGGGTCTTTTCTATCCTATGATGGTATTCCAAAGGTGTTTTTGTGGATAAAGTAGAAGTATTATTTGCAATAAAAGACCTATAGATCAGAAGACCAACAGAGATTCCGATAATTCCTCCGAAAATCAGAAAAAACAAACGATAACGTCTCTTTCTTTCCAGTGTGCTAATGATAGCATCCCATACCGAATCGTTTGGCTCGCTTTCTTGTGTGCCGATCCGTTCTCTAAAAAAACGCCCTATTTCCTTTTTATTTCCCATAACGTCTGTTTTTAGATTTTCCTTCAACGAGTTCGAGAATTTGTTTTTTGAGCAATATCTTGGCCCTATGGAGATTGGATTTGGAAGTACCCGTTGTAATGGATAACATCGCGGCTATTTCCTTATGGGAATATGCGTCCAGCTCGTATAGGCTAAAAATAATCCTATATTTAGGTGAAAGTCCATGAATACAGGACATTAATGAGTCGAATGAAAGAGAAGAAGCTTCTGCTCCTATAGCGATATCTTCTTCGGTATAGGGCGTATGATGTTGTAAGGATTCAAAATTTACTTTTTTCTTATAACGATCAATGGCTTTATTGATCGCTATACGCTTCATCCACCCCTCAAAAGAGCCTTTCCCTTTATACGTCTTTATTTTTTCAAAAATCTCAATAAATATATCATGGAGATGATCTTCGGCCTCTACATAAGAGGCACAGTATTTAAGGCTAATGGAAAAAAGAGTGTTTTTATACCTATTATATAGCTCTTCCCTGGCCTTAGCATTTTTTTTGATACAACCCGATATCAGTTGTTGTGTATCCAAGCGTTAATTATAAAGCGTTAATTTTCTTGCTCCTCGGAATCATCTGTTTCTTCTTCCTCACATTGTCGTTCTAAGGTATACTCCACAGCTTCTGTATTTGTGAACATTATTTTTTCAGTATCAATATGAATAATTTGCCAATCAAAATTCCAGTCATCCTCTATAGAAAACGTGGGGTCCATGTCCAGCATAGTATCTTCCATGGATTGAAAATTGATGTTCAAATGTAGTTCGTTTCCAATATAGTAGAAAACCCATGTTCCTTTATAAGCAGTTTCTCCTATGGTAAAAGTAACACTGCCATCCTCTTCCAGTTTAAAATTCGTAGCTAAATAAGGGCTTTCGGAAATTGAACTCTCCGTAACTTCCCATACACATTCCATTTCAGAAACAATACCGTTGCATAGACCAATGATTTCTTCAAATGTTTCTTCTATACAGGTCTCCAGTGAAGCCTCTAACTCTTCATTGGAATTGATTGCAACACTTTCACCATCTTCTAAAGTTCCTTGTATGGGATAACTTAGGCTTATGGAATACTCTTTTTCCAGGGTGGTTAAAATGCCAATAAAGTTTTTGTTGTTAAAAACAGCTTCCCGTCGGGCAAATATACTGTCGTTGTTATAGACAAATAGGGTAAAAGGGTACACGAACTCTACACAACCTACATCCAGTAATGTTGTTTCTGGATCACTGCTAACGGTTTCAAGGTATCCATATAGGGCAGATTCTTGTTGAATAAGGCTGCGTTCTTTCTCATCTCCAATAGGTTCAAATTCACAGCCAAGAAAAATACTTCCCAGAAATAGAATAAGGATAGTAGGCTTAAAAGAAATCTTCATAAGAAAAGGTTTTTGGTTAAACAACTCTACTTAGATAGTCTTAGTGCTTTCTAAAAGGTTGCGTGACACTTTTCTTTTTTTTATTTTTTACCACTAAAAAGCCCGCTTGGGTTTCCAAGCGGGCTTTTTTTATTGAAACTAAAAAGAATTAATCTCTTTTCGGCTTGCGGTCTCTGTCTCTGCCTCCGTTTCTTCCTCTATCGTTACGTCCTCCACGATCGTTATTTCTTGGTGGTCTTTCCTTATATCCTTCCGGTTTAGGTAAAATAGCCTTACGAGAAACTTTTTCCTTTCGTGTTCTGGAATCAATACCGAAGTACTTCACATCGAATACATCGCCCATATTGACAACGTCGCTCACATTTTCTGTGCGTTCCCAAGCCAATTCAGATACGTGTAACAATACTTCGTTTCCAGGAGCATCCATATATTCTACCACTGCACCAAAGTCGAGCATTTTAATGACTTTTACTTCATAAATACTTCCAACTTCTGGTTTAAAGGTAATCGAATCTATTTTTGCCAATACAGCATCGATTCCAGCTTGATCTGTACCTAAAATTTCTACAATTCCTTCCTCAGTTACAGGATCCTCATTGATCACAATAGTAGTGCTGGTTTCTTTTTGCAATTCTTGGATTACTTTTCCACCAGGTCCGATTAACGCTCCAATGTATTCTCCAGGAATGGTTGCGGTAACCATTTTTGGTGCATGAGGTTTTACATCAGCTTGCGGCGCTTCGATCGTATCTGTCAATTTTCCAAGAATATGTAATCTTCCGTCCTTGGCTTGCATTAAGGCTTTAACAAGAATCTCATAAGAAAGACCTTTTACCTTGATATCCATTTGGCAAGCAGTAATTCCATCTGCAGTACCGGTTACTTTGAAATCCATATCACCCAAGTGATCTTCATCTCCCAAGATATCCGATAATACAGCATAATTTCCTGAATCGGCATCAGAAATCAATCCCATGGCGATACCAGATACTGGTTTTTTCAATTGCACCCCAGCATCCATAAGGGCCATAGTACCTGAACATACCGTTGCCATGGAAGAGGAACCGTTGGATTCCAAAACTTCGGAAACTACACGGACTGTATAAGGGCAATCTGCGGGAACCATACCTTTTAAGGCACGTTGCGCAAGATTACCATGTCCTACTTCTCTACGGGAAGTACCTCTGATAGGTCTTGCTTCTCCGGTAGAAAAAGGAGGGAAGTTGTAATGCAAATAAAAGGTTTCTTCACCTTCATAAGAAGGCATGTCGATCTGATTTGCTTCTCTGGAGGTACCTAAGGTCACTGTAGCCAATGCCTGTGTTTCCCCTCTTGTAAAGATGGCAGATCCATGGGTGGAAGGAAGATAATCTACTTCACACCATATTGGACGTATCTCATCTGTTTTTCTTCCATCCAAACGAAGTCCTTCGTTCAAGGTAAGATCTCTAACGGCATTCTTTTCGGCCTTGTGGTAGTATTTGGATATCAAATCTCCCAAATCCTCTAATTCTTCTTCGGAGAAAGTAGCAGTGATTTCTTCTTTGATTTCCCCAAAAGCAGCACTTCGTTCATGTTTGGCGGATCCAGCCTTGGCTACGGCATATACCTTATCATAGGCCATATCGTGAATCTTTTGGGCCAATTCTTCATCTTCCCGCTCTGGCTCATATTCACGTACTTCCTTTTTTCCAAAGGCCTCGGCCAATTTAATTTGCGCCGCACATTGCACTTTAATAGCTTCATGGGCAAATTTAATGGCCTCTACCATCTCTTCTTCCGAGATTTCATCCATTTCCCCTTCTACCATCATTACGGAATCTGCAGAAGCGCCAATCATCATATCGATATCACTTTCCAGCAATTGCGCCCTTGTAGGGTTAATGATGAACTCTCCGTTTACACGTCCAACACGTGCTTCTGAAATAGCACATTCAAATGGGAAGTCAGATAATTGTATAGCGGCAGATGCTGCCAATCCAGCCATGGCATCTGGCATTACATCTTCATCATGAGACATCAATTGAATCATCACCTGTGTCTCGGAATGATAATCTTTTGGGAAAAGCGGACGCAATACACGATCTACCAATCTCATTGTCAATACTTCTCCATCACTGGGTCTTGCTTCTCTTTTGAAAAATCCGCCTGGATAACGTCCTGCGGCAGCAAATTTTTCGCGATAGTCTACGGTTAGTGGAAGAAAATCCACATCGCTTTGTTTGTAGTTGGATACTACGGTACACAGTAACATACATTTACCGGATTGTACAACAACAGAACCATGTGCCTGTTTTGCCAATTTTCCAGTTTCGATAGAGATTTCTCTACCGTCACCGAGGTCAATAACCTCTCTAAAAACTTTTGGAATCATAAGTTTGAATTAATAACCTGTCTCTTTCGCAGGTTTTTTTGTTAAACAATGGTCTACCGTCTTACCGGACGGTCAGGGTTGTGTTGTTGTGCGTTGTTGACCAATGAAAAACTATAAATAAGCTTTTTTTATGCTGCCTTATGTGATATAAGGTCTTTTTTTAAGCGTACTAAAAAAAATAAGGGGAAGCCAATGGCCTCCCCTGAATATTACTTTCGTATATTTAATTCTTTGATGATAGCACGGTATCTTGTGATATCTTTTTTGATCAGGTAATCCAACAAACTTCTTCTTTTACCTACCAATTTTACCAAAGAACGCTCCGTGTTAAAATCTTGACGATTATTTTTTAAGTGTTCTGTTAGGTGATTGATACGGAAGGTGAACAAGGCAATTTGTCCTTCAGCGGTACCTGTATCCTTTTCTGATTTACCGTGTTTTTTAAAAATTTCGGCTTTTACTTCTTTTGATAAATACATTCCAATATTAGTTTAATAATTTTTATGTACGTGGCAGTTTTTCTACCAAGCCGCAAATATAGCTATATTTTTTGCTACGCCAATAGCTTATATCAATTTTTTCTGGGCAGAATTAAACCTTTTTGTACAGCACGGGTCTTACAATCATATAGTTAACAAAACCAAAGTATTATGAAAAGAAAAATGAAAAAAAAGATTGCAGTATGTGGACTCCTGATGTTTGGAGCCTTGATCGGGTGTGAAAATGATGGGGTAACCGAAACAGAAGAGGTATTGGAAGTACAGAATGCGACCATTACGGAAACAGAAATTCAATTGGTAGATGAAGCAGATCTAATTTCAGAAGAAGTAAACAATATCGTAGAGGATATTTATACGGCTGAAGAAGTTTCGCTATTTTTCAAGGTCCCGTTCAATTCCAATTTTTTGCCAGAATGTGTTACCATCACTACGGAGGTAACGGCTACCACACGTGAGAAGACTATTGCATTTGGGGAATCTTGCGAGTTGCCGAATGGCAATATCGTAAGCGGAACGATTTTTCTAAGTTTTGAGAAGGACATGGAGTTGTTGCAAAAGACCTTAAATTTTTCCTTGGAAAATTTTGTTTTTAATGGAGTTGGCGTAGCAGGTTCCTCTTCTATTGTGCGCACTAGGGCAAACGAAAATGAGAACCCACAATCTGTGGTTACGGCTGATTTTATCGCTACATGGCCCGATGAAACTTCCGCAAGCATATCGGGGACAAGGACCCGGGAATGGATCGAAGGTTTTGATACTCCTGTTTGGGGCGATAATGTTTTTCTGATTTCTGGAAATAGGACATTTACCAATAGAAACGGATTTACGTATCAAAAAAATATTAGTACTCCATTGCGTAGGGAATTGGCCTGTAGGTTTATTGTTAGTGGTATTGTAGACATAAGTCGAGGAGATGCTACGGCGACCCTGGATTTTGGTGATGGCAATTGTGATAATGTAGGAACATTGACCAATGGGGAAGGGGAGTCCATGGAAATTAACCTAAGACGATTTAAGTAAAAAAAGGTGGTTCTTTTTTTTAAGTCTCAAGTGTCTTTGACGCTTGGGGCTTTTTGTTTTTTTAATACACTGTGCCATTCCAAATTAAGTTACATATGATTGCATGACACGGTATCCTTTTATATGTGGAAGTTGCTCTTTGAAAATATATCCAAGGAGGTGGGTAACAAAAGATATAATTAAGAATTCTACTACAAAGGAAGCTTTGAGGACTTTCGTATGCCTTAAAAATATAATGTTCGCTTCTTTTAACGTATAACCTTGAAAATAATATCATATGAAAAAACTGTTACTATTATGGATTGTGTTAATGAGTTGTAGCCTGTATGCTCAGGATCCATTGGCCATAAGATCCAGTGAAAATTCAACTACTTGTGTTCCAGATGCCACAGCAGGAGATTTAGTGAGGAACGGAAATTTTGAGCAATTCTCCCAAGTACCTTTCAGTATTAGTCAAATTGAAAGAGCTTGTGGTTGGGCATCTCCAACTGCAGGTACACCAGATTATTATCATAGAAATGCTACTTCTAGTTCGGTTAGAATTCCTGAAAATATGGCCGGTAGCCAAGATGTGAACCCTACAGCGGGAGGTGATGCCTATGCAGGCATATTTTTTACTGGAGGAGCCAGGGAAATCATGAGAACCCAATTGGATACTCCTTTAGCTCCAAATACTGAATATAGACTTGTTTTTGATGTGTCGCGATCAGACAATCGTACAAATCAAATCAAGTTTCAGGCTTATTTGGGTTCTTTTTTTCAATTTCCTCCAGGAGTTGGAGAACTTCCAATAGAAGATGATGCGAATGGAATTTTATTGGAAAATGATGTGTTTTCAAACAATATGACAGGTTGGGATACTATCTCTTTTACGTTTACAACAGGTGCCATTGCCGGACAGGAGTACCTGTATTTAGGGACTATTTCAAATGTTGAAGTTTTGAACAATGGAATTGGAGCATATTATATAGATAATGTTAGTCTTCGTTTGGCAGATGACCCCCCCTGTGAAGCATGTAATACCACTCCATTTGTTGCTTTTGAGGTGGATGAAAATTGCAAATACTCTTTTCTTGCACTAATAGAATCACCTGACTGTGTTGTTGATATTGCCTACAACTGGAGTTTTAGCAATGGGGAAACCTCTACAGCGGTCTTTCCAATGCTGACCCCAACGGAAAATGGAGATTTTACAGTTGCTCTGACACTTACTTATACACTGCCAGATGGCTCGCAATGTGAAGTGAGCAGTGCTACCACGACATTTGAAGTGAGTTGTGTAGAAGTAGCCGAATGTCCTTCTTGCTCTACGGCATTATCGGAAGTAATTGATGCAATCATACCTGGTCCAGTTGCATGTGGGTCTTATGTTTTTCCATTACAAAGTGCATTGGACGAATGTTATGATATTACTGTAAATCCTGGAGATGGAAGCGATCCTTTTCTTTTAGTGGGCAATGCGATCAATATTCATAATTATACGGAAAACGGGACGTATACAGCTGTTATCATTGCCTCTGACGGGGTTAACACTTGTAGAAGACGGGTACAGCTGACGGTAGATTGTTTTGATGATAAATGTCCCGACTGTCCTGATGCTGCGACTGAAATTATTGATGCAATCATACCAGGCCCGGCAGCTTGCGGATCTTTTGTTTTTCCTTTTCAGGAAGAATTGGATGAATGTTACGACGTTTTTGTAAACCCAGGAGATGGAAGTGATCCATTTCAATTGGCAAGTAATGCAATCAACATCCATAACTATACGGAGAACGGAACCTATACTGTTTTGCTGACACTTACGGATGGATTGAAAAGATGTCAAGAGAAAGTGGAATTAACGGTGGATTGTTTTGATGATAAATGCCTGGATTGCCCTGATGCCGCGGCTGAAATTATCAATGCAATCATACCAGGCCCGGCAGCTTGTGGATCTTTTGTTTTTCCTTTTCAGGAAGAATTGGATGAATGTTACGACGTTTTTGTAAACCCGGGAGATGGAAGCGATCCCTTTCAATTGGCAAGTAATGCAATCAACATCCACAACTATACGGAGAACGGAACCTATACTGTTTTACTGACGCTCACGGATGGATTGAAAAGATGTCAAGAGAAAGTAGAATTAACGGTGGATTGCTTCGTAGAGGAATGTCCTAGTTGTGACGAGATGTTAACAGAAGTGATTGATTTGATCATCCCTTCACCTTCCAATTGTGCTTCTTACATCTTTCCGTTACCGGCCGATTTAGATAAATGTGCTAGTGTTTTTGTAAACCCAGGAGATGGAAGTGGTTCTTTTCAGCTTCAAGGCAATGCACTAAACGTCCATACGTATACTGAAAATGGTACTTATACCGCATTTATTACGGTTTCCACTGGCGTAAAACGGTGTCAGAAAAAGGTGGAATTGAATGTGAACTGTTTACGTTCGTCTTCAGAAAGTAAATTGATTACAAATCCCTCTGAATTGGAAAGACGAAATAGTATTGCCTATACTAGCGCAAATGCCATTGTCTACCCCAATCCTTTTACCAGTAGTATTCAGATTAAAAATAACAAGAGTGTCGCGATCAAATCTGTAGAGATATATGGCTTTAACGGGCAACTTCTCGTGAAGAAGGACTATAGGTCTGGAGGAAGCATTGCGATTCCGGAAGGAATACAAGGGGTGTATTTTGCTAAAGTCTATTTTGAGGATGAAACAATAGAAACTATATCCTTGCTCAGGGAGTAGCATTAAGTTTTTTACAAAAAGAAAGGGGCTTTGTTCGCAAAGCCCCTTTTTTATGTTCCTATGATATATTCTCAGAAAGCACAACCTGTGGGTAATGGTTGCTGTTGGGCCAGACTTCCAGCGAAATCTGCATCAAGGGTAGTGCCGCTAAGCCCCTTTTCAACGGTCCCTTTGAAAACAACAGTGCCATATCCACTGGTATTCATATGGGCTCTTACATAGACTTCGGTATCGGCCTTAATAGCAATAGGACCTCCCGAACGTGTAAAAGGTTGTTCTTCTACATGGCTATGTGCCAAAATCCTACGATAGATAAGATTCCCTTTGGTGTCGATCACTTCCCACCAATCTGCATACTGGGCACAACCGGTATCAGGACTTGCAATAGTAACGCTAAAATTGTAATTGTCCTCATTGCCACTGACTGTTACAGCAGTAACTTGGGCCAAAGCTTTATTGGTCATGTCTGAGGGGGTATCCATGGTGCTTATAACTTCTTGTTCCGTTACTCCGGCATTGTCTAAATCTGTAGCGCAGCAGGTGAAACTTAATATTACTAGCGTAATAAAAGTAGTTATAGGAGATTTCATAGCGTACAATTACGATCGAACGGGAATGTTCTGTATTAAGTCGATATAAAGATTGATTTTCTTTTTTAGATCCTTTCTATGGGTAATAAAGTCCAAGAAACCGTGTTCTTTTACAAATTCTGCGGTCTGAAAGCCTTCTGGAAGTTCCTTTCCTGTGGCTTCTTTTACCACACGCGGTCCTGCAAAGCCGATTAAGGCACCAGGTTCAGAGATGTTAATGTCGCCTAACATGGCATAAGAGGCGGTAGTTCCGCCCGTAGTTGGGTCCGTACAAAGGGAGATATAAGGAATTCCTGCATCGGCCAGTTGTGCAAGTTTTGCAGAAGTCTTCGCCAATTGCATTAAGGAGAGCGCTGCCTCCATCATTCGTGCACCTCCCGATTTGGAAACCATAACAAAGGGGATTTTCTTTTTAATGGCATGATCAATAGCCCGTGCAATCTTTTCGCCAACCACACTTCCCATAGAACCTCCAATAAAACTGAAATCCATACAAGCAATCACCACATCTTTTCCAAGGGACTTGCCCACTGCAGTTCGTACGGCATCATTCAGGCCTGTCTTCTGCTGCGCGGCCTTTAAACGATCGGAATATTTCTTATTATCTTCAAATTTTAAGGGGTCTTTGGATGTTAATTTGGTATCCAATTCCTTGAACTTATTATCAAAAAGAATTTCGAAATATTCTTTACTTCCAATTCTAACGTGATAATCATCTTCTGGACTGACATAATAGTTTTTGGCAAGTTCCTCAGATTCCACAATTTTCCCGGTCGGGGATTTATACCATAACCCTTTGGGAGTGTCTTTCTTTTGCTCGGTAGCAGTCTGTATTCCTTTTTCCTTTCTTTTGAACCAAGATGACATAAGCTGAATGTTAAGTTGATATAACCCTTACGGGACTACAATGTATTCACATTATTTAAATCTTCAAAAGCTTTTTTCAATCGCTCTACAAAAGATTTTTCTCCTTCTCGTAACCATACTCTGGGATCATAGAACTTCTTATTGGGCTCATCGCTTCCATTGGGGTTTCCGATTTGTGACTGTAAGAAATCTTTTTTGTCTTGAACGTAGTCACGGACTCCAGACAAAAAGGCATATTGTAAATCGGTGTCAATATTCATTTTGATAACACCATAACTTATTCCTTCCCTGATTTCTTCTACGGTAGATCCAGACCCTCCATGAAAAACAAAATCAATATGATTGTGTTCCACATTGTATTTCTTAGAAATATATTCCTGGGAATTCTTAAGGATTTTAGGCGTTAATTTTACATTTCCGGGTTTGTAAACACCATGCACATTTCCAAAAGCAGCGGCAATGGTAAATCTTGGACTTACTTTGGATAGTTCTTCATAAGCATAGGCAACTTCCTCGGGTTGCGTGTATAATTTTGAATCATCCACATCGGAGTTGTCTACCCCGTCTTCTTCTCCACCAGTGATTCCCAACTCTATTTCCAAGGTCATGTCCATTTTGGCCATGCGTTCCAAGTAGCTCTTACAAATTTCAATGTTCTCTTCAATAGGCTCTTCGGAAAGATCGATCATATGGGAACTAAAAAGCGATTTTCCAGTTTCTTTATAATGTTGTTCACTGGCTTCCAGAAGACCATCGATCCAAGGCAATAATTTCTTAGCGCAATGATCGGTATGTAAAATAACCGTGGCACCATAAGCCTCGGCCAATTGATGTACGTGTTTTGCTCCAGCAACAGCACCTAGAATGGCAGCTCGCTGACCATCATTGGATAATCCTTTACCAGCATTGAATTGCGCGCCTCCGTTGGAAAACTGAATGATGACAGGAGCATTTAGACTCGCTGCTGTTTCCAGTACACCATTGATGGTGTCGGAGCCGATAACGTTTACAGCAGGAAGGGCAAACCCTTTTGCTTTGGCATAGTTGAAAATTTCTTGTACTTCATCGCCTGTGGCAACTCCTGGTTTGATCGAATGGGTAGTCATGATAGTTTTGTTGAGCTCTTTTTAAATTAATTCACAAAAGTAATAAAATAATTTCCTCTAAAACGGATAATTTATGCCTATTTGCGGTATAGCGTTCGCAAAATTGAATTGTCTGAACCATCTTTGGGAAGGTTCTTCCGCGGGGTTATAGGTTTTAAAGCCAACATCGACCCTAAAGACAAAGTAGGTGAGGTCATAGCGCAATCCGAAGCCAGTGCCCAAAGCAATATCGGCCAAGGAACTGATACCGTTGAAGGTGGCATCGGGGTCATCCACATTGTCAAAAACATTCCAGATATTTCCCGCATCGGCAAATAAAGCGCCTTTTAAATCTCCGGCAAGAGGGAAACGATATTCCAAATTCAGGGCTATTTTGAGGTTTGCTTCATTAAAATCATTGATGTTTTGTGTTCTTCCAGGCCCCAGGGAATACGGAAACCATGCCCTATTATCATTTGCGCCGCCTGCAAAATAACTACGCGCAAAGGGAATGTTATCCGAGTTGCCATAGGGAACGGCCAACCCAAGGAAACTGCGAAACGCCAATACTTTGGATTTGGAAAGATCCCAATGCTTTATATAGTCAAGGTCGGTTTTGATGTACTGGGAATAGGGGACACCAAAAATGAGCCGATCTCCATTGTTCTCTTCAAAAGGGATGATCCTTGAAATCCCCGATAGCAGATTCCCTGCACTTTCTAAACGAATTTGGTATTGGCTGAAACTCGCATCGTTGGGATTGCTCTTGTTGTTTTTAGAAAAACTATAGTTACTGGCAAAAATGAGGTTGTTCTCGGTCAAACGTATTTGTCGTTCATTAATATTACGAACCGTATTGAAGTCTTCATCCCCGTTGGGAATCAGGCCTTCATTTAATACTGCATTCGTAAATCCGGTGGTGCCGTTGGGAATAATTAATTGTGGGTCGGGATCATCATTAAAGAACTCGGCAAGCGCTGGATCATCTTGAAAATCATCAGCAATGGCATCCAATTGCTCAAAGGAGTTTTGGTATACATTAAAAAAACGCTCGGAATTTACATTTCGTACAAACTGTATATTCAATAATTCCAAGGTGTTTTTTACACGATCCGAGGGAGTCCAGTCATACCCAAATACGGTATTAAAGGTCTGTTTGTCCAGTCCTATGTTTTGTTGAAAACTAATTCCCATAGACACATTGGTCTTAGGGAGCATGTAGAAAGGAATGATTTTTCGGGTATTCAACAAGGGGAACCATATTCGAGGAAAGGAAAGATTGATATCCCCACCAATCTCTGAAAAAAAATCTTCGGGTAAAGAAGTATCGCTCAAAAGCCCAAAAGACCCCCTTCCACTAATGGTCAAGGTTTCCGCCCCTTTAAAAATATTTCGTTTTAGAAAGGAAGCGCCAAGAACAACCCCCAAGCGTTGAATGGTGGATCGGGTAAATTCAAAATTAACGCCCAAGGAATTCTTTTTGAGCGGCGATAAATAGATGTTCGTGGTCAGTTTGGTCCGGGTACTATCTTCAATAAACTCAATATTGGGATACCTAAAGGTATTGAGGTTGGTAATCTGTCTCCGGGTACGTATGCGATCCAGGTCGGTATACACACTATCTTTTTCTAGAAAGACAGCATCGGTAAGGGCTCTAGGGATATAATTTAATTTGTCCTTAAAATAAATCCTGTAATTCTCATAGTCAACAGATTGCAAGGTGTTTTTGTCCGTGTCAAATTCATAGTCTGTATAAATATTGATATGGTCAAAACGGTGTACTTTATATTCCGAACCTGTGAGGGAATCCCCTGTACGTTTTTTTAGATTGTTGATGTTCAATGTGGCATTGAGCATCTGATCATCTGTATTGACCGTATCCTGTTCAATAGTATACCGAATGGAACTCTCCTGAAAGTTGTATATGCCCGAGTTTCTAAACAATTGAATAAGGCGCTCCCTTTCTTTATTAAAGTTGGAGGAATTAAACTGATGCCCTTCCTTGACATAGGAATCTATCTTGTGCAACTGATAGATGGAATCAATTGCGCTGGATTGGATGTTTTCGGATATGGTGTCAATGATATACGGATTTCCCAATTGTAGGTCATAGGTAACATCTGCTCTTTGCTTACGGGAACTGCTGTCAACCGCAAATGCTCCTTGTACATTAAAATAGCCCTTGGAACGATAATAGGCCTTTAGACGGGCTAGGGATTTTGTGCTTTTGACACTATCAACAATTACAGGGGGTTCCCCAATTCTCTTCAACCATTCGCTGAATCCCTTAACAATGAAAGATTCCCCCAAACGATTAACTTGTTTTTTTGAGAGGAGCTTGTTGAGGCGTTTTTCCCTTTTTTCCTTGCGTTGTAGCCAATCCTGAAAAGAAGAATCCGGATTGGGTTTGGCAAGATTATATAGGTTGAGGCGAAGTGGATACCCCAGAATTGTACTATTGGGTTTTTGAAGGATTAGGCTTTGAACGGCGCCATTGGAGATTTTCTTATCATCGGCGATAACTTTGTTTTTATTCAACAATAATTGATCGTCTTTAACCCTTTTGAGTGCATTGCAGGACAGCATGGCCATACATAGTGATAATAAGCTTATTTTTGTGAAGCTTTTTCTAAAACACAAAGGAATCCTCATAGGGTTCAAAAATACATTATTTGTATGGTTGTTAAAAACCAAATAAAATTTATAAAAACCCTACAGCAAAAAAAATGCCGAATTAAAAACGGAATGTTTGTAGTGGAAGGAATAAAAATGGTACAAGAGCTCCTGGATTCCGATTTTGTGGCCCATAAAGTATACAGTACACAGGTTGAATTACTAAGGACTCAAGCTGAAATTATTGAACAGGTCAGCGAAGCTGAATTAAAAAAAATGAGCGGGCTGCAACATCCCAATACTGCGCTGGGCGTTTTTTTTATTCCGGAACACAAAAGCATTTCCACGGAAGGGTGGTCCGTTGCTTTGGACGATGTCCGAGATCCGGGAAATTTGGGGACCATTATTCGCTTATGCGATTGGTACGGGATTGAACATTTGATTTGCTCCCGAAATACTGTGGATTGTTACAACCCTAAGGTCTTGCAGGCTACTATGGGGTCAATTACCAGAGTACAGCTACATTATGTGGATTTGGAAAAGCAACTCCAAGAAGATCCACGTAAGGTTTATGGCGCTTTTATGGATGGTGATGATATGCGTCAACAAAATTTTCCTTCAGAAGGAATATTGCTTATGGGGAATGAGGCAAATGGCATATCCAAAGATATGCAGGCCTTAGTGAATGTCAAGACCGCGATTCCCCAATTTGGAGAAAAAACGGCCGAAAGCCTCAATGTAGCTACGGCAACGGCAATATTGCTCAGTGAATTGCATAGAACTTAAGATAGGGGATGGATGTTAAGATTCCTACTCAAAAGTGAAATTGATAAAGATACCCCTGGTCTTTAGAGATTCTATATTACCGGTCCAAGGACTATTGGGGTCAAGATCGGGTATCAATTCATCGGTAAGTGCAAAAGTTCCTCGGATGGAAGGAGTGAACTTAAAATATTCGGTATAAAATTCAATTCCAAACCCCACCTCATAATAGTAGGTAGTTTTGGTAAGTCTAAAAGTGCCACTACTATTGTCATCAGGACTGTCTTCATTGCTCCCAAGATTTAAGGAGGTGGACAGACCTCCTACAAGAAAGGGTTTCCAATTTCCCAATCTTTTGGCACTGACCTTTAATAATAAGGGAACATTGATATAGGTAGATCGCACTTCACGAATGGCGTCATTGGCATTGTCAAAACCAGGGAAGCCCAAATTGCGTTGGGTATAAAATAAACCGGGCTCCAAGCGCAGATCCAAAAATTGATTCAAACGGAGCTCTCCAATGAGTCCCACATTGAAGCCAAAAGTTTTTTCTACAAGAATATCCGTATTTCTGGGACCTAAATCTTCTTTGTAATCAAACTTGAAATCATATTGGTTGAAGCCCAAAAAATAGCCCCAATTTAATAAAGGTTTATCAATAGTCTCCAAATTTATAATGGGATCCTCGTTAAACTGTGCTTGGGAAGATATAGGGTATAAGAGCAAAACACTGCCCAAAAAGAAAAAAATGTTTTTCATGCTTTTACTTTGTAGCTACATATATTGATGCCACTCCAAATGTTTGGGGGCTGTTCTCTATAGCTATAAACCCAATTTTGCGTAAAATATTGTTGAAGGCCTCCCCATAAGGAAAAAGAGATGCGGATTCACATAGATAGGAATAGGCCGATTGATCTTTGGAGAACACTCTGCCTATTGTGGGAAGAATAAATCGGGTGTAAAAGCGATACCCTTGTTTATACGGTGTTTTGGTAGGTACGGAAGTCTCTAAGACCACAAAAGTCCCTCCAGGTTTTAGTACTCTATAAATTTCGGCCAAACCTTTTTCCAAAGTTTCAAAGTTTCTTACGCCAAAAGCAACAGTGACTGCTTCAAAAGTATTGGCCTCAAAAGGAAGGTTCTCACTATCCCCGACCATCATTTCTATAGTTTGGTCCAGTTTTTTGGCTGTTACCTTTTTTTTGCCCACTTCCAACATGCCCGGGGAAATGTCTAATCCAACAATATTCTCCGCACCGGTTTCAACAAGATTAATGGCCAAGTCCCCAGTCCCCGTAGCAATATCGAGAATGTTTTTGGGTTGCTTTTTTTTGAGCAAGGCCACCACTCGTTTCCTCCATTTAATATCTATGCCAAACGAAATTACCCGGTTTAACCCATCATAGTCATCGGAAATCGTATCGAACATTTGGGTTACCTGTTCTTTTTTTCCTAAATCTGAATTTTTATAAGGAGTTACCTTGTTGGCCATGTGGACAATTTTTTGCAAAGATAGAACATAAAAAATATCCCGACCTAGCTAATTTCACTTCTATTTAGATTGCCGGTAACCCTTAAATGCGACTTGGACCCCATGCAATAATTCACGAAAGCCGTAGTTTTGTACTATGGCATTGATGAGGTAAACAAAATAATTGTGTACTTTAGCCAAGCGATTTTTTACAAACTTTTTTAAATGAGTGGTAAGGACTCAAGTGTTCTTCTAAAAGGATATGTACTAGTACTTTTCCATTTCTTTTTGTAATATGGGTCTTTTCCAGAAAAAACAAAACGCGTGAAAATTATTATTGCCGGCGCCGGTGAAGTAGGGTTCCATTTAGCAAAACTACTATCATACGAATCTCAGGACATTACTTTGATCGATAGTCATAAGGAAAGCCTCACCTATGCAGATACCCACTTGGATATTAGGGTGCTTAAGGGAGATGCCACCTCGATAGCCGTATTACAGGATGCCCAAGTTGAAAATTCGGATTTGGTCATAGGCGTGACTTCGTCCGAAACTACAAATCTTACCCTTTGTATGTTGGCCAAGCAGCTGGGCAGTAAGCGCACTATAGCCCGAATTTCCAATACGGAGTTTGTGGATAATAAGGAGGTGATCAAGTTTTCGGAACTGGGAATTGATGAGTTGATCTCTCCCGAAGAATTGGCAGCTACGGAAATACAATTACTACTCAACCAATCTGCCTTTAATGATACCTATGAATTTGAAGAAGGTGCACTCATTATGGTGGGGGTCTCCTTGCCTAAAACGGCACCCTTTGTGGGTAAAATGGTAAAGGAAGCAGCCAAAATTTTTCCTGAACTGCATTTTATGCCCATTGCCATTCAACGGGTTGGGACGCAATATACCATTATTCCGAGGGGAGATACCGTCTTTAAGGAAGAAGACCAAGTATATTTTATAACTTCTTCAGGGGGGGTAGATGAATTGTATAAGCTTACAGGAAAAGAGAAAAAAGAAATTAAAAATGTCATGATCTTGGGAGGGAGTAAAGTTGGTTTTAAAACCGCTCGTGACCTCTGTGCCAATAAATTCAATGTTAAATTAATAGAGAAGGATAAAGAAAAAGCTTTTGACATTGCCGACGATCTTCCCAATGCGCTTGTCATCAATGGAGATGGTAGAAATGTAGAGTTGTTGGATGAAGAAAGTTTAGAATCCATGGACGCCTTTATTGCGGTAACCGGGAATTCTGAAACCAATATCATGTCTTGTTTGGTGGCACGATCAAAACATATTAAAAAAACCATAGCCCTGGTAGAGAATATGGATTATTTTCAACTCTCGCAGTCCATCGGTATAGATACCCTGATCAATAAAAAACTTTTAGCGGCGAATAATATTTTTAGGTATATCCGAAAAGGAGAAGTCGTTGCCCTGACTCGCTTGAACAATCTCAATGCTGAAATCCTGGAATTTATTGTAAAAAGGACATCGGCTGTAAATGGAAAGATCATCCGAGAATTAAATATTCCCCGATCGGCAACCATTGGTGGAGTGATACGAGATAATGTGGGGATTACGGCCTTGGGGGATTTTAAAATAATTGAAGGAGATCGTGTGGTGGTCTGTTGCCTGCCTCGAGCTATTCCAAAAGTAGAAAAACTCTTCTTGTAAGTGTTCGATCATAAAATGACACATAAAAACAACGATATTGTAGCCAAATCAATGCAGCTATCATGGGATTGAATTCCAAAATCATTTTTCACCTCATGGGTCTGCTATTGTTATTCAATGGTGGGTTTATGGTGTTGGCAGCTTTGGTCAGTGCCATCTATCAGGATGGAGCAACCTTGGACATCACCTTGGCAGCTATTGTGACTATGATTGTAGGAGTATTGGCCATGTTCTATACCCGCGGTCATGAAAAGGTAGTTAAGCGTAAAGAAGGGTATATCATTGTAACCTTAGGTTGGCTTGTTATGTGTCTTTCCGGAGTATTGCCATATGTGTTTTCAGGGGCAATTCCACAACTTACCAATGCTTTTTTTGAAACCTTCTCCGGGTATACAACCACGGGGGCTTCCATTGTTGACGATATTGAAGCCTTACCGGAGGGAATTTTATTTTGGCGGAGCCTTACCCATTGGATAGGGGGAATGGGAATTATAGTGTTAGCTATTGCCATTCTTCCTTTACTGGGAATTGGTGGAATGCAACTTTTTGCTGCGGAAGCTCCTGGTCCCAGTGCAGATAAATTACACCCTCGGATTACGGATACGGCCAAAAGGTTATGGCTAATTTATTTTGGATATACCGTAGCCGAAACCTTATTGCTAAAATTGGCAGGTATGTCCTTCTTTGATGCAATCAATCACTCTCTGGCCACCTTATCTACGGGTGGTTTTTCTACAAAAAATGCGAGTTTGGCATATTGGAACGATCAACCTTTGATTCAATATATTGTTACGTTCTTTATGTTTTTGGCGGGGAGTAATTTTGTCTTGAGCTATTTTGCATTTAAAGGAAAGGTGCAAAAAGTGCTGCACGACGAAGAATTTAAGTTCTACAGTATATTTATCCTGTCCTTTACCCTTATTGCAGCTTTAGTGGTCTATTTAAAAGCCAATGTTCCCGTATCTGATTTTCATCCCATGGTTTTTGGAGAAGGGGAAAGTGCTTTTAGACATGCCTTTTTTCAAGTCATTGCCGTAGTGACCACAACAGGTTTTGTGACGGCCGATTTCACAAGCTGGACTCCTTTTCTTACCGTATTCTTTTTTGGATTGATGTTTTTGGGAGGGTCCGCAGGATCTACAGCAGGGGGGATTAAAGTAATGCGACACTTATTGATCGTGAAGAATGGCCTTTTGGAATTTAAACGAACCTTGCATTCCAATGCTATTATCCCTGTGCGCTATAATAATCGCACCGTTAAAGAGCATATCGTATACAATATCATTGCTTTTTTTGTGCTGTATATGTTGCTGTTCATTATAGGCGCACTCGTCCTTGGATTTTTAGGGCTTGATTTTGAATCTGCTGTGGGTGGTGCTGCATCATCTCTAGGGAATGTAGGGCCGGCTCTTGGAAGTTTGGACCCTGTAAGCAATTACAACAGTTTACCCGTATCCGGAAAGTGGTGGTGTTGTTTTCTGATGCTTTTGGGACGTTTGGAACTCTTTACTGTATTGATATTACTTACCCCATATTTCTGGAAGAAGATCTAATATCGCTCCCTTAGCGTTCGGAATAATTGCTATCTTGTATAGGGTCGCAATCGACTGTTACCTTCTAAGGTTCACTTTATAGGCATAAATACAAAAGTATATGGGGCACCACCACCATCATCATCATCATGGAGATACGAAGAATATCAGGTTGGCTTTTTTCTTGAACCTTGGATTTACGCTCTTGGAAATTATTGGGGGGTTCTATGTGAACAGCGTTGCGATTGTTTCCGATGCGGTTCATGATCTTGGGGATAGCCTTGCTTTGGGTACCGCCTGGTATTTGGAAACGAAATCCAAAAAAGGGGCAAGTGACACTTTTTCCTTTGGATATCAACGTTTATCCTTGTTAGGAGCGCTCTTAAATGCGATAATTTTGATCGTTGGAGCCATATTTGTGGTTCGCGAAGCTATTGAGCGTTTAGTGGCACCGGAAGAAGTAGATGCCCAGGGAATGGTGGTCTTTGCAATTATCGGTATTCTGGTCAACGGCTATGCCGCATGGAAACTGGCAGGGGAAACCTCATTAAATCAGAAATTGATTTCCTGGCATCTCATTGAAGATGTACTGGGTTGGGTGGCGGTGTTGATTGGGGCTCTTATCATGACTTTTTATGGAGTGCCATGGTTAGATGCGGTACTTTCTATTGGGATATCCCTATTCATTCTCATTAATGTGGTACGGCAATTGAAGAAAGTACTTCGTATACTGGTACAAGCGGTTCCTAAAGAGGTGGACTTAGCCCAACTTAAAAAAGAGGTATTAGCAATTAAAGATGTGGCTTCTTTGCACAGCACACATCTTTGGTCATTGGACGGGGAACAATTGGTTTTTTCAACACATATTCGAACCCATGGTACAGTGGCACTGTCAAGAAATCAGGAAATTAAGTCGGAAGTATTGCAACTATTGTCCCGATATCACCTCGCTTGTGCCACGCTTCAAATAGAATCCGCGGACGAAGCCTGTGTTTTTGAAATAGAGCAGTGTAAAACATAAAACCCCTTCCAAATAAAATGGAAGAGGTTTTGTTGATAGTTATACTAAAGGCGTATTACAATACAGCTTTCATTCGTGCTACGGCTTCGCGTAATTCTTTTTCAGATGCAGCATAGGATATGCGGATACAGTTGGGGTTACCAAAGGCTTCCCCGGTGACGGTAGCTACATTGGCATTTTCCAGAATATACATGGACAAATCGGAAGCGGTTTGAATGGTAGTGCCGTTTAGATTTTTTCCAAAGAAGGAGGAAATATCAGGAAAAACATAAAACGCACCTTCCGGAACATTGAGTTTAAACCCTTCAATTTCTCCTAATAGTTGTAGAATAAGATCACGCCGTTTGTGAAATTCATCGATCATGAATTGAATTTTGCTTACAGGAGCCTGTAAAGCGGCAATGGTAGAGCGTTGTCCAATGGCATTGGCGCCACTGGTAATTTGTCCCTGGAATTTGGTGCAGGCTTTGGCAATCCATTCCGGAGCGCCAATATACCCTATTCTCCATCCAGTCATGGCAAAGGCCTTGGAAACCCCATTTACGGTAATCGTTCTATCATACATACCTTCAATTCCGGCAATACTCACATGTCCGCCCACAAAATTAATGTGTTCATAAATCTCATCAGAAACGACATAGATATTAGGGTGTTTTTTCAATACGGCTGCCAAGCCTTCCAATTCCGATTTGCTATATACGGATCCACTGGGATTGCAAGGAGAGCTGAACCAGAGCATTTTGGTTTTGGGGGTAATAGCGGCTTCCAATTGCTCCGGAGTCATTTTAAAATCAGTATCAATACTGGTTTTGACCTGTACCGGTACTCCTTCTGCGAGTTTTACAATGTCGCTATAACTCACCCAAAAAGGGGCAGGTAGTATTACTTCATCTCCGCGATTCAACATGATCATGGCAACATTGGCCAGGGATTGTTTTGCTCCTGTGGATACCACAATTTGTTGTATTCCATATTCCAAGGAATTATCACGCTTAAATTTATTGGAAATGGCTTCTTTTAAGTCGCCATAACCATCTACAGGAGAGTAACTGCTATAATTTTCATCAATCGCTTGTTTAGCGGCATCTTTGATGAAGTCAGGAATATTGAAGTCGGGTTCGCCCAGACTTAGACCAATGATATCTTTTCCTTGATTGCGTAGTTCTCTTGCTTTTGCGGCCATAGCTAGGGTGGCCGAAGTAGACATGTTTTTAATTCTATCGGATAAATGGTTACTCATGTGGTTGTATTTAACTAGTACTGCAAAGCTGGATTCTTGCCCAGCTCCTTTAAGTGTTTGAAGTGCGAAATTATAGCTTTTCTGGTAGTTTTGTACTCATTATAGGGCAAATTAAACTCCTTTGCCGTTTCCTTAACAATTTTAGAGATTTTTGTGTAATGTACATGACTAATGTTAGGGAAAATATGATGTTCAACCTGATGATTCAATCCGCCGGTGAACCAATTTACAATTCTATTTTTTGTGCCAAAATTTACCGTGGTAGACAACTGGTGTATGGCCCAAGTGTTCTTCATAGAGCCTTGTTCATCCGGAAGGGGAGTATCTGCTTCGTCCACAACATGGGCCAACTGAAATACGACACTCAAAATAACTCCGGCTACATAGTGCATTAAAAAGAAGCCCAATAGTATTTTCCACCAAGCAATATCAATAAAAATAAGAGGTAGTACGATCCAGATGACAATGTAAAGCGATTTGGTGATTACCAGCGTACTCCAGTTAATGACAGGACTGGGTAATTTGCCATAGGATAATTTACGCTTCATATAGCGATACATTTGCTGAAAATCTGTAGTAATGGCCCAATTAAACGTTAATAGTCCGTACAGAAACACAGAATAATAATGCTGAAATTTATGATGTCTGTGCCAAGTGGCGTGTTTTGAAAACCGCAAAATCCGTCCTGCTTCCAAATCCTCGTCATGTTCGTGAATATTGGTATAGGTGTGGTGAAGTACATTGTGTTGTACTTGCCAATTATATACATTTCCAGCAAGAATATAGATACTGCTGCCCATGAGTTTATTGACCCATTTTTTATTGGAATAAGCCCCATGGTTGCCATCGTGCATTACGTTCATTCCTACTCCGGCCATACCAACTCCCATAACAATAGTTAAAAGTACGTTGGCCCAAATAGGCAGATTAAGTGTCAACAATAAAAAATAAGGGGTTAAAAAAATGGCAAACATGATTACCGTTTTCAAGTGGAGGCGCCAGTTTCCAGTTTTCTTTATATTATTTTCTTTGAAATATTCATTAACCCTTTTGTTTAACGTTCGGAAAAATTGGGCGGGATCTTTTCTAGAAAATTTAATGGTCTTATGCTCCATTTGTAGTATGCTTTATCAATTTTTTGGTAAATATAAGGCAATTCCAGCGCATCAAATATAATAGAATCTTAAAAAGAAAAAATTTATGATTTCTAAAGTGTTATTTTTGGCGAAATGTTACAAAAGATATGAAAGCGGAGATTATTTTTAAGTATTTTCCTCAATTGACGGCTATTCAGAAAGAACAGTTCCAACAATTGGAACACCTATATCAGGATTGGAACCAAAAAATAAATGTAGTTTCCAGAAAGGATATTGATGAGCTGTACCTAAGGCATGTGCTGCATTCCCTGGGGATTGCAAAAATACAGCAATTCAAAGCTGGAAGTACAGTTTTGGATGTCGGGACCGGAGGTGGATTTCCCGGAATACCGCTGGCCATTCTTTTTCCGGAAGTGCACTTTACTTTAGTAGATGCCATAGGAAAGAAAATTAAAGTAGTCCAAGAGGTTATCGCGGGCTTAGGATTGCAAAATGTCACGGCCAAGCATATGCGTGTAGAGGATTTGGACGTGCGTTTTGATTTTATTGTGAGTAGGGCAGTGGCGGCCATGCCTACTTTTGTACGATGGGTAAAAGGAAAAATAAAAAAAGAATCCAAACATCAGCGAAAAAATGGAATCTTATACCTTAAAGGAGGGGATCTTTCCGAAGAATTGCAAGGCTATAGAACTGCAGCGATTTTTGATTTGCCCGATTATTTCAAAGAGCCTTTTTATGAAACAAAAAAAGTGGTCTATCTCCCCATGAAATATAAAGCTTAAGCGAATTTATATCTCATACATCCCATCAAAGGTTTGGCGGTATTTCCGGGTGTAATTTTGTGCGTATTTTTTTAAATACTGAAACAGGGAAGAAGGGGCTTCCCGGCGTTTTCTTTCATTCTGCTCCTCCACATATGCTTTGAGATAATCATAGGAAAAAGAGGCTTTTTTTTTCTTTTTGTTTTTCTTGGAATGTTTCATGGGGCGGTCTTTTGAATATCAAATATCTTATTTTTACATGTATTTTACAATTAATTAACGTTAAATTTACATTGATATTGCCTTGTTCGTCTTACTAAATAGGAGCCTCATCCTATATTTTCTGGGCAATTGTTGCGGAGTTTTTGTTTTTTTTAAGGGGTGTAGAAAAGAAAATGGCTCAGCTTTTTTGTAAAACTGAGCCATTGGAATGATGAATATAATTTCTCTTATCCCAAGAAAGGGTAACGATAGTCTTCTGGTGTCACAAAGGTTTCTTTGATCAATCTAGGGGAAACCCAACGAAGTAAGTTTTGTGCAGATCCCGCCTTATCATTGGTTCCAGAGGCTCTGGCACCACCAAAAGGTTGTTGCCCTACTACAGCTCCGGTAGGTTTATCGTTGATATAAAAGTTACCTGCACAGTTCTGTAACGCTTTGGTCGCCTCTTCAATGGCATAACGATCCTTGGCCAATACGGCACCCGTCAATGCATATTCAGAAGTATTGTCCACCATTTTTAACGTATCGCTCCAATCCGCGTCTTTGTAGACATAGATGGTAACTACGGGTCCAAACAACTCTGTTTCCATAGTGGTGTAATTTGGATCTGTAGTTAGAATAACCGTGGGTTCAATAAAATATCCTTTGGATTTGTCGTAATTGCCCCCTGCAATAATTTCAGCGCTACTGTCTGCCTTGGCCTGATCAATATACTTCGCTAATTTATCGAAAGAGCCTTCATGGATTACCGCAGTAATAAAATTGCTCATATCGGCTGGAGAACCGGGCTTATTGAAGGAAGCAATATCTGCTTTTAATGCGGTCAGGATTTCTTCTGCCGTGGATTCCGGTAGATATACTCTGGAAGCGGCGCTACATTTTTGCCCTTGGAATTCAAAAGCACCTCTGGTAATAGCCGTGGCTACTTGTTGTGGTTTTGCCGACGGGTGGGCTACAATAAAATCCTTCCCTCCGGTTTCCCCAACAATTTTAGGATAGGTTTTGTAGGTATGGATATTGTTGCCAATTTGTTTCCAAAGTTCTTTAAATACGAAAGTGGAACCTGTAAAATGGATTCCAGAAAAATCCGGACTGGCCAAAACGGTTTCCGTAATCATTACGGGATCTCCATATACTACATTGATAACTCCGTCCGGAACCCCTGCTTCCTTGAACACATCAACAATAACTTTTGCCGAAAATATTTGACTGTCACTTGGTTTCCAAACCACAACATTCCCCATCATCGCTGCACTTGCGGGCAAATTGCCAGCTATTGCCGTAAAATTGAAAGGGGTAATGGCGTAAACGAAACCTTCTAAAGGTCTATATTCTACACGATTCCAAATACCTTCTGCTGAATCTGGCTGCTCTTCATAAATCTGTGACATGAATTCCACGTTAAATCGGAGAAAATCTATGAATTCACAAGCGGCATCGATTTCTGCTTGATGAATGGTTTTGGACTGCGCTATCATGGTAGCCGCATTTATTTTTGCGCGATAAGGCCCAGCAATAAGATCGGCCGCTTTTAAAAAGATGGCTGCGCGCTGCTCCCAGGCAAGTTCCGCCCAGGCTGTTCTTACTTCCAAGGCATTGGAAATGGCTTGGGAAACATGTGCTTTGTTTGCAGTATGATAGTGACCTACAACATGCTGATGATCATGTGGAGGAGACATTGGCTTAGTGTTTCCGCTGCGTATTTCCTCACTGCCTATGTACATTGGGACATCTACACTTCCCTTAAAATAAGTATCGTATTGTTGAAGCACGGCCTCCCTTTCCGGAGTACCTGGAGCGTAGCTCTTTATAGGTTCGTTCACTGCTGCTGGAACTTGAAAAAATCCTTTACCCATGATGGTCTATTTTTAAATTTAAAATCTGGTCAAAGGTAGTAAAACCAAAGACGTTTATAAAATTTA
Source organism: Spongiimicrobium salis (assembly GCF_043678055.1). Classification (NCBI taxonomy): domain Bacteria; kingdom Pseudomonadati; phylum Bacteroidota; class Flavobacteriia; order Flavobacteriales; family Flavobacteriaceae; genus Spongiimicrobium; species Spongiimicrobium salis. The sequence goes on from NZ_JBHEQA010000006.1 coordinate 219,191, forward strand.
AAAAGCGACTTAAATTGGATTAATTCAAGGCAAAAGGAGCGCTAAATTTGAAGGTTGGAATATATACCCTGAATTTTTCGGTAGAACTAAAGTTGACCATATTGTAATGTCCCTTCATGGCACCAATGGGAGAGGCTAACAAACAGCCAGAACTATAGGTGTGCGATTCCCCAGGTCTGATTACAGGCTTTTTTCCAATAACACCTTCGCCATCAACTGTTTCCATTTCATTGAGCGCATCGTAAATGTCCCAATGACGGGAGGTAAGCTGTACCGCATCTTTACTTTGGTTTTCAATAGTAATGGTATATCCAAAAGCAAAGTGCATTTTGTAGTTCTTGAAGAAAGTGCCTTCAAAACTAGTGTTGACCGAAATTTTTATGCCTTTTGTTACTTTAGTAATCATAGTCTTAATATGTAAATGCACTCCCTACGAAAAGCATTACTGCTGACAGCATTGCTAAAATAAAGAAAATAGTATTAAGGAATACATATTTAACAATAGTTTTAAATCTTCCTTGTTCGTAGAACTTTCGCATGGCCTTATAGAGATAAAAACAAAAGATCAATATGAAAATCCCTCCACTTTCGGTCTTGAAAATAGAATCGACCAAGAAGCTTACAATGAGCAAGATAAAGAACAATGATTGATTGTGAAAGCTAAAGATGAGATGATCGGTATAATTGTATTTTTTTCTGATGTATGCCACCCAAATGAAGATGGCAAAGAAGGGTAAAAAGAAAAAAGTGGCAAATGGAAGCCGGGAAATGATGGCGCTAATAAAGGTTCCGGGTTGCTGGGCAGCACGAATAAAGCTCCTGGCGGTATTAAAGGCCAATCTATTGGAAAAACTAACTTCTATTTGGGGATATTTAGAAATGAGACTATCAAAATTATAGTGTTTTTCGTCACGTATCAAGGTAGAAAAGAATTCCTGTTTTTTAAAGTGACTTTCAATAAAGGAGGTGGTTTCTATTTTCTTGAAATACGCTTCAGGGTCAGCTTTAATCAGGGAATCCCGTCGTTTGGAGTTTTTAAGGATGTTTTCTTGGAAATTTAGGGAATCCAGAACCTGTATCGCTTTTTGGGTTTCCTCCTCATTGGTCAAATCAAAATTGAGTTGATCTCCACTGGGAATGGCATCTTCCCCGATATTGCTGTAGCGGTACAAGTTATCCTCAAGGCCTCCAAAACGGTCCAAATCCGAAATATTTCCTGAAAAATTAAATAATAGGAAATACACAATGGACAAGCTCAAAAGAAACCGAAAGGGATTGGTGTAGGAGACTCGTTTTCCTTGGATATAATCCCGGGTAATCTGCCCAGGGCGTAATAGTAGCGCAGTCAGGGTTTTTAATAGCTTGGAATCGTAAGAAATTAAGTTGGCAAAGAATTCATCAAAGAAATCCTTGATGCTCAATTTTTTAGTACTGTTTTTTTGAGAGCAATTGGGACAGTATTTGTCACTGATATCCAATGGGTGGCCACAATTGAGGCATTGGGTCCCACGGTATTTTAAGTGCTGTGCTACTGGGGTGAGGTTGGTTTTGTCGCTCATAAAATAAAAGTGCAAAGAGGTGTTTGGTCAGTGTAACGGCGATGTCTTTCCTGTGTATAAACGCACTGGGTTACCGGGCAAATTTAAGAAATTCTTTCGGTGTGCAATAGTGGCATGCCTAAGGCGGTAGTAGCCATTATCAGAAGGAATGTCAGGGCAAAAAGAAGCTGTGCTGTCTCAATTGGTAATATCCCTGGAATTGGCACTGCCTATTCCTATAATGCTGTCGAACATATCCCCGAAATTTCGATAATAGACCAGAATAAGATAGTTGTTTTCCGTAAAGTGAAAATTTCCGGAAATCGTGTTTAAATCAATAGTCCCATCTTCCTGTTGTACCACATATTTATAATTGTAAAACCCTTGCTTGAACAATAATTCAGCTTCCATAAGACCCGTACTTTCGTTATAGGTCATTCTGTTTTCATCGTTTAAATCATAATTGTTATACTTTCCAAAGACATACACATTGTTCAATCCCAATTCAGGGGTATAGGGAATGCTAAAATGCACTTTGGAATATTCCGCTTCTCTGGAAACATCATCGCCCTGTAGCGTCCGTACCACAAAATCCCCATTGATATCCGGGTAATAGGTATATTCCAGATCGCGTCTGTAACGATCCGTAAATAGATAGTGGTGATACAGGTCCTTTAGTTCAACCGCCGAAATAATTGCTGTGGGAACCCTTAAATCCTTGGTGTCAAAATTTAAAAATTCATTACTGCCAAAAAAGCTGGTTTCCGTATCATATCTGTAGATCAATTCATTACCGACCGTAAATTGGGGTTTGATGCCATAACGCGTAGTAGGCCAATGATAATTCTGTAAAATGGCAATTTTCACCTCTTTTTTAGGATTGACCAGTCGGAAATCCGCTGCATTGATTTTGAATTGAACGACCTGTTTTTCATTGAGATAGTTAAAGTCCCGGGTTCGTTTTACGGTAGCGCCCACTTGAACCAAGTTCTTGTAGACCACAAACCTTCTTGAAAATTGCAGTTCGTCATAGCTGTTGTAAATTTCAATAAGGTAATTTCCGCTTACTCGTAATCGTGTATTGCTATTGGGAATGGTAAGTCGGTAATTGGAGTAGGGTTGCAGCGTGGTGTAACTATTTTCATAATCAATAATGCGTTGGTTGTCCATACCACTAAGGTATTGCGACCGGAGAAGGTCCGAAGGAGTCCAATCGTAATCACAATGTACTATTTTGTAATAATAATCCTGTTCATTGGCCAAAATGTCATCGAATTGCAACGTAAAGGACTCATTTAATTGCACAATGGGGAATTGGTCATCGGTGGGGCCTTTAAATACAATGGACTTAATATTTTCTGGAGGATTTACTTCTTCTTGAACCTGCGCAAATAGTGAAGGCACGAAAAGTAAAAAAAGAATTTGTTTAAGGTTTAAGGACATTTTGTTCCAATTTTTTAAGTAAAGGTAAACAAAAAGCATACCTTAAAAATTAACAAGTGTATAAAGCCATAAATTTATACTATAATTATTATGAAAACGTTCTTATAAGTCCTAAATTTGCACGAAATTTTGTTAACCTAAGGTCTACGATATATGTCCAAAGACATCCGGATTAAAAAAGGCTTAAACGTTAAGCTTGTCGGCGCTGCAGAGCAGACTACTTCAAAAGCCGTATTGAGCAACGTTTATGCAATAAATCTTCAAGATTTTCATGGAGTAACTCCCAAAATGTTAGTGAAACAAGGTGCTGAAGTGAAAGCGGGAGAACCTCTGTTTTATGACAAGAGTAAGGAAGAAATTATGTTTGTTTCCCCAGTTAGTGGTGAATTGGCTGCTATTGAGCGCGGGGAACGCCGTAAAATTCTTTCCTTGAAAATACTGGCAGATAAAACACAAGAACAACTAGAGCATAAAGCAGTACCAGTAGAAACTGCCTCTGGAGAAGAAATTAAAGCAAGTTTGTTGAAATCGGGTTGTTGGCCTTTTATAAAACAACGCCCCTATGACATCATTGCAAATCCTGAGGTTGCCCCAAAGGCAATCTTTATTTCAGGTTATGCCACTGCGCCTTTGGCCGCAGATATGGATTATGTGCTGAAAGGGAAAGAAGAAGTGTTGCAAACTGCAATTACGGCCTTGGGGAAATTGACCCCAGGAAAGGTACATGTTTCCGTAGGGAAATCCACGACTTCGCCCTTGGCAAATCTAAAGGGAATTAGTCTGCACCAGGTTTCCGGGCCTCACCCGGCCGGTTTGGTGGGAACCCAAATCAACAAAATTGATCCTATCAATAAAGGAGAGACTGTTTGGACGGTTACTCCCCAGGATTTATTGATTATCGGTGAATTCTTGATGACTGGGAAGTTCAATGCGGAAAGAACGATAGCTTTGGTAGGTTCTTCCGTAAAAACACCGAAATACTATACCACCAAGATTGGGGCTGAGATCTCTACCTTCTTATACGCAAGTGGCGTTAATGGAGAAAATTTCAGAGTCATCAATGGGGATGTGCTTACGGGTTTAAAATCTAGTCAGGACGGTTGTCTGGGATACTATAATACTACGGTTACTGCTATTCCTGAAGGAGATGATTACGAATTCTTTGGTTGGAACAAACCTATTTTTAACAAAATATCCTCGACCAGAGCGTTGACATTCTCATGGTTGTTTCCCAACAAAAAATATGATTTGAACACCAATACCAATGGAGAGCACCGCGCCTTTGTGGTTACCGGACAATATGAAAAGGTATTTCCAATGGATATTTATCCCTTACAATTGCTTAAGGCATGTATGGTGAAGGATTTAGATGAAATGGAGCAATTGGGATTGTATGAAGTGGCTCCTGAAGATTTTTCATTGACCGAGTTTGTGTGTATTTCCAAGCAACCACACCAACAAATTATAAGAGAAGGATTGGACTTATTATATAAAGAAATAGGATAACGATGAGTTTAAAGACAAAATTACATAATCTTAAAGAGCAGTATAAAGGGAAGAAGATGGCTCCTGCATTCAATGCCATTCACACCTTTTTGTATTTGCCCAATGAAATAACGCATTCGGGATCTCATGTACGGGGTGCAGATGATTTAAAGCGTACCATGAACACGGTGATCATGGCCTTGGTACCGTGTTTGTTCTTCGGAATGTTCAATGCTGGATATCAACACTATTCCGCTATTAACGGGTTTCCGGAAAGTTTTTCTTTGTTCGAGCATTTTTTAACGGTAGATAATTTCCTTTTAGGGGCTATAACCATATTGCCTTTGGTTGTAGTGTCGTACGGTGTAGGTCTTGCCATTGAATTTTTATTTGCCGTCATCAAAGGACATGAGGTAGAGGAAGGTTATTTGGTTACCGGAATGTTAGTGCCTTTAATTGTCCCTGTAGATACGCCTTTATGGATGTTGGCCGTTGCCGTTGCCTTTGGTGTGGTTATCGGAAAAGAAGTATTTGGAGGTACTGGAATGAATATCTTAAATCCTGCCTTGACTATTAGAGCCTTTTTGTTCTTTGCCTACCCAACTTGGATGAGTGGAGATAAAGTTTGGGTGCATGGTGCAGTTGATTTGGCAGGTGGCCCGGATGCCATCTCTGGAGAAACTATTTTGGGGTATATGGCCCAGGGAAAAGATCATGCCTATAGTTTGTCTGATATGTTCTTTGGTTTTATACCAGGTTCTGTTGGGGAAACATCGGCCTTTTTAATTCTCTTGGGGGGACTTTTCTTAATATATAGTAGAATTGCAAGCTGGCGTATCATGGTCAGTGCCGTAGCGGGAGCTTTGGTGATGGGACTCATCTTTAACGGCGTTGCCGATGCAGGATGGATTTCAGAAAGCAGTAAATTCTACAGTTTAATGAGTTTTGAATTCTGGCAACACTTACTGGTTGGGGGTCTGGCCTTTGGAATTGTATATATGGCTACAGATCCGGTAACGGGTGCCCAGACCAATAAAGGAAAATGGTACTACGGATTTTTGATCGGTTTTCTTTCGGTGATGATCCGGGTATTTAATCCGGCCTACCCAGAAGGCGTTTTCTTGGCCATACTCTTGATGAACGTATTTGCACCTACCATTGATCATTATGTGATTCAAGGGAATGTAAAGAAACGTATGAAGCGCTTAAAAAACGCTGTTGCACATACGAATACAGATGATAAGACAGAACAATTAAAAGCAGAAACAGTTTAATCATGGCAATCGATACAGATAAAAACAGTTATACCGTAATTTTTGCTGCTATTATGGTAGTGGTCGTAGGGTCTATTTTGGCCTTCTTGGCCTTTCAATTGGCACCAGCGATTGGAGAAAATGTGCGTTTGGAAAAGCAACAGAATATCCTTTACGCCATGGGAGTACATGAAAATGCGGATGAAGGAAGCGTAAACTTTGTTTCTACAGATGCCGTTGCTGAGGAGTTTTCAAAATATATTAAAGAGCAATTGGTCATAGAGGGAGATAAGATTACCCCAAATGATGAAGCCTATCTCATTGATATCAAGAAGGAAGAAACCCTTTCCAAAAAAGATGGTACGGAGCGTAAGCTTCCCCTTTTTATCGGAGAAAAAGAAGGGAAGAAATTTTACATTATTCCCATGTACGGAAAAGGGCTATGGGACGCGATCTGGGGCTTTGTTGCCTTAGATGATAAACTGATCGTACAAGGGGTGTATTTTGATCATAAAGGAGAGACTCCTGGATTGGGCGCCAACATTAAGCAGCGTTACTTTATGGATGACTTTACAGGGGAATCCATTCTTCAGGGAACGCAATATGTGGGAATTGCAGTGGCCAAAGGAAATAACGATCCCGTAAATAAGGATAAGACCGATAATGAAGTCGATGCCTTGGCCGGAGCCACGATTACCGGAAATGGCGTTTCTGCGATGATCAAGGAAAGTGTACGACTCTACAAACCCTATTTGGAAACAATAAGAACTAAAAATTAAATTATGGCATTACTTTCTAAAAAAGACGCCAGTCTAATCATAGACCCTTTAGCAGATAATAACCCTATTACCATTCAGGTATTGGGAATCTGTTCGGCATTGGCAATAACGGCAGAACTCAAAGCTTCCATAGTGATGGCCATTTCTGTAATGTTTGTATTGGGTGCAGGAAACGTGGTGATCTCGTTAATGCGAAACATTATTCCATCCAAGATTCGAATCATTGTTCAATTGGTGGTTGTGGCTGCCTTAGTGATAATTGTAGATCAGGTATTAAAAGCCTTCGCTTATGAGTTGAGTAAGACCTTGGCGGTTTTTGTGGGCTTGATCATTACCAACTGTATCATCATGGGACGTTTTGAAGCTTTTGCTTTGGCGAACGGACCTTGGAAATCCTTTCTGGATGGTATAGGAAACTCCTTGGGATATGGGGTTATCCTAGTGATCGTAGGGTTCTTTAGAGAACTTTTGGGATCCGGAACCTTGTTAGGGTTTAAAGTGTTGGGTGATCCTGTGGAAAAAACAGGGCTGTACGCTACCGGATATGAGAATAACGGATTTATGATTATTCCTCCAGCGGCATTGATCGTGGTAGGGGTGATCATCTGGGTACAACGCTCCAGAAATAAAGCATTGATCGAAGAAAACTAAAAAGGATTAGGGGAAGCCCTTTAAAAATAAAATTATGTTAGAGCATATCGAATTGTTTTTTAAATCCATTTTCATTGATAACATGGTGTTCTCCGTGTTTTTGGGAATGTGTTCTTATTTGGCGGTATCCAAAAAAGTGGCTACGGCTGTTGGTTTGGGAGCAGCGGTAATCTTTGTATTGGCGGTTACGGTTCCTTTGAACTGGTTATTGGATCAATATCTGCTTCGAGACGGTGCCTTAGCTTGGCTAGGTCCTGAATATGCGGATTACAACCTAAGCTTCTTATCCTTTATCCTATTCATCGCTACCATTGCCACAATGGTACAGTTGGTAGAAATTGTGGTAGAGAAATTCTCTCCATCCCTCTATAACTCTTTGGGAATATTTCTGCCTTTGATTGCTGTAAACTGTGCGATATTGGGAGGGTCTTTATTTATGCAGGCAAGAGATATCCAAACTTTGGGATTGGCCTTTAACTACGGGGTGAGCTCTGGTATTGGATGGTTCTTGGCCATTTTGGCTATCGCGGCCATTCGTGAAAAAATCAGATATTCCAATGTTCCGGCACCGCTACGTGGTTTGGGAATCACTTTTATCATTACCGGATTAATGGGTATTGGTTTTCAAAGTTTTGGAGGAATGTTGACTGGAGGTGACGAAGCCCCGGAAGCAACGGACCAAAATACCGCAGAGCAATTGGAGATCAAAGTAGAAAAAAATGAAACGGAAGTTGACGATAAGGCAATTTCGTATACTAATGCAATAAACGAATAAAAGATGATGCTAGCTACAAGTACAATGGGTACAATTCTGATTACCGTAGTTGCCTTTATGGTATTACTACTTTTATTGGTAGCCCTATTGCTTTTTACGAAAGAAAAACTATCCCCATCCGGACCTGTTACGGTGACGATCAATGGTGAAAAGAAAGTGGAAGTGGCCTCAGGAAGTTCTTTGTTGACCACCTTGGGGAATCAAAAGATATTTCTTCCTTCCGCTTGTGGAGGTGGAGGAACCTGTATCCAATGCGAATGTCATGTGCTTTCTGGAGGTGGGGAGGCACTGCCCACAGAAACACCGCACTTCTCCAAAAAAGAATTGAATCATGGTGCACGTTTGGCCTGTCAAGTGAAAGTAAAGCAGGATATGGAAATTACCATTCCGGAAGAAGTATTCGGAATTAAGAAATGGGAAGGTACCGTAGTACGTAACTACAATGTGGCTTCCTTTATCAAAGAGTTTGTGGTAGAGATTCCTGAAGACATGAATTATAAGGCCGGGGGATATATCCAAATTGAGATACCTAATTGTGAGATCAAGTATTCGGATATTGATATTACGGCACACCCAGAAGAGCACGATAGTCCAGATAAATTCCAAGCGGAATGGGATAAATTTAACCTATGGCCCTTGGTCATGAAGAATAATGAGACGGTAGAAAGAGCGTATTCCATGGCTTCTTTCCCTGCAGAAGGACGAGAAATTATGTTGAACGTTCGTATTGCCACCCCACCATGGGATCGATCCAAGAATGGATGGATGGATGTAAATCCTGGAGTAGCCTCTTCGTATATTTTTGCACAAAAACCAGGAGATAAAGTGATTATTTCAGGACCTTATGGAGAATTCTTCATCAATGAGTCCGATGCAGAAATGTTGTATGTAGGTGGTGGTGCAGGAATGGCGCCGATGCGTTCGCATTTGTATCATCTATTCAAAACCTTACAGACCAATCGTAAGGTGACCTACTGGTACGGAGGGCGTTCTAAACGAGAATTGTTCTACTTAGAGCATTTCTACGCTTTGGAGAAAGAATTTCCAAACTTTAAATTCTACTTGGCCCTTTCCGAGCCTTTAGAAGAAGATAATTGGAAGGTCAAAGAAGATATTGATGCGCCGGGCGATGGTTTTGTCGGCTTTATTCACAATTGTGTGATCGACAACTATCTAAACCATCACGAAGCTCCTGAGGATATTGAACTGTATTTCTGTGGCCCACCTTTGATGAACAAGGCCGTACAGAAGATGGGAGAGGATTTTGGAATCCCTGATGAGAATATACGTTTTGATGATTTTGGTGGATAAACCAAAGCACTAAAACCAATGAGATAACAAAAAAAACCGATGGACTTTGCACTATCGGTTTTTTTATCCAATACCATAAGCAACTATGCGACCATTAACGGAACAAGAATTGCACAACCTCGCCATGAATATTGTGGGGAGGGAATTGGAAGCGCAAGGCTATGAATTTATGGGGGTCAATAGCAAGCCCAAAAGAAATCCGCAATTTGTCTGTTTAAAGGATAAGGAGTTGCACTTTATTGTCGTGCGCAGCGTGGCTTTTCCAACAGACCCCGCTATTTATGATGAGGCACTTTTACAGAAGGTGAAGGATCATGCCCAAAAATCAGAAGCACGTACCTATTATGCTGGAGTGGGTTTGATCAATGCCTCCAATCCTGAAATGCCTGTCTATCTCAATGAAGAATATGTGGTGGATTATGAAGGACTTATTGAAATTTGATGCTATGAAAAAAATTGTTTTTCTGATGGGCCTATGTTTGGTGGCCTGTAAAACAAGCACTAAAGAACCGGTAAAGAACACACTCCGCGGAGGTGCTTTGGGGACTGGCTATGCCCTTACTTATTTTACAGATGAGACCATGTCCTTGCAAAAAGAGGTGGATTCTGTATTTGAAGTCATCAATAGATCCATGTCTACTTATATTCCCGATTCCGATATTTCCAAAATCAACCAAGGCGATACCCGTCTGGTTGTCGATCATATGTTCCAGGAAGTGTTTTCCCTTTCCAAGACGATTCACGGGGCTACTCAGGGCTATTTTGACCCTACCGTGGGGGTTTTGGTAGATGCTTGGGGCTTTGGGCCCGGAGCGGTCAAAGAAATGGATGCGGCCACGGTAGAAGACTTATTGAAGTTGGTAGGCTTTGATAAGGTAAGTATGACCTCGGACCATCGCATTTTGAAAGAAAACCCGGGAATTCGTTTCGACTTTAATGCCATTGCCAAGGGCTATGCTATCGATCGTTTGGCCGTCCTGCTGGACCAAAAAAAAGTAGAAAACTATTTGATCGAAGTAGGGGGGGAGATCGTAGTAAAGGGTCAAAATGTACAAAAGCAAAAAGCCTGGTTGGTGGGCATCGATGATCCCGAAGTGGAAAACGGGCGGAGCAGCAAACGGCTGGTCCACCTAAAAGATCAAGCCATGGCCTCTTCGGGGAACTATAGAAAATTTAGAATCGATTCCCTCAGCGGAAAGAAATATGTGCATACCATTGACCCAAAAACCGGCTATACCAAAAATGCCAACGTACTGGCCACGACCGTCATTGCCAAAACCTGCGCGGAAGCCGATGGCTACGCCACAGCCTTTATGGCCATGGACCTGGAAGCCTCTAAGGCCCTCTTATCGGCCCAAGATGCACTGGACGCTTACATCATCTACTTGGATGATCAAGGCGATGCCCAAGAGTATATGACCAAAGGCTTTGAAGCCCTGCTTGTTCCGGAACTATAGCGGCTATTGTCATTGCAAAATAACCCTCTTCATACTTAAAATAATCCCTTTTGAAATACACCAAAAAGGGTCGATAGCCGGAATCCCGAACGGATAAAACGTATCTTAGGGGGATGTAACGAGTTAGGCAACATTTGAAAAAACATATAATGAAATTAAAATTATTTATAGGCTGTTTATTTATATTGATATTTTTGGGTTGTAGAAATGATAAAGGAATAATTAAAGAGCTTCCTGAAATTTCAGAAACCGAAATTGAGTTTGACTTGAATAATGCGATTAAGATATTTATTGATGAAAAAAATCAACTGCTTGTAGATAATGAAAAGGTTGATATGGATGAATTAAAAACAAAAGTTCGTGAATATGCAATTGCCAATAAAGAGCAATCAGTTTTTTCTTTGAAAAATGCACCTGAATCGAGTTATGGTATTTTTGTCGAAGTTCAGGAATCTATAGTTGACGAAATTCGAAATTTACGAGAAGCACTATCGAAAGAAAAGTATAATATCACATTAGATAGTTTGACCAAACAACAACTATCTGAAATACGAAAAGTTTATCCTCAGAATTGGATAGAATAAAAACGTTGCCTAACAAAGAACTGAGATAAAAAACAAACATATTCTTCCTTAATCTGAGACACTAGTATTCTAGGCCCATAGATTCAAA
>NZ_JBHEQA010000007.1:0-213856 GCF_043678055.1 Spongiimicrobium salis
GGAAGTTAAGCCCGTCTGCGCCGATGGTACTGCTATACCAAGTGGGAGAGTAGGCCGCCGCCTTTCTTCGCCGCGCCCAAGGCGTGGTTCACATAAGCTCCCTTACAGCAATGTAAGGGAGCTTTTTTTATGCATTAAAGTTAGGAATGTACCTGCATAGAAGACATACTTTCTTATATGTAGAATTCCTGTATTGTGCCAATTATGTTAAATTTTTCCCAAAATATACGTTTTTTCTTACCATTCATGTAGTCTTATGTTAATTTTTAAAGAAAAATTAGTACCATTACCCAAAACTACATATTATGAGGGGCAAACTACTGATTATTAGCATTATCTGGATGACTTCTAGCACCATTTTTGGACAATCATGCAATTGTGATGTTACTTTAACAGGGCTAAAAAGTACATCTTTAAACTTAATTTGGGCTTCCCAAGTAAATTATTCTCCAGGAGATACCATCTGTATCCCTGCAGGAAGTTATGCAGGTTTCCGATTTTACGACTTTGAAGGAACGGCAACAGATCCAGTAACATTTATAAATTGTGGCGGCAAAGTAGAGGTAACGGAACAACAATATTCCGGTTTTGCTTTTAAACGCAGTAAGTTTATTCGTTTAACGGGGACCGGAGATGCCAATCACAATTATGGAATACACGTTCTTGCCACCGTAAATGGGGGCTCGGTAGGCGTTGGCGTGGAAGATTTAAGTTCTGATATTGAAATAGATCATCTGGAAATCCAAAATACGGGTTTTGCAGGAATTATGGCCAAAACAGATCCTAAATGTAGCGATCCCAATACATGGAGAAGCAATGGTTTTGTGTTAGATAATTTAAATATTCACCATAATTACATTCATGATACGGGTGCGGAAGGAATCTATGTTGGTTTTACCGGAGGCTATAAAGTGAAATCTAACCGCAAGTGCAATGGAGAATACGTATATGGACATTGGCTGGAGAATGTAACGATCCATAATAACATTTTGGAAGATATAGATTGGGATGGGATACAGTTAAATTTGGTTCGAGCGAATGGAATTATCAGGGATAATGAAATATCCAATTACGGCTTAGACAATGTTTATGCACAGGATTTTGCCATGAGCATAGGAGGAGGAATTTATGAAATCTACAATAACTTTTCGAAGAACGGCCCCGCCCAATTGGGGCAAGGGTACCAACTAATTAGCGTGGAAAGTGGTACTAAGGTGTATAATAATGTGATTATTGAACCAAGCTTACATGGAATGTTAATTCATAACCGACATGAATTCGATGATCCCAATGAAGGTTATTACATTGCCAATAATACCATTATTGAACCAGAAAAATCTGGGATATATTACAATACTGTTATCACATTGACCGAAGATCCCGCAAAAAAATACAATACCCAGGAAACTGTACCAAGTTATTTTGTAAACAATTTAGTCGTAGATCCTGGAAACGATTATGCTTCGGGCAATACGTGGAAAGGGGATCAGGAAAGTTATTTTGATTTCAATAAACGAATTACAAGAGACAGTAGTTTGACACGAATTTATACCAACATCATGACAAGACAAATAGATACTTTAGGGCTTCAGGATGTGTTAAACGATTTGTATCATCCTACAGATGAATATTCGAGTTTGGTCAATGTAGGTTCTGATCTATCTAGCTGGGGCATTCTTATTGATATAAATAATGATTCCCGGCCTTCTATGGGAGCTTTTGATGTAGGTGCCTTTGAATACCAAAGCACCACTACTTCCTTAACAGCACGAATTCCTATTGCGAATGAAGATTATGAGGCAATTTCAGAAGAGGAAACAACTTTATTCTATCCCAATCCAGCATATTCTTCGTTTCGATTGGAAAATAAGGGTTTTGAAGAAGAGGTGAAATTACAAATACTTTCCTCGGAAGGGCGTATTTTGTATGATGGTGTCTATAAAACCGGAAGTCCTTTTAATATTGAAAGTTATAAACCGGGATTATACTTTCTAAAAGTGTTTTCCAAGGGAGCCAATGAGACTCATCGTCTTGTAGTACGATAATTAAAAAAGCCTTTCCGATTAGGGAAAGGCCTTTTTTTCGACTAATTAAATAAATAAAACACACTATATTCTGGGCATGTCCCCTTCTCCTTTGAGGGGAAGGTTGGAACTGCCCATTAAATATGTATCAACATGATGTGCCGCTTGTCTTCCTTCGGAGATGGCCCATACAATCAAAGATTGTCCTCTGCGTTGATCTCCGGCAACAAATACACCCGGAACATTACTCATATAATTTTTGGCTGTTGCTTTGATGTTGGTGCGGGCATCCAATTCGAGACCAAATTGATCTGCAAGGGTGGTTTCCGATCCCGTAAAACCCAAGGCCAATAGGGCCAATTCACATTTCCATTCTTTCTCGGTATTAGGTATTTCCGTTAAGGTGGGACGTTTTCCCGGAACTTTGATCCATTCTACTTCCGCAGTGATCAGTCCGGTTAAATTTCCTTTCCCATCTCCAATAAATTCTTTGGTAGAGATACTGAAGAAACGTTCTGCCCCTTCCTTATGCGAGGAACTTGTACGCAGTCGCATAGGCCAAAAAGGCCAAGGTTGATCCACTGGGCGTTCCACAGTGCCCTTGTTCATAATTTCAAAATTGGAAACGGAAGCCGCCTTTTGACGAATAGAGGTCCCAATGCAATCAGAACCTGTATCACCGCCTCCAATTACTATGACATCCTTATTGGTGGCTTTTATTTCTGTTCCCAAATCTGTAATACCATCAACTCTTTTGTTGTTTTGCTTTAGGAAATCCATTGCCTGGACTACGCCATTTAAATCCGCTCCCTTTATGGGAAGCTTACGACGGATTGTTGCACCTCCACACAATACAATGGCGTCAAAATCCTTTTTTAGATCTTCAGCCAAAAGGTCCACGCCCACGTGTACTCCGGTTTTGAACTGAATTCCTTCTGCTTCCAGTACTTTTAACCTTCTGTCGATCACATGTTTTTCCATCTTAAAATCGGGAATCCCATAGCGTAGCAATCCTCCTATTTTTTCATCACGTTCAAAAACTGTGACCCAGTGTCCCGCTCGGTTCAACTGTTGGGCAGTGGCCAATCCGGCAGGGCCAGAGCCTATTACGGCCACTTTTTTTTCCGTTCTTGATTTGGGAGGGGAAGCAGTGATCCATCCTTTTTTAAAGGCAGTTTCCACAATGTTCTTTTCGATATTCTCTATAGTTACCGGATTTTCATTAATACCCAGTACACAGGCTTCTTCACAAGGTGCAGGACATAATCTCCCTGTAAATTCCGGAAAATTGTTGGTTGCATGTAAAATCTCTGCAGCTTTTTCCCATTTTCCTCTATAGACTGCATCGTTGAAATCAGGAATCAGATTCCCTAGCGGGCAACCACTATGACAAAAGGGAATACCACAATCCATACAGCGCGCTCCTTGATTCTTTAGCTCTTTATCTGCTAAGGAAACAGTAAATTCTTTATAATTTTTAATGCGTTCTTCTACAGCAGTATATGCTTCGTCTTTTCTATCGAATTCTAAAAAACCTGTTGTCTTTCCCATATCTCGATTTATATTGTTTCTAATTCTTCATTTTCCAAACGTATCAGGGCCTGTCGGTATTCCTCTGGGAAAACCTTAACAAAGTTTGGCAGGCAATCTTCCCATTTTTCCAGTATGCGTTGCGCTAAGGGGCTCATGGTAAAATTGTAATGACTGGTAATTAATTCTTTTAATTGCATGATGTCCTTATCCTCTTCGACCGCCAAAAGATTCAAACCTTCTTTACTACAGTTTTTTTCAAAGGTTTTTTTGGGGTCATAAACGTAAGCGATTCCTCCGCTCATTCCAGCACCGAAGTTTCGTCCTACTTCTCCGAGAATAACGGCAACTCCGCCAGTCATATATTCACAACCGTGATCACCGATTCCCTCCACTACGGTTTTGGCCCCGGAATTACGTACACAAAAACGCTCTCCCGCCTTTCCATTAATATAGGCTCTACCGGCAGTTGCTCCATATAAAGTGACATTACCTGTGATAACATTCTCTTCGGGTACGATTGTGGATTTTTCGGGAACTTTAATCACCAATTTGGCTCCCGAAAGCCCTTTTCCTAGATAATCATTGGTGTTTCCATTGACAATCATGGTCAGTCCCCGTGTGGCAAAAGCACCAAAGCTTTGTCCTGCGGAACCCGTGAAATTCAGTTTTAGGGTATTAATGGGCAGCCCTTGCGCTCCATAAACTTTTGATATTTCATTACTAATGATTGCTCCAACTGCTCTATCGGTATTTTTGATGGGGAAATCCAAACTCAATTTTTCTTTTCGAAATAAAGAGGGATTCGCTTTTTTAATGATTTTGAATTCTATGGATTCTTCGATATGATGTTCTTGTCTCTCAGTATTATAGAATTTCGTGCCCTTTGGCACATCTACCTGATGTAAGATGGGCGTTAAATCGATACCGGCCGACTTGTAATGATCGATGGCTTTGTTGCGATCCAACTTCTGTACCTGCCCCACCATTTCGTTGACCGTTCTAAAACCTAATTTGGCCATGATTTCCCGAAGTTCTTGGGCCACGAAATACATATAATTGACCACATGTTCTGGTTTTCCCTTAAACTTTTTCCGTAATTCCGGGTTTTGCGTGGCAATTCCAACAGGGCAGGTGTTTAAATGACAAACGCGCATCATCACGCAGCCTGAGGCCACTAAAGGAGCGGTAGCAAAACCAAATTCTTCAGCACCCAACAAGCAGGCGATAGCTACATCTCTTCCCGTTTTTAATTGCCCATCGCATTCCAACACAATACGGTTTCTAAGGTCATTCATTACCAGCGTCTGTTGCGCTTCCGCAATACCTAATTCCCAAGGGAGTCCGGCATGTTTTAATGAGGTAAGGGGCGATGCTCCAGTACCCCCGTCAAAACCGGAAATTAAGATAACATCGGCTTTGGCCTTGGAGACTCCTGCAGCTACGGTACCTACACCGACTTCGGACACCAGTTTTACATTTACTCTGGCTTCACGATTGGCCGACTTTAAATCGAAAATCAATTGTGAAAGATCTTCAATGGAATAAATATCGTGATGGGGTGGAGGTGAAATCAAGCCAACATAAGGTGTGGAATTCCTTGTTTTTGCGATGGCCGGATTTACCTTGGGGCCAGGTAATTGCCCTCCTTCTCCGGGTTTGGCTCCTTGCGCCATTTTAATCTGTATTTCTTGAGCATTGGTCAAATAGTTGGAAGTAACTCCAAAACGCCCTGAAGCTACTTGTTTAATAGCACTGTTTTTCCAATCTCCGGTGGCGTTTTTATAAAAACGTTCCACATCTTCGCCGCCTTCCCCAGAATTGCTCTTTCCGCCAATACGGTTCATGGCAATGGCTAAGTTTTCATGGGCTTCTTTGCTGATGGAACCATAGGACATGGCACCGGTTTTGAAACGCTTTACGATTTCGGTCCAAGGTTCTACTTCATCGAGAGGAACAGGGTCGTAATTTGAAAATTCGAACAAACCTCGGATGGTCATCAAGTTTTTGGATTGTTCATTGACCATTGCCGAATACTCTTTATACGATTTAGGATCATTGGTGCGAACCGAATGTTGTAGTTTGGCTATGGATAATGGATTGAACATATGTTTTTCTCCATCCCTGCGCCAGCGATATTCCCCGCCTATTTCAACGTCTAGATTGGCAGCAATTTCTTGTTTCTGAAATGTTTTTTGATGGCGTTTGGCAATTTCTTTTTCAATTTCATACAAACCAATGCCTTGAATTCGGGTAGGAGTATTGGGAAAGTATTTGTCTACCACTTTAGTTTGAATCCCAATACATTCGAATAATCGGGAACTTCGATACGAATTTAAAGTGGAGATACCAATCTTATTCATGACCTTGAGGATCCCTTTTCCAATGGCTTTGTTGTAGTTCTTGATGGCTTCTTCAAAAGAATATTCGGTAATATCATTGGCTTCGATCTGCTCGGCAATGATTTCGTTGACCAAATATGGGTTGATTGCGCTGGCGCCAAAGCCAAATAGTAAAGCAAAATGATGTACTTCTCTAGGTTCTGCGGATTCTATGATAATGCTCAATTTGGAACGTTTGCGCAAGCGCTGCAATCCGCTACTGACATAGGAACAGGCCAATAATGCCGGAATTGGGGCTTTCTCTTGATTTACATTTCGATCTGAAAGAATAATAATATTGGTGCCATTGTCCGCAGCTGCAGATGCCTCGCTCAAAATAGCGTCCAAGGCATCTTCCAGACCGTTATGTCCCCTGGAAATATCGTACAGCATTGGAATGGAAAGTACTTTATAATCTGGACTGGCGTCATAGTTCTTTATTTTGTCCAAGTCTTCTTTGGAAATTACAGGATTTTGGATCTTAAGTTTCCTGCAATGCAATTCGGAGAAATCAAAAATATTGTGGTCACTTCCTAGGGTGAGGCTGATATCGGTAATCAATTCTTCGCGTATTCCATCCAAGGGAGGGTTAGTTACTTGAGCGAACAATTGTTTAAAATAATTATAAATCAATTGAGGTCGTTCCGATAGCACTGCTATTGGTGTATCCGCTCCCATGGAACCAATAGGTTCTTTGGCCGTTTTCCCCATAGGAAGAATAATAGTATTGATATCTTCCAAGGTGTACCCAAAAACAGATTTTCTTTTTTCCAATGAAGCTTCATTTAAAAAAAGAGGACAGTCATTGTAGGGAATATCTTTAAGATGTACTAGGTTATTGTCCAGCCACTCCTTATAAGGATATCGTTGTGCAATTTTTTCTTTGATTTCTTCATCATTGACGATGCGACCTTCTTCCATATTTACTAGAAACATCTTGCCTGGCTCCAACCTGCCGTGTAATTCTATATTTTCTGGTTCCAATTCTACCACTCCCGTTTCGGAAGACATCACCACATAACCATCTTTGGTCACCGAGTATCTAGAGGGACGTAACCCATTTCTGTCCAATACGGCCCCAATATAGTTGCCATCGGTAAAAGGAATAGAGGCGGGGCCATCCCATGGCTCCATCATACAAGAATGATATTCGTAAAAAGCGCGTTTTGCTCCGGACATTTCCGTGTTTTTTTCCCAGGCTTCCGGAACCAATATCATCATCACCTCTGGTAGGGATCTGCCGGTCATTAATAGTAATTCAACAACCATATCCATGGTAGCAGAATCTGATTTCCCGGGTAGCACAAGGGGCAGAATATTCTTGATGTCGTCTCCAAACCAATCACTTTTCAGTAATTCCTCTCTGGAGTGCATTCGGGTCACATTTCCTCTCAGGGTATTGATTTCTCCATTGTGACACATATACCTAAATGGTTGGGCCAAGTCCCATGTTGGGAAGGTGTTGGTAGAAAATCGCTGATGGACCAAAGCCAACCTGGTAACCACTCGGGGGTCCATTAAATCTTTATAATATAAGCTAATATCGTTGGGCATTAACAGCCCCTTAAAAATGATGATCTTAGTGGATAAGCTGGGTACATAAAAGAATTGCTGTTCCGAAAGTTTGGATTTTGTAATGGTATGCTCTGTAATTTTTCGGGCAATGAATAGCTTTAAATTAAAATCAAAATAGGATTGGTCTTCTGAACTCTTAGCTACAAATAATTGTTTTACAAAAGGCTCAGTTTCTGCTGCAATTCTACCGGGGACGGCTTTGTTCACTGGAGTATCCCTCCAACCCAATAGGCGGAGTCCTTGTTTTTCAATTTGTTCCTCGAAAATAGAAATACAATACTCCCGTTGATTCTTCTTTTGTGGAAGAAAAACATTACTTACGGCATATTCTCCTGGTTTAGGGAGTTCAAAATTACATTCGGACTGAAAAAAATCGTGTGGAATATCAATTAAAATTCCTGCGCCATCTCCGGTTTTTCCATCTGCACTGACTGCTCCGCGATGTTCCAACTTGTCCAAAATTTCCAATGCCTTATGAATAATATCATTGGATTTCTTTCCTTTCAGGCTGCAAATAAATCCGGCACCACAATTGTCGTGCTCAAATTCCGGTAGATATAATCCCTGTTTTTTCAACTTCATAAATTATGGTATTTCCTCAAAAATATCATATTACATGAAGTATTTTTATGAATTTTATATAAACTCAATAAAAAAGACAACGTTTATAATAAAACATTAAAAAATTCTTATATCTAAATTTTTGCCTGCCCTAAATTAAGATTATGACAATATTGATTTTTAAAAATGCAGTTTTAAGAAAAAAAAAGGGTTGCAATGAATACATTTTGGTTTTTTTTTAACAAATGCCCCTATTTTTGAATCCTAAATTGTTTTTAAACTAATAAAAATAAAAAAGCACCCCTAAAAAAATAGGGGTGCCCTTACTTAGATATTTATTTTAAATCAATCTTTTAAGATACTTCGTGAAATTACAATCTTTTGTATTTCTGATGTGCCTTCGTAAATCTGAGTGATTTTAGCATCGCGCATTAAACGTTCTACATGATAATCTTTTACAAATCCATTTCCACCGTGTATCTGCACGGCCTCAACGGCAGTGTCCATGGCCACCTGTGAGGCATATAGTTTAGCCATAGCCCCCGAAAGATCGTAATTATGACCATTGTCTTTGTCCCAAGCCGCTTTGTATACCAAATGACGGGCTGCTTGGATCTGCGTATGCATATCGGCCAATTTAAAGGCAATGGCTTGGTGATTACTGATCTCCGTACCGAAAGCTTTTCGTTCTTTAGAATATTTTTTTGCCAATTCATAGGCACCGGCAGCAATACCTAAAGCCTGAGCCGCAATACCTATTCTGCCTCCGGATAAGGTTTTCATGGCAAATTTAAATCCAAAACCATCTTCACCGATTCTATTTTCTTTGGGAACTTTAACATCGTTGAATAGTAAAGAGTGTGTATCGCTCCCACGGATACCCAGTTTGTTTTCTTTAGGGCCTATTTCAAAACCTGGAGTTCCTTTTTCAATGATCAATGCATTTATCCCTTTATGGCCTTTTTCAATATCAGTTTGGGCAATGACCAAATAAATTTCAGCGGTATTCCCATTGGTAATCCAGTTTTTTGTTCCATTGACTACATAATGATTTCCCTTGTCCAAGGCTGTTGTTTTTTGTGAAGTTGCGTCACTCCCTGCTTCTGGTTCAGATAGACAGAACGCACCAATAGCTTCACCACTGGCCAAACGGGTCAGGTATTTTTCTTTCTGGGCTTCGGAACCAAAAGTTTCCAACCCCCAACATACCAAAGAATTGTTTACGGAAACTACAACAGAGGCCGAGGCGTCTATTTTGGATAATTCCTCCATGGCAATAACATAAGACTGTGTGTCCAATCCGCTACCCCCGTATTTTGGATCTACCATCATGCCTAAAAACCCTAATTCACCCATTTTTTTCATGGCTTCTGTAGGAAATTCCTGCGCATCATCCCGTTCAATCACTCCGGGAAGCAATTCATTTTGCGCAAAATCCCTAGCGGCTTGCTGGATCATTAATTGTTCTTCTGATAATGTAAAGTCCATAATTTTATACTATTGTTAAAAAATCACTGCAAATATACGTCTATGTTGTCAATTATTTAATATGCAATCCCCTGATTTTAGTAATATTTTACATCTAAAAGACCTCCTTTTTCCCTTGGGAAATATTTTAAAGCCAAAGAAAGGGTAGTTTAAAAGCAATTCAATATTTTTACGTACTCGATTTTTTTGAAAGATAGTACTTCGAGTATGAGAACAACAAACACTAAAAAAGAACTCTAATATGGAAACCATAATCATCATTGTATTCCTGGCGGGCTATTTGGCAATAACCTTGGAACATAACCTTAAAATAGATAAACTGATTCCGGCATTGGCCATGATGGCTATTTTGTGGGCCATTATTGCTTTGGCTCATATGGATGTCTTTGAGGTAAATGCAGAGTTGAGGGAATTGGCACCCACCCATATTGAGGAAATTCTCCTCCATCACCTGGGCAAGACCGCAGAAATCCTGGTGTTCCTTTTGGGAGCCATGACTATTGTGGAAATTATTGATTATTTTGATGGGTTCGCTACAATTAAAGGGTATATTAAAACCAAAAGTAAGCGCAAACTATTATGGTTATTTGCAATATTGGCTTTTATTCTCTCTGCTATTATAGATAACCTAACGGCTACGATCGTATTGATTACCATTCTTCAAAAGGTGATCAGAGATCGGGAAACACGTTTGTGGTTTGCAGGGATGACCATTATTGCGGCCAATGCAGGGGGTGCTTGGTCACCAATCGGAGATGTTACTACCACCATGTTATGGATTGCAGATAAAGTTTCTGCCAGTCAATTGGTGATTCATGTGTTGCTTCCTTCCATCGTTTGTATGGTAATCCCTACCTTGATCGCTTCCAGATTTAAAGTGTTTAGTGGCGAAATCGATGGGGATATGGGAGAAGAAAAACAGAAATCCAAATTTGGTTCCACCATGTTGTACCTTGGTTTAGGGGCTATTGTGTTTGTTCCATTTTTTAAGACATTGACCCATTTGCCTCCCTATGTGGGCATGATGCTTTCTTTGGCCGTTGTAGCTACTTTTGCTGAAATTTATAGCAATTCTAAATTCAGTATCACTGGTTTGGAATTGGAAGGAGATGATAAAACTGGGCATCACAGTCCGGTACACCATTCTTTGTCCAAAATAGAATTGCCCAGTATTCTCTTCTTTTTAGGAATTTTATTGGCCGTAGCGGCTCTGGAATCCTTAGGATATCTCTTTAACTATGCCGGGAGTCTCAATGCAGCTATTCCCAATACAGATATTGTAGTCATGCTCTTTGGGGTAGGTTCTGCTGTTATTGATAATGTTCCTTTGGTAGCTGCAAGTATGGGAATGTTTCCCGAAGGTACAGATGATCCTTTATGGCACTTTATTGCCTATTCTGCAGGTACGGGAGGTAGTATGCTAATTATAGGTTCTGCTGCTGGGGTAGTGGCCATGGGAATGGAGAAAATTGATTTCTTTTGGTACTTCAAAAAAATTGCCTGGTTGGCCTTTGTTGGATTTTTGGCAGGAGCAGCAGTCTTCGTAGTAATGAGAAATTTTGTGTTGCACGGATAATTTAATCCGTAAAATATCGTTATTAAGGCAACTGTAATTAGAGAAAACATATGTTATTTTTTCAAGATCTTGTTGAAGATGCTGAAATAGGGGAAGCTTTATCTGAAGAAAAAACCCTTTCGGTCATCGACTTAATTGTAAATGGTGGGACCGGTAGTGTTATCATTATCACGGTCCTTTTTGTATTGCTCTTTGTGGCGCTATACATCTATTTTGAACGCATTTTTGCCATAAAGGCTGCTTCCAAAATCGATAAAAACTTTATGAATCAAATCCGGGATCATGTGATGAACGGTAAATTGGATGCTGCTAAGATTTTATGTGCGCAGACCGATTCCCCCGTAGCCCGATTGACCGAAAAAGGAGTGTCCAGAATTGGCAAACCTTTGGATGATATCAATACCGCTATTGAAAATGCGGGTACCTTGGAAGTGTATAAACTTGAAAAAAATGTTAGTATTCTTGCTACGGTGGCAGGTGCTGCACCTATGATTGGATTCTTGGGAACCGTAATTGGTATGATTTTGGCATTCCATGAAATGGCAAGTAGCGGAGGACAGGCAGAAATGGGGTCCTTGGCATCAGGAATCTATACGGCGATGACGACAACAGTTGCCGGATTGGTCGTAGGAATCATTGCCTATATTGGCTATAATCACTTGGTGAACCGTACCGATAAGGTGGTGCATAAAATGGAAGCCAATGCAGTAGAGTTTTTAGATTTGTTAAACGAACCGGTATAAGGGTATGAAGCTGAAAGGAAGAAATAAAGTCAGTCCGGATTTTAGTATGTCCTCCATGACAGACATTGTTTTTTTATTGTTGGTCTTCTTTATGTTGACCTCCAATTCGCCCAATGCCCTGGACTTACTATTGCCAAAAGCAAAAGGGAAGTCGACCAATACACAAAATGTTTCCGTAAGCATCAATAAGAATCTGGAATATTTTGTGAACAATCAGAAGATTAACGGAGAGTACATTGAAATTGAATTAAAAAAAGCACTGGAAGGTCAAGAAAAACCTACAATTATCCTTAGAGCAGAAGAGAACGTTGCCATCAAAGAAGCGGTGAATGTAATGGATATTGCCAACAGGAACAATTATAAGGTTATCCTAGCGGTGCGACCCAATTAATGTCAGTATTAGACACGAGACACAAGAAAAAATCCTTTACACTTACTACCATATTGTTAAGTGTTCTTCTTTTATTGCTTTTTTATATCGGACTTACCTATATGGATCCGCCTATAGAAAACGGAATTTCCGTAAATTTCGGTACTACGAACTTTGGAAGCGGACGTGTACAACCTCGAGAAAAAATCCGATCGGAACCTGTGGATAAACCCATTGAACCTGTTGAGGAGCAGAAGGAAACACAAGTGCAAGAGGAAACGCCCCAAGAAACGGTAAAAGAGACGCCTGCTGCGGAAAAGGTACTGACACAGGAAAGCGAAGAATCTATCCGGATTAAACAACAACGGGAAGAAAAAAGAAAAGCAGATGCAGCTGCTAAAAAAGCCAAGGCAGAAGCGGATAGAAAGGCCTTGGAAAAAAAGCGGGCCGAAGAAAAAGCAGAACGAGAACGAGAAGCAAAGAAGAAGGCATTGGACGCTCTTATAGGTGGAGTGAGTAAATCCGATGGTAAAACCACTGGAGGAGAAGGAAATGATTCAAGAGCAGGAGATAAAGGGCAACCCAATGGAGACCCTTATGCCAGTAGTTATTATGGCAGTCCCGGTTCTGGAAGCGGCACTGGAGGCTTTGGCCTTAACGGAAGGTCCTTGGTCAATAAAGGAAAGGTACCCCAAGAATGTAATGAAGAAGGTAGGGTAGTAGTGAAAATTGTTGTAGATAGGAATGGAAAAGTAATCAGTGCCACTCCTGGAGTGAAAGGCACCACCAATAATGACCCTTGTTTGTTGGAGCCTGCGCGTAAAACAGCTTTTTTACATAAATGGAACCTAGACTCCAATGCTCCAAATAAGCAAGTTGGTTTTGTCGTTGTTAATTTTAAATTGGGAGAATAGTTCTGCATGACCTATACGGAAACCTTAGATTGGATGTTTGCACAACTTCCAATGTACCAGCAAAAAGGGAAACAAGCATTTCATGGAAAGTTAGACGGTATTCTTAATTTTTCGGAGCATCTGAATCACCCTGAGACCAAATTTAAAAGTATTCATGTAGCAGGGACCAACGGGAAAGGCTCTAGCAGCCATATGTTGGCTGCGGTACTGCAGGAGGCCGGTTATAAGGTAGGCCTATATACTTCTCCCCACCTCAAAGATTTTAGGGAACGCATCAAGATCAACGGACGCATGGTTCCGGAAACTTATGTGACCCAGTTCATAGCGAACAACGATACTTTTTTTAAGACAGCACAGCTTTCTTTTTTTGAAATGACCGTGGGAATGGCGTTCTCTTATTTTGCCATGGAAAAAGTAGATGTTGCTATTATTGAAGTAGGTTTGGGAGGGCGATTGGATTCTACCAATATCATTGTTCCCGAAGTTTCCTTGATTACCAATATTGGGTATGATCATATGGATTTTTTAGGCAACACTTTAGCCGATATTGCTAAAGAGAAGGCGGGCATTATGAAGGAAAATGTTCCCGTTGTCATCAGTGAATATCAAGAAGAAACTGCGGAAACTTTTATGGCCGAAGCAAAAAGAGTGGGAGCCCCCATAAGCTTTGCAGATAGCGAACAACATCATTTGTACGCCACGGATTTATTGGGAGCCTATCAAGTTAAAAATACGAAAGGAGTATTGTCCGTAATCGCCTTATTGAAGGATTTTGAAGTAAATGAAACACAGCTCAAAAATGGATTGAAAAAAGTAGTGGCGCATACCGGATTGCAAGGACGTTGGCAGCAACTGGGGAGCAATCCAACGGTTATTTGCGATACGGCACATAATAAGGAAGGACTGTCTATAGTCCTGGCACAATTGGAAGAACAGCCGTATACCCAATTACATATCGTATTGGGAGTGGTTTCTGATAAAGATCTGGATGCCATATTGCCACTTTTTCCTAAAAATGCCCTATACTATTTTTGCAGACCAGATATACCACGAGGGTTGGATGAAATAGTCTTGGCGGAAAAAGCCAAAGCACTTGGCTTTAAGGGGAATGCGTATCCTACTGTGACTGAAGCCTATAAAGTAGCCTTGGATGCCGCATTGGAAACAGATTTTATATACATTGGAGGAAGTACATTTGTCGTTGCTGAAGTTGTGTGATATTTTTTTCATTTTTCTTTTGGTCAACAAAAAATCTATCTTATATTTGCACCCCGTTAAGGGCTCTTAGCTCAGTTGGTTCAGAGCACCTGCCTTACAAGCAGGGGGTCACTGGTTCGAATCCAGTAGGGCCCACAACATAAAAACCCTCGCATCCGCGAGGGTTTTTTATTTTACACTTCTTTATATTCTTCTATTGGCAATGATTGGTCTGGATAGTACAAAGTAGCAAGCTTCTATGCCCGGATTCTTTACGAAACATTTTCTCCAAGAAAGCTATGATGTAGGGTGAAATCCATTTGAGTTGTTTTAGTACTAAACCAAAGGAAATGATCAAAAAAATCAAAATTGCTTTATTGCTTGTGGGACTCTCTCCCTTATTGCTTGCCATCTTATGTGAAGAGGAAGATTTGGGACTGGAAATTGGCCCACGAAACAAAACTGCGGTAACCCTATCTGCAGGCCCTATTTTTTCCGTAAATGATACCCTCTGGATTAACGGAAAAGTATCTTCTATGATTGCTACCGGAACTCCTGGAGATTCCATCGCCAATGAAAATGCATTCATCAGGGATATTATCAGTGTTATGCGCTTGAAAACGGCAGATAGAAATAGTAATACTAGGGAAGCTGTTGATGAATTTCAATGGGTTACTCGCATTGGAAGCATTGATTTTCTGGGGGCTTGTCCAGATTCAGAACTTATAGCACAAGGCCCTCTAACGGAAAATGGACAAGAATATGAATATGAAATAGGTCTTGTGCCTGTAAATAGAGGGGACTTTGTTTTGAGTTGGTTAGAGCCAGTAGCTATTAGAAATACCAATTTAAATACAGAACTCTTGGAGCAATATCAATTAGAGGATAACCCTAATGCTTTGGGATTGACAAAATGCGGTATTACCTCAACAATACCTAGTGTACAACAATCAAAAGGTGAGTTCTTTTTTTCCGTTGATTAATTTTAAAAAAAAAATTAAATGATTAATATACTGGTAATCAGTATGTTAAATAAATATTTCTATCAAATCAATAGGATAAAATACTATTTTTTGATTTTTTCTGTAAGTAATCAAAAAAGGGCTCGACTATAAGAGGGAACACT
The DNA here is from genome assembly GCF_043678055.1 of Spongiimicrobium salis. NCBI lineage: Bacteria > Pseudomonadati > Bacteroidota > Flavobacteriia > Flavobacteriales > Flavobacteriaceae > Spongiimicrobium > Spongiimicrobium salis. Next base: position 15,486 of record NZ_JBHEQA010000007.1, read on the forward strand.
TTAGAATACTAGAGTTTCATAATTTTGTAAGTTTGGTTTGGTTATTTTTCGGGGTGGTTCCCGGAAATAAAATTTAAAGCCTGGGGTGGTTCCCAGGCTTTCTTCTTTTTCGTAATCAATACTTCTTTTAAGCTCCAAATCTCAATCCAGATTGAGAATAATAAATTCCGATCGTCTATTGATATTATGGGCCCTATCCGAGCACTGCACATTATTACTACAGCCGTTCAATAATTTTTTTTCTCCATACCCAATAGCACTCTTAATTCTATGGGATTCAATACCTTGGGAAATAATATACTCCGCTGTAGATTTTGCCCTTTTATCGGATAAAGCTTCGTTATAATTATCACTGCCCCTGGCATCGGTATGCGATTCTATTTTAATGATCATTTTTGGATATTCCTTCATGATGGTCACAATTTTGTTCAATTCCATAGCTGCTTCAAATTTAATTTCGGCCTTATTCAGATCAAAAAAGATATGGTCTATTTTTATTTTTCGGACACCCTGTTCTACGGTACTCCATTCTTCCAATATTCTGGTTATTTTAAGGGGAATAGTGTTGTCAAAGCCAATTTCATTAGTGGTCGTGAAATCTTGCAAAGTTTCATGGTATCCAGTTTTTGATACTTGGATTTGATAAGAAGTCAGGCAACTTAAGAGGGTATCAAAGCGAAATATACCCTCCATACCCGTGGTGGTTTCTTCTAAGATAACTCCAGTGCTGTCTAAAAGTTGTACCGAAACATCGTCTAGGGGTTGCGCATTGGATGTTCTGGTCACTATTCCTTCTACAGTTTGATGGCATTCTTTGTCTAAACGTTGAAAAGAATAAATATCGTCATCTCCAGTACCACCTTCCCTATTGGATGAGAAATATCCCCTTCCCGTATTTTCATTGACAATGTACCCAAAGTCATCTTTTGAACTGTTTAAAAGCTTCCCAAGATTTACAGGCTTGGAGAATCCATTGTTTATAGTACTTTCAAAAATATCCAGTCCCCCTAATCCCAAATGTCCATCAGAGGCAAAATATAATTTTCCTGCGGTGATATAGGGAAACATTTCCCGACCACTGGTATTTATACCTAGACCTAGATTTTTAGGCTGGGAAAAAGTACCATCCTCAAGAATTTCAGCCACAAAAATATCGGTCGCTCCAATACTACCGGGCATATCGGAAACAAAATAGAGTTTTTTGCCATCGGGACTAAGAGCGGGTTGTCCCACAGAATAGGCAACATTATTAATCGCAATTTCTTGTGGAGAGCTCCAAGTACCATCCTTTAAAAAGGTCCTATAAATTTTTAAATGATTGGTTCCTTCTTGATCGCGTTCCAAATTCTTGTCCGTATAATTGTTTCTTGTAAAATACATGGTCTTCTGGTCGGGTGTGAACGATACGGAAGCTTCATGGTATTTTGTGTTGATGATTTTAGAAAATGAATGGACTTCGACCAAGTCAGAGCCTATATCCAAAGTGTCCGCACTAAAAAGATTCAGAAAAGGCTGTCTGTTCCATTCATAAAGTCGGGTATGTAAATTCAAGGAATCTCTACTCGAAGCGAATATAATTTTGTCTTCGTAAAAAGTAGAGCCAAAATCGGCCATTGGCGTATTAATGGACAAGTGAGTGATATAAAATTGTGGCTGTTGCTTTAGAAGAGCATCTAATTTTTTGTCGTTATCCTTCAATTGGGCCACCGAAAAGTTTGATGCGCCGGTATCGTGTTTATAGATCTTCATCAATCCTTTGGCCAAACGATAATTACCCACTCCTTTTAGCGCATGGATGTAACGAAATAGGTATTTTGGTTCCAAGACATGTTCGTATTTGGAGAACAATTGTCCATACCATTTCACCGCATTTTTCATGTCTGTATTAAAGTAGTAGGAGTCTCCTAAATGCTGTAAGACCTCTTTGGAATCATCTCCGTTCCGTACCATACGTTCATATTGTTCTGCTGCCTTTATATAGGAGAGATTATTAAAGCTTTTATCAGCACTGTTTTGATTTTCTTGACTAAAGGTTAGCAAGAATACTAACAGAAATAGTGTAGTTATTGTTGTTTTCATAGGGTGGTATCTTAATAGAATCTGGGGGATCTTAATTTCTTTTCAATCGTCTTTAAATCAAATCGCAAGAAAACTTCGTGCGTTCCAGTGGTATAATTCCTGAGATCTGTAGTAGTTAGGTCATAAGCATATCCCAATTTGAGGGCAGGAGAAATTTGTACACCCAATAAACCGGAGACAGAATCATCCCAGCGGTAGGCCAAACCAAAGGTCAAGACTTCCTTGATCATAACATTAGCGGAAATATCTGCAATGACCGGTGCTCCTGGGACCCATTTCACAAAAAATGCCGGCTTAAATTTTAAATCTGGACTGAGGTCCATTATTTTTCCTCCAATGAGGAAATAATGCAAGCGCTCCGTAGCAATTTCTTGTGTTTCCCCATCATAATGATCTTCCGAAAAGAAATTAGGTACGGCGAAACCAAGATATCCTTTGGAAGAATGATAGTATACTCCGGCGCCAATAGTAGGGAAGAATCGGTTTTCGATATTATTTTGAAAGGCAACATCCGGATTTTCGGTAAGTCCTCTAGAAAAATCTACATTGAACATGCGACCACCTCCCTTTAAACCAAAGGATAGCCTTTTGTTATCCTCATCCAAGCGAATGGTATAGGAAAAATTGGCATCTACAAATACTTCGTTGGATGGACCCAATTCATCATTGGTAATCACAAGCCCAAGGCCTATATTCTTTCGTACAGGACCGTCCAGTGATAGGACCTGTGAGGTAGGCGCTCCGTTGATACCTACCCATTGTGTGCGGTAGAGACCTAGTACGGATAAATGCCCCTTGGAACCAGCGTAAGCCGGATTCACGGTGAGCGTATTATACATGTATTGGGTGAATTGGGGATCCTGTTGTGCTGTTGCTATCCCAGAAATGAATAAAGCGATAAGGATTACTCCCGTTTTGAAATGTGTTTTCATCAATTTAATTTTTTTAACAGTAGTGTCCATATCCTTAGCGATTTATATATAACCAGTCCGAAATAGGTTCTGAACCATCCCCTAGATCGAGAATGTAGAAGTAGGTGCCCACGGGCAGTGCATCTTCTCGGTCAATAGTAGCACGTCCTGTTGAGGTTCCGTTCCAGTCGTTATTGTAATTTTCTGCTTCAAAGACAAGGTTCCCCCAGCGATTATAAATGCGTAATACATTATTGGGGTACCTGGAAATACAATCAATGGTAAAGGTTTCATTGACTCCATCCCCATTGGGCGAGAACTCATTATAGAATACCAAACAACTGGGGTCTATGGTCGCTTGTGCGGTGTTGTTGGAAGCGTCAATATCATACTGATCTACGAAAGCAAGTCTTGCAGTATTTAAATATTCCCCGCTATCCAATACTTCCGCTGAAATGATCAGGGTTTCACTATTCGATGCAGCCAAAGTGGCTATGGACCATGCGCCAGTTTGGAAGTCATAATTTCCGGCTGAGGCCGTGGCCGAGATAAAGGTATATCCGGAAGGAAGTATTTCTTCGATTCCTATATTGCTCGCCGTGCTACTTCCCACATTCGAAGCTATAATCGTAAAACTAATGGTGCTACCGATGCCGGGACGATCGTTGTCCACAGTTTTTTGTAATGCAATATCTGTTGATTGCGGAATTACGACCACCATGGCCTCATCATCATCGGGAAGGCCATCACTCAGATCATCAATGCCAATATCTTCATCAACCGTACTATCAGGGTCCGATTGATCGGCTGCTGTAATCTGGGCAATATTGGTATATTCCCCATCGACTCCCGAAGGGGGATTGACGCTTACCAGAACCACCAATGTTTCTGTTGTCCCGTTGGGGATTACCCCATTGGTGTTCCAAAGCCCGTTGACTTCGTCATATATCCCTGCGGTAGTGAAGTGGGATTCGTAAGTAAATCCGCTCGGGAGCAGATCGGTAACTACAATACCCGTGGCATCACTATCCCCACTATTGGTTAGGTTGACGGTAAATTCAATAATATCGCCCACATTGGGATTTTCCTCATCAACCGTTTTCGTCAAAGATAGATCTGCAAGCCCTGTGGGTATGGGATTTACGGTATCCTGATCATCTTCGGAATTTAAGTTGTTGTCCGGAGAAGAATCTGGGTCAAACGTATCTAGGGCAATGAGCTCGGCAGTGTTGGAGAAATCGCCATTGGTAAGTACGGTTGCTCTTATCTCTAGCGTTTCAGTTGCTCCGTTAGCTAAGGAAGCAATATTCCATGAACCAATGATTTCATCGTAGGTTCCCACGGAAGTTGTGGCACTGATGAAATTATACCCAGAGGCAAGAATATCTTCAACCACCAATCCCGTAGCGTCACTGGGCCCATCATTGGTGACCTCAATCGTAAAAGTGACTTGCGAACCTACGGAAGGACTCAGGTTATCGACGTTTTTGGTCAGGGAGATATCGGTGATGACCCTCGGCAGTGTAGCCTGTTCATCCTCATCATCTTCAGAAAGGATATTGTTATTGGGACTGGAATCGGGATCCATTTCGTTTACGGCGATCACTTCGGCACGATTGACATAACTTCCCGTAGTATTAATGCCTACAGTAATATCCAAGCTAGTTGAGGTGTTTGCAGTTAGTGCACCTACATTCCAGATTCCTGTGGTACTATTATAAGTGCCACCACTGCTATCAGCGATGTAACGATATCCTGATGGCAATAGATCTTGAACTTGAACCCCTGTAGCTATACTGGGACCAGCGTTGTTCAAGGTCAACGTAAAGGTGACATTGTCGGATACGTCTGGGAATTCATTGTCCACTGTTTTGAGTAAGCTTAAATCAGCAATGGGCGTAGGTGTTGTAAGGGCACTATCTTGATCATCTTCCGCGGAGAGTCCATTGGATGGAGTAGAATCTGTATCCAGATTAGCGGAACTGATGACCTCAGCAATGTTTTCATAATTGCCCGTAGGATTCACAAAGGCAACAATGTTCAAAGTTTCCGTAGTCCCGTTGGGAATAGCTCCATTGAGATTCCAAATTCCTGTACCCTGATCGTAAACCCCGGAAGTACTATTGTTGGAAATATACGTATAACCAGAAGGCAAAATATCCTGTATTTGTACGCCCGTGGCATTGCTAGGCCCATTATTGGTAATGTTCAAGGTGAAGATAATTTCATCACCTACGAAAGGAGTAGCGTTGTTCACTGTTTTGGTTAGTTCTAAATCCGAAACTAGGACGGGTGTTGGGGCAATGGTTTCCTGATCATCTTCCGTATTGTCATTATTGGCGACCTCGGAATCGCTATCGTTTTCATTGAGTCCGGTAAGTTCTGCCGTATTGCTATAGTTGCCATTGGCCAATACGGTAGCGGTGATGACCATAGTTTCCGTTGCACCATTGGCAAGATTACCAATGGCCCAAGAACCATTTAACGGTTCATAAGTACCCGTGGAAGGGACAGCGCTCACCAATTGATACCCAGACCTTAAAAAATCGGTAACTACCACTCCGGTAGCATCGCTGGGCCCATCATTACTTACATTGACGGTAAATTCAATTTGTCCTCCAATATTTGGCGTCATCGTATTCGCGACTTTGGTGACGGAGATGTCAACCACTTGTCCAGGAATTACTTCCACAGCATCTTGATCATCCTCGGAAAGAACATTGTTATTTGCAATAGAATCCGGGTCCACCTCATTAACAGCAATCAATTCTGTGGTATTGATATAGCTTCCCGTGGTATTTATACTCACCGTAATATTAAGGGCCGTAGAAGTATCCGCAGCCAAGGAACCTACGTTCCAAATCCCGGTAAGGTCATTGTATGCGCCGGCACCGGTATCGGAAATGTAATTGAAACCTGATGGTAAGAGATCTTGCACTTGGATGCCGGTAGCTTCACTTGATCCTGTATTGGTCAAGGTCAGGGTAAAGGTGATGTTTTCGGATACGTCTGGGAACGCATTGTCCACAATTTTCGTCAAACTTAGATCGGCAATGGGTACCGGTGTGGTGCTGACGCTATCCTGATCATCCTCCGAGAGGATACCATTGGAAGGAGTGGAATCGATATCTTGATTTCCTGAGCTGATGATTTCGGCAATGTTTTCGTAATTACCGGTAGGGTTTACTCGGGCCACGATGTTCAGGGTTTCCGTTGTGCCGTTGGGAATGGTGCCATTAAGGTTCCATATCCCAGTATTTGGATTATAGGTGCCTGCAGTTCCAGTATTTGAAATATAAAGATATCCAGTAGGCAACAAGTCCTGTACTAAGACGGCACTGACATCGCTTGGCCCATTGTTTGTTAGGTCTAGGGTGAAGATAACTTCACTTCCAACAAGCGGAGTGCTGTTATCCACACTCTTGCTCAGTTCCAAATCCGAAACTAGGACGGGTATTGGGGCAATGGTTTCCTGATCATCTTCCGTATTGTCGTTATTGGCAACCTCGGAATCACTATCGTTTTCATTGAGTCCGGTAAGCTCTGCTGTATTGGTGTAGTTGCCATTGGCCAGTACGGTAGCCGTAATGGCCATAGTTTCCGTAGCGCCATTGGCAAGATTGCCAATGCTCCAAGAACCATTGAGCGGTTCGTAGGTGCCCGTGGAAGGGATAGCGCTTACCAATTGGTACCCTGATCTCAACAGATCGGTAACTACCACTCCTGTAGCATCACTGGGCCCATCATTGTTTACACTGATTGTAAATTCAATTTGTCCGCCGATGTTGGGTGTCATTGTATTGGCTACTTTGGTGACGGTAAGGTCAACGACTTGTCGTGGGCTTAGCGTTACTTCATCCTGATCGTCTTCCGAAAGGATATTGTTGTTCGGCGTGGAATCCGTATCCAATTCATTGTGTGCAACCACTTGGGCAACATTGGTGTACACGCCTGTGGCATTCACGGTAGCTATGATATTTAGCGTAGCCGAGGCACCACTGGATACATTTCCGATATTCCAATTGCCCGTGCTGTCATCATAAGCACCACCGCCATCATCAGAAACATAGGTGAATCCGGAGGGGAGTTGATCTAAAACCTGAACATTGGTAGCATCTCCGAGGCCGGTATTGGTAAGGGTTAGGGTAAAAGTGACATTGGTATTGACGTCTGGGGTACTATTGTTCACACTTTTTTCAAGTTCGATATCAATAACGTTTACTGGGGTAACCGTAGCGCTATCCTGATCATCTTCTGCCAATACATTATTGTTGGGTGTAGAATCGGGGTCAAAGACATCAGAGGCAATCACTTCGGCCACATTGGTATAATTTCCTGTGGCATTGACCAGTACATCAATGACGATGGTTTCACTACTTCCACTGGTTACATCCCCCACTTGCCAGATTCCTGTAGTGGCATTGTATATCCCGGAAGTGGCACTGTACAGTACAAAGTCGAATCCCGTGGGTAAAAGGTCTTGGACCACTACATTGTCGGCCGTATTGGGACCGTCATTGAATACGGTAATTTCAAAGCTGATTTCTGTTCCAATCTGCGGGTTGAGGTCATTATCCACCACAATTTTGGTCAGGGACAGATCCCCTTGAGCGGGTGTTAAGGTTAAACTATCTTCATCGTCGTCCTCCGGTGACCCATTTCCATCTTCGTCTACCGTATTTCCAGTAGAAGGATCACTGTCCGGATCAAATTGATCACTGGCAGTAATCTGTGCATTGTTCACATATTCATTGACCGCTCCTGTTGGGGCATTTACTGTGGCTGCATAACTCAATGTAATACTGCCGTTATTGGCCAAAATGGATAAGCCGGTCCAAGAAGCCGTATTGCCACTTAAGGTTCCCCCGTTATTTACGGCAGTAAGGTTAAATCCTGACGGAAGGATATCTTCCACGGCCACTCCTGTAGCTACATCGGGCCCTGAATTGGTAATGGTCAAGGTAAAGGTGACCGTATCCCCTACATTGGGAGAAGTAGTGTTTGCCGTTTTTTCAATACTTAAATCAGCCATTTGGGGTGCAATGGAGATGGCATCTTCATCATCTTCGCTCTGATCTCCATTGTCGTTGTTCGGACTGCTGTCCAGATCTTCCTGTGTTGTGCCCGTGACCTGAGCGCGATGTTGGTATTCATTGGAAGCGCCAGAAGGTTCCGGCACTTCGGCATTAAACGTCAATATCAGGGTATCGGTGCCCATAGGTACGCTTAGTCCGGACCAATCAATAGCACTTCCACTCAATATACCCCCATTACTGATCCCAGTTACATTACCAAAACCAGGAGGGAGAAGATCCTGGATGTTTACCCCGGTAGCATCTACGTCTCCAAGGTTACTGAGATTAATGGTGAAGGTGACAATATCCCCTACATTGGGTGTGTTATCACTTACTTGGATATTGAGTTCCAAGTCGATGATTTGTGGGACTATGATAAAGAAATCTTCATCATCTTCATCCTGGTCCCCATCATCGTTGCCCGGTTCACTATCGGGGTCTTGTTGATCACTACTAACAATTTCGGCGATGTTCAAGTATTCATCGGGAAGTCCACTTGGGGCATTTACCGTTACTTCATAGGATAGCGTAGTACTCCCTACAGCAAGGGAAGGAAGGTTCCAACTTAGGAAAGTTCCTGCAATAGCCGTTCCCCCGTTATTGATGGTCCCCAAAGTATAGCCCGAAGGAACAATATCTTCAATACGGACATTGGTCGCAACATCGGGACCGGCATTGGTAAGTGTCAGTTCAAAGACTACCGTATCACCCACATTAGGAGTAGCACTAGAACCGCTACTGATATCTTTTACCAAGCTTAAATCTGCTGTTTGGAGCGCAAAGCTGGCATTTGCCTCATCATCTTCACTTTGATCTCCATTGTCATTATTGGGCGTACTATCGGGATCCGGAAGGTCGGATGCGGTAATTTGGGCCACATTGGTATAGTTGCCCGAAGCATTAACGGTAACCTCATAGCTTAAATTTAAGGTAGATCCATTGGCAATGCTCAAGTCGCTCCAGGTAATCGTTAGATTTCCTGGGTTGTATACCCCTCCATTACTGATCGTACCTCCAACGATATCAAGGCCGTTGGGAAGTGTATCCACAATGGTCACACCCGTAGCGTCCCCACTTTCAACCGTATCATTATTCAAAACAGCTATGGTATAGGTCAATTGATCCCCAAGATTTCCAGTGTTGGAGGATACGGATTTGGATAATTCAAGATCGGCATTTTCCAAAGTGATTCCGGCAGCGCTCTCATCGTCTTCGCTTTGATCTCCATCCTCATTATTAGGAGTACTATCGGGATCTAGGACATCGCTGGCCGTAATTTGGGCGGTATTGAGATATTCATTCGTGCTTCCTGTGGGTGGGTTTACCGTTGCTTCAAAGCTCACTGTGGTATTTCCAGAGTTTAAAGTTAGCCCAGACCATTTAATTTCATTGCCATTCTGTACTCCTCCATCATTGATGGTTCCAATGGTATAGCCCGGTGGAACAATATCCGTTATTTCAACTCCAGTAGCTGTATCCGGCCCAAAATTTCGTACTTGCAAGGAGAAGGTCACCGTTTCCCCAACGCTAGCGTCTGTGGGAGCTACGGATTTTCGTAAACGTAAATCGGCCATTGCTACCGTGACCGTAGCGGTATCTTGATCATCTTCGGCCGCGATGCCATTGCCAACGGTAGAGTCAAGATCAAAAATAGCATTGGCGGTAATTTCAGCCGTATTGGTATATGAACCAGAGGCATTTACCGTAGCGTCAAAAGAGAGGCTTGTAGTGCTCCCGTTGGGAATACTTAAGTTGGACCAGGTAATGGATAAATTCCCCAAATTATAAACCCCTCCGGGGCTTACAGTTCCTGGAACCAAGGTAAAACCAGAAGGAATAATATCGGTTATTTCCACTCCAGTGGCATCTGAGGAGGTCGATACATCATTATTGAAGACCTCGATGGTGAAGGTGACAATATCGCCTGGATTTGCGGTAGTAGGGGAAACCGATTTAGAGAGTTCTAAGTCGACCCCCAACAAGGATACCTCTACCGTATCCGAAACATCCGTACAAATACCATTGGAAACGGTCCATTGAAAAGTATATACCCCTTCCGTAGCCCCGAACACCTCTGTATTGGGATCACCAGTATCCGAAAAGCCTACCGTGGTCGGGCCAGAGACTTGTGTCCAGGTCCCCGTTCCAGCGGTTGGCGGTACTGCAGCCAAAGTTACTGCCGAAAACTGATTCAAAGTTTGATCAGGGCCAGCATCCGCACTGATGGGATCGGCAAAAATTACCAACTCCATTGTGTCTACTAGCGTACATCCGCCATTCTCCACGGTCCAGGTAAATTCATAGGTTCCGGGACCTAAATCGGAAACCGGCGTATTTGGGTCGTTCGCTCCGGCAATCGTGGCCATGGTGCCCGCATCTGTTACTCCGGGGCCTGCGGTTTGGGACCAGGTACCGGTACCTACCGTCAAGGCGGTAGCGTTTAAATTGGTTTGTATAGCGTCACAAAATTCTTGGTCAGGCCCTGCTTCGGCAGCCGAAGGGGCATCTGCAGTAAAAGTGATATTGACCGTGTCCGATGTAGGGTCACAAGCCGAAGGACTATCCACAAAAGTGACGTTTCCATTGGAAACGGTCCAAGTGAGTTCATAGGTGCCTAGAGCCGTAATATTAGATAAGGTGGATGTGGGAGAATTTGGATTGTCAATAATGGCTGCACCCCCTGAAGGATCTGAGGTAAAAGTCCAGGTTCCTATGCCAACGGCGGGAACCGCTGCATTGAGTTGCACATCCAATTGGCAGGCATTCGTTTGGTCCGCTCCGGCGTCCGCCACTGAAGGCGCCTCATATACTTCAATTCGAATAATGTCTGCTGTTTCAGAGCAATTCCCAGATTCAAAGTTCCATTCCAAAATATAAACACCAGTTACGGAAAGACCAGAAACCGTACTGGTAGGACTGTTTGGATTGTCAATCACCGCTACACTGCCCGCCGGTTGCTCGGCGAACCGCCAAGTAGCCGTGGTTACATCAATCGGAGGCGTGTTCCCGGCCAAGGTAGTCTGATTCGGAACCACTAGGTCACCGATACATAGTATTTGGTCAGGTCCGGCATTGGGTGCTTGGGAGGGTGCTGTGCTGGAAATTACATCCACTATTTTCGTGGAGGTACCACAAGCATAATCCGTGGTAAAGGTAAATTGATAGATGTTACCAGGAGTAATCGTAATTTCTGCAACATTACTGTTGGTTGGGTTTTGCGTTACGGTTGCCCCGGCAGGACCTCCGGTTTGCGTCCAAGTCCCTGTGGCACCAAAAGTAGCTTCCAAAAGAAAATTATTTACTTCGCATAATTGCAAAGTTTCGTTTGCACCAGGTGGCGCAAAAACTTCAATTTGTACATCATCAAAAGTAGTGGGGCAGGTACTACTGCCCGTAATGGTCCATCTAAAGTTGTATACTCCTGAAACAAGATCTGTTACGGCCGTATTGGGGTCGTTGATATCTGTGATTGTGGGAGTATTTGGAGCTCCCGATAACAAAGTCCAAAATCCTGTTTCGACATTGCTGTCAAAAGAATTTCCAGATAAAACGGCATTTGTGGCATTACAGATCACTTGATCTGCCCCGACTGCAGCGATAGTTGAAGGAATACCCACATTGAGCGTAACCTGATCGGAATCTTGTGTGCAAGTACCGTTATTTACAATCCATTCAAAAACATACTGCCCTGAAAAGCTAAATGTGAATTGCGCAGTGGGACTGCTTTCATCATCGATGGTAAAACCACCAGGCCCAGAGATCTGAGTCCAAAGTCCATCCCCAGTTGAACTGGTAGCCGCCATCGTAAAGGTATCTGAGCAAGCGGTTTGATCCGCACCGGCATCCGCATTCGCAGGAACACCGATAGTAATTTCCACATCGTCTGAAGTGGATTGACAACCTGCTTTGGAAATGGTCCAAGTGAGGATGTAGCTTTGTTCAATACTAATGGTGGCCGTGGTATTAAATTGATTGGGATCCGCAAAACTAATACCTGTACTGGGATTGGCAGTCCATGTTCCTACTTCATCCACTTCGGGTTGGTTTGCGGCAAGTACTACAGAAGGAGTTCCGGGAGCCAGACATTCATCCGAACCGGCTGTAGCCAGGGAAGGTCCTTCTGTGGCTCCCGTGGTTATGGTAACGGTATCGGTACCTGGAGGAGGGCAAGTATTATCGTTGGGGTTTTCTACGGTCCAACGAAAAATGTAAGTTTCATTCGCGATATCCAATCCCGATACCAGAGTATTAGGGTCGTTTTCATCCTCAAAGACAATGGTGGCTCCTGCCGGAGCACTATCTACTGTCCAGGTACCCACTAAATTGGTTGTCGGAGGTGTTTCCCCGGCAAGAGCAATAGGGGCGCCAAAACAAATCAAAGGTTGATCTGGACCTGCATCTATGACTAAAGGGGTATTGGAAGATACTTCTACGGATACTGTAGATTCTGCTGAGGGAGAGCAAGCATTTCCACCCGTAATACCGTATTGAAAAACATAGGTTCCGGGAATCAATCCGGAAACTGTGGAAGTTCGGGCAAAAGGGTCGGAGAAAGTGGCATTGTTAGGGCCACTGATCTGGGACCATAAGGATTGCCCTGTGGTGACAATATTTCCGGTAATGGAAGTAGAGGTGACGTTACAGGCCAATACTTGGGGTGTACCCGCATTGGATGCCGTAGGGTTCAAAGAAATGGCCACGTTTATGGCATCCGTTCCAACATCGCAACCGGTTTGTACAGATCCTCCAACCGCTCTCCGCAAGACTACCGTGTAGGTACCTTCCACATCAAAATCTATGGTCAAAGGGGTACTGCCCGTATTCTGAAAGTTATTAGGATCTATTAAGGCAGAACCCGATGGACCGCTGATAATAGCAAAAGTATTGGTTCCATTTCCTGTTGTGGTAAAAGGAATCTCCACTTGCGTTATTCCACAAGCCGCTGTGATATCTGCACCTCCGTTGGCCGTGATGGTTATAGGATCTACAGAATAACGTACGGTGCTAATGGCCGTATCGTCACAGCCCGTGGTTGCATTGGTGATCGTATAGCTGAATTCATAGGTTCCAGGAGATGCCAAACCCGATACTTGGGTAGTACTGTTCATGGGGGTAAGAATAGAGGCCGGTGTCCCTGCCGTGCTTACCCCTGGACCTGAAATTTGTGTCCACTGTACGGTTTCCCCGGCAAATTGAGGCTGAGAACCAATAAGGGTCGTGGTAGTAATACTGGGGTCACAAAAACGAATACTACTGTCTTGAACCGTGGCATCCGTAATATCTTGGGTGGCTTCGGCTACAGTAATGGTCATGGTATCCTCACCGGTCGCACAAGGTCCATTGACAGACCAACGCAAGGTATAAGTTCCTTCGATGAGATTGGAAATACCGGATCTATTGCTATTTATATTAGAGAAGGTAGGTGTATTTGGACCACTGACAAAAGACCAGGTACCCACTTGTCCATTGATGTTGTTCCCCCCAAAACTGGCATTCAAGCCAGTGGATTGTGTTACGGTATAGCAATTGTCCAGATTCTGATCGGCTCCAGCATTGACTACGGTTACGCCCCCAAAATTGGTAACGGTCATTACATCTGAAGATTCACAAAATTGCCCCGGAGCATAGGGTGCTCCCGTAATGGTCCAGCGTAAAGTACTGGTTCCGGCATTGTTGGACGATAGGCTGATGGTACTATTTGGAGCTGTTGGGGAGTTTATCGTGACTCCTGCGTTATTGGCCCCATCAATACTCCAAAAACCAGTTTCCCCAGCATTGGTGGGAGTGTTAGCGGCAAGGGAGAGGGAACCGGTATTGTCGGGACAAGAGGCAATGTCCATACCTGCGTTTGCCGTTGTGATCGATTCAACAGTAATATTCACTTCTTGGAATTGCGTACTGCCGTCTGTACATTGTGCCGTAAGTCTAAACCTATAGACATTTCCACCTATGAATCCGGAAACTATAGTGCTTAAGTCGCTAGGGTTATCAATAAGAACCGAAGGCCCACCCACTTGGGACCAAGTAGGTCCATTTTGTATCAGACCCGCCGAAGATCCCGATAAATTAAAGGAGGTAATGTTTTCACATATGGTTTCATCGATTCCTGCATTGACGGAGCAATTTTGTGCGGAAACCCATTGAACACCAAATAAAAAGAAGAAGAATACTATTTTTGGGGCAACTTTGCATAAAGTGTGGGTCATGGTTGAAGTATTTAGTATTACAGTATTTGTAAGAATATTCAAACATAAATGATTTCGAATCCCATGAGAACTATATGTTGTATTTCATCGATAAGATGTTGTGAAATGATGCTTTATCGATGAATGGATTGTTCCCTTTTCAAGTTTGGAAGAAGAATAACTTCATTTGGGATTGTAGGAAATCCAATCGCCAAATGCTTGCGTTGAAAAGGAAAATCTATTTCTTGGAATACAAAAAAGTAAGGCTTAAAATACGGGAATATATTTGGCAATAACTGCTTCTAAAAATCTATTTTACTAACTTAAAATAATGTAGTTGTTGTACGCGGGAAGCTCGTTGGTACCAATCGTTCACCACCAGTTCAATGGTATTGACCTCAAAAGCACCGAAATCGTGATTCCTATATTTTTCAATAAGGGTCAAGAGCGTATTTTTGTTCTTTAAGGTTTCGCTAAAACGAAATACAGTGGCATGTGCGGTACGACGTGTGTATCTTAGGTCTATACTTTGGGGGAGTTGCCCAGTTTTAAATGCTTTTCGAAGATGATCTCGAATACTATTTACTTCATTGTTTTCCATAAAACCCTGAATCATTATACAAGAAGTCGATGCTGTAATGCCTTCAAACCGGATCTTAAAAGATTTTAGGTTAACCAAAGCTTCCTCTATCAAGGAGATGTACTGGGGTACTTTAATTTGATCAATATCAAATCCTTCATGACAGGAAATAATGGATAAGAGGGTAATATGGATATCAGAGCTGGGGTAATAATACTGATTGGGTTCCTCTTTTTTTAATTTGCTTAGAAATTTTTGGATCTCTTCTTTTACCTGGGTTGAAGGACGTATGATCAAACTTAAGCCAAAACGCTCATCAGAATCTGCCTTGATCCAAGGGTCAACGTCGTACTTACCCGATGAAATTTGGGGTATGGATGTCTTATATAATTGCAAATAGTGCTCCTTTAGATCCATGATGTACTGTTTCAATCCTTAAGAATTTGGAGGTAGCTATTCCAAATAGTTTCCAATTTCATACAAACGAGAATTATTTCCTTAAAGATATTCGATATTTTTTTACCTTCGACCTACCAATGAAACTAGAACTTCTCATACAAAAATTTCAAGAAAAAGATGTTGCCGCCTTTGAACAACTCTATGATATGTATGCGAAGAACATCTGCGGAGCCATTAATATCATTGTAAAAAATGAAGTTCTGGCCGAAGAGATTTGTCAGGACGTATTCATGAAGATATGGGAGAAATCAGACCGCTATAACGCATCCAAAGGACGATTTTTTACATGGTTGCTCAATATTGCCCGGAATGCGGCCATTGATGCGGTACGATCAAAATCATATCGCGATGAAGGTAAAAACCTGTCGGCCGATTATTTTTCGGGAATACTGGAGTTAGAGGATGAACATGAGGATGTTGCCATCGATACTGTAAGATTACGAAAATTGGTCGACGGATTAAAGAGGCAATGCATAGAGTTAATAGAATTATTATTTTTTAGGGAATACTCCCAACGGGAGGTTTCAGAGGAATTGGATATTCCTTTGGGAACCATAAAAACAAGAAGTAGAAGCTGTATTTCCCAATTACGGGAGAATATGGGATTATAAGATGGATAGCAAAGCATACATAGCGTCAGGTATTTTGGAACTATATGTTGCAGGGAAGCTCTCGGCAGATGAGAACCTGGAAGTGGCGAAGTATGCGGAAACCTATCCCGAAATTAAAAAAGAAATTGAGGCCATTGAGGCTTCCATTTTACAATTGTCAAAAATTGCCGCTCCCAAAAAAGCAATGGATTTTGGGAACATTCGCGAGAGAATTACTGAAGAACAACAGCCCAAGGTGGTGCCAATGCCCAAATCAAAACTGCCGTGGTACGCCTATGCAGGCTGGGCAGCCTCTTTTGTGCTGCTCGTGGGGCTCTTATACGTTTTTAGCGAGAATACAGGATTAAAATCAAAAATTGAAGTCGTAGAGAGTGAACGCTTCAATCTTGAAGAAGAAATAGAGAAGACCCGGAACTCTTTAACAACATCCGAAACCTTGCTTAACACGCTTAGGGATAAAGATATCCGTGTAGTTGCCCTGGGAGGACAGCAAGTTTCTCCAGATGCCTATGCCAAGGTGTATTGGAACAATAGGGAACAAAAAGTTTTTATAGATGCCCAAGGACTTCCAGAACCTCCTGAAGGAAAAGAGTATCAGGTTTGGTCATTGACCCTAGACCCACTGACACCAACAAGTGTTGGACTCCTTTCCAATTTCAAAGAGGAGGCCAATGGTATTTTTGAAATGGACAACCAAAATGCCTCAGAAGCTTTCGGAATTACACTTGAACCCGCAGGTGGAAGTGAAGCTCCTAACTTGGAACAACTCTATGTCCTAGGAACAGTTTCCCCCTAATATACCCAATACAGGATACCCTGGCCAATTTTCGACAAGCTGCTAAGACGCACCAAGAGTCGTTTTCCTTTTGTACGTCCTTCCGTTTACCATTCCCCTTTTTTTAATTTTTAATTTACTGTAATACAGTGTGTTATATGTATTAACGTTTTGTTAACAACCTCAAAATGAACTTTGCGTAGGTAGCATAAACAAACCTTTAAAATAATTTAAAATGAAAAAAACAAAAGGAATTATTGGATTATGTATGATTGCTGCAACGGCAGCAGTTTTAATTGCCGCAGATCATATTGATGCGCCTTCCATCTCTGGAGAAACAGCAGATATTGCAGATTTTTTTGGGTATGAGCCCACAGCAGATTCGGATAAAACCGTGTTTCAGGTAGATCTACAATCTAATGTACTTCCTGAATTGGCCTTTGGAACTTTTGATGAGAATGTCCTAACCGAAATCAATATTGATACAGATGGGGATTTGGTGGAAGATTTGGTCATTCAGGCAATTCCTCGCGATGGTACTATGTATTTTTTTGGCCCGGGAGAACCTCAGGAAACTGGAATAAACAGTAGCGTAATGGTAGACATGCCTTTGGGAAATGTGGCTATTTCCTCTTCGTCTCCCATCATATCTACCGATGGCGAAGTATCGCTATTTGCAGGCCCGCGCCAAGACCCATTCTTCTTTGACTTTACACAATTTGGTCAAGTAATCGGGGGAAATGCACCAGAAGGGTTTTTGCCTGCGGGAGAGGCGACCAACACCTTTGAAAACTCTAATACCATGGCCATTGTAGTGGAAATTCCAAACAGCATGTTGGGAACACCTACAGCTACCAATGCCTTTGGTGTACCAGTGTACAAGACATGGGTAACTACGAATAAAAAACAATAACAAAACAAAACAAATTCTAAAATAGAAAACAATGAGAAAGAGTATAATTTATAGCGCACTGTGTATTTTCACCATGACTTTTATGGTATCCTGTAGCAATGATGATGGAGATTTTGATCCCATTGCAAGTGCTAGCTGTACCGATGGAATTATGAATGGAGATGAAACGGGTATCGATTGTGGGGGCTCATGTATGCCCTGTGAGCAAGGAATGCAAGATCCGGATTTTTCCGGTACTTTTAGTCAGGTAGACTATATGGGAAGACCTGGTATCAATACCGTATTGGGATTTGATATTGAAGGACAGGCCAGTGTTAAGGATGCCCATAATGTAGCTGTCCCATCGCAAATGGCTGCCATATTTCAAGCAGGCTATGAGGCACGATTGGAACAGTATTATGACGTTTATGCCAATCTGTTAGGGATAGATCCCACAGCCTTAAACTATGAAAGTAATATTTTGGGCTTAGATGCCACGCAATTGACCACTTTTCTTGCTGCAGACGTGCTCGATGTAGCGCCAAATGCTCCAACCACTTATTTTAATCCTGGTGAAGATGCCAATAATGATGGAAGTATTTTGGTTCCGGATGGAGATGAAGTGGCCTTGACAGGAAGAAGATTGGACGATGATGTTATTGACGTTTCCTTAATTCTGTTTTTCGGCGGAAACACAGGAGATCGCTTTAGTGGTCAGGATAACGGAGCAGGAGGAAACCTTCCAAGACTTACTTCGGATGGAGTAGGAGTGGCCGTGAGTATTAGCTCGGAATTTCCATATGTGGGAGACCCAAAATAGACAAACAAATAGAAATGGGGTAGATGTTGCGACATCTGCCCCTAATGAAACAACACCTTAACAAGATAATACCAGATGAAACACCTCTTATTTTTTATCCTGGCCTTCTCTGTCTTTTCCTGTAGCACAAGGGAAAAAAGAATTACAAAGCCCGAGGATTATAACAAATTTTTAAGTGGAGCCCCGATTCCAACAAGCTCAAAGTATTTTGAACTCTGGAATGCTAAAATAAAACCCGATAGCCTACAGTTGATGAGTTTTGGTATCGTGGCAGGAGAATATACCCGTTACTTCATGCAAAATGGGGATATTGAGCAATTAAAAAATGCAGAAAAGGCACTGAAAAAAGCAGTTGAAATTGGCGGCGTAAACCGCGCAGGATACTTAAGGTCTTTGGCCAGAAATTATATATCCCAGCATAAATTTGAGGAGGCACTGCCCTTGGCCCTAAAAGCTAAATCTTTGGGAAGTGGTGCCAGGGATACACAAATGTTACTGTTTGATATTCATATGGAATTGGGGAATTATGCAAAAGCTGAAGCTTATTTGGATGATTTCTATAAAGACAATGATTTTGGAAGCTATATTAGAAAGGCAAAGTTTAGGGATCATGAAGGAAAGTTAGAAGTAGCGATCAATTATATGGAATTGGCCAAGGCCATTGCAGATCATTCCAAGAATCCAGAACTTCAACAGTGGACCTATACCAACTTGGCCGATTTCTATGGCCATGCCGGTAAAATAGAAGCGTCATATCAGCATTATCTAAAGACATTGGCTATAGATCCTCAAAATGCCTATGCCAAAAAAGGGATTGCATGGATCGTTTTTGCCCGAGAGAAAAACCCAGAAGAGGCTTTGCGCATTTTAGATTCGGTATGGGAATATCATAAGTCCCCCGATTATCTACTGTTAAAAATGGAAATTGCAGCATATATGAATGATGATTTGATGAAGGAGCAAAATTTGACTTCCTATTTTGAAATGCTCAAAAACCTAAGTTATGGGGTAATGTACAATACTCACAATCTAGAATGTTATTTGGAAGAGACAAATCAACCGGAAGAAGCCTTGCGATTGGCTGAAGAAGAGGTGCGATCCAGGCCCACACCAGAATCATATGGTTGGTTGGCCTACAGTTATTTGAAATTAGGTGAAAAAGAAAAAGCCATTGAAGTAGTGGAAGAACATATCGCAGGGAAAACATCGGAACCTGTGGTACTGCTACAGTTGGCAGAAATCTACAAGGCCAATGATCGTTTGGATGAAGTTTACTTATTGAAAAAAGAACTTTTGGAGGCTACCTATGAGCTGGGCCCCTTAAAAGAGCAACAAATTTTAGCGCTTTAAGGGAATAAGAAGTACGGTTTCCTGTGGAAAACGGGATAATATCCGGAGAAGTGAAAAATAGGGGATTGGACAAAAGTGCGCCATAATCATCTAATTTTTCACTTCTTTTTGTTTTTTGTACTTCGGATCGTGTCCATGCTCCTTTGCAGATCAGGCACAAACTCTCATAAAGTTTTACTACATTAGAGTACGTATTATAAACCTAGTAAAGAATATATGGCATCCCATAGCAGCAATGATATCCATACCTTTCTTTCCGAAATTCCATTCTTTTCTGAAGTAAGCCCGGCTTCCCTTGAACATTTTTGCGAAGATTTAAATCGTATTCGTTTTAGTTCGGGAGAACGGATCGTTGAAAAAGATAGTCCTGGACATGCCATGTATGTTATCTTGGATGGAAAAGTAAGGGTGCATGAAGCGGTACACAGTTATGGCTATCTCGGGAAAGGGGAGTGTTTTGGGGAGTATGCGCTTATTGATCGGCAAGCCCGATCGGCCTCGGTCACCGCAGAAGAAGATACCCTGGTACTGGAAATTGAACGTCATCATTTTGTACAGTTGATGCAGAAGGACAATGGATTTGCCCAGGGAATCTTAACGGTAATGATAAAGAGACACCGGGAACTGGATCAAATTCAAGAACGCCTTTCCTCTGCCAAACAAAGCTTGGAGTTTGCCAATGCTAAGATGAGTGGTCTCATCAATGGCGCTTTGGATACGATCATTATGTTCGATGAGCGGTTTCGAATCATTTTAACCAATCCATCAGCACAGTTTTTATTGGAAAATACGGAGGTTTTGCAACGAAATGTATTGTTTTTCTTTGATGAAGCCAGCGCAACACATATAGAATCCTTAGTGGAGGAAAGCGCTACCCTCACTACAAACACCTATCTGTCCAAGACAATAAAAGTGATTGGTTCCAAAGGAAAGGAAACGCTCAATGAGGGTACTTTGAGTAAATTTAAAACCGGGAAAGCCATTTTTTATATTCTTATTTTAAGGGATATTGAGGCGCGCATTGCGGCAGACCTTCAGATTGAAGTGTTGACCGATCAGCAAGAGTATTTAACGGAAGAAATTGAAAATTTAACCAATACATCCGGTATTCTAACGCAGGATAAAGGAATGTTGCAAGTGCTTCAAATGGTAGATCAGGTAGCCAAGACCGATGCCACAGTGCTCATCACTGGAGAAACGGGAACTGGAAAAGAATTGGTCGCCAGAGCTATTCATCAAGCCAGTTCTAGAAGTGGCAAACCCCTGGTACGCATTAATTGTGGGGCCATTCCTGAAAATTTGATAGAAAGCGAACTTTTTGGTCATGAAAAAGGGGCATTTACAGGCGCTGTTGCCGATCGTAAAGGCCGATTTTTATTAGCGGATACCGGAACTCTATTTTTAGATGAGATCGGGGAATTGCCTTTGGCTTTGCAACCTAAACTGTTGCGGGTGATTCAAGAAGGGGAATTTGATCCCGTAGGGAGTTCCAAGACCTTAAAGGTTGATGTGAGGATCATTGCGGCCACGCATCGAAATCTATTGCAATTCGCTACCAATGGGAAATTTCGTGAAGATCTGTATTACAGACTTAATGTATTCCCTATTGGAATTCCACCCTTAAGAGAACGGAAAAACGATATTCTCCTCATTGCCCAACACATGATCGATGCACAGGCCCGTAAGCTTCATAAAAAAAATATAACCCTGACGGACGATGATAAAAAAGTATTTACGGACTATGCCTGGCCAGGGAATGTAAGAGAATTGCAAAATCTGATCGAGCGGGCGGTCATTGTAGCCCAGAATGGGATGGTAGATTGGAATATGATCGTTCCCACAGCGCTACCGCACAAGAAAAACGATGCTGCAATTCCTGAGGATCAAGATATTATATTGACCTATTCGGCATTGATTGCAAAAGAAAAGGAAAACATTCTAAAAGCTTTAAAAAAGACAAACTGGAAAGTATCTGGTCATAATGGTGCTGCGGCGCTCTTAGGTATCCCACCAACTACCTTGGCTTCCAAGATCAAAGCCTTAAAAATTGTACGACCTATATAGGGAATTCATTTTCTTAGAAACCTGCGTAGCTTTTTATAGGAAGTCCTCTACAATTAACGATATTTCGTAAATTTAATTACGATATTTCGTTTATTTATGAAATATCGTTAATAATTATTTTAAGTTAATTGCATTTAATTAATTGATAATCAATATTTTATGATTTTTGGCATAACTGCTGCCTTCTACTAGGCAACAAAAATGTTAAACTTTAAATTTTAAAAAAATGATTTCAACACAAAATGTAAAAAACGGAGTAAATGTAGATCAATTGGTAGAAACGATTGGTGCAGTTCAACAAAATCCAGCATTGGCAAAATTCGAATTCAGATCCAAGAATAATTGGATTACAGGAGGACATTGCGTATCGAGCATCAAAAGCTTTTATGGCGTAGGTCAAGAAGACACTTCACGCAAAGAAACCTTTACCATGGAATGCGACCACCCCAATGTATTATTGGGAAATGACCAAGCGGCCACACCACCGGAAGTAGTACTCCACGCTTTGGGATCTTGCTTAACTGGAGCCATGACCTATCATGCGGCAGCTAATGGAATAGCAATTGAAAGTGCCGAATCTACTTTGGAAGGCGACGTGGATTTACACGGTTTCCTTGGATTGGATGCTGAAGTACGAAAAGGATTTAATGGGATTACGTTTAAGTTAAAAGTAAAGTCCGATGCCTCTGTGGAAGAATTGGAAAATCTAGCAAAGTTTTCCCCTGTATTCGACATGCTTACGAATCCTACCCCGGTTTCTATCGAAATTGTAAAATAACTGTAGTTTTAGAAAGGTGCCTTATTGTTCTGGCTACTGCGATACATCGTTATACAAAAATCGATGTGGTTGCGGAATCAGGGAATAAGGCACTTTAATTTCATAAAGATACGTACACCTTCCAGACCAAATATACCTGCCTTCACAGCACAATTAAACAAATATAGCGCTACGAATGAATACCAAAGAATCTTTTTTAATGAATGGGAATCAGGCCACGGCACATATTGCTTATCGCGTAAATGAAGTTTGTGCCATATATCCCATAACGCCTTCCTCTGAGATGTCTGAATTGGTAGAAGCTTGGAGCAGTAAGGAACAAACCAATATTTTTGGGGATATTCCCAACGTTTTTGAAATGCAAAGCGAAGCAGGGGTGGCCGGTGCCATGCATGGAGCCCTGCAAACCGGCGCGCTCAGTACTACTTTTACGGCCTCACAAGGGCTTTTATTGATGCAGCCCAATATGTATAAAATAGCGGGAGAACTTACGCCCAATGTAATTCATGTCGCCACTCGATCTATTGCCACACACGCCTTATCTGTCTTTGGGGATCATAGTGATATTATGGCTGTACGAAATACAGGATATGCCTTTTTAGGAGCTGCTTCGGTCCAGGAAGCCATGGATTTTGCACTGATAGCACAAGCGGCAACACTGGCAAGCAGAATTCCCTTTGTTCATTTCATGGATGGTTTTAGAACATCTCATGAGATGACCAATATTGAACTGGTTTCAGATGATATCATACGAAAGATGCTTCCTTTGGAAAAACTTGAAGCACATAACACAAGGAAATTAAACCCTAATGCTCCTCTGATTCGAGGCACGGCTCAAGGTCCGGATGTATTTTTCCAGAGCCGGGAAGCTATAAATTCGTATTACGAGGCTTGTCCCCATATTGTGCAACAACAAATGGATAAGTTTGCCCAATGCACAGGTCGCCATTACCATCTTTTTGATTATGTGGGTCACCCCGAAGCAACGGAAGTTATCGTAATTATGGCGTCTGCAGGGGAAACGGTGGCGACAACCGTACAACACCTCAATGCCTATGGAGCTAAAGTTGGTGTGTTAATTGTACGCCTTTTTCGTCCTTTTAGCGTGGAGTACTTTCTTGAGGCCTTGCCCCAAAGTTGTAAGAATATTGCGGTCTTGGACAGAACCAAGGAACCTGGAGCAACAGGGGAACCTTTATACTTGGATGTTGTTCAAGCATTATCTATAGATGCTTCCTCTTTTAGGAAAGCTCCAAAAGTTGCTGGTGGACGCTATGGATTGGGCTCCAAGGAATTTACCCCAGCCATGGTGGAAGCTATTTTTAGACGCATGAAACAAAATTCCCTGAAGACCAATTTTACTGTGGGGATTTGCGATGATGTTAGTGGGTTGAGCTTAGCCTATAAGCAGGATTTTTGTATCCAAACTGCTTCAACACAAGTATTGTTTTATGAAACAAAATCTGAACATACCACGACAAGTTTTCAGCAGTTATTAGATTGCCTTGGGCATAAGGTCTCTCATAATTTACAGGGTTTTATGGAAGTTGACTACAAAAAATCCAATGCAAGAAGTGTTTCGCACCTACGCATTTCCAAAACACCTATCAAAGCCCCCTTTGGCATCTCCAATGCAGATAGTGTCATATGTGATAGCTTGGAATTCTTGGAAAATGATGTGGTATTGTCCCAATTGAAAATTGGAGGAAACCTATTGGTGAAAACTTCCTTATCCCCGGAAGAGTTTCATTTTGCCTTGTCATCAGAAAGTATACAACACTTAAAGCGTAAGCAAATAAGACTTTATATGGTGAATGCATCGATACTTCCGGAACATTATGCCATTGACACTGATATGGTATCTGGATTACACAGCTGCTTTTTTGCCCTTCATGATGAGGTGGTCCAGGAAGAGGTCGCTACGATGCTAAAGGGTTATCTTACGAAAATTGAAACGGGAAGCTTAATCCCAAAAGAGGAAAACAAAGCGCTTAAGAATGTGGCATTTGATAAAACGCTCTTAGGGCAATTGTTACGTCAAAAAACTCATGAGATTCCAGTCAGTGCAATGCCTGTAGATGGGACCTATCCAACAAATACTTCTGGTCATAACAAAAGAAAGGCCCCGATGGCATTGCCCATTTGGAATCCGGATGCCTGTGTGCAATGTGGCGCATGCAGTATGGCCTGCCCACAGGCCAGTCTGCGGATAAAAGCGTATGATGATGATTATCTGGACAATGCGCCGGAAACTTTTAAATGGTCTCCTGTGAAAGCACCCGAATGGCAGTCGGATCTTTTGCAATATACCTTGCAAATACACCCTGATCAATGTACCTCCTGTAACCATTGTATCGATGCTTGTGATCATGAGGCATTAAAGATGTCGCCCAGTGATGGGATTTTAACAGATGAAAGAACAAACTGGGCTTATTTTGAAGAACTTCCAGAACTGGATCGAGCAAAAATAAATCCTTTGAAACTACATCAACAACAATTGCAAGAGCCTTTATTTAAATATGCCATGGGAGTAGATGGCTGTGGGGAAGCTCCTTACTTAAAACTGCTATCCCAACTGTTCGGCGATCGTCTGTTGATCGCTAATGCAACCGGGGCCAGTTCTATTTTTGGAGGAGCCTTGCCTACAACACCTTGGTCTAAAAACGCTGTGGGTAGAGGACCAGCTTGGTCCAATTCCTTGTTTGAGGATAATGCCGAGTTTGGTCTAGGTTTTCGCTTGTCCCTTGATCAACAGCTATTGAAGGCAAAACGACTTTTAAAACAATTGCTGCATGCACTGGATTTTAATTTGGTTTACGATATTCTTTTAAACGACCAAAGCACAGAAATAGAAATCATGGCGCAACGGAAGAGCGTACACAAGCTAAAAGAGATCCTGAAAAAGTTGAATATACCCAAGGCTACAGCCCTGTTGCAAGTAGCGGATAGCCTGGTAAAACAGAGTGTTTGGATCGTAGGGGGAGATGGTTGGGCCTACGATATTGGTTATGGAGGCCTGGACCATGTCATTGCTTCGGGTAAAAATGTAAATATATTGGTATTGGATAATGAAGTGTATTCCAACACCGGAGGGCAAATGTCCAAAGCAACACCTTTTGGAGCTTCGGCTAAATTTGCCACTGAGGGGAAACAAAAACAAAAGAAAGATCTGGGGCGCCTATTGATGTGTTACGATGATGTCTATGTGGCTTCTGTAGCTATGGGGGCTGATAAAGAACAAACCCTGAAGACATTCTCAGAGGCAGAAAGTTTTAATGGTCCATCTATTATTATTGCCTACTGTCATAGTCCTTCCCATGGTATTGATATGCAGAGACCACGTCAATATCATCGCGCTGCAGTTGATTCTGGACAATGGCTGTTGTATCGGAATGATCCAAGGCGACGGGAAAAAGGACTGCCTAGTCTGCAATTGGATGCTAAAGCTCCAAGTATACCCATAAAAACATATTTGCGTATGGAAACAAGGTTCAATACTTTATTTAAGAAAAACCCAAAAGATGCTGAAGAAATGCTATTGGAATTGCAAGAGAAAATTGAGCAACGTTATCAAAGTTATGCTGCAATGACATTGCCGAATATGCATCCCTATGTGGAAAAATACAATTAAAAAATTCGGTATGGTACTATTTTAAATTTTGCCGATGCTGTTTCAGCAATGCAATATAGCGCGGGTCATCTTTAAGAAATTCAAAGAAATCCAGTGTTTCATCCAAAGTGACCCTTTTGGATAGTGGGTTTCTTTTTGGATCTAAATAAAAAAGAACACTGTCGGCCTCTTTTAAACCGGCATATGCTACTGCCAATTGTTGACTTTTATTTTCTTCCGGGACCGTTTTTAGTATGGTGTCAATAATCTGCCGAACTTTGATGGTATCGCCCATAGTTCCATAACAATAGGCCAAAAAGCGATTGAAAACCGGTTGTTGACCTACAATCTTTTCCAGATGGGGGATTGCGCTTTGATAATCTTTCTTGTCGGTATACAAACGGAAAAAAGACCTATTGATGACAAAGGTGTTATTGACGGTATTGTTCTTTTCAATATTTTTCATGAGCTTTTCTGCCTCATCATATTTTTTGTTTGAGGTAAGGGCGGTAAAGTAACTATTGCCCGTAGCAAAGGATAAGGGGTCTAACCGGTAGGCAATTTCTGCTTGCTCCAATTGTTTTTCAAAATCGCGCTTATAATAATAGAAGGTGGAAAACTGATGCCGGGCCGTAAGATCATTGGGAGAAAGCTGTATGGCCTTTTCAAAAGCCGCTTTGGCCTCTTTTTGCTTTCCTTGAATATTATAGATAAGCCCGCGAACGGAATAAATACGGGAGACTTTATCTGTAATGGCTTCGGCTTTGTTCAAATAGGTGTTGGCCAGTTCTGCAGCTTCTTCGGGATTCCTGCCGGAATAATAGGTTTCCAAGTAAATGGAGTTGGCAATTTCAGCATAGGCTTCGGCATAATCAGGGTCTAATACAATGGCCTCTTTATACAATTCAATGCTCTTTGCTATACTAGCTTTGTTTCGCTTGTCCGCTTCTTTTTTTCCTCTTAAAAATAACTTGTAGGCTTCAATATTCTCGGTAGGGATAAGGGCAAGTCCCTGTTGTTCTTCAAAGGAGAGATTAACTTGCAAGGCAGCTACAATTTCTTTGGACACCTCTGTTTGTATGCTAAAGATATCGGTCAAGGTCTTATCGTAATTTTCGGCCCATAAATGTCCATCTTCGTCAGCACGGATCAATTGGGCCGTGACCCGCACTTTATCTCCGTATTTCCGAATACTCCCTTCCAAGATATAGGAAACACCTAATTCTTTGGCAATTTGGGGAATGGTCTTTTTCGTATCCTTATACTGCATCACCGAAGTTCTAGAGATGACGTGTAGATCCTTAATTTTTGCCAAATACGTAAGGATATCCTCCGTCATGCCATCCCTAAATATTTCGGCATCGGCATCGGTGCTCAGGTTGTCAAAAGGCAGTACGGCAATGGACAAATCCTGTAGCGGAACATTCTTTTTCGAAAAATAAGAGGCATAGAGCATGGCCCCAATGCCTAGTAATACTATCCCAAGAAGAATGGGCAAAAGTGTTTTTTTTCTAGAGGATGTCTGGCCTGTCTGGTCTGGCAATTGCTTGAGCTTCCCTTTTATTTTTGCAGGGTCGGGAATGGCAATGCCCTCATTGGCAATGGCAAACAAGGGCATGGCCGTTTCCACATTTTTAAACTCATAGGCATCCAGAAATTTGGATTGTATATCGCTGTGACTCCTGATTTGATCATGAACTTTATCTGAAATTAAAATACTTCCGGCTATGGCACAAGATTCTATTCTGGAGGCAATGTTAACCGCGTCGCCAATGATGTCTTCCTTGGAGTATACAATGTCTCCCACATGGAGTCCAATGCGCACAGGGATATTTTTGGCAATAAATGCACGTTGCATTTCTATACAGGAATAGACCGCTTCTACGGTGCTTTGATAGATACTAAGTGTGCCATCTCCAAAATATTGAATGATCTTACCGTCAAAGTTTTTGGTAGCAGCTTCAAAAATCTCCCGATGCATATCCCGTAATTTTCTCGCTTGATCTTCATCCTTTTGCATCAAGGAAGTATACCCTTCTATGTCGGTAAATAGGATAGCGGCAAGTTGTCTTTTTTGAGACATGAGATAGCGGTTTAAACGGGCATTTTGGGTAAGTTAAAACAAATCAAGACGCTAGGGGCAATGCTAAACATCCCTTAAATGTAATGCATAAAGTCTAAAATACCTATTTCGTCTATAGATATTGCCAAGCTGGTAGTAGGGGGTTCTGTGTTTAGGGTAAAACAATCTTTAGATACCCATCTTTTCCATTTCCCCAATCATCCACTGCGGGCCATAGGGTGCTGTAGTGATACTTCTGTTGTAAGATAGGCGATTCTAAGTCTAACAACCGTTCGCCTTGTTTGTAATTAAAGGCAAAGGTTTTGGGCGTATCGGCATGTTGTTTTAGAATCCAGGCCAAAGTTTCAAAATGCGGATGATGGTGACGTTTTCCATTGCTGGAAAACAGATAATGATCGGCCTGTATCATACGTAGTAACTCAGGACTATTATTGGCCCAAGCCCCGTGATGTGCCACTTTGAGCACGTCGACTTTTAAGGGGAGTTGATCTTCGGGGAACATTTTTTTTAACTGCGCCATAATTTTCGTAGGATGCGCATCTGCCAAGAAAAGCATTTTTTTTTCATGATAGGTAAGTAAGAATATTATGGAAGAGGCATTGGTAGGGGAATGGTCCTCTTTTTCCCAGGCCAAAGCATGGTGCTCTACCCAATTTTCAGAAAAAGATACCATGGATTCTTGATCATGTATGGCCTGTTCCAATGCTGCTTGTCGCATTTCTTCCATCATTTTTTCAAAGGCATCATCAAAGAAAGCATCTTCATTGATAGGACCGGAAAAGAGTTTGGAAAGATAAACGCGCCACTTGTTTCCCAAATCATCCAAATCCGTTGAGGTGGGACCCAGCAAACTGATTTGAAGGTCGTTGGATATGGAAAGAGAAATAGGGAGATCAGATTTTACGGCTTTTCCTTGAAAGGTACTATTCCATGCGTAGCCGTTTTTTAGGATCTGGTATCCCAAAGTAGTACCTTGATTATAACTGACAAGCTGTTCTTCGTCCTCCGTTTCAGCGCTTTCACTCCCTGAAGGAATCGAAAAATGGGGAGCTTCTCCCTGGAAAGAACCTTGCGCTTTATCGTCAAAAGAAATGTGACGGTAACTGTTGAACCAAATCTCTTCAATGGGGATAATTGTTGGCGCATCTGAAGCCCCATTTTCTTTGATAAAAGCGATGGCCCCGGAAATATGGTCGGCATCGATATGGGTGACAATAAATTTAGTAAGCTGCCTTCCGGATTGTCTCAATTCCTCCAGTCTTGGTTTTAAATGATTTCTAAATGTAGAACTGTATCCGGCATCGATAAGAAAAAGTTGTGTCCCGCAATCAACAAGGATGGCATCGCCATTGCCAGCCGGAAACATTTCTATGGTTATGGAGTGCGACATAGGTGCTTTTTTAGAAATATAAGGATTATTTCAACGACATAAGAAAGTTTTAGATTGTATTATCTGTTATAAATACTTTTTCTGCTATAGAATTTTTCGTACCTTTTTTCTGCCAAACGAACTAAAATGGCAGATACGTTAATCAAACTTTTCCGTTCAAGGACTGTGCTTGTTAGGGCAAAAGGGGCAGTGGGAACAGGAAGTTTAATTGCTCCTGGGAAAGTCCTGACTTGTGCGCATGTGGTTCGATCCGCTGCTCAAGACCTAGATCAAATCGAAGTTTTAATGCCGAACCCTACGGAACCGGGTCATTTTGTATGGACGGAAACGGCGGTTGGGCTGCAGATGTCCAAAATTTATGAAGAATCCCGCGTCCATGAAACCCATGGAGAAGGGCAAACGACCAGGACATTACAAAAAGAATATCCGGATGTAGCCTTGATCCAGATTGGAAAAACGAATC
This sequence comes from Spongiimicrobium salis, assembly GCF_043678055.1. NCBI lineage: Bacteria > Pseudomonadati > Bacteroidota > Flavobacteriia > Flavobacteriales > Flavobacteriaceae > Spongiimicrobium > Spongiimicrobium salis. The sequence continues at coordinate 45,611 of NZ_JBHEQA010000007.1, forward strand.
ACCGCATTGTTTCCTTTGCTGCAGTGGAAAAAGAAAATGACCTACGGGACAAACAATTTCTGGCTTTCGGATTCCAAAAAAAAGACAGGGATCTGCAACGAAATGTACCTCAAGCGGTCAGTTTAAATTACAGTGGGGAAGAAGGAGAGTCGGAATTGGTTCGCAAGCTCATATTTACCAATGGATTAATTCGGCCAGGAATGAGTGGAGCTGCCTTGATCGAACGGGAATCTGGTGAAATTGTTGGCATTGTTCAAATGACCTTAAGCGCCAATGACGACTTAGGCGCTTATGTGATTCCAACCGCTATTATCTGGCAGGTATTTCGGAAATGGGAGGAAGAAGGAGAAAACACCCTGTTTTCCGAACTTCAATCCAAAGCAGTAAGGCGTCAGTTGCGGAAAGAGTATTCTGCTGAATATCCGAGATACCCAATGTATAAAAAGTATGGGCTTCGCCTTGCTTTATTGCCTTTGTTGCTGTTCTTTGGTATCTGGTGGGTTTTCTTCCACTTGGGACAGATTCAAGATTCGGGCATATTGGCGATCATTCTTGTGGCCCTCGGGCTTTCGGGAAAAATTGTAGGGGATTGGTTGGGAGAAGATGTACATACGGAAACGGGTAAGCTGAGGACGGTTATTGGAGAGAAGCTCTTTAGTTGGACTTTTATTGGGGTTTTTTCGCTGATCGTTTTTTTGGGATGGAGCTGTACCTCGTCCTTATGGATTTATGGAAATTCCGATTTCGATGAGACCGAAATAGTACTGATAAAAGATAAGGACACCACGGCCTATAGTCTGGAATCTTTGGAAAAGAAACGTTTATTGTTCTTCAAACCCTTTTTGGGAGATTCCCTAGAGATTATGCTAAAACCAGATGGGCGAGAAAAAATACCGGTGCACCTTAAGGCATATCATAAAAGGGAATTGTATTACCCTAGGGATTTTTTGCTGGAACCTGTGGTGTTGATACGTTTTGATCATCGGTACAGATTGGGGATGCGGAATTTTACAATTCAGCTTACCCTGGAAAGGGAAAATAAAGCACCTGAGGAGTATATTATAGACGACTTGGAAGGGATAGGTGGCATTACTGTAGGGAGCCGAACATTAGGGATAACGGAAGAACGAAAATCCCTCTGGAGACGCCCTTTTGAAAGAACTGCACTGTCCGATGACAATATCAATATTTTGGTGACCCATTGGAGTGCGCAACGTGTATTGCAACATATTGATTTGGAACGCAATGATTACATCAAAGTAGCGGTCAAAAGCAAATTGAATGATAGTATATTGAATGAACAACGGTATTCCATACGGAAGGATAAGGATACCATGGACAAATTATTAAAATTTCGATAAAAAAATAGGGCATCATGAAAGCATTTAAATATATAATACTGGGGATGATTTTCTTGAGTATCACTTTAGAAAGTCATGCCCAAAAAACGGGGGTGCAGGTTAATTTTAGTATTGATTCCAATGTGCCTTTTTTATTCTCTTTTGGAGCATCGGAAGTAGATGACCTCAAAGCAAAGATGCATACTTCAATGATCAATACCTTCAATCAACATATTGGCTTTTTGGATTTTAATGAGGCAGATTCTGACTATGAACTGCAAGTTGTTCTTAAAAATGAGGTGGATGAAAGTGGTTTTTTGGAAGAATATAAGGTTTTGTTTGCCATTAATGGTACGGAACTAAAACACGAATGGCTCTTTTTGAATATTAACGAAACTGTAGTAGCTACGGCAAGTGCTGAAACACTATGGGATACCTTTCAAGCCAAATGGAAAAGTTATGTGAAGGAATCCTATAATCAGGACTTTGTTGCCAATCTGTTCAAGGAAGTCGCCGTAACCACTCCTGATAAAGTACACTATCATGAAACTACGAATTTGAAGGAAGTTATTTTACCCTTTGATCCAAAGCGACTCAATATAGATCCCGATCAAAGTAAGTTCAGGGCCCTGGCCAATTGTACCATTGATGGGATCAATTCTAAATGTCCTATAGAAAATGCAAGTTATGGAGGTATTGTCAATGGTGAGATGGAAGTGCCTTCCAGTTTTAATTCCTGTATTCGGATTCGGCTGGATGGCCCAAACCTAAACGCGCTTTCCGATGGCAAAATTTTTATTACCAGCTACCGATTTCGGTCATATCCGAACGAAGAAATAGGGACCCCCGACAGTTTTGTTGAATCAATAACAGAGTAAGATGAAAAAGACAATTGTTTGTTTGATAGCGTTGCTGTGGTTGGGCCTTGGAACCATACTGGGGCAGGAAGCGGTAGGGGAGAAGACCGATGCAAGAAGCATGAGTAAAGAACTCATAGCAGAAGTAAACAACAGGGTAAAGCTTTTTTTGGAACAGGAAAAAGTGGAGGAAGCATCCCTTTACATTGATCAGAAACAAGGAAAGTGCAATACCTTGTCGGATAGTATTTTTTGTACGGCAGGCTTGCGTTTTTCCCAGGGATATCTGTTCCAACAAGCGGCAAAGAAGGCCAAGGGAGCTAATGACTATAAAAAGAGAGCTGGGATTGCGTATGAAGAAATAGTAAAGGTGTATCCTAAAAATGAGGTAGTATGGTCCAATCTTATACAACTATACACTCAAAAGGTTTCGGTGGCAGAGGCTGAAAGCAATCTTAAGGGGTTAATAAAACGTCTCCCAAATAAAGAACCCTGGGCCTTAGTGGCCTTGGGTAATGTATACCGTGCCAATAAGGATTTAAAAAAAGCATGTACAGCATATAGGGCCGCCTACGGAAAAAACCCTGCTTTAAAAGTGGCCTATGAAGCCATGGTCCTACTATACACGGATGACAATTATAGTTGTGGACTTAAGGGAAGTAATACCATTAGAGCATTGGCCGAAGCCTGTAACGATCTCAATTTGTCCAACAGAGCTGAAGAACTTCTACGAAAAGAATTCATAAGCTACGTTCAGAAAAAGAAATTTGAAAAGGCAGAAGAGAGTTTGCTGCTATGGACAGATGGCCTGCTTCGTAACGAATGGGCCAATAGTAGGGAGGTGACCCAATTGCGAAGAAAAGTAGCAACGTACCTCCAGGAAGATGAAGGAAGGGGAAAGGAAATTGTACAAGCCCTCTTGGAACTGGAAAGAATGTTTAAAAGTGAGTCGCTCGAGGGGTTTTCAAGTACACCCTATTGGTCTCAGAACGTTCCGGTAGTACGCATACCGAACAAAGAAAAATACGTTTTCCCGGAAAGCTTGTTCATAAGGGCATTGTTGGTTAAAGGGAAAAAAGCAACTGTAAAAGAACGCCATAAGGAGGCGGAAGCTTTTTGGCAAAAAGCATGGGGCATGGCTTCCAGAGATGATTTGGAAAGTTATTTGGAAGTTGCCTTGAATCTCGCCCAGTTGTACAATAAGCATCCAGAATTGGATACGGGAACTACAAAATTTGATGCCCTGATTCTAGAGCTTTTTGAAGGGAAGAATCTGGCTTATCGCGAACGTGATTTGCCTATTATTAGAAAATACCATATTGTTTTAGGGAGTATCTTTTATACCAGAAAACAATGGGAAGAAAAGGCAACGCACCCCAATAGTTATGCCAATGCCCGTTTTCAGTTGGAAAGGGCGGTATCCAATAGATTTGGACCTATAATCAATCCAAAATTGCGCCAGATGTTGGGCGATGTTTATGTGGAACTCAATCAAAAAGATCGGGCATTTGAAGTCTATACCGCCTCGGTAGAAGATTATTTGGCTATCGATCGCATACAAGATGCCGATAAACTACACCAAAAACTTCCCGTAAGTGCAGCGAACAAAAACAAACATGTACTCATGGGAAAAATTATTACCCTGCGCAGCAATGCCAAGGACGAAAAAATGATGGGAAACTTATCTTCTTCCCCTTCGGTCAATAGTTATCTTAAGGAGATAGTAGCAATAGAAAAAGAGGCAAGCGGTGTCTTTTCCACAGCCTTTGTAAACCTTCAAATGTTCAAGACTTTGGCCGATTCTGGAAATAATATAGGAGCCAAAAACAATACAAACCAGCAAATACTACATTCAGAGGCCTTATCCAGGATACAAAATACGGATAAACTGGCTTCGCCCAATGATTATAGGCGCATTAAAACCATAAGTACTTCATTGGAAAAAAGTGTTGAAAATCGGGAGAAATTAGATAAGACCCGGGTGTATAATAGAACGGATTTACAGCATGTGAACAGCAGGTGGAAAACCAAAACCAAGACAAAGACCTATACCTTAGGGAATTTGAACAAAGAAATTCTAATTCCGCAACAGCTGTTTGAATTGAATAGGGTAATCAAAGAAGATTATAAGAAAAGCATTGACAAGAAAGGTATTCCCAATATACAATTGAAGGACAGAAAGTTTCAACAGGTCATTAAACAATAATGCTATTAAAATTTTGATACCTTTTCTGTGCTATGATTAGGTCATGGATTATAAATTATAATATATTTTTCTTACTTTAGAAATTGTAATACCTCATAATTTTTAGAATTTAACCTTTTCTCCCCCCTTTATTGCATGGCTTAAAAATACCGGCTAATCGGTATTTTATAAGATATGGATATCAAAGATATTTACTAAAAACAAAGGATCATGACAAAAGTTGAGCCTACATTCCATTTGGGAATTACTATGGCCGGGGCAGTTTCTGCAGGATGCTATACGGCAGGATTTATGGATTATTTATTGGAGACCTTGAACAAATGGGAAGAGGCCAAATCCAAAAATAGACAATTGGCAGCGGAAGGGAAGGAGATGGACAAGCGCATTCCCATGCACAATGTTGCCATAGATGTATTGGGAGGAGCCTCGGCAGGAGGTATGGTGAGTATGATCACCACATTGGCTTTTTATCAAAAGGACATCAAACCTGTGTTAAAGCCATCCTATACCAAAACGGGAAATATTTTATACGATAGTTGGGTGCTTTTGGAAGATGATTTGGGCAGTGATTCGGAGCAGCGAAACACTAGTGGGAAGACTACTTTTGAAAAAATGTTGGATACGGATGATCTGGAAGAAAACCCTGCTACCGCCTCCTTGTTGAATTCAAAACCCATAGATCATATTGCCGAACGCGTATTTAATCAGCTTCCTAAAAATGCCTCTTCCAAGGATTTTCCAAATTTTGTATCCCAAGATTTAAGGGTCATTTTAACGGTGACAAGCCTGAAACCAATCTCCTATATTGTCAATTTTAGCCGCTTAAAGTCGGCCTTTATGGATACGCATCCGGGACATCGTATCGATAATCATGAAGTGATAGCCCATTTTAAGGTAGATTACGATCCCATTAAAGACAAAGATCTTTATTTGCCATTTCGGCCTCAAGACGATGTAACTCGGGATTTTTTGATCAAAACAACCAAGGCCACCGGGGCATTTCCCATTGGTTTGGCGCCTCGCCATTTTAATATGGAATTCACAGGGGGGTATATCTCAAATTCCTTAAAAAGAAAAATTGCCTTTAGCCAAAATATGGATATAGATTTGGAAATGGAATCCTCTCACTTCAAGTTTACGGGAGTCGATGGAGGAACCATAAACAACGAACCTTTTGATGAGGTTCTACGTTGTTTGATGGCGTCCGGAAAAAGTCCGGATCCCCAACATCCCGATTTTGGTACCATTATGATCGATCCTTTCCCCAACTTTAAGGGGACCCAGAAAGAGGAGTCTGTTGATTTTCAAAAAGGAATGTTCGATGTCCTTGGAAAATTAGTGCCTACAATTTTAAATCAGGCACGAAATAAAAGAAACGACACTTTTGGGAGGGATTTCTTTAAACTTTTGGTATTCCCTATTAAATGGGAAGGAAAAGGAGAACTCAAAGATCATCCACCATTGGCAACCGGTGGATTGGGTGGATTTGGAGGTTTCTTGGATATCGATTTTCGTATTCATGATTACTTTTTGGGAAGAAATAATGCACGTAATTTTTTAAGGGCATTTTTATTCTTGGAACACGATAAGTCCAATCCGTCCCCTTTGTTTGCAGCTTTGGATAAAGAAGCCATAGAAATTTTTTCCCGGGAAGTTGAGGAGCCCGAAAGTGGAAAGGAAAAAATGTACATGCCCATCATACCAGATATGTCCCTCTTAGATATCAATACCAGCACCAATCCGTATTTCTACGATGTGGATACTTTTCCCAAACTGGATCGAAAGTGGGTAGAAGGCTTGCGCAAGCCGTTGAAAAACAGAATTAAAAAGATACTCAAGAAAGAGGCGCAAGCTTTTAAAAAATGGTATATCAAACCCTTATTGTGGTTGGGGGGCGGTATGCTTGCCAATAAAATAGCCAAAAAAGCCATTGCGGTGATCATTCAAGAGTTCCAAGAACGAAAAATGTAAGGGTCCCTTCAAATAAGAATAGCTAAGATTTAAACGAAAACATATGTGGTATAATGATTTACGTCCTACCGGACATTTGATTCCCAACAAATTTTCTCTTTTGTTTATCGATCCCAAAACGGGAGAACAAAAAATGGAGGAAGCACAAAAAAAACGTACAATTGACGGATTGATCCGACTGAAGAAAGGGATCCTGGATAAAATACCCAGGAAAAAAGTAGACGATAATATTTTGCTGGCTTCCTGGAATATTAAGGAGTTTGGTCATCTGGACAAACGCCTACCGGAATCCTATTATTATATTGCAGAGATCATCAATGCCTTTGATATTGTGGCCATTCAGGAAATTAAAAGCTCTTTAAAAGATCTTGAAATCGTAATGCGTATTCTTGGAAGTGACTGGTCTTATGTGATTACGGATATCACAGAAGGGACAGATGGCAATAAGGAGCGTTTTGGGTATATCTATGACACCCGCAGGGTAAAACATTCCGGTTTGTCCGGAGAGGTAGTCATTCCCCCGGAAGTTTATGAAGACTCTGTTATTGATCAGTTAAAACGGACTCCATCGATCATAGGTTTTCAATCGGGTTGGAAGAAATTTACGATTCTCAATCTGCATTTGCATCCTGGCGAAGGAGGTGCGACTGATGATGAATTAAGTGATCACGATATCCGAAAAGCGGAGATAGCACTTTTGATGAAAGTGTTGGCCGACAAGAAGAAAAAGGGGAAATTATGGAATGAGAACTTGATTATTCTAGGCGATACCAATCTGTACAAAGAGGATGAGGATATTGTAGACCTTATAAGAAATGAAGGCTTTAAGGAAAGTGACGGCCTTATAGGCAAGATGACCAATACCAGTTTAAACCAGATCTATGATCGTATTTTTTTGGGAGTAGACAATTTCTTTAAGCTGATGAAAGATGAGGAAGGAAAGGAGAAAGCCGATGTTTTTAAACTTTTTGATTATGTGTTGTCGGAAGACATGATCCCAGATTATCACACTATTATGAAAGCCCAAAAAGGCAATCCGGATACGCTTCAAACGGATGCGGATTATAAAGCGTACTTTAATCGTTTTTGGAAACGCAACCAAATTTCGGACCACCTTCCGGTATGGATTGAAATAGATACGGATTCTTCCCCTGAATTTTTAAGGTATATCGGAACGCAGTTTTAAAACGTATCAAGTATTAAAGAAGTCCATCCGATAAGCGGGAAAGTGCTGCGATATCCATAATTTTAATGCGCTTTCCTTCGGTTTGGATCCATCCTTCTTTTTTAAAAGTGGTCAAGGTTCTAATACAGGCTTCCTTAGCCGTTCCCACAACATTGGCGATGTCTTCGCGGGTTAGGGTAATGCCTATGAAACCTTCGGTATCCGTGTCAAAATTTTTATCTAGATATAAAATAACTTCGGCCAAGCGTTGTTTGACACTTTTTTGCGCCATGTTTACAATAACATCATCCGCTTGCTTCAAATCCTGGGCCATTCGCTTTAAGATCTCTTTGGTGAATGTATTGTTGGTATCCAGATTATCCATAAGGTGGTTTTTTGGAATATAGCAAACTTCCATATCGTTAAGGGCCACGGCACTGAGATTGGCGGCCTCTTCCGTAATGACGCTGCGTTGTCCCAACACCTCTCCTTTTGCGGCAATTTTTACAATTTGATCTTTGCCATTGTCACTCATCTTGGAGAGTTTGGAAACTCCATTGCGGACGCAGAAAACACCTCGAAGTTTTTCGCCCTCCTCAAAAATAGCTTCTCCCTTCTTAATGGTTTTGGTGATTTTGCTATCCGAAATGCGTTTTAATTCCTCCTTCTTTAATGCTTTCAAGGCATTTAATTCCCTAATAATACAATTTTCGCACCTGCTTTCTTGAGCTTCCATACCTAATCTCTGGTATAGCAAGTAACTAAAGTTTTGGGTCTAAAGCAAGGGAAAACGAGTGAATATTGGGAGAAGTTTTGAAGAAATTTCGGAGAGGTGACAAATATCATCTTTTAAGAAGTATGGGAGTTGGACCTTTGGGCATAGGTATAATGAGCAAAATAGATCAATATGGAGGTATGTTTCCATTGCGGGGATGACTGTGACGGTACGGTCATTGTAGATCAAGACAAGAGTTTCTGTTGTCATGGCTGTAAAACGGTATATGACATTCTTCACGATAATGCCCTGTCTTACTACTATGATCTGGAACATCATCCGGGTACCAGTCCCTCACGTTTTGAAGGGAAGTTCGATTTTTTGGAAAATCAGGAAATCGCCGATCAATTATTGGAGTTCAATGCACAGGGAACACAAATCGTAAACCTTCTTGTTCCGTCTATTCATTGTAGTTCCTGTATATGGGTTCTTGAAAACTTGGGGAAACTGCACCCTGCCATAAGAATGGCCCAGGTCAATTTTCCGGAAAAAAAGGTGCGTATCAGTTTTTCTTCTCAAGAGATGGGATTGCACCAACTTGTTTTATTGCTCTGCAGTATAGGATATGAACCCTATATTTCTTTAAAAGATGCGGAAACTACAACGGCATCCAAAGATAGAAGTTTGATCTACAAATTGGGGGTGGCGGGCTTTGCTTTTGGAAATGTAATGTTTCTGTCCTTTCCCGAATATTTTGAAATCAATGAATTTTGGTTAGAACGTTTCAAACCCCTATTTAGAGGATTAATGTTGGCCTTTTCCATACCCGTACTGTGCTATTCTGCCCAAGATTATTTAATGGCCGCCTACAAGGGAGTGCGTTCTGGAATTTTAAATATAGATGTGCCCATTGCCATTGGAATACTGGTACTTTTTTTACGATCTACCTTGGAGGTTACCATGGGATGGGGAAGCGGGTTTTTTGATAGTATGACGGGCTTGGTATTCTTTCTTTTATTGGGAAAGTTTTTTCAACAAAAAACCTATGCTTTTTTATCCTTTGAACGCGATTATAAATCTTATTTTCCTTTGGCTGTAACCCGCCTTTCGGCAAAGAAGACCGCTAAGGAATCTGGATCTCGGTTAGAAGAGCAAACCCCAGTGAATGATCTGGTGCAAGGAGATCGTATTCTTGTGCGAAATGGGGAACTCATACCGGTAGATGCTATTTTGATCAAAGGGAAAGCGGTCATCGATTACAGTTTTGTAACGGGAGAGGCCCAACCCTTGAAAAAACAATCGGGAGATAAAATTTATGCCGGTGGAAGGCAACAGGCCGGATTAATAGAACTGGAAGTGCTTGAAGCCGTAACGCAAAGTTACCTTACCCAGCTTTGGTCCAATCCTGTTTTTGATAAAACCCAACCCAGTTCTTTTCAGAATATCACCGATCAAATCAGTAAACGCTTTACGTTAAGTATACTGTCCATAGCCATCTTGGCCGCTGCTTTTTGGATTTTTTATGAACCTTCGCTCGCTTTGAACGTGTTCACTGCCGTATTGATCGTAGCTTGTCCCTGTGCCATAGCGTTGGCAGCGCCTTTTGCCCTGGGAAACCTCCTGCGAATTTTTGGCCGCCATGGGTTGTATTTAAAAAATAGTGAGGTCATAGAGCGGATGGCACATATAGATACCATTGTTTTTGATAAAACAGGAACATTGACTACGACACAAAAAAATACCATTGCCTATGAAGGAATCCTCCTGACCAAAACCGAAGAAAGTTTATTGACGGCCACCTTACGCGCATCCAATCACCCTATGAGCAGAGCTTTGTATGAACTTTTGAAACATCATGGCATCCAAACGCTTGACGATTTTGAGGAAGAAGTAGGAAGAGGAATTGTCGGAACCAGGGAGGGACACCAGATCAGGGCGGGAGCTTATCCCTTTGTGGTGGAACAACAGGGGGAAAGCCTTCATGTAACACCCGAAGACCATTTGGCAAGAACGGCCATACACATAAGCAGTGATGATTGTTATAAAGGTTGTTATGTATTCTATAATACGTATCGGGAGGGGGTGTCCCAAATTTTTGGAGCTTTGGATAAGAAGTACAAGTTGGTGATACTCTCTGGGGATAATGCTGGGGAAAAACGCTATTTGTCCCAAATATTGCCTAAAAGTACCGTCTTCCTGTTCAATGAAAAACCCGAAGGCAAACTGCAGTACATTAAAAAACTTCAGGAAGAAGGTAAGAAAGTAATGATGGTGGGCGACGGATTGAACGATGCGGGGGCCTTGGCCCAAAGTGATGTGGGAATTGCAATTTCCGATGATGTCAATGTGTTCTCTCCCGCCTGTGATGGTATTCTGGAAGCTTCACATTTTAATGCGATCACAAAATTCATGGCATTGTCCCAAGGAGGTTTGGGCATAATTAAGTATGCTTTTGTTTTTTCTCTTTGTTATAACCTCATCGGCCTGGGCTTCGCCATTAGTGGTCATTTGGCTCCGGTTGTGGCCGCAATTTTAATGCCGTTGAGTTCTATAAGTATTGTAGTATTTACAACAATTTGCACCCATTTCTTGGGGCGCAGGCTTTCTCCGGGAAATGGGAAAGAATAATTTTTATAAAGCTGATAAAAGTCATCTTTTCCGAAAGGAATCGAACGTAGTTTTACAGCATAATTCAGGTAGGTATGAGTATTATTTATTTGCTTCTCACCCTTAGTGTGATTGTTGCACTGGTCTTTTTTGTGGCCTTTATTTTATCGGTCAGGCAAGGGCAGTACGATGATACGTATACCCCTTCGATACGCATGCTTTTTGAAGATGAAATCATAGCTGAAAAGCGTACTGAACAAACAAAAGAATCAAACCATTTGAATGATCAACTGAAGTAATTATGGAAGTACAACAGTTTTATTACGATAACAAAATCGTTAGGAAGTTTATCGCTGCGACCATGTTTTGGGGTGTTATTGGAATGAGTGTAGGGGTATTGCTAGCCTTTATGTTCTTATTTCCCAATCTCACTGATGGCATTTCGTGGCTTAGTTTTGGGCGTTTGCGGCCATTGCATACCAATGCGGTAATTTTTGCCTTTGTCGGGAATGCCATTTTTGCAGGAGTCTATTATTCCACACAGCGCCTTTTAAAAGCGCGGATGTGGAAAGATTGGCTGAGTAATTTTAATTTTTGGGGATGGCAGGCCATAATAGTAGGTGCAGCCATTACACTGCCTTTGGGGTATACTACCTCAAAGGAATATGCAGAATTGGAATGGCCTTTTGATATTGCCATTGCCTTAGTGTGGGTAGCTTTCGGAGCCAATCTTATTGGGACCATTCTCAAGCGAAGGCAGCGTCACCTATATGTGGCCATCTGGTTTTACTTGGGCACTTTTGTTACCGTTGCGGTACTCCATATTGTGAACAGTATTGAAATACCGGTGGGAATGCTAAAAAGCTATTCGGTCTATGCGGGTGTTCAGGACGCCTTGGTACAGTGGTGGTATGGACATAATGCGGTGGCCTTTTTTCTGACCACTCCTTTTTTAGGATTGATGTATTATTTTGTTCCTAAAGCAGCAAATAGGCCTGTGTATTCCTATCGCCTATCCATTGTTCATTTCTGGTCCCTCATTTTTATCTATATCTGGGCGGGACCACATCATTTACTGTATTCTTCCCTCCCGGATTGGGCCCAGAACTTAGGGGTGGCCTTTTCCATTATGCTTATTGCTCCCTCTTGGGGAGGTATGATCAATGGATTATTGACGTTGAGAGGTGCTTGGGATAAGGTGAGAACAGATCCGGTATTGAAGTTCATGGTAGTGGCGATTACTGGATATGGTATGGCCACTTTTGAAGGACCTATGCTTTCATTGAAAAACGTCAATGCCATAGCTCATTTTAGTGACTGGGTTATCGCACATGTTCATGTGGGGGCATTGGCCTGGAATGGTTTTCTGACCTTCGGGATGGTGTATTGGTTAATACCAAAATTATTTAAAACTACCCTCTACTCCAAAGCCTTGGCCAATGTGCATTTTTGGATAGGTACCTTGGGAATTATCCTATACGCCCTACCCATGTATGTCGCTGGTTTTGTACAAGCTTCGATGTGGAAGCAATTTAATCCGGATGGTACTCTTACCTATGGAAATTTCCTGGAAACAGTAAGTGAAATTATCCCTATGTATTGGATGAGGGCCATAGGAGGAAGTATGTTTGTGGTAGGAGCTTTGATCGGGATATACAATCTTGTAATGACGGCCAGACGCGGAAGTTCGGTAACCGATGAGTTGGCCGAAGCCGCAGCTTTGCAAAAAGTAACGAAAAAGAGAACAGGAAAAGAAGGCTATCATACCTGGTTGGAAAGAAGACCGGTAAAACTGACCATCTTTGCCACTATAGCTATTCTTATTGGGGGAATGGTGCAAATTATCCCTTCCCTGATCGTTGACGATTATGTTCCCGTGATCAGTAGCGTAAAACCATATACGCCCCTGGAATTGGAAGGAAGGGACATTTATATTCGAGAGAGTTGTGTCTCCTGTCACTCGCAAATGGTACGGCCTTTCCGGAGCGAAGTAGAGCGCTATGGAGAATATGCCAAAGCCGGGGAGTTTGTATATGATCACCCATTCCTTTGGGGAAGTAAACGTACTGGTCCAGATTTACTTCGAGTAGGAGGAAAATATAGCGATAACTGGCATTTGAATCATTTTTATGACCCCCAAAGTACCTCTTCCGGGTCGATCATGCCCTCGTACAAATGGTTGATCGGAAATAAACTCGATACTGGGAAAACCGAAGCAAAAATGAAAGCAATGGTCCGTTTGGGAGTGCCTTATAAGGAGGCGGATATTGCCAGGGCCCAAGAATGGATGCTAGAGCAAGGAGCGCAGATCGAAAAAAACTTGTATGCCGATCCCGATTTTGTAAAGACCTACGAGGCAGACAAGGCCTATGCGGCTGAAAATGGGTCTCCTTTCGTTGAAATGCGCCAACGGGAAGTGGTAGCCCTCATTGCCTATATGCAGCGTCTAGGAACGGATATTAAAGTAAAAAACACCACACAAACTACTGATATAAACCCATAGGTCATGCTAAAATTTATAAAAGGAAATCTAGAAAATATAGATGGGGTAGCCATTTACCCTATCATCTCATTACTGATTTTTTTCCTCTTTTTTACGCTGCTTTTTTGGTGGGTGTTCACCGCAAAAAAAGCCCATATCGAAGAAGTAGGAAATATTCCGCTGGAAGATGATACCACTAACCCTAACGAAACAGAACTATGAGAAGTATAGCATCATTAGTACGAATAACCGTTTTTGCTGTTTTTGCCTACTTTTTCTTAGAGTGGGTAGGAAGTGCCGGTGACGAGGTATCGGCCTTCGAAAGCTTTCCGTGGCTTTGGGCCGTATATGGAACCTTGGTTGTTTTTCATATCGCCATAGAAATCAGCGTGGGTTCTTTACAGGCCGTATTGTACAGTACCTTATCGCCCCAAGCCAAGGAGAAGTACGATGCAGATAAGGCACTGCGGGAATCCCAGCGTTTTGGAAAATTAAAAGGGCTTTATCAAAAACTATTGGGCAGTACCCCCATGGAAGAGGAACACGAAATTATACTGGATCATAATTATGATGGCATCAAGGAATTGGATAATAATCTGCCTCCTTGGTGGGTCTATGGTTTCTATGCCACCATTGTATTTGCCCTAGTATACATGATACGTTTTGAAGTGTTCCATGATTATAATCAGGAGGAAGAGTATGAGGCTCAGGTAGCGGAAGCTAAAATTGCCATTGCCGAATGGAAAAAGACAGCTAAAGACCTTGTGGATATCAATACCGTGGAATTGCTTACCGAAGCCAATGACCTCAGTGCGGGGAAAAAGATTTTTGATACCAATTGTGTGGCCTGTCACAAGGCAGATGGAGGAGGGGGGATAGGCCCAAATCTAACGGATGCCTATTGGATTTTGGGAGGTGGAATCAAAAATGTTTTCCGAACGATCTCGGAAGGAGGGCGCGATGGTAAAGGAATGATTTCATGGAAGAGTGAACTGAAACCAGGTCAAATGGCGCAAGTAGCCAGTTATATCTTGAGTCTACAAGGAACAAGTCCTCTGGAGCCCAAGGCTGCTGAAGGGGATCTATGGGTGGATCCAAACCAACCCGATAGCCCAACAGAAGAAGTAGTGAAAGACACGATTACCGAATAAAAATAAGCGGGTTTGTTTTTCTTGAAGTGCGAAAGAAGAACCCATCGTATACGATAAACTAGCATCATGGCAGAACAAGGTCAGGATAATTTTAGGGACACCATTGGAACGCTCAATGAAGAAGGAAAGCGCGCATGGGTATATCCCAAAAAACCATCTGGCAAATGGTATAGGTATCGCAAATATGTGAGTTATGGGCTCCTGCTTTTTCTTTTTGCTTCGCCTTTTATCAAGATTGGAGGAAACCAGTTTTTATTGTTCAATGTATTGGAAAGGCGTTTCAATATTTTTGGGTTTCCTTTTTGGCCACAAGATTTTCACCTTTTTGTCATCATGATGATTATTGGGGTTGTCTTTGTAATCTTGTTTACGGTGGCTTTTGGGCGTCTTTTCTGTGGATGGGTATGCCCGCAAACCATTTTTATGGAAATGGTATTCCGAAGGATCGAATACTGGATCGACGGGGATCGAGGGAAACAGATTCGCCTGGATAAAATGCCCTGGACCAGCGAGAAAATTGGAAAACGAATCTTAAAGTGGAGCATTTTTTTTATCATTTCTTTTTTGATCGCCAATGTGTTTTTGGCCTATCTCATTGGCAGTGATCGTTTGCTGCGCTACATCGTAGATGGACCACTATCCCATACGGGAACCTTGGTATCCCTTTTTATTTTTACTGGGGTCTTTTATTTTGTATTTGCCTGGTTTAGGGAACAAGTATGCATTATTGCCTGTCCATATGGTCGTTTACAAGGGGTATTGTTAGACAATAAGTCTATTGTAGTGGCTTATGATCATAAACGCGGTGAAAAAACCAAGGGCAGGGCAAAATTCAAGAAAAATGAAGATCGGGCAGAAAGTGGGAAGGGAGATTGTATTGATTGTTTTCAGTGTGTGCAGGTATGTCCTACCGGAATTGATATCCGGAACGGAACACAATTGGAATGTATAAACTGTACTGCCTGTATTGATGCCTGTGATCATATGATGGATGCCGTTAATCTCCCCAAAGGACTGATTCGCTATGCCAGTGAGGACAATATTGAGAAAAAAGCAAAGTTTTCTTTCACGCCAAGATTAAAGGGGTATACGGTGGTTTTGGGAATACTCATTACCGTTTTGGTAGGAATGCTTTTTTTGAGAAACGATATTGAAGCCCGTATTCTGCGATTGCCAGGGCAATTGTATGAACGTAAAGCAGATAATATTATCAGTAATGTGTTTACCTATAAGTTGATCAATAAAACCGTGGTGGCCATTGATGAAGTGCATTTTGAGCTGTTGTCCCATGAGGGAAGCATAAAATTAGTGCCCGAGCATCGGGTGGAGATTCCCAAACAAGGCTTGGCAGAAGGAACCTTGTTCATTGAGATCCACACCAAGGCCTTGAGTGGGGATAAAAATAAATTGACCATAGGGATTTTTAAAGGTGATGAATTGATAGAAACCACCACAACGGCCTTTTTAGGTCCCCGGACTTATCGGTAAGTGGCCGTATTAAAATAAAGTGCGCGAGGGATAGTAGTGGAAATCCTTTATGAGGAACGAATGAAGATTGTAGCGAATAGCCCGGCCTGAAAGGACGCGCAAAAAAGAAGAAATATTAAAAAAACGAAACAGATGAAATGGAACTGGGGAAAAGGATTGGTTTTGGGAATGGTATTATTTATGGGGTTTATCCTCTATTTTGTAATTACCATGAGTACAGACAAAACCTATAAACACGATTTGGTCACAGAGGAGTATTATGCTAAAGAAATGCGCTATCAACAGGAAATTGACGCGGAAACCAATGTGCGCAATATGCAGACACAAATAATCAGTAAACGAACAGAAAAAGGGTGGCTTCTCCGTTTTCCTTCTACTTGGGAAACTAATAAAATACAAGGAAAAGTGTTCCTATACAGACCGTCTAACCAAAGGCTGGATTATGACTTACCTATAGTCCTTTCCGGATCTGATTTGCTCATACCTGACAAAAATTTGGTAGACGGTCGATGGAACATTATTTTGGAATGGACCTATGATGGCGTATCCTATCTGTATAAAGAAGAAATGATATACTAATGTTTTGGACCGCTCTTTTATTTGGTTTGTTAGGCAGTTTTCACTGTGTGGGCATGTGTGGTCCCATTGCATTTTTATTGCCCTTAGATCGTAAAAGCGCAAGTAGACGTTGGTTGCAATTAAGTAGTTATCATTTGGGCCGTTTGTGTATGTATTCCTTGATAGGGCTGTTTTTCGGATTTTTGGGAAAACGGATCGGCTTATTTGGTTTTCAACAACAATTGTCCATAATAATAGGGGTACTCATGATCTTGTTGGTACTTCTTCCCACAAGGATTTTTAATCGTTTCTCTTTTTCAAAACCTTTTTATCGCTTCGCGGCCAAGCTAAAAAATGCTTTGGGAAAATCATTGACAAAAAGAGATCCAGGTACCTTTTTTACCTTAGGCTACTTAAACGGCTTGCTGCCCTGTGGATTGGTGTATATGGCCATTTTTGGCGCCCTGGCCAGTGAAGGTGTTTGGGAAGGGGGAGTTTATATGTTCCTCTTTGGCTTGGGAACAGTGCCTTTAATGACTACAGCGATTTACATGGGCAATTTTCTAACGGTAAGACTGAGAAAACGGATGTTAAAACTCGTGCCCGTCTTTGTAGGGATAATAGGCTTACTTTTTATCCTTAGGGGAATGGGATTGGGCATTAAGTACCTATCGCCCTCGGAAATGGTGACCCAGGAAAAAGTAGAGGCCCGTTATGAATGTCACTAAGGAACAATCGCTATTGTTTTTAAGTCAGAAACAAACCGAGAAAGGAAAGCTAAAGAAGGAAATGTCTTCGACCAAAGATAAAAGGCTACCTGCCCAACAAAACAGATAGCCTTTAGGGTCTATCAACCTACAATTAATCTAAATACTAAACGAATACTTCAACGTTTATATCGCCATGGAAAACAGCTGACTGTTTGGCTTTTTTCGCTGTAACCGCAAATCAAAAGGGGTGCATATGGTACGTACGAAAGCTTGCCCTTTTTTAGTGACGATCATTTTTTTTGATTGGAATTCTACTAGTCCATCCTTTTCCAACTCTCCTAAGGCAATTAGAACATCGGGTAATTCTGGAAAAAGTAAATCTCTATCTTCCCAAGAAGTTTCAAACCTACACATAAGGTTCCGGATGTGTTTTTGAAGGATGCGATCTTCATCATTCAGTAAATGGCCTTTGGATAAAGGTAGAATGCCATCGTTGACCAATTTTTGATATTCCTCTACATTTTTAACGTTTTGGGCAAAGCTATAACTGCTATCACTGATGGCAGATACCCCTAAGCCCAGAAGCAGTTGTGTTTTCTTGGTGGTATACCCCATAAAGTTTCGGTGGAGTGTTTTATTTTGAGCGGCTATGGACAAAGCATCGGTTTTTAAGGCAAAATGATCCATTCCGATAGCTACATAGCCAGCAGCTACCAACATCGCCTTTGCTTTTTCATACAGTGCACGCTTTTCATCACTATTGGGCAGATCTTTCTGGTCAAAACCCCGTTGTCCATTCCCTTTTATCCAAGGAACATGGGCATAGCTGTAAAGGGCAATGCGATCGGGCTTTAAAGCAATTGTTTTTGTGATGCTGTCCTCAATATCCTTCTGTGTTTGAAAAGGAAGGCCATAGATAAGATCATGTCCTACAGAAGTATATCCCATAGCTCTTGCAGTTTGGGTTGCTTGGGCAACGGCCTTAAAGGATTGTACCCGATTAATGGCTTTTTGGACGAGTTCGTTATAGTCTTGAACACCATAACAGACTCTGGTGAATCCATGGTTTTTCAACACTTCCAAATGTGCTTTGGTCGTGTTATTGGGATGTCCTTCAAAGCTGAAATCACAGCTGCCCCCTCTTTTTCCGATGGTGAAAATCCCGCTCAGTAACCGATCTAGATGTTCTGGAGCGAAAAAGGTGGGTGTACCTCCTCCTAAATGTAATTGTGAGATGATAGGTTTTTTATTGAAAATGCCGCAATACAATTGAAATTCCTTTAAAACCGCTTGGATATAGGGGATTTCAACATTGTGATTTTTAGTAATACGTTTTGTACATCCGCAAAAAGTACACATATGCTCACAAAAGGGGAGATGGATATAGAGACTGATCTCCCCTTTAGCATTGCTTGCATCAAAGCTTTTTGTGAGCGTACTTTTCCATCCGTTTAAGGAAAAGCTTGTCGTATCCCAGTACGGTACTGTTGGATAGCTAGTGTACCTTGGACTGGGAACGTTATATTTTTGGGTCAGTGAACACATTTTCCGCTTGGATTATTTTAAAATAAAAGACTCACCGCGATGACAAATACACTTATGGCTAAGCTCGTTATAAGCAAATTGAGTACAAATTTTGGTTTTTGAACCGTTAGAATAGAAGCGTTGTGCGCACTACAGCCAGCTACGACCAGAAAGGTAAGAAACATATTCCCTATACTATTCCCTTGCATTAGGGCTGTCATAACGGCAACCGATCCAACACAAGTGGATAAGATAATGGCGAGCGCAGAATAACTCGTGAAATTCTGGTTCCAGTCCGTATTGATTCTTGCATATAAAGTATTCATAATGTGAAGTATTTAAGATTAATACCCCAAAATTATGAGCTGGACCGTAGGCAAACGATGACTTTTGTCAGTTTTTCAATATTTGAATGGAAGCACAAAAAAAAGGTTGTCATTATGACAACCTTTAGCAATCTTGAAATAAAAAAGTTTTCAGAGAACTTAGTTTTTTGTAATAATTTTTTGCCAATTTTTATCTGCATTCTTTAGCAGTTGTTCCGCCCCTTCTTTAAGCCATATTTCTAAGGTATTTGTGGATCCGGCATTATAAAAAAGGTATAGTTTTCCATCCCGGATTTCATAGGTTTCCGGATTGATTTTTACCTTTTTTCCATTTTTGCCTATAGCATAAGCGCACCAACCTCCATATTGTGGGACGTACTTTTTAGGATTGGCTTTGAATTTCTCCAGATTGGCGGCACTGGAAAATCGAAACTTAGCGCCATCATGGGTCGTGCTAAAGTCATTGACCCCTTTTTTAACTTCATGGTCAAAATAGGCGACCACATCGTATCCTTGGGCTACGAACCCTTTTTTCTGATTGTAATTGGATTTTTGGGCATACGAAAATGTAGAAGTCAAGATGACCAAAAGAATTAAAAAATGATACTTTTTCATGAGCTATTTTATTTAAATTTTGTCCCTATAAGCGGGATATCTTTTTTGTAGAACCATAGGATTACAAGGCCTAATACAAAGAGTAGGATGCCCGTATAAAACAATCCGCCTTCGTCGCCTTGAACTTCAATTCCAAGCAGGGTCAAATGCATGAGAATGGCACCTGCCAGAATACCTACGGCCAATGTGGCTCCTGCCCATACCGTTTTTGGAATTAAAAGTAGGATGCTGGCAATGAGTTCCAGAATCCCGATCCCAATTCTACCGTAAGGCTCCATGCCTACTTTTGTGAAAATGTAGACGCTATCCGGATGGGCGCCAAACTTAAAGTAAAGGGTTTGGATCAAAAGCCCGGCCAAAAGCAGGCGAAGGGCAATTAAAAAATATTTTTTCATGTTGTTTGTTTGTTAATGTGTCTGTATTTGGTATGAATTCATGGGTATTCATTACAAGATACTATAATTCTTGGCAAAAATTTAAGAATACAGGGGGCTCCCTAATACCACTTTTTGTGAAGATGTTAGTTTTTTTTGGGACTTACGTCTAAAAAAAGCAAATTTTCTAAAATTATTAGTTTATTTTACAGGCAATTGTACCAAAAAAGTATTGTTTTAACTTTTTGGATAGTGAAAATACTCAGCGTACAATTACAACAGTTTTTGGATAAAAATTGTTTTGCACCTCTGTGTTAGGTTTCTCTAATTCTGAGACTTACTATAGAGAGTAAATTGAAATTTTGGAGTGATATAGAAACGCAGAGGGTTTGATCCAAAGGAAAAGGCCCGAATGTGGAATGGAACAAAAGAAATCTTTTTTACGGCAATGGCACGTATATTGCTATGTTATAAATAGGATATCATTACTCCAAATACATGTACCGAATAAGGTACTATACTATAAATGTAAATATTCTATCTGGGAATGAAACGATGGTTAAAAGTATATATGTACGGACTGCTCATAAGTTTTTTGGGCACATTGCCTTTTGGTACATTGAACATTACTGCGTTTCACCTTTCCGCTTCCAAAAGTGTTTCGGAAGCCTTTATTTATGTTACAGCGGTGGTTCTGGTAGAACTCATTGTGGTACGGCTTACCCTGATGGGGGACAGTAAAATAAATTTTGAAGGCAAATGGTCTTTCTATGTATTGCCCCTTGGTGTTTTGCTATTGATGTATTTGGCCATCTCCAGTTTTATTTCGTTAAGTGCGCCACAGGAATTAAGGGCTAGTGCCAATTTATTTCCGGCCATACAATCTTCTTTTCTATTAGGATTATTGTTGAGTGTGCTCAACCCAATGCATATTCCATTTTGGATTGGTTGGAACAGGTTTCTAATTGCAAAGAAGACGTTGGATTCTGGTAAAGGAATGTATGCTTCATATATTTTGGGCATTGGATTAGGTTCCTTGGGAGCATTCATGATCTTCATCTTTGCAGGAAAGTATATATTCCAAAATTACGAGCAATACAGTTTTATAATTACCTTTGCGCTGGGCTTACTGTATCTAGGCTTTTCATTTTATCTTTTGTTTTTAATCTACAAGAGAATACTAAAATTAAAAATTCAATAATATTATGTTCCGATCTTCTTTACAAACATTAGAACAATTTAAAAATGTTCTAAAGCAACTTCCTGAGCATTGTTATACTCAGCCTTGTGAGTCATTGGCAAAAGCTTCTATAGGTCAACATGCACGTCATGTGATCGAGCTTTACGAATGTCTTCAAGATGGGTATGCCTCTGGTGAAGTGTGCTATGATAAAAGAAAAAGAGACAAACGTATAGAACAAGATGTAGATTTTGCGGTAGATAGAATATGTGAGATTCAAAAAACTTTGGAACGCCCTGATAAAACCCTTACCGTAAGCTATGAACTTAATGAAGGCGAAGTGGTGATCCAATCCAACTATATGAGGGAGGTGATGTATAATTTGGAACATGCCATACATCATGAAGCATTGATCAAGGTAGGGATTCGTCAAATGACCGATATTCTCCTGCCGGAATCTTTTGGAGTTGCTCCTTCTACAATGCAGTACAAGAGTCAATGTGCACAGTAAGTTTTATATCCCGAAATAATAGGTATATCATCACGTCCAACCGCGATGAACATACTTCCAGGCCTACTTCCTTTGAACCAAAGGAAGAACTGGTCAATGGATGTAAAGTGGTATACCCCAAAGATCCCAAAGCAGGGGGTACCTGGTTTGCCATTAATGAAAACGGTACGGTAGGCGTGCTCCTCAACGGGGCATTTGAAAAGCATATTTCCAAAGGAGGTTATGCAAGAAGCAGAGGCCTTATTTTATTGGATATTATTAGCTCCGATGCACCTGGGAAACATCTTGAAAAGATAGATTTGGATAATATAGAGCCTTTTACCTTAGTGCTTTTTGAACATAATACCTTATTGCAATTTCGTTGGGATGGCAAGGAAAAGCATCGCAAACCCTTGAATATCGACGAAGATCATATTTGGTCTTCGGCCACATTGTACAGTCAGGAAATCAGGGCACATAGAGAATCGCTTTTCAGAACATTCTTAGGCTCCAGCGATACTGTAGATGCGGCAGCCATTGTAGATTTTCATTCCTCAAATAATGATGACTATGAAAATGGATTTATCATTGATCGATCTACAGGCCTTAAGACTTTTAGTGTGACTCAGGCCGTCATAGAAAAGAATGAAATTGCCCTTGATCATTTTGATCTACTTCAAGATAAGAAGCATTCCATAGTGCTTTCGCCCAATCATCTGTTGGATCAGTTGCAATGAATTATCTACAGCTACAATGGTATAAGGTATTGCACTGGGAGTATTGGCCCATGAAGGTGATTTATTATCCCATTTTTCCTGCTTGGTTGTTTTTTGCGATCAGAGCACGTTCTTTTTTCTTTTTCAATGCCGCGAACCCGTCTATTAAAAACGGAGGGATGGCCATGGAATCCAAAAAAGAGATTTACGATATGATTCCTTCACAGCATATTCCCAAGACGATACTGGTAGAAAAGAAAGCGGCCATTACGGAGGTTTTAAAACAAATTGAGGCAAAACAAATAGATTTTCCGCTTATTGCCAAACCAGATATTGGAATGAAGGCCTTTGGGGTATCCAAAATTAAGGATGCAAAAGAATTACAGGAGTATATAGATGGTATTGATCATGATTTTCTGGTTCAGGAACTGATCCAATATCCCAATGAAGCCGGAATTTTCTATGTACGTTATCCTGGGGAGGAACATGGGCGAATTACCGGGATAGTCTCTAAAGAGTTTCTATCCGTGATTGGAGACGGCAGCAGCACCATCGAGGCCTTGATCAAGAAAAACCCCAGAAGTCATTTTCAGTTAAAGGCCCTTCAAAAAAAGTATGGAAATCGCTTATCTGAAGTATTGGATAAAAATGAAACCTTTATTTTAGTACCTTTTGGAAGTCATACCCGAGGTGCTAAATTCATTGATGATTCTGCCAAGATTACAGAGAAGCTATATCAGACCATACACGATATTTGTGTTCAAGTACCCGATTTTTATTACGGAAGACTGGATATTCTGCTTTCCTCTATTGAAGAATTGGCAGAAGGAAAGAATTTTAGCATCATCGAAATCAATGGTGCGGGCAGCGAACCTACGCATATTTATGATCCTAAACATTCGTTGTTCTTTGCATGGAAAGAAATTATACGACATTGGGGCATGTTGAACAAAATTAGCATCATGAATAAGAAGAAAGGGCATAAATTTCTTAGTTTTAAGGATGGTAGGGCCATGCTTCGTGAAAACAGTAAATTGGAAGAACAACTAAAAACCATATAAAATGAAATCTATACTAAAGTCTACGCTGATTATTCTATGTTTTTTATGTATCTCTTTTTCCTATGCACAGGACACAACAGATGGGAGTGCATCCAATGGAACTAACCTGGCTTTTTCTGTTCAAGTATATCCGGCAGGTATTATTCCTACGGTGAACCTGGAGCAATTTGTCAATGAAAATTCATCTTGGGTGTATCGATTGGGAGGAAATTTTACGGATCGTCGGGACTTTAGTGATGAAAATGATAATGAGGAAGGTGCTGGCTTTGGAGGATCTGTTGGGTTTCGTAAGCATTATGCTGTAGGGAAAGGAAAAATCATTGCCGGTTTTAATGTGGATCTGTGGAATCTCTGGATCGATTGGGAGGATGCCTCTGCCACCCCCAATGAAGGGACTACTTATATTTTTGTGGTACAGCCTTGGTTGGAAACAGGTTATTTTTTTAATGTAGGAAAAAACAAATCTTCCCAATTAGGAATCACTTTGGGATTTGGACGTGAGATCAATGCGATTACGAGTGGTGACGATGTTGCTCAGGATTGGATTGGCAGTATAGGGGTTCAATATCAATTTGCCATTAAATAAGCTGCTAAGCCGTATTGGGAGAATATGAATTTTAAGTATTTCTATATTCTTGTTTTTTTGGTATCCTTGGGCAAGGCACAAACACCTATAAAAGAATTTCAGGAACAAGATTTCGATGAAACCACCTATGCAGCCTATGCACACCGAAAGAAGATTCCAAAAGAGATTCGACAACAAGCGCTTATTGCATTGTCGTATTATCCCGAGCTTAAAAATATTGATATCACATTTCGCCTGCGAAAGCGAACTACTCCTTTAACCTCCCGTCCCAGGTTTATTGGAGTGTTTCAAAAGAAAAAAAACAGGCGTTATGTCATCACCATAAGCACAAAATCCAATGCTAAGTTGGCCCCCATATTGTTTTCCAATTTGCCCTATAATGCACAGATCGGGGTTTTGGGACATGAGTTGGGACATATTGCCCACTACAATACGAAAAACACTTTTCAGATTATTGGACTTTCCTTTAAAATTCTGAAACCTAAATTTGTCGATAGCTTTGAGTTCAATACGGATTTTGTCTGTATTGAGCACGGTTTGGGATATCAATTGCGCGATTGGAGTACCTATGTGCGTAAGGCATTGAATATTGTAGCATGGAAAGGAGCTCCTGGAGGCGTTCCCACAAAAGATAATAATGAGGAAAACCAACGCTATATGAATCCTGAGACCATAAGCAAGTATATCGAAGCCAATAGCCTATATCAAACTACAAACTAAAAGTCTCGCTTAAATTTCTTCTTCCAAAAATAAATGGGGGTAATGGGATTTAATGTTTTGTTCAATAAAATCTAAGGGGACATCGGGAAAATGACCATAATCCTCCAGATATTCCATAAATAAATTTCCGTCAATGCTGTACTCTTGAAATACAGAATCTTCTTCCCCATTAAAATCCAATGGAGCTACATTACACTTTAGGCATAATTCCTTGTTGAAGGCTGGAGACGCTTTAAGCCATTTTTCATCAATAAAGAGATTTACCATCCCATGGGGGGTTAGTTCATTCGTACCCAGTTTTTCCATTAAGCGTTCTACGCCGATATGATTTTTTACTTTGGCCAAATGTATGCGCGCAGGAATACCAAGGGCCCTAAGGCCGCTAATATAGAGAATGGATTTATCCAAACAATGCCCTGTTTGCCTTTTTGAAATTAAACTGGATCGATAGCGATCGGCAGAGAAACTAACATCGTAGGGATTATAACGATAAGAATCGCGAATTAAAAGATAAAGGGCTTTGGCCTTTTCCTTTTGGCTCATGTCATTGGATTTAAACGGAGCGATCATTGTTTGTATCTCATCGCTTTCATAGTCAAAATAATAGGTGGGGGCCAAGTAGTCCATACAATGAATTTTAGGTTAAAGATAGGATTCTTTTTAGAATAGTTTTAGAAATATAATTTTAGGTTTAAAGTGGTCATAAATGAGAAATATTAGCTAATATTGCAAAACCTATTTTGTCGTACGGGGTATTAGCTCAGTTGGTTTAGAGCGCTGCCTTGACAGGGCAGAGGTCACTGGTTCGAATCCAGTATGTCCCACAAAAAAGTCCCGCATTGTTGCGGGACTTTTTTTATGATATGTACTGTTCTTTAGGAGGTCATTTGTTGTTTAAAGCTAATGGTACAGCTTTTGGATTTCCCGAACCATTTTACCCTATTTTTGGAGGCCATATTGTAAATAATATCACGGATGATTCTTGGAATATAGGCCAATAATGCTGCAACAAAACGCCATTTTGGAATTTTTGATACGATTCTTAAGAATCCATCCGAATGCGTATGGATACTGTTGTTCTCTACAAGGATAACTGTTTCCAATTGCTCAGTGGGAAAGCCATATTTTCGCAATAGGTGTTGACCCTCTACAGATTGAAAAGCTACAAATCTAAAAAGGTCATTGGGCGCAAAACGCAGCAACCAGCCAACGACTCCATTACATAGATTACACTCTCCGTCAAATATGATAATACTTTCCATAACGCTTTCATTTACAACTGCTTTTATAGTCGTACAGAACCGTCAATAATTTCAATAATGCGTTGGGATTTTTTTTGAATGCTTAAATTATGGGTTGCCATAATCACTGTTTTGTCTTTCGTGGCCGTAATTTCCTGTAGTAAATTAAAAATGGTAGCCGTATTTTTTTGATCTAAATTTCCTGTAGGCTCATCGGCAATGATTAACGAAGGATCATTGATCAGGGCACGGGCAATGGCCACACGTTGTTGTTGTCCTCCTGAAAGTTGATAAGAGGGCCGATCTGTAAATGCTTCCATTCCCATTTCCCGCAGTAACAAAAAAGCATCCTCCTTAATCTCTTCCTTCTGTTTACGACCTAATTTCAAGGCAGGAAGCATTACATTTTGTAAGACGTTGAATTCGGGCAATAAAAAATGAAATTGATATACAAAACCAATATGTTGATTTCTAAAGGCGGTTAGTTCATCTAAACTCAACTTCTTCACGTATTGATCATGAATAAGCAACTCTCCTTCAAAATCCGTATCCAAAGTAGATAGGATATAAAGTAATGTGGATTTTCCGCTACCAGATTCCCCAAAAATAGAGATCAACTCCCCTTTTTGGGCACTGAGCGAAACCTGATTGAGCACCTGATGTTTTTCTGGCGATAGAAAATACTTACTGATATGCTGTGCGTTTAGAATCATATGCCTCTGATGATGGTTACGGGATCTACCCTACTTGCCTTTCTAGAGGGAAAGTAGCCTGCGAATAGGGCAGTAAGTACGCCAAAAACGGCTCCCAACACATAAAAAAGTGGGACAAAAGTAACGGGATAGGTATCTGCAATTAAAAAATCTGAGGTTTCCAAAGGTGTAATGGAAATCGCATAACTGATGCCATATCCCAGCAGTATGCCCAAGACAGCACCTGTAAATCCAATAAGAAATGACTGTACTAAAAAAATAAATACAATATCTTTAGCTGTGTATCCCATGGTTTTTAACACGGCAATATCCTTTCTTTTCTGAATAACAGTAATGTTTAAGATGTTATAAATTCCAAATCCCGCGACTAGTAAAAGCGCAAAAGAAATGCTCCAAGTTAGTACGTTGCGCACTTTATTGCCGATAACAATGGTTTTGTTACTGTCTTTCCAATCGGAAACAGTGATGTTGTCCCAGTCTGCCAATAATTTGTTTTTTAGCTGGGTGTCTTTCCTGTCCTTAAGTTTAATGTGGATATGGTTGATCAGGGAAGGCTCATTTAACAGTTGTTGTGCCGTTTCTATATGGATATAGGTTCTTAGGTTGTCAACAGTAGTAATCCCAAAACTGAATGTTCCGCTTACTTCAAGTGCTTTTCTTGCTCCATTGGGCAAAATAATGGTTAAGGTATCTCCCTTGCCTACCTGTAGACGTTCCGCAAGACTTACCCCCAGCAGTATGGATGACTTTTTCTGAAGACTTTGAAAACCCTGTCCTTGGACCAATCGCCGATCCAAGTCTACCATTTTTTCCTCTCTTTCCGGGGAAACCCCATTAATGCTTATAGGAAATTGTTGGGTCTCACTGATGAGGATGGCAGGAGATATGAGTTGGCGGGAGAAAGCCTGGACATTGCTGTCTTTCCCTATCCGGGTCAGAATATCGTCAACATTTTCCAGAGCCGCCAACCGTGTGCCCAATATTCCTTTTTTGGAGGAAGCCTTGGCCTTTGTGCCCACAATAATGTCAGGGCTCCCGTTAAATACAGCATCGTCCAAAAAGTCATTGACCCCGGTCATAAAACTGATCATGACAATAAAAATGCTCACCCCCAATAACACGCCAATAGTTGCCAAAATACTTTGTTTTTTTCGGCTAATGAGGTATTGATATGCAATAAATAGGTTTACCCTATTGAAACCATTTTTGGACATAGCATTTAAAAATACAATTTGTAGGTACTAAAAAGGCCTTTTTGGCGTAAAAAAGTGAAAAAATAAAAAAGAAACAGACTAAACTAAAGCAGATCTAGTATTCTTTCCAAAGCCATTCCCCTGGATCCCTTGATCAAGATATGGCTGTTTTTCCATTTTTTCTCTTTTAGAAAAGTAGCCAAAAGCTCAAAGGTGTTGAATTGTTGCAGGGAAGTATGGATCGCATTGAAATTCTCCCCGATCAAAAATACTTCTTCGAAATCCATTTGCAAGGCCATATCGGCGATATATTGGTGTTCTTTTGCGGCAGTTTCGCCCAATTCAAACATATCCCCAAGAAAAAGAACTTTAGGTTCCCCGTCCAGGGCTTTAAAGTTGCGTAGTGCCGCCTCCATACTTGTTGGATTGGCATTATAGGCATCCAAAATAATACGATGACCGCTTTTTGAGATGATCTGCGACCTATTGTTTTGGGGAACATAAGCTTCAATAGCCGTTTTGATATCCTGTAGGGGAACATTGAAATATTTTCCCATAATAATGGCAGCAGCACAATTGGTAAAGTTATATGCCCCTATAAGCTGTGACTGTATTTGTAGGCCTTCCACTTCTAGGGATACGAAAGGATTGGCCTCTTTAAATTGTATTTGGAAATAGTTGCTGTTACGCGCACTAAAACCGTATTTTTTGGTGTAGGAAGATAGTTTTTCTTCTTGGATCGGGTCATCTGCATTCAAGAAAATGGATTTTTTATAGTCCATGAGATGAGCGTACAACTCACTTTTTCCTGCTATGACACCTTCGGGCCCACCAAAACCTTCCAGATGGGCTTTTCCAAAATTAGTGATATAACCATAGTCTGGTTGGGCAATAGTGCAAAGAAATTCAATTTCCTTTTGGTGATTGGCCCCCATTTCCACAATGGCGATCTCCGTATCCTTTTGAATGGAAAGTAGGGTAAGGGGAACGCCTATATGATTGTTGAGATTCCCTTTGGTGGCCACGGTGTTGTATTTCTTGGAAAGCACCCGGTGAATCAATTCCTTGGTGGTGGTTTTTCCATTACTTCCGGTAAGTCCTATGATTTTGGCATTGCAATACCTCCTATGGTGCGTTGCGAGTTCTTGAAGAGTCTTAAGCACATGGTCAACCATAAGGGTTTTATCTCCCAAAAGATATTCTTTTTCATCAATAACGGCGTATTTTGCGCCTTTTTGAACGGCTTCTGCCGCATATTGATTGCCGTTGAAATTATCGCCTTTCAAGGCAAAAAAGATACAATCCTTTGTTATTTTACGTGTGTCGGTGCATACGCCTGAAGATTCAAGAAAGTAAGCGTGTAATTGTGATATGGTCATGGCGCAAAGGTAAAAAAAAGCCCTGACGCTAGGTGCATCAGGGCTTTTTTTAAAGAGAAGCTAAAAGCGAATTATCTTCTAGCCTTTTTTGCTTTTTTTCCACGGATAGTTTTGTTCTTTGTTTTTGATTTAGAACCAACTCTAGACATGGCACATCGGAAACCGATATAATCAGTGGCCATATATTGTGGTAAATATCTTCTTTGCGCAGGATCTAACCAATACGCCCTGTCTTTCCAAGATCCACCTTTGTAGACTCTAACTTCATCATTGATCAAGGAAGTTCTGTGGTTGGATTTGTCATACTGACGTATAATATTCCCTAAGGAGTCACGCTCAACTTTGTGTTGGGGAGAATTGTACATGGTCTTTCTTTTTCCTCCTTCTTCCACTTCTTCCTCTTCTCCACTGAATTTGTCGAAGAATCGTGTAGAACCAGGCTCCCCATCTCTATAGCCTCTATTGTCACTGGAAGAGAAGTTTGTTCTTAAATAGGTTTCCTGATCATCTACAGCAACCATTTTAATTTCTCCAGGTAAGTTTACAGCAACTACTTTTCCATTGGGTAGGGTGTCATATACCACATCCTCCTTTAAAATGTTTACCTTACCATCTTCCCCGATGGCCGTTTTTAAATATACATTTCCTCTGTAGTAGTTGAAATCACTGATTTCATCATCAACGATGGGACGATATACATCGGCAACCCACTCGGCAACATTACCTGCCATATCATACAAACCTAAATCGTTTGGCTTATAGGACTTCACTTCGGCCGTAATGTCGGCACCATCATCGGACCATCCGGCAATTCCACCGTAATCTCCTTTACCTTGTTTGAAGTTGGCCAATTGATCACCTCTACCAACACGTTGTCCATTTCTGGTATATTCTCCTTCCCAAGGATATTTTTTTCTACCTCTGTAGTTATTGTATTCCCTTGATCCGGCCAATGCCTGCGCAGCATATTCCCATTCCGTTTCCGTAGGTAAACGGTATTCTGGAAGAATAACACCGCTACTTCTTTTGGCAAAGACAGAAACAGAATCTTTTTTCTTCTTTCCTTGTAGAGAGTCTATTTGTCCATTGTATACAGATTCAGGTCTGTTTAGATAAGCTGCTGTGCTAAAAGTACCACCATCGGATTCACCGTTCAAGGCCTTGTATTTTGCATCTTTGGCCAAGTAACCCTCTTTTTCCAACATCACTTCGTTTACACGATCCGTTCTCCATTCAGCAAATTGTACCGCCTGGATCCAATTTACTCCAACTACAGGATATTCTGCATAGGCCGGATGACGTAAATAGTTATCGGTCATGGTTTCATTGTACCCCAATCTGTTTCTCCATACTAAAGTATCGGGCAAAGCACCTCTATAAATATTGGCATATTTTGGATCGTCCGGAGGGTAAACACTCTTCAGATAGTCCAAGTATTCCATATACATCACATTGGTGACTTCGGTTTCGTCCATGTAAAAAGATTGCACATGTTGGGCGGTAGGGGTATTGTTCCAGTCGTGCATGACATCATCCTGTACTTTACCCTTGGTGAAAGTACCTCCTTCAATAAACACCAAACCGGGAGCAGTAGCCTGTTCCTTAAAGTTTGAGTTGTGTTGAAAGCCACCTTCTTTGGCATTGATTTTCCAACCTGTAGCTCTTGAAACACTACTCGACGAAGAAGACTTTTTACAGCTTGTTAGACTTCCTCCGACGATTGCACAAGAGAGTACAACTTTGATAAATTGTTTTTTCATAATTAGGACTTGAGTTCGAAATGTAAACTATCTAAAAAAGAGATAGCTTTAAATTCTATATTTTAATTCGACTTTGCGTTACTTATCGGCTTATAAAACGAGAACTTTTACATAATATTTTACAAGCTTGGAAATATTTTATTCATCACTTCAAATGTGCCGAACATTAGCTTTCCTAATAGAGTAACGATGCAAAATCTATTCTAGTATCAAAAAGCCGTCATTCTTTGGGGTCAAAGCAAAAAAAATGTCCTTGAATAATAGATAAATCTGGGAATTTTATGGATTTTTGCAAGACTTTTTACCCTTGTGTGGAATGTTAAATTAAATTAAATGCCTTTTGATACAAGATATTCCGTAAAAAGACGTTTACATGTAGTACATCTAATTTATTTTAGAATTATGGTGGGATTTAAGATATTTAAGCGCGAAAATATAAACTTACACTAAAAAAATGAAGAAAATATTGACACTAACCCTACTTGCCATGATGTGTAAAGTAGTTGCACAGGAGGATAGGGTTATTACTACTGCGGTCCCGTTTTTGACCATTGCGGCAGACGCTAGGGCAGCAGGTATGGGAGACGTAGGTGTTGCCACTTCGGTAGATGCTTTTTCACAACAATGGAATCCGGCTAAATTTGCATTCGCAGAACGCAAAATAGGAATAGGGGTAAGTTATACGCCTTATTTGGAAAGTATCATTACTGATATTGCTTTGTTGAATGCCAACTTCTACAATAAGATAAACGATCAAAGTGCCTTCTCCGCAAGTTTGCGATTTTTTGGTTTAGGGGAAATTGAATTGCGACAATTTGCCAATGATCCAGGAACTATTGCACAACCTAGTGAGTTGGCCCTGGACGGTTCGTATGCCTTAAAACTCTCCGATCAATTTTCCATGGCGGTCACGGGTAGATTTATACGATCTAATTTAAGATTGCCCCAGAATGGAAATGTAGATTCGCAGGCAGCAACTTCATTTGCGGTGGATGTTTCAGGATATTATCGCTCCAGAGAGAAAGCGTATGACAAGTTCGATGGTAGATGGAGAGCAGGTTTCAACCTTTCCAATCTTGGTGGAAAAATACAGTATGATGAAGGAGGGCAGGAGAACTTTTTACCCACAAACCTAGGCCTTGGAGCAGGTTTTGATTTTATCCTAGATCAGGATAATGTGCTTGGAATTACTACGGAACTCAATAAATTATTGGTGCCAACGCCGAGAGATTTTGATGGTGATGGCGATATCGATGCTGAAGATAATGCAGAATACCAAAATATAGGTTTCCTCAATGGTGTATTTGAATCTTTTGGAGATGCACCTGATGGCTTTAGTGAAGAACTTAAAGAATTTACATGGGCTTTAGGAGCAGAATATACCTATCAAGATTCCTTTATGCTGCGTACAGGGTATTTCAATGAAAGTGAGGAAAAGGGATCCCGTAAATTTTTTACTTTGGGAGCAGGCTTTAAATTTAAAGCAACGCAAATAGATTTATCCTATTTGTTCTCTACTTCCCAAGTAAGGAACCCTTTGGAAAATACACTTCGTTTTTCGTTGACCTTTAATTTAGGTCAAGAGTATTACAATGATTAAGAAGTACCACGGATTAAAATAAAAAATAGACAAAACCTGCCTTTGAGCAGGTTTTGTCTATTTTTATACCACTGATTCTAAATTTCAAGATGTGGAAAAACGTCAAATTGCCTTTGAACTTCTAGTGTATGATTCCTTGGAAGAGTTACAAGCCGAGGATCAGAAATTAATGGGAGCGGCGGTTGAAGCAAGGAAAAAAGCATACGCACCTTATTCGGACTTTCACGTTGGTGCGGCGATTTTGCTCGGGAATGGTGAAATTGTTTTAGGAAACAACCAAGAAAATGCCTCATACCCCTCGGGTCTATGCGCGGAAAGAGTAGCTATTTTTTATGCGGGGGCCAATTACCCTGGTGTTGAAATCAAAGCAATTGCCATTAGCGCAACCTCCAAGAATCATGTAGTAGAAAAGCCGGCTGCTCCATGTGGCAACTGTAGACAGGCCATATCGGAATATGAGGTAAAACAGAAAAAACCCATTCCTATATTAATGATGGGGGAAAAAGGACCGGTTTTAAAATGTCATGCGCTATCGGATATTCTTCCTTTGGCTTTCAACAATTCATTTTTATAAAATGTCTTTGTACTCACATCCTTCGACAAAAGAAGGTATGTTTTTCGATGATTAGAGAAGGATTCCCTTTAGTGTACGTAATCGTGTAATGCTATTACAAGACTGAAAGTTGTTCTTGATGAGAGAGGAAAAAGTGTTTGAATTGGATTTCTCTTCCCTCCCTAAGGGATTCTATTTTGTTTCCATAGCAAGGAGTAATGAAAAACAGACCTTAAAAGCAATAAAAAAATAGAAAAAGCGTAGTATTTTAGTCCCTTTCCCTAGTTTTATATAATTCTGGGAAACAAATCAATTTTTCATTTTTCCACTTTTATATTATGTGTTACTTTTGTTAATTCACGAGTAAAAAGTATTCCTTACCTTAGAACGGAAACAATACAAAAAAATCTCGGAAAATAAGTTGACATAATATAAGAGTGGAATGGAAAAAATCACCAAAGAAGTCTACCTAAAATGGTATGAAGATATGTTATTCTGGAGAAAGTTTGAGGACAAACTTGCTGCAGTCTATATTCAACAAAAAGTTAGGGGATTTCTACACCTGTACAATGGACAAGAAGCCGTATTGGCAGGTGCACTACACGCCATGGATCTTACTAAGGATAGAATGATCACGGCTTATAGGAACCATGTACAACCTATAGGAATGGGGGTGGATCCCAGAAAAGTAATGGCGGAATTGTACGGTAAAGTTACAGGAACTTCCCAAGGTATGGGAGGATCAATGCATATCTTCTCCAAAGAACATAGATTTTATGGTGGGCACGGTATCGTGGGAGGTCAAATTCCTCTTGGTGCTGGTTTGGCATTTGGGGATAAATACTTTAAAAGAGATGCCGTAACATTATGTTATATGGGAGATGGGGCCGTACGACAGGGGTCGCTGCACGAAACCTTCAATTTAGCAATGCTGTGGCAATTGCCGGTAGTATTTGTTTGCGAGAATAATGGGTACGCCATGGGTACTTCCGTGGCCAGAACTTCATATTCTACAGATATATGGAAATTAGGTTTAGGATACGAAATGCCATGCGGACCTGTAGACGGGATGGATCCAGTAACTGTTGCCAAAGAAATGAGCAAAGCCATTGAACGCGCCAGAAGTGGCGGAGGACCAACTTTTCTGGAAATGAAGACCTATCGTTATCGAGGTCACTCCATGTCGGATGCACAGCATTATCGAACTAAAGAAGAAGTGGAAGAATACAAAAAAATAGACCCCATTACGCAAGTATTGGATGTGATTAAAGAGAATCAATATGCTTCTGAAGACGAAATCGCCGCAATCAACAAAAGAGTTAAAGATTTAGTTTCCGAATGTGAGCAGTTTGCAGAAGCTTCAGATTACCCTCCAGTAAACCAACTTTATGATATGGTATACGAGCAGGAAGATTATCCATTTGTACAACATAAATTATAGGGAATGGCTGAAATTATAAACATGCCGAGACTTAGTGACACCATGGAAGAAGGTACGGTGGCTAAGTGGCTTAAACAGGTAGGTGATAAGGTAGAAGAAGGGGATATTTTGGCCGAGATCGAAACGGATAAGGCCACCATGGAATTTGAATCTTTTTATGAAGGAACTTTATTGCACATTGGTATTGATGAAGGAGATGGGGCGCCTGTAGATTCTCTTTTGGCTATAATAGGCGAAGAAGGGGAAGATATTTCTGGACTTTTGAATGGAAGTGCTTCCAATACGGAAACTCCTGCAGTAACCGAATCAGAACCAGAGCCTGCTGAAACGCCTAGTGCAGATACCAGCAGTGCCCCTGCATCGGAAGCGACCGCTATTCCCGAAGGTGTGGAAATAATTAAAATGCCTCGCCTTAGTGATACTATGGAAGAAGGAACCGTGGCTTCTTGGTTAAAAAATGTAGGTGATAAGGTAGAGGAAGGGGATATTTTGGCCGAGATCGAAACGGATAAGGCCACTATGGAATTTGAATCTTTCTATGAAGGTACTTTATTACATGTCGGTATCCAAGAAGGAGAGTCCGCTCCTGTAGATGCTATTCTTGCTGTGATTGGTCCGGAAGGCACCAATGTGGCACAAGTTCTGAATAGTGGTGTATCCGCAGGAAGTACGGTAGAAGAAACAAAAAAAGAAACTCCGGAAGCAGCGCAACCCACAGTGAATAATACCGCTGAAGTTTCATCGCCTGTTACCGATGGTAAGCGAATTTTTGCATCGCCTTTGGCAAAGAAGATAGCTTCAGATAAAGGAATATCCCTTGCAGATATCAAAGGAAGTGGGGATTTTGGGCGTATTGTCAAGAAGGATGTGGAAAACTATGTGCCCTCACAAGAACAAGCTGCACCAGCGGTTGAAGTTAAAGCAGAAGCAACTACAAATGCGGTTCCGGTTGCTCCGGTATTTGCAGGAGAAGAGCATAGTGAAGAAGTAAAAAACTCTTCCATGCGAAAGGCCATTACCAAGAGCCTGAGCAATTCCAAGTTTACGGCGCCACATTACTATTTGACCATTGAGGTAGATATGGATAATGCTAAAGCTTCGAGAGCACAGATAAATGGCCTTCCGGATACTAAAGTATCGTTCAACGATATGGTCGTTAAGGCCTGTGCGATGGCATTGAGGAAACATCCTCAAGTAAATACAACATGGACAGGGGAAACTACCACCTATCATAAACATATCAATATAGGAGTTGCTGTAGCGGTACCCGATGGCCTTGTGGTTCCAGTCGTAAAATTTACCGATCAGCTTGGACTTTCCCAAATCGGGGCATCGATCAAAGACCTGGCCGTTAGGGCAAGGAATAAAAAATTAGGATTGGACGAGATGCAAGGAAGTACGTTTACAGTTTCCAATTTGGGGATGTTTGGTATTTTGGAATTTACCTCGATCATTAATCAACCTAATTCCGCAATTCTTTCCGTAGGCGCTATTGTAGAGAAGCCAGTGGTAAGGAATGAGGAGATCGTTGTTGGGAATACCATGAAAGTTACCTTGGCCTGCGATCATAGAACGGTCGATGGAGCCACTGGAGCGCAATTTTTACAGACCTTGCGATCGTATATTGAAAATCCAGTAACGATGTTGGCTTAAATTGAAAAGTCATTCTATATACATTTAAGAGAGAGCATCCCAAGACTATTGGGATGCTTTTTTTATCTTTAAAAACGAAATACATTTTCTTATGAAACAAATCACTCTCTTTGCCATAGCCTTATTAATGGGTTGTGGAGGCACTAAAGTAAAGGAAAAGAATGCTACAGGTCCAATTGGAGGGCCAGAAGGACTTAAAGCCCGTATCGCTTCGAGCGAAGCTGCAACACTTACGGATAATGAAGGAATAACGTATATAAACCATTCCAATAGCGATAAAATAGGGGCTATTATGGAGTTTTTAGCTTCGGATGAATTGCAGGGGCGTGATTCCGGAAGTGAGGGCATTGCTAAAGCGGCAAGCTATATTGAAACTATTTTTAAGGAAAATGGGATTTCCCCCTACTTTGAAAGTTATAAAGATACCTTATCCAATTTTGAGCCTACGGCCTATAATGTGGTAGGGGTTTTGGAAGGCAATGACCCGGTGTTAAAGAATGAATATGTTGTTATTGGAGCGCATTACGATCATATTGGACGAATAAATCCGGAAAACGGAGATGCTATTGCCAATGGCGCCAATGATAATGCCTCCGGAACCACAACAGTCTTGGAATTGGCACGGTATTTTGGGAATGCAAAAGTGAACAAAAGAAGTTTGGTTTTTGCCTTGTTCAGTGCTGAAGAAAAGGGGCTTTTGGGTTCCAAACATCTGGCTAAAAAATTGAAGGCTGGGAATATGAATCTCTATGCGATGTTGAATTATGAGATGGTAGGGGTTCCTTTAGCGGATAAGGATTACTTAATGTATGTTACGGGCTATGAAAACTCGAATTTGGCGGAAGTCAGCAATACCTATGCCAAGGGGAAATTAATCGGTTTTTTGCCGACGGCCAAAAAGTTTGGCTTATTCCAACGATCGGATAACTATCCTTTTCACCAAGAGTTTGGCGTACCTTCCCAGACCTATTGTACTTTTGATTTTACAAATTTTAATCATTACCATAAAGTAGGGGATGAAAACGAACTGATGGATTTTGGACATATGGCAGAAGTAGTGAATAAAAGCATCCCAATGATCACCGGAATCTCCAATGCTGCCACCCAAGAAATTAAATATCAATAATGGGGCATATTATTATTACGGGTTGTAGTCGAGGAATAGGTTTTGAAATGGCGAAACTGTTTGCCGAGGAAGGACATCAAGTTTTGGCACTAAGCCGGAACGACGGGCCTATTGCTGCACTTCAACATAAAAATATTACAACTTTTCCCTTCGATATTGCCAAGACGGCAGATCTACAACGCTTGGCCTCTTTTTTGGAAGAAGAATGGGAACGGGTAGATATCTTGATCAATAATGCCGGAAGATTGCTCAGTAAACCCTTTTTGGAAACTACAGCTTCAGAATTTGAGGAAGTATATAAAGTTAATGTTTTTGGTGTGGCCAATCTTACCCGAATGGTTTTACCCAAAATGCCTAAAATGGGTCATGTGGTTACGGTGAGCTCTATGGGAGGGGTACAAGGAAGCATGAAATTCCCAGGATTGTCCGCCTATAGTTCCAGTAAAGGAGCTGTAATCACCTTAACAGAACTTTGGGCAGAGGAATTCAAGGAAACGGGCCCTTCTTTTAATGTTTTGGCCTTGGGCGCGGTGCAGACGGAGATGTTGGAGGAAGCTTTTCCGGGTTATCAGGCACCAACCACGGCCTTGGAAATGGCCACATATATTAAAGAATTTGCCTTAAATGGGCATAAGATGTACAATGGAAAATTGTTGCAGGTCAGTAATAGCACCCCCTAATTAACAATTCGCCTACTCAAAATACGATTGGTATTCTGTTGGAATTGCTTCTAAAGATCGAATTTCAATATTCTTGTAATAGAGCTCGGCGGCTTCGCTCTGCAATTGAATTTTGCCTTTGGTCATTGGTACTTTTTTGCCATCCTCTACGTAGCGGGAATTTCGCAGCACCATAGCCGTTTTTCCATTGACAATATGGATGCTTTTATCTTCAAAACAGATCAGTTCCAGTGTATTCCATTCGCCATGTGGGTTTTCATAATTTCCACTGCGCATACAGTAGCTGGGAATGGCTTCACCTTCACCGATGCCAATGAAATCCTGAGATACATCGGCCACGGGATTCATAATATACTCCGGAATATAAGCCCTGATATCGATAGCCGAATTGGCCTGATTCCAATAATCCCCAAGATGTCCCTCCATAATCTGGAATTCTTGGGAAAGCATCCAAGATCTCCAGTGTTCTACACCAAAAGGACCTATGGAATGATATAAAATGCCGGAATCTTTTAAAAGATTTTTTCGGGGATCCCATTTTTTATCTCCCCATTTAAACTGTATCCTAAGATGGTAATTGGCATATTCTTCCTTAGTAGAGACACATCCATATACCTCTCCGCTAACTTTTAGTACGGTTTCATGGTCTTCCTCAATGATACTGAAGACCTTAAAGGGATCTTTGTTTATTCCAATGGGAGAAATGGGGTTCCCTTCGTCATCTTTAGGGATGTCTCCATTATACCCCAATTGGTGCTTGTAACTTAGATAAGTATCCCAATGGCTGAGATCTTCATCCAAAAGTGAAGTCCAGTCCTCTTCTTGTTGATGTTGACAAGAAGAAAAAACTAAGGATAGCGTAATGAATAAGCAACAAACTTTAGTAAGGCGAAAAAGTATGAACATAATGCAGTTATAAGGAATTAAAAAAAAGTTACTTCTTATCTTTTAAAATGGAGATTTTTAATATTCGATCAAGTTTTGGAAATGCTTTAAAAAATTCCTCAGGCTGGGTATAAAGTAGATTTAATTTCCCTCCGGGTTGTTCCCGATATCCTCCATGAAGGTCCAGCACTACATCCATTCCCCTTATGACCTTGCCGAAGGCAGGAAAACCTTTGACCCCATTGTAATCCAACGTATCCAAGCGGCTATTGTCCACAAGATTAATGAATAGCGCAGCATTCCTAGATTCCTTTCCACCTCGGGCAAAACTTAAGGTGCCCTTGGTATTCCCTAACTTTACTTCCTCATCGGGAACTTTAAAGGCGCCCCATTGATTGGATATTTGGGGTTTGGTATCCCCAAATTGGGCAACAAAGCCTGGAACCACCCTATAGAAGACGCTTTCATCGTATAAATGATGCTTCACCTGTTGGTAAAAGCGATCTACCGCTTTGGGAGACCATTGTCGCTCTATGGCAATATCAAAATCACCTTTGGTCGTCTCAAATCGGACCGAAAATTGTTCAGGAGCGGATTGGGTAACCCATTTGGATTTAAAAGGTTTTGACGTACAACCTAGACATATGAGCAATAAAGCAAACGTGTAAATGTATTTCATAAGGTACGATGCATAATTATAAGGGGAAATTAAGGGTTTCCCTCCAGATAATCAATTTCTAAGATTTTATTTCACTTACGAAAAAGCCTATTTTTGTAATAATGGATGCAATACTAAAAAAATACCTCCCCGAGAGAGCCGTTGTTCCGTGTTTGGAACTCATCCAGAAAAGTGAAGTACACTTAAAAATTGTGAATGAACGCGTCACAAGGCACGGAGATTACCGAAGACTTCCCAATGGAACACACCAAATTACGGTAAATGCGACCTTGAATAAGTACCGTTTTTTAATTACGCTAGTGCATGAAATTGCCCATTTGGTAGCATTTAAAAAATTTGGAAGGCAGATTAAGCCCCATGGGCCGGAGTGGAAACAGACCTTTAAGTATTTAATGCTACCATATATTCGTCCGGAAATCTTTCCGCCTAAGCTTCTTCCGCTATTGGCAAAGCATTTTAAAAATCCAAAGGCCAGCAGCAGCACAGATGCCAATTTATCCATCGCCTTAAAACAATTTGATGAAGGTGATAAGGAAATTACCTATGTATATGAATTGCCTATGGGAAGTATTTTTAGAATTTATAATGGAAAGCTTTTTCAAAAAGGAAATAAAAGAATAAAAAGATACGAATGCGTTGAAATTGCTACTGGAAGAATGTATCTTTTTCAACCCAATGCAGAAGTAGAATTAATAAAAGATTAGTTTTAAAAAAGTAATAATAATCTTACAAGAACGTTGATCACTATATGTGATGTAAATTCCAAATAATTATGAACACCAATTATTATGCAGTATTAATGGCAGGAGGCGTAGGATCACGTTTTTGGCCGGTAAGTACCACCCAATATCCAAAACAATTTCACGATATGTTAGGTACCGGAAGTACCTTGATTCAAAGAACTTTTCAGCGATTGAACAAGTTTGTGCCCACGGAGAATATATTGATTTTGACCAATGAGCGCTACAATGATTTGGTGTTAGAGCAATTGCCCCTTGTAAAACAAGATCAAGTAGTGTTAGAGCCAGCTATGCGCAATACGGCTCCCTGTATTTTATATGCAGCACTTAAAATTCAGAAAAAAAATCCCAATGCGGTAATGATCGTAGCTCCTAGCGATCATTGGATCGAAGATGAAGAAGCTTTTGCAACAGATGTGAAAACTTGCTTTGATCAATGTGAAAAGGGTGAAGTCCTCTGTACTTTGGGGATCACGCCTACTTTTCCCAATACGGGTTTCGGCTATATTGAATATGAGAAAGAAGATGTGGCCGAAGTAAAGAAAGTGCGACAGTTTCGGGAAAAACCAAATTACGAAACGGCCAAAGATTTTCTGCGACAGGGAAATTTCCTTTGGAATGCCGGTATTTTCATGTGGAGCGTCCAAACCATTGTGAATGCCTTTGAGGCATATCAACCTTCGCAATACGAATTATTTTCCAAAGGCATACCCTCCTACAATACCGAAAATGAGCGCCACTTTATCCAGGAAAATTATGCTAAAGCGGAAAATATTTCTATAGATTATGCTATATTGGAACAATCTAAATCCATTTTTGTCCTTCCAGCGACTTTTGATTGGAACGATTTAGGAACTTGGGGTTCCTTGTACGACAAATTGGATAAGGATGCCGATAATAATGCCGTTGTGAATAGCAAAACCCTGGTTACCGATGCCAAAGGAAATATGATTCGGTCATCCCAAGGAAAAATTGTTGTGATTGATGGGCTCAATGATTATATTATTGTAGATAAAGAAGAAGTTTTGCTGATTTACCCCAAATCAAAAGAACAAGACATAAAAAAAGTGCTTGGTAGTGTGAAAGCTAAATATGGTGACCAATACACTTGATATATGGAAGAAAATACAAATCAAACCAATACACCACCTGAGGAGAATGCTGCTGGGGGTGAAGATGTAAAAAAAGATTTTCAGGGTCTTTTAGGGAGCTCCAAAAAATTCTTGTTGGATTTATTGGATATCCGAAAAGATACGGATCAGGAAGCTACCAAAGCATCCATTATAGCCGATATTCCGTTCAAAGGGCATACCTCCTGGATTCTTATCTGTTCTATTTTTATCGCCTCTATAGGTTTGAATGCAAATTCTACGGCAGTGGTCATCGGAGCGATGTTAATCTCCCCCTTAATGGGACCTATTTTGGGAATGGGAATGTCTTTGGCTATCAATGATATCGATACGCTTAGAAGGTCGCTAAAAAATTTGGCAGTAATGGTGGTTTTAAGTGTGTTGACGGCTTATTTGTTTTTCGCATTTTTTCCCCTACGCGATGAGTCATCTGAATTATTGGCTCGGGTTAAACCGGATATACGGGATGTGTTGATTGCCTTCTTTGGTGGATTAGCCTTGGTGATTGCAAGAACCAAAAAAGGAACTATTGCCAGTGTAATTTTTGGTGTGGCCATTGCAACAGCTTTAATGCCACCGTTGTGTACTGTAGGGTATGGATTGGCGATTCGGAATTGGGAATATGCCGGGGGTGCTTTACTGCTGTTCGGAATCAATACCATCTTTATTGCTTTAGCTACTTTTTTAGTACTTAAACTGTTGCGCTTTCCTATGGTGCGTTATGCCAATTCCAAAAGACGTAAACGCATTGCCCAATTGGTATCTGTGGTCGCATTGGCCGTAATGATTCCTGCAGGCTACATTTTCTATAATGTATATACCGAATCCCGATATATGAAAGATGCCCAGGAACTGATCAATAAGACCATTGGAATTTATCAGTTTAAAAGTGGCGGGCGTTATTTGGATGATCTCACAAAGATCAATTATGTGAGAGATGGGAATTCTACCATTGAATTGGTGTGTATGGGCGATGAACTTATTCCTGAAAGCGTGATCAATACTTGGTTGGTACAAAAGAATGATTACAGTTGGTTAGACAATACTGAACTTAAAGTAGTACAGGCAGGAAGGGACGATTCCGAGGAGAAATTCAACTATGTGAGCGAACTCTACGAATCCAAAAAAGCCGAGCTGCTTGGGAAAGATGAACAGATTAAGGTTTTGGAAAGTGAAGTGGCCCGTTTAGGGAAGCTGACTTCCAAGCAGATTCCCTTTGCAGAAATCAGTGCAGAAGCCAAAGTCAATTATGAAAACCTAAGGAGTTTAGGTTTTGCTTATGTGGTGAAAACCGATTTTAGTAAATTGGATACGATCCCCACCTTTGAAGCAAAATGGAAAGACGGCTTGGATGATAATACTATTATTGCAGCACAAAAGAAATTGGGCGACTGGCTTAAAATTCGTTTAAAAGATCCTAAAATTCAATTAAAGGAAGCCGAATAGAAAAATCATAACTCATATACCGCAGTACAGGTGTAAAGCTGATAGGTTTCTAAGCCCTTGCAGAAGATTTTTGGGGGTAGAGGCGACTGCCTTAAATGATGGGAATTGAAAAAACCGTATACGCTAAAGTTGGGTCTTTTGTTTGAAAACAAGTATGTTTTCGAACTTAGAACCCTTAATTCCGTTCTTCAATGTACATTTGTCGTACTTTCTTAAAGAGTTCCGAAGAGTACACAAAATTGGTCACGGCTTCATTATCTGTTTTAAAAATTTCCTTATGGGTACCTTCCCACTCTTTATAACCATTCTTTAGGAAAATAATTTTTTCCCCAATTTCCATTACGGAATTCATATCATGGGTATTGATTACAGTAGTAATGTCAAACTCCTGCGTAATCTCCTGGATAAGATTATCAATAAGGATAGCCGTTTTGGGATCTAGTCCAGAATTAGGTTCATCGCAAAATAAATATTTAGGGTTCATTACGATCGCTCTTGCTATCGCTACCCTTTTTTGCATCCCCCCGGAGATTTCTGAAGGAAATTTATGATGGGCATCAATGAGGTTCACCCTTTTAAGTACAGTATCTACACGGTCATCCATTTCTGATGGCGCTTGCTTGGTAAACATTTGTAAGGGGAATTTTACATTCTCGCA
Organism: Spongiimicrobium salis; assembly: GCF_043678055.1. Classification (NCBI taxonomy): domain Bacteria; kingdom Pseudomonadati; phylum Bacteroidota; class Flavobacteriia; order Flavobacteriales; family Flavobacteriaceae; genus Spongiimicrobium; species Spongiimicrobium salis. The sequence continues at coordinate 89,330 of NZ_JBHEQA010000007.1, forward strand.
TACCGTCATGGAATCAAATAAGGCACTCCCTTGGAATACCATTCCCATCTCCTGACGTAAATCGCGCTTTTCATCATCCGAGAGTTTCGCATATACCTTATCATTATAGCATATGGAGCCTTTTTCCGGGGTAAACAAGCCCAACAGGCATTTTAAAAATACCGTTTTTCCCGAACCACTTTGCCCGATGATCAAATTGGTTTTTCCTTTATCAAAACAGGTAGATATGCCCTTTAAAATATGGGCATCACCAAATGATTTATGAATGTCGTCTACAATGATCATCAGCCCAATAGTAATTGTGTTAACATATAGTTTAAAATTATAATAGCCACGCTGGTCCAGACAAAGGAGGTCGTACTTGCTTTCCCAACCTCAAGGGCACCACCTTTCATATAAAATCCATGAAATGATGGTATGGTTGCAATGAGAAAAGCAAAAACGATAGTCTTGATAAAGGAGTAGGTAACGTGAAAGGGGATAAACTCCATCTGCAAACCTGTAACAAAGTCGGCACTAGACAGGAAACCGCCAAAAACTCCGGCGACCCAACCGCCAAACATCCCCACATACATGGCGATGGCGATGGCAAAAGGATAAATCATTAAAGCAATGATCTTAGGAAATACCAAATAATTTAGGGCATTGACCCCCATAACCTCAAGCGCGTCTATTTGCTCCGTAACCCGCATGGTCCCAATACTGGAAGTGATATAAGAACCTACTTTTCCTGCCATAATGATTGAGGTAAATGTAGGGGCAAATTCCAGTATAACAGATTGGCGTGTAGCAAAACCAATAAGACTCGAGGGAATTAAAGGGTTATTTAGATTCAATGCAGTCTGTATGGTGACCACGCCACCGATGAAAAAGGAAATAAAAATGATAATTCCTAAAGAGCCAAAAATAAGCTCATCTATCTCCTTGAGAATGAGAGATTTCATGATTTTCCACTTTGTCGGCTTTTTAAAAACCTCACGGATCATAATGAAATAACTCCCAATAGACGAAATATAATTCATAGAATGTAAATGACTTCTAGCTGTAAAAATAGCAATATTAGCTGTCTTTTAACCTTCATTTAAATTTTAAAGGCCTTATTTATTTATTTTTGCATCTTTAAGAAATATACAATGCACCAGAAAAAAAACTTTCTTCTCATTTTAGTCCTTTTTATTCTTCACTGGCCAACAGAAGTGGCAGCTCAAAAAAGGGCAAGAAAAAAGTCAAATAAGACCCTTGTTGTGAACCAAAGTAGTGCGCAAACTCCAAAGTTAGTAGTGGGTATTGTGGTAGACCAAATGCGTTTTGATTACTTGACCCGTTTTTGGAAACATTATGGGAATGGCGGATTTAAACGCTTGGTGAACGGGGGTTTCAATTGTAAAAACAATCATTTTAATTATGCCCCTACCAGCACTGGCCCGGGCCATACCTCGGTCTATACAGGAACAACGCCGGCTACCCATGGTATTATCGGGAATACTTGGTACGACAAAGATTTGGATAAAGAAGTATATTGTGCATCCGATGAAGCCTACGAATCTATAGGAACAACTTCCAATGCGGGAAAAATGTCACCGCATCGGATGGGAGTTACTACCCTTACCGATCAATTGCGATTGCATACTCAAATGAAGGGAAAAGTAATTGCGATTGCACTCAAAGATAGGGGAGCGGTACTCCCTGGAGGACATACAGCCAATGCGGCGTATTGGTTCCATGGACAGGATGAAGGAAAATGGATCAGCAGTTCCTTTTATATGAAAAAGCTCCCAAGATGGGTCGAAGATTTTAATGCGGCCCGGAGCGTTGATCAATACAAAAAAGCATGGACAACGCTAAAAGATATTGCTTTGTATGAAGAAAGCGGTTCGGATAACAATAGTTACGAAGGGAAATTTAACGGAGAAACTACGACTGCTTTTCCTCATGATCTGCCCAGTCTATGGAATACGAATGGGGCCTATGACATGTTAAAAGCAACGGCTTTTGGAAATACGATTACAGCAGATTTTGCCCTAACGGCCTTAAAAGAGGAACAATTGGGCGTGGATGCGATTCCTGACTTTTTGGCCGTGAGTTTTTCTAGTACAGACTATGTAGGGCACAAATATGGCGTGAACTCTAAAGAAATTCAGGATACATATTTGCGTTTGGATCAAGATTTGGAGCGTCTCTTCAATGCCTTGGATGCTCAGGTAGGACAGGGCGAGTATACCGTTTTCTTAACGGCCGACCACGGAGCTGTACAGGTACCGCAGTATTTAAGGGATCAAAAAATTCCCGCGGGTTATATGGATTACAATGAAATGAGGAAGGAACTGGAGGAGTTTTTAAAATACACCTACGGCACCACCGATATCGTAAAGAATTTTTCCAACAATCAGATTTTCTTAGATCATAAAATTATCCATAACCTAGATTTGGATGTAGAAAAAGTACAAGAGAACATTGCCAAGGAATTTTTGAGATATAAAGATGTATACCGTGTATATACGGCTCAGCAAATGTGGAAAAATCACTATACCAAAGGGATTCCTTATGTTTTACAGAACGGATACCATCAAAAACGATCGGGAGATGTGCTGATTGTGTTGAATCATGGAACCAGCAACTACTCTAGAACTGGATCTACGCATGGTACTTCTCAAATTTATGACACTCATGTGCCGCTATTGTTTTACGGAAAAGGAATTACGCAAGGGAGTACGGTCAATAGAACAGAAATTCCTGATATAGCACCTACAATTGCCAGTTTATTGGGAATTGCGTTTCCGAACGGTACCACGGGGAAACCTATTACAGAGGTGTTGAAATAGCATTGAAAAGATGTAGGTCAAAGGACGGTAATACTACTTGCGAACTATTTTTTTCTTGATATTAGTCCAGCGTAGTTTTCTAATGAACGCACCTTCCTCCACCGTCACTAAGAAAGGGACTTTCTTTTTTTTAGCTTGATGATATCCTTTCATATTATCAAAAAAAGCATTGATCTTTTTCTGATTCCAAGCCATTTTTAAGGAGGCAATACAGCTAATCCAAAAACCGTAACGCATGGTGTACATCGCTTGACCCTGCAATAATTTGGCTTTTTTATTATACGCCTTTCCTAAAGGGCGTAGGTGCTTTGTTTTTAATTGGTCCACAGTATGGATTTCATACCCGTGATATTGCGCCAATAATTCATCTACAGTGTCCCAACCCATAGCATTTTTAAGTCCACCAATGGCCTGAAAACAAGTTTTGGAATAGGCTTTGAACGCTCCACGGACATGATCTTTGTTCATAGGATGGTTTAGTTCCCAATCCCCATTTTTATTTTGTTCGTAGGCAAAGCCGCCAGCGATGCCTACCTGCGGATATTCTTCAAATACGCTGGCAATACGCTCAAAATAATCTGCGGGCAAAATAATGTCGGCATCTAGCTTCACAATAAAGTCATAAGTTTCCGGAATACGATCAATACCTTTATAGAAGGCATTGATTACCTTGCTTCCGGGCATGTGCACATTGGAAGAAGTTGTATCTACTCTTTCAAAGATGTCACTCTTCGCCATAAATTCACTGGCAATGGCAGCCGTACGATCGGTAGAGTTATCATTGACGACGACCACTTTTTGCGGAAGTCTTGTTTGTATGAGAATAGCATCCAAACAAGAAGCTAAAAAGGCCTCTTCATTATGAGCGGGAATGATAATACAGTAGTTCATGGTGCTATTGCGTTAGCTATTTTAGGGTATCTTTTGTTTTCTCCGCATACACAATATAGTACCGTGGCGTAAAACGTCTTAAGATAGGACGTATTCCAATTTTATTGACAGGATTGGTCCATTGGGCTCTGTCCTTGATTTCCCATCCAGATTTTTCCAATAACCAATCGAACTGCCAATCCTCAAATTCGTGATAATGACGGTCCCACGGGTCTGTTTTACTTTGGTAAGCAGGTGAAAACCATAAGCGCATAGGAATGCTGGCCACTAGCTTATCCGCTTTAAGCTCACGCAGCACATTAAAAGGGGCAAGAAGGTGTTCAAAAATCTCAAAAGCCGTAACTACTTGGGCACCCGATTGCCGTACGGTACTAAAATCAATATCCAAGTCTTCCCCTTTGGTGTTTTCTACTTGGTATCCATGCTCTTTCATAATCGTGGAAAATGGATTTTCTACCCCCAGATCTAAAATGTTTTCCGTGTTTGGAATGTGTTTTTGAAGGAATGTCAGCGTGTGTTGAAAACGCTTATTGGGAAATGTCTTTTCGTACATAAAATAGATATTGGTTGCTCAAAGAACCCTTAGGATTACGAAGGTAAAAAAATAAAATGCAAGGACCGTTATGGAACTAAGGAAGTACTATTCTGAAGTGAGGGGTTAATAACCCACATGGGCCAAATACACTATGGCGTAGGTGAAAATACAGAGAATGCTTCTGGCGTGAAATTGATCCAAAATGTTCTGTTTGGGGCCTAAAGGCTGCATGCCATAACAGGCCAAAATCCAGAAAAATACGGAAACCACAATGTCCCAATAATCAAACCGACCATTGGTAATATGCACTAATTGAAGTAATTCCAATCCAATGGCAAAATATAAAGGAAGGTAAGTGCCGTTCAATGTAAAAGTTCCCAGCTTCAGAAAGAGGTTTTTAGAGGTTAGGGTAATAGCAAAGACCCATAAACCTTCTGGTAAGGAGTAGACTATAAAGGGGTGTAGGCGTATATTGCCATGGATGAACTGTTTTAAATAGATATAGTTTTCTTCTGTAATCAAGGTGCTGAAAACCGCATTGATCACTGTTTTTTCAGTTCTAAAGAATACATAGATGAACAGACTGACCGTTAAGGAGAAAAAGATAAGGAAATACTGTTTTTTCACGGTTTAGAAAAAATTAAAAGCTTAAAGTAAGACAAAGGTCTAAATTTAATTTCGTTTAAGAGGATAAACTGCCGCAATGTTATGAGTTTTTCGCTATAAAAAATGGATTTGAAATGAAAGAATTTGGAAAAAGGATGAAAACAGATATCTACATATTTTAAAATGGTATTTGGCGTAAAATGATTTAAAAGAAAGAGTTTGCCATTTGGTTTGAGCACCCGGTACGCTTCTTCCAGTATTTTTTCGGGATCGGGTACCACGGCGATAACATGGGACAATACCACATAGTCAAACGAATTGTCTTTAAATTTTAGTTCTTCTCCCTTCATAAGATATAAGTTGGCCGAGTATTTGTTTTTTTTATGGGCGATTCTTAACATGCCGGGCGATGTATCTATCCCCGTCACAAGATGGTTTTGATAAGCCTTCAAATGACTTCCATTGCCAATGCCAATTTCTAAAAGTTTTCCCGGAGCTTCTACATTTATTTCGTTGAACAACCGTTTTTTTTGAGGTTTAAAAAAAAAGGCAACAAGAGGATAGAGGGAGGAAAACCAATTGTAGAACCTGCTTGTTGCGTTTTTTGCCATCGAGAGATTTTCACAGCGTTTAATTATGGAAAACTAAGGTAAAAAAAGGGACATAAAAAATTGTAGGGAATTTAAATACTCAATCCAAACAGCAGAGAATTCCCAATGCCTTATCAACATCTTTATCTTCAAGGACCTTAAGGGCATATTGATGTAATTGCCTAATTTGTAATGCTCTATCTTTTATGTCCAAAATGGATTGTATTTCTTGGGACGCTTTTAAACGGGTCAGTGTTTTAGGGTCGGGCAACTGTTCCGTGTTCCCCAATCTTCCCAGATGATTTCCGGTCAAGACATTGCTCTCTAGTACATGTTTGGGCAGTTGATCTACGCCAATCCCCTTATTTTGTAAGGGCTTTGGAATCTCAAAGAGTGCAGTTTCATTGGCTCGGCAATACCAATTTCCTCCCATACGGGCTACTAGGTCTAATTTTGTGGTATCTAGTTCGGCGTTCTCGTTGAGATATTCCTCCTGAATATGAATACGTTGTACCCGGGAAATCACCAGATTGCCGGCACCGCCTTCCTTGCCCAATTCCATAACCGAATCCACTGCACATTCAAAAGCTATAGGGGATTCTGCTACTCGGGGAGGGCGTATGGTTTCTGAAGGAATAGCTTTAAAGCCCGCTTTGGTAAATTCATTGATTCCACGGTCATATTCCGTACTGGATAGGGACATCTGTTCCACCATAGGATAATTCACAATATTGATGACTACTTCCGGAACGGCTTTTACATTTTCATAAGTATGCTTTACGGTATTGTCCCTTCCGCGTCGTGAAGGGGAAAAAATTAAAATAGGAGGGTTGGCACTGAACACATTAAAAAAGCTGAATGGACTTAAATTTATAGTTCCTTGGGCATCTATGGTACTTGCTAAAGCAATAGGCCTTGGAGCCACCGCAGACAGAAGCAAACGGTGTAATACCGGAGTACTTAATTGCTGGGGATCGATTGTTTTAATTGCCATGACCTTTAATCTTTAGCAGATAATAGTTTGGTGCGAACCTCTCCAAATCCTACCCGGATATGGTCTTTTTTTCCAAAACCGCGCATAATGACGGTATCATGGTCTTGAATAAATGTACGCTCGCTGCCATCATTCAGCTTCAAGGGATTTTTTCCGCCCCAACTTAATTCTAACATGGATCCATAAGAATCCTCGGATTTTCCACTAATCGTTCCCGAAGCCATCATATCACCTACGTTGATGTTACATCCATTGATCGTATGATGCGTTAGTTGTTGAACCATATTCCAATACATGTACTTAAAGTTGGAACGGCTGATAACAGTTTCTTGCTGTTCTTCGGGTTGGAGGGCAACCTCGAGATGAATATCATAGTTCTTTTGGCCCGAATATTCCAAATAGGGAAGTACGGTGGGTTCCTGTTTAGGGCCATCCACACGGAAGGGTTCCAGGGCTTCCAGCGTTACGATCCAAGGGGAAATGGAAGAGGCAAAGTTTTTGGCTAAAAAAGGCCCTAAAGGCACATATTCCCATTTTTGGATATCTCGGGCAGACCAATCATTAAAAAGTACTTTTCCAAAAATATAATCTTCAGCTTCGGCAGTACTTAGCGTAGTGCCAAGAGTGGTATTTTTTCCAATAATGAAACCCATTTCCAATTCAAAATCAACGCGCAGTGAAGGACCATATACCGGATGTTTTTCCCCGATGGGTAGGGTTTGTCCCTTAGGTCGGTGAATATCTTGTCCGCTGACAATAATGGAAGAGGCCCTTCCATGATAGCCTACCGGGATATGTTTCCAATTAGGCAGTAAGGCATTTTCGGGATCACGAAACATTTTGCCTACATTGGTGGCATGTTCTATACTGGAATAGAAATCGGTATAGTCACGGATATAGACCGGAAGATGCATGACAACATCTTTTTGAAGTATTAAAACGGAAGGGTGATTTCTTAAAATGGAGTTATCCGTAGTCAATTCCTTCTGAATAATGTGCCGCACTTCATTGGTAATGTTTTTACCCAGATCAATGAAGGCATTGAGGAATTCATTTTCAAATACACTCTTATTGAAGTTCAAAGGGTCAAAAGTTCCAAGTTCCGCAGCCTTTGCCAGATCAAGGATATGATCCCCTATGGCACAACCTACCTTTTTAATATCGTTGCCCTGGGAGAAGATTCCAAAAGGAATGTTATAAATAGAAAAATCTGAATTTTCGGGTATAGGTACCCAGCAGTTTGTTGGTGTCATCTCAATAAAATAATATTATTCCAGCCATGATTTATGATAGGATTCATCTCCTATTTTAATGGCATCTTCGGTTAGTTGTAAAGGTTTAAAAGTGTCTACCATGACCGCAAGTTCTTCGGTCTTTGTCTTGCCAATACTTCGTTCTACGGCTCCTGGGTGAGGCCCATGGGGAATGCCGGCCGGGTGTAAGGAAATATGCCCGGGTGCAATATCGTTTCTACTCATGAAATCCCCATCAACATAATACAGAACCTCGTCACTGTCAATATTGCTATGATTGTAAGGAGCAGGAATGCTTTCGGGATGATAATCGTATAGACGGGGAACAAAGCTGCAGATAACAAAAGCACTGGTCTCAAAAGTCTGATGTACCGGAGGCGGCTGATGTACCCGTCCCGTGATGGGCTCAAAATCATGAATGGAGAAGGCATAGGGATAATTGAATCCATCATAGCCTACTACATCAAATGGATGTGTGGCGTAGACCACATCGAAAATATCGTTCTGTTTCTTGATCTTTATCAGGAAATCTCCCTTTTCATCATGGGTTTCCAGAACCGTAGGACGCCTCAGATCTCGTTCACAATAGGGGGAATGTTCCAGCAGTTGCCCAAACCAATTTCGATAGCGTTTGGGGGTATATACGGGGTGGTAAGATTCTACGATGAATAGGCGGTTGTCTTCCGTATCAAATTCTATTTTATAGATCATACCTCGGGGGATGACCAAATAGTCGCCATAAGAAAAAGTGAGATTGCCCATATGGGTTCGTAGTGTTCCATTGCCCTTATGGATAAAAATGACTTCATCTGCATCCGTATTCTTAAAGAAATAGGCCTCTTGGGATTTCTTGGGCGCTGCTAAGATGATATTGCAATCACTATTGGTCAAAACGATCTTTCTGCTTTCCAAGTAATCATCTTCAGGCTCCACTTGAAAACCACGAAGCTTATAAGAGGTAATATTGTTCGCTTTCGCAATCTTTGGAGCAACACTATATTGACCCTTTATCTCCTTTACTTGCGTAGGACGGTGTTCGTGATAGATGTTAGAGGACATTCCATCGAAACCGATGGTTCCAAAAAGTTGTTCATAGTACAAATCTCCATTAGGTTTTCTAAAGATCGTATGGCGCTTGTGCGGAATTTTTCCAAGTTGATGATAGAATGGCATAGCTTAAACATTTGTTCTATCAAACATAAACAAATGTTGATATAAAAACAAATTTACTTTATAGAAACCTAATTTTTGTTTTAATTTGTACCAAGTGTGAACCGCTTTAATTCGCCAACACGTTAAAATTTGTAGATGAAATTTAGCACGAAGAAGGAAGATTTTTTACAGGAATCACTCAAGTTGATTCACGAGAAAGGCTTTAAAGCCACTACAATGCGTGATATTGCAGATCGCATGGATTTTGATGTATCCAATAGTTATAATTACATTAAATCCAAACAAGAAATCTTAGAGAGTTTTCTTTTTAGGGCCTCAAACGACTTTCACTCGGCCTTGGATAATATTATGGCTTCCAATTACACTTTGGATGAAAAACTGAAACAGATAATTTCATGTCATATCCAAATTGCATCACAAAGACCGTATGAAGTAGCATTGATGGTCAATGAATGGCGTAATCTAAAGGAACCCAAGTATACTGAGTACACCGTCCTTAGAGATAAATATGAAGAGAAGATCAAAGGGTTGCTACAAGCAGGAATGGAGGAAGGCGTATTTAAAGAAATGGATGCCGACATTGCCACTGCCGTTATTTTATCCTCAATTCGCTGGTTCTATGATAAATACACTCAAAAAGATACTTCTTTGAATCCAATAGAGCTCGAACGACAAATTGTGGATTTCGTTTTCCATGGAGTCATCGCCTAAATTCAATAGGGGCAATGGGTTCTTTTTTTCGTCGACCACAAAATAAAAGGTATATTCTATAAGGAATTCAGGATGATACGTCTAATTATAAAAAGCGTATTATGGCAAATGTCTTTCACAGCGGAGAATTGGAAATTCAAGCAAAGTTTGGAGAACTGGAAATCGCAGGTCAAATAGGGCAGATGATTCAAAAAAGCATTCCGCCCAGAGCGGTTGGTTTTTTGGAAGCTCAAACCAATGCACTGGTGAGTAGTATGGATGCTTCCGGAGCTATTTGGGTCTCTTTTCTTATTGCGGATGGCCCTATTGTTACTGTGGACGGACCAGAAGAAATGTCTATTAACCGAACAAAAATTGTAAGCTCGGAGCACGACATTTTGTATGCCAATCTAAATGCAAATTCCGAAGTGGGCTTACTCTTCATCATTTTGGCCGAACGAAAGCGATACCGCATCAATGGAAAGTTAAAGCTGTCCGAAACAAGAATGAAGGTCAAGGTGAATGAAGCTTATGGCAATTGCCCAAAATATATCCAAAGAAGGTCTGTTTCTGTGCCGACTACAGCATCCAAATCTTCCCAAATACAAAAGGGCGACAGCTTGCAACCACATCATTTGGAATGGATCAAAAGTGCGGATACGCTGTTTCTGGGTACCCAGAGTAACGATTTCAATATGGATATGTCGCATCGTGGTGGGAATCCAGGTTTTGTTGAGGTTATTGATGATGGAGTATTAAAAATACCGGATTATCAGGGCAATATGATGTATAATTCTTTAGGGAATATAGCTCAAAATGGCAAGGCAGGATTGTTGTTCGTGGATTATAAAAATAAAAGGGTTTTGCAGCTCAGCGGGAAGGCAAGCTTATTATTTGATCAAGATGGGGAAGAAGATGCGGTGAAGACTACCGGAACGGGACGATATTGGTTATTTCATACCAAAGCCTGGGTCGAAACCGATAAGCATCACAATATGGATTGGGAATATATAGACGCTTCTCCTTTTAATCCAGAGATTAATTAAATGAACTTTGCTTATTTATTGCTTTTAGAAACCTTTTTTCGTAAAGCTTGATAATACGTTCTCATTTCCTTTGATGGTTTTTTGTTTAAGGATAAGACTTTTTCCATGGTACTTAAAGCCAAATCTAGAGCACCTTTGGTATCGAGGGCTTTGGCATAGTTGTAGAATGCATTTGCCGAATGGGGATGATAATCCGTATTCAATTGGAAAGCGGTAATGGCCTTTTCAATTTCCCCTTTTTTTAGTAGGGAATACCCTATGTTGTTCAAATCGTTCTCATCGGGTATTACCCTGTACCCAAACTCTTTTGATAATAGATCGTGTTGGGTTTTTACTGCTGTCAAGCCTTCGGAATCATATAATTCCCAGGGTTTATCCCAATTGGCATACAATTTTCTTAGTGCTAGATAGTGTCCGGGAATAGGGGTTGTTCCGTGAGAGTCGTGTTCATGAAAAGTAGCTTCCCATCGGGTTGGATTATGGATGTTCAACAATGATTCAAATTGAAAAAAAGCTTTTCTTATTTTCAAGCTTTCTTCACCGCCCGCGTTAACATAAAAAAAATGATTTCCAATTTTTCCTTCCTCCAGTTTTTGAGAGGCCTTCGAAATCAATTTATAGTTGCCCGCCCATAAAGCGGGACTGAAAGCAAAATGGGCCTGAAAAATAGCATTCTCGGCTAGTAGGTCATTCAATGCAAACAATCCACCTCGAGAATGCCCGGATAAAATACGATAAGGAACTGTTCTATAGGTGGTGTCGATATATGTGGTCAACTCTTCTTTTAAAAATTGGGTAAATGTCTTTGCATTTCCCAACTTCGTGCTGGAGTGCATAGGGATATCATTGGGCGTATAATCCTGTTGGCGTGTAGTTGAAGCCGGGATGGCTACAATAAGAATCTCTGGCATTTTATGCTTACGCGCAAGGGTATTGGCTATTAAGGTCAATGACTTGATATTTCTTTCCCCATCCAATAGATAGAGAACAGGATATCTTTTTTGTGACATTTGCCTATAACTCAAGGGGAGTTGAACGATAATTTCGCGGGGATGATCATAGTATTTAGATATGATCGAATGATGTATTGCAGGGTTTTTAGCCTCTTTTTCGAAGTAGTTTTTGTAATTGGAACGTTCTTTCTGTTGTGAAGATAAAGTAGTGATACAGAGTAATGCAACTAAAAAAAGAATAGATTTCATGATTATTTTGATTGATGTGATGATGTATAGCCTTTTCTAATAATTTTTTTCTTTCATATAATTTGCCTTCTAAAAATGAAGATATAACAAGCTCATTTGACGTTTTTTCGTATTAGCTGTAATCCCCATCTATAATGACTAGACGTATTTGAAATGAAATAAGCCCCCAATGAGGTACTTCCGGTCCAATGGTATTTTCTTTTTTCAAATAATTCTTCGTCGGTATGGCAAGCTATCGTATCCATAATTTTTTTATGGGACTGTGCTAAAAGACTTCGTACTTCGTTAAGATCATTGCTTTGGTATAACTTCCAGATTTCTTGATTTAAAGTTGGCGTATCTTTCCAACGATATCCTGTACTGGGCATGTCGGGTTTTTTGCCTTGCATCCCTACGTCATACCAGTTGAGCATCAGGAGGTGCCAATGGTGGATGTGGGCAAACACATCCCTGATATTTCGGTTCATGGTACCCTTTGGAAACTCTCTTTGCCGCAAGTCCATAGGTAAGGCATCAATAAAATCTAGCATTTTTTTAAAATTCACTCGACTTTGATCTAGCAATTCCTCTTTTGAGCGGGGTTTTGGCATTGGTTTAGAATAATATGAGTTCGGTTTGTATCCCTTCTTCTTTAAATTCTAATATACGATATCCAAAAGTATCCTTATTTACCTGAATTTCGTCCTGTGTTTTTGCAACCTGATAGGAACAGGCTGGGGTAATGTATTGATGGATATTTTTATACTTCTGCTCATCTTCCAGATGGTAATGTCCACAGAATATAGTTACCTTATTGGGAATACTCGATAAGATATTCCGAATCAGTTCACGGCGATGCAAGGCATAACGTCTATCCATGATCACTTCCACGGCTAAAATAGGATGGTGTACAAAAACAACAATGGGTTTGTCAGTCTGAACCGCTTTTTTTAACCAGCTCAATTGTTCTTCTTGAATAGTTTCTGTACTGGAATCCAAGACGATACAACGATGGGAAGGAAATTCCTGTACATAGTATAGTGCCGATCGCTGTGGATGGAGGTGCTGGGTATAATGCTTTTTTACCGTATGGAAATCATCGTGATTTCCCAAGGAGATATCAATGGTATGCGCTTTTAAATGATCAAAAAACCAAGCGTTGGTCGCTTTTTCTCCAATATCTCCACCCAATATGATATGTTGGATGCCCCTGGAAGAAATATCATCTAGAACAATTTGCCAATTTTTATTCGCATCTACACCAATACTCTTAGGAAACTCTTCATCTAGGTGCATATCCGTTACATAAGCTATTTTTTTACTCATAAGTTGAGATTTAAGGTTGTAGGATAGCTACTGTCCAGTCATCGTTTGCTCTGGTATAAAGGGTCCTTTGATGCAGTCTGGTATTTTGAAATTCCATGAATTCTATTCTTCTGGGAGTGATAGCGATGCCGCCCCAATCTTCAGGGCGTGCAATGGGCCCATTCCCCACCTTCTTTTTCTCTGTTTCAAAAAGCGCCTCTAGGTGAGTGATGTTTTCCACAGGTTTTCCCTGCTCAAAAACAGAGGAAACAATTTGGGAATCTCTATTCCGCTCCTGAAAATAAATCGTTGCTGCAGCTTCGGAAATTTTATGGACATCGCCCTGTATCCGGACTTGTCGCTTCATGCTGGTCCACCAAAAGGTCAGGGCAGCTTTGGCGGAATGCCTTATTTCTTTTCCTTTTCTGGAATCTAAAGGGCCGGTTATGATAAAGGCTTCGTCCATAACTTCTTTTAAAGAAACAAAACGGGCATTGGGGTACCCATCTTCACTTAGCGTAGATAAGCAACAGGCTGCGGGAAGGTCTAAAGTACTTTTTTCCAACTCTTCCGAAAACCATTGTTTAAATAGGGATATTGGATTCATTTTTAATATTTGTCAGGATGGATGTAATCAGTTTTGCCACTACAGATGCATAGTTTAGTTTCATTGGAAAGCCGCTGAAGTGTGTAGGTTTAATAGGGATGATTCATAAATACTACCAATATTCGAAAATTCTGGAGATTTGCCCATTTTTAAATTCAAAAAAGGTCATTTGGGGCTCCCCTTCGGTGACTTTATCTTCTTTCTTCTCCACATATATTCGCTCCACCACCACAGCATTCAGTCCAATGATCGTATTGGGGGTTTTAATATCAAGAACACTACCGTCATAACCTCCGTTTTTCTGGTTTCTGACATAACCCTTGTACAGATCTTCCCTAGTATAGGTTCCTCCGTATTTAGGATGGACATAAGTGAAATCGTCCGAGAATAAGTCAAAAATGGCATCAATATCGGAAACTTTGGAATTTGCTTGAAATGCTTTGAGGTTTAATGCATAGTATTTTTTGACGAGCGTCTCTAAGGAATCTTTATGTGCTGTACTAACTTCTTGTGCTTTGCCCATGCTGATCATAAAAAATAGGGCAAAAGTTGAAAGGATTGGTTTGAATGATTTCATCTTGTTTCATTTAGAAGTGAAGGTTAGCCCTTCAAAAATAAAGTATAGGGGAGAAAAAAATGTTAATGGTGCGTTAATTGTAAACGAATGGAATAGTAGAGCCTACTTGGCATTAAATACAGATATACTGTAGACTTCAAAAAAAACAGGCCATTGCCATGTATTGGGTTTTGACCATACGCCTAGATGGCGCGTAACCTTCTTAGGCTTCTTCCTTAAAATATATCTTATAAGCTTCACGACTTAAGGGAATGATCTCTCCAGCTTGCAACGCAATACTATATTTTCCTCCTCCATGTTTTAACACCTTCGTTATTTTTGTTTTTGGAACAATATAGGAACGATGAATTCGTATAAAATCCTCAGGGAGCAATTTTAAGAGTTTTTCCAAATTTTTATCGTGCAACAACGCATTTTTTTTAGAAGTATGTATTTCGGAATAATTCCCTGAGGCTCTAATAAACCGAATCTGTGCTATTGGAATAAGTTGAACAACGCCTTTGGACTTCACGGTAAGGGATTGGGTTTTTTTCCTTTGGGCATTAGGGCCTTCTAAAAATCGGGAGATGGCCATTTCAAAGCGTTTTTCACTAATAGGTTTGGAAATGAAATCCAAAACCCCAAAATCAAAAGCAGCTAGGGCTTCTTCCTTGTTGGCCGTGATGATTATGGTTTGAAAGGAAGTGGATAAGGAAGATCTTAATAGCTCAAAACCATTTTTTCCATTGAGGTTAAGATCAAGAAAGAGCAGATCGTAAACCTCTTCACGAAGGCGTATTTGTGCTTCTTCCAACCTATGGGCAATAGTCACTTTTGCATTAGGAAGGTGTTCTTTGGTCAGATCAGCAATACGCTCTGCCACTAAGGTGATATCTTCAATGATGAGTATTCTCATGGCTTTAGATGAATTTCAATGATTACTTCCCAACCTGCCGGCACTTTACGGGAATGCAAATTCCATTTTCCGGGATAGCATTCTTCCAAACGAGCTTCAATATATTTGAATCCGGTACCCGATCCGGGTTTGGAAGATGCCAAGCCAGTCTTACTGTCATTCACAAGGCGGTATTGGATACCAAATTCCTTTTCTTCTTTATGAAGTTCAAAATGGGCATCTTGATTTCCGGAGTATCCATGTGTTATCCCATTTTCTATCAAAGTATGGATGATCGCCGGAGGAATGGTTTCGTGTCCAAGAATGCCTTTGGTCGTTAAATAATAATGGGCTCTTTGTTGAATGCTCATGATTTTAAGATGGTTGTGGCACATCTCTATTTCCTCTTGTATGGGAATCAACTTTTTCTTGCCCATGGCGGCCAATACATGAAATTCTTCGGATAGGGCTTCTACCATTTCGCTGGCTTTATCGGGCTCTTTGGATATCAGCTGTTGTAATGACATTAAGGAGTTGACCAAGAAATGGGGAAGAATCCGTTTTTGTAGAAACTGATATTCTAGACGATTCAGTCGAAGTTTGGCCTCATTAAGGGCCATGGTCTTGGCTAAGATGCTTTTTGCCGAACTGAAAATCATCATTAATGCAAAAATAATCATGCCCAAATTATCCAGTTTATAGATAATTGAAGTCACCATATAATGGCGATTTACAAACTCAAAATTTTCAATAAGATTAAGGTCGTCTATGAGGTTAAATAGGAAAACAATACCTAAGGCAGCAGGAATCAAGAAACGATCCTTACGACAGAAAAATATACTGAATATACAAGGCACACTACTTAGTACTAAAGCTTGTGGGAGGTTTAGAAGGTAAGAAAGCCCATAGACGAAGAGGAACCCAAGAATCCCATACCCCAATACTTTTTTGGAAAGCCCATATTCAAAATACACTACAAAGAGTAGGATAAAGTATACCAGATATTCCAAGATACTTCGTAAAGCATGGCTGTGGACCAAGGAGGTAGCGTCCACGAGGCCATTCCAGTACCCTACTTCGTAAAGGACCAAAAGGCTATTGACAAAAAATAGTAATGCCAGAACTATAAAAGTCTTTTTTCGCTGTAAAGCGAAATACAATCCCATATTGATCAGAAGTGCAAATAGAAATATTCCACTGAACAATAGCGGGGCAAAGGTCATTATGAGACTGTTTTTGTGAAAGCTGCCCAAGGGGCCAATAGCCAAGTCCTGAATTATGGTGGCATCTTGATTTTTATAATTTGAAAATGTGATGATAATGGTGTTCTTTCCGGGAAAGAGTTGCTTTCTGGGAAGACGGTGTTGCACAAGATTCTTCCCTGGAACTAAAGCGGAGGAACGCGATTTTAATACACCGTTCTTAAAAAGCAGCTCGTCATTAAGGTAAACCGATGCTGCGTAGATATTGCTACGGAATTGCAGCCAAACATCCTCCTCTTCCATCATTTTTTGTGTAATTGTAAAGGTGGTGGACAAATGCCAAAGGTTTTTTTCCTGGCGGACGGTCTCATAAATCCCTTTTACATTTAATCCATCGGCAATAAATTCGCGTTCAGCACCCTTGTACAATTGGGATGCTGGATAGTTGATCAAATCAATGGCATTGCCCAAATAAACCGGTGTTTCATCCTGACCCATCATAGGAGTTAATTCAAACAAAAGGAATATGAAGGCAATGACGAGTTTCAATTGTTATGGGATACGATTACGCTAACGAATATACTTCATGGGACTGAATATGCCAATGACTATGAAATGACTGGGAAGTAAATTAGTTGCGGACCAGTCTTTCCTTTATTTTTTCGATGTTTTTTAGGTGAAGCTGTATTTTTTCTTTGCCTTTATCTGTTTTTTTGGCAAGGGCGAGCGCTTTCCGATGCATTTTCAATGCTTTTTTGAAATCTCCTAGTTTTTCATGGGTACTCCCAAGGTTGTTGTAGACAAAAGAGGATTCTGGATACCAGCCTAAAGCCAATTCCAACAGGAAAATGGCTTTTTCATACTGCCCCTCGCTTGCATATCGGCGCCCCATTCGGGTAACGACATCTTCATCCGGTTTTTCGGCAGCAGTATAGATGTTTTTTTTAGCAATACCATAGGTAAGCCAGTTTTCATAGAATGAAGAGTTTCCGCCAATTAAAGCAGAATTGGGATGATAGTGTTGCACCCACTTAATTAAATTCTTAAGTACGTTTAGATTGGGGACGAAATTCACATAATAGTTTCCCATATTTCCTAATTCCCGTTCAGATGGAATAACGGTATACCCAAATTCAGCTGAGGTTTTATCAAAATGGGCCAGCAATTGTAGAAATGTCATGCTTTCATAATCCTCTATTTGTAATTTGTGAGGCGCGTATAATTTTTTAAAGGCCAAATGCTGCCCTATGAAGGGGGTTGTTTGGTGCCCGTCTACAGTACTGAAATCAAAATCATAACGAAGTCCTTCTGGCGCATGGGTCTCGAATATATTTTTTACCTCTTTAAAGGCATTTCTCATTTTATAGAATTCGGCTCCGCCGACATTCATATAAAAATAGGTTTTTAGATCTGGATGCTTCTGGAAGGTCTTTGCCAATAATTCCCGTTGTTTGGGAATATGATGTGAGGAAGGACTAAACGCAAAACGGGCCTTAAAAAGATCGGGACGTTTAATTAGGGAATGAATGACAAACAAGCCACTATTGGAATGCCCGGATAATATCCTGTAGTCATTCGTGCGATAATTTTTGGCCATAAAGGGAATGACTTCATTCGCTATGAAATTCAAAAAGTGATTTGCGCCTTCATTGACTTTATCGGAATCTCGAAAAAAGGTTTTGTAATCGCGATCTCGCTGTCCTGTATGGGGAATGGACACAATAATCATTTCAGGGATATGTCCTTTTTGGGATAAATAATCGTGGATGAAAATCGTATGTTTTTCCAAGTTTTTTGCATCCAAAACATAGAGGACGGGATATTTCTTTGCTTTGTTTTGATAGTAACTTGTCGGAAGTTGTACCCTAAAAGGCCTAACTTCATTTAAAAAAGTGGATGGTATCGTTGTGGTAAACGAAAATTGATGGCCGGCAGGATGGTCCTGTCCTTGTAAACTAGAAATATGGACAAAATAAAGGAGGAGAAAACAGATTTTGAAAGATTTCATGTGCTGCGTTTTTTGATGATAATTAAAAAATGAAAACACAAGAATAGCGGTTTTGAAAAGTAATTTTTTGACCAAAAATGTGAAACGCACTAGGGTCTTCCGAATAACACACATAGGCATAAAAAAACAATGAAGTTGGGTGATACTCTGTCTTTATGCGGAACGAAGCTGTTCCCAGCCTTTTTTATATTTCCTAAAATATCGGGAACCAATACCGCTAACGATAGCAATAGAAATACCGACCAATGCATAAAAAATGGAAAAAAAGTGCTCCTCTACTTCAATGAGAAAGGGGATACGCGTAAAAACTTCAGCGCAGAAGGCACAATAGAGGCCAATAACACTCCAATACATAAAACTGACATGATAACTAAAATAATTCTTTGGCTTTCGGAGAACCATGGGAATCATTCCGGCCAATAAGGTCAGGCTACTGATCACGGAAAATAGGTGTAGTATGCCAAAGGTGCCATGCAATCTATAAATCATAAAGGAAGACCCCAATAAGATACTCATGGAAAAGACATATAAATACCCCACTTTTCTATGGATAGGACTTCCTTTGGTCATGACAAGAACAAGGGTGCCCGTTAGTAGTGCAATAATGGAGGCGATCAAATGAACGATTCCTGTAGTGTTTGAAAACATGTTTTTTTAACAAACCTATTTTTTACACCGAAATGGACAAAGTTCAAGATACCGAATTGTAGTTTTTAAGGTCTGAACTGTAGTAAAAGCGTTATCGGTTTTTTGATCAAAAACAACAAAAGAGGCTTATGGATCTACTTCTTTGTAAAAAAAGTTTTTGATTTCTGTATAAATTCTGCCTTGGTCTCGCCTTCATGGGCCCCGTGCGCCACATTGGGTAGGATCCAGAGGTCGGATTTCGGTAAATTCTTTCGAACTCGTGCAATCTCAGTAATATCCATGCCTTCATCATTGTCGCCAACCATAATCAATACTTCGGGCTGTATGCGCTGTAATTCCTCATTGGAGAGTTCCACAATATAATTATTGAATTGTGTCATGAGCGCCTTTATTTTTTCATCGGATTTGTGGTAGTCCGATAGCCAGGGGAAGTTCTCTTTTTTCTCGAAGGTAAAGGCTTTTTGGTACTCCGGAAAATCTTTGACGGTCCAGGTGCCAACCGCTCCTATAGTAATCATGGATGCTATCAATGAAGGATTGAGCAATGCCAGTTGATAAAGAACATCTCCCCCAAAACTAAAGCCTATGGCTTTGATTTTATCTAATTTTAAATACTGTGTCAGGGCATTGAGGTCTTCCGCTACGGATTTTATGGATAGCTTTTCTTGGAATATATCGGATTTTCCATGTCCGGTTAAATCAATGAGGTAAACTTCGTAGTCTTTTTCGAAATCCTGTACATAAGGTAACCAAGACTGTGAAGAAAGGGTATAGCCGTGTAAAAGGAAAAGGGGAGTGCCTTTACCGTAGACTTCATAATAGATGTTTTTTCCGTTAACGAATGTAGATTCTGCTTTTTTAGGTGTTTGCGCATAGGTAGGGAGGGTCATTAAGAGGAGAAATAAAAAAGTAATAGCTGTTTTCATTTGAATTGTAGGTTTATAGGTATATTATTTAGCTGTTATACCGAAAAAATCTGGGGAATGATTATGGAAAATCAATACGATGTTGTGCGAGGAAGAGATTTTTTCTCGGGATAACACTGCAAATATAGTGTTTTAAGTGCTTTGTTGTACATGATGCCTTTGGGACTGGAAATGGAGATTCCCCAATGAAGGATAGTACCCCTTACAAGCAACCTATTTCACATGAAGGGCCAATACAATTATAATTGTATTTTGCGAATGCCTCCACCCGGACCGTATTCTGAAATATACAGGATCTTATTTTTTTTATCACTCGATATTCCATTGGGATAGTTTAAGGAAGCCGATTGTAGAATGCCGTTTACAGATTCCGCTTTTCCATTGCCTGTAAAGATTTCATAGGAGCCATCCAAAGAAACTTTGAAAAGCTTGCTTACGGCAATACCCGTGGCATAGATCGTATCGTCTATAACCGTCAAGTAGCCAATTCCCCATCCTTGTACAACGATATCTTTTAAAGTAACAAGCTCTTTGATCACTCCTTTCGAATTAATCAAGAATATGGTAGCCGTATAAAAATTAGATACTACAAGTTCTCCCTTGCTGGTAAAATCGATTCCCACACAACCTGAGAGACGCGGATCTTCGGCAAAGGTACTTACAGTGCCATGGGCATCTATCATATCTATTCTTGGAGCATTGTAATTGGTAACATATAAAGTACCTTGGGTATCCATGGCCATACCGCTGGGCCAACCTGGTAATGTGGCAAAGACTTTTCGATCTCCCTCAGGGCTAATGCGCAGTATTTGACCTCTAGTCATATTATTATCATTGTTAACATAAAGGTTGTTGTTTGCATCGGTTACTGTGCCCATTGGGCCAGATAGATTAGAAATGGTATCCAGAATTTTCCCGGAAGCATCCAATTTAAAAATGGAATTTCCATTGCCACCCGTATTGATAAAAACCCCGTATTCGGAGATGTTGACGTGGCCATCTTGATCTACGGATACCGCCCCGTTTGCCCTGAAATTAGGAGCCAAAGTTTCTACTTTAATGGATTTATGATCTTGTGTTTGGCCTAAGAGAATACCAGAATAAGATAAGGCAAGCAAAAAAAGTAAAGATGTACGCATTGGTTTTAAGATTATTTTGTGCTGTTCTAAAATAAGCGCTTAAATTGTTTTTGGGGTACGCAAGGGTACAACGGGATGTTTTTGTCTAAATTGATCGGGGCATAGCTGTGGCGTATAGTTGTGGTATGAACCTATACGGTAATCTCGATAAGGTTTCCTTCAAGATCGGAAATGACACTTTCATAATATCCATCTCCAGTGGTTCTGGGTTCCCCCACAACGTAATACCCATTTTCCCGTATGTGATCTGTTAATGCATCTACCTTTTCCTTACTTCCTACAGAAATGGCAAAATGAGTAATACCTAATTGCATTTTCTTTTGCTGCAGTACACGGGCAATTTCGGGTTGATGCATCAACTCAATGCGGGCTCCACTTTTAAAAGAAAGAAAGTAGGAGCTAAATTCCTTCTTTGGATTGTAATATTTTGTATTGGAATGAAGATCAAAGAATTTTAAATAAAAAGCTTTCATCTGTTCTAAGTCCTTTACCCAGATTGCAATGTGTTCAATTTTCATGTAAAAGAATTCAAAGGCGATGTTATATGATATTCTGTTTATTGCTATTTTAATTCAATGATTTGGACATGACCGTGAATTCAAATTTTTCCTTTCCGATTTGAAAATCATGCTGGCCAATTTCTTGCAATCCATTTTTTCTATAGAAGCTCAACGCCCTCTCATTGCTATTGAGAACAGATAGCCAGATGCTATGAAACCCTTTTTCTTTTGCTTTTTCAAAAAGGGCATTTTGTAACCCAAATCCAATCTTTAAAGAGAGATAGGCTTTGAGGACATAAATTTTTTGGAGTTGACAAACCTTTTCCGAATTAATGAATTCGGAAGGGGAATTCAATTTGAGTTTTGCATATCCTACCGCTACCTGATCTTTGAAGGCAATCCAATATACACTATCGGATTTTTGCATGCTGGCATCAATTTTTCGTACCGAAAAAGTAGCATCGCAATAGGCGAATAAGTCTTGTTTATCCCTAAAAAGATGACCAAAGGTCTCTGTAAAGGTAACCCTTCCCAATAAGGCTATAAACCGAACATCATCTTTATTTGCAATGCGTATGTCAACACGATCTCCTGTCATAAAACTGTATCATATGGCCAACCCTAAGATACGTCTTTACGACTAAATTCCGTTGCTATGAAGCTATCCGTTTGAGACATTCTCCAAGAACGGCATGAAATTTTTCTGTTTCATCTAGCCAAATCATATGACCAGATTGTTCGAAAATGTGCATTTTTAAGGTTTTGGTTTCTTTAAGGTAACGGTTGTGGAGCCTTAAATTCCAATCCCCTATTTCATATCTGCCCAAGATGTATGTAATAGATCCTTTGTGTTTGTGAATCTCTGGTAAGTAGTTTATTGGGGAACTAAATTCGTTGGTATTGTTCACATCTAAGGTCCCTTTTTTAAATTGCCTTTCTTTCAGGTAATATCGTATTCCGTACCATAAGGGAATATTGCTTTCAGGACCAATGATTTTATTTATTTTTTGGTTGAAATATCCAATGCCTCCTTGCGTATTGCGCCAACCGGTAAAATCATAAATTTGAAGCGCGGAAGATTGTATTTTCCAGCGTAAGTATACATATTCGCTAGATGTTGTATCTAAACTTTTATTTAATTGAAGTAGTTCCTCATTGACCGCATTTCTATTTGCGAAGCTATCCCGTTCTCTTTGAGAGGTGAAAATATCATAAAGCCCGGCATTGGTTGAAGGAAATTTGGGCGTAAAACCTGAAATTATAATAATGTCATTGATCTTATCTGGAAATCGCTTCATATACTCATAAACTAAGACTGCACCCATAGAATGGGCAATAATAGTAAGCTTTTCTTCTTTCAACTCACGCCTTAAGAGTTCTAGATCATTGACCATATTATCCATAGTAATGTATTTATCCAAATTGTTATTGGGAACAGAAGAACGTAAGGAACCTCTTTGGTCATAATATACCATATGATAATCTTTCTCGTAAGCGCTTAAAAACGAGCGCATATAATCATGAGACATTCCAAAGCCCCCGTGAAGACTCACAATAGTTTTTCCCTTCCCAGCTTCCAAAACATATAAGGGAACACCATCGGGAGTGACCAAAAACCATTCGAA
The DNA here is from genome assembly GCF_043678055.1 of Spongiimicrobium salis. Lineage (NCBI taxonomy): Bacteria > Pseudomonadati > Bacteroidota > Flavobacteriia > Flavobacteriales > Flavobacteriaceae > Spongiimicrobium > Spongiimicrobium salis. The sequence continues at coordinate 112,522 of NZ_JBHEQA010000007.1, forward strand.
GGAATCTTTCTTTAAGTAATTGGAGATATGTCTTTTAGAGAACCTATTTTTAGCATTTGAAAGTGCAGGTAAATCGTAAGTAGTTCCAGCTTGTTGAAAAACAAAATAAAGACTGACGCCAATACTGAGTAGGGAGCCTATCAATACTAGTTTTTTGCGTTTGCTCAAGCCTTTATAGAAAGAATAAATCGACATCTTTTTTTTGTAAAAAAACCTTTAAAATGGCGATGTATTGGAAGATTTCTTTTAAACTGGGGTGTTTTTCAATTGAATGGGACTTCTGTTAAAGTGGGCGTACGACCCAATCTTTAAAAGCAGAGGATCTGGCATTTGAAGTATAAAAAGGAGTATGGATGTCAATTAAAGTGATTGCTAATCGGTCTTTAAAATAGGGTTCATATCCTTGAATAACATTAATGTTTATAATTTCTGATCTATTAATCCTAAAAAATAAAGAAGGATTCAATTGTTCTTCCAAAGTATTTAGTGTCGTAATGCTTAGTGGATATTTTACTTTTTCATTTTTGCAGGCGAAAATAACGCCTTCATCCATTTTAAAATAGGAAACTTTGGAGGTGGGTATAATAGTGGTTTTTTTGTTCGATGTTGAAGAAACCCGTTGCAAGTAACGATTTAAGGCAATGCTCATTTCATTATTTTCATGACGCAGGGACTTATTTTGTTTTGTTACGGCTTTTGTGAAATACGATATGGTCAAATAGGCAAGTACAATGATCAATTCAAAATTGACCAATAACATTTGTTCTTTTAAAAAGGTGAAATTCAGTGTCCAGGTTTTATGGGTTAAACCGTTTATAAGCCATGAAATCAGGAATAGTAGAAATAAAGTACTAGCTAAACTTATAACAAATTGAACAATGTAAATACGCTTAACAAACTGCACATTTAAGCTATTGATTTTAGAATCGATTTGATGAGCGATAATCACGCCAATGATACCAAAAAGACCCATGAACAAACTAGAATCTTTATAATAGTAGATAGAGTCGCTGTCTTGAGCAAACAGAACAGCGATCATTAAAGTATACCCCAGCGCAAAGACAAAGATCAACAACGCTATTAAAAGATATTTCTTTTGAAGAAACTTCATGCGTTAAAAGTAGCGTAAATCAATTGAAAAAAGAATACACGAAGTGCTTATGAATGTTAGCATCATCAATATCCAGCAATTTCTAAGATTTCCTCAGGACGGTATTGACTCATTTCTAGAATCCCTTTTTTAGCATTTGCCATTGCTTTTCGTACCATAAAATTCCCTGTTCTATAGCCTATGGCCAATCTCCCATCCGGGTGTTCAAACATCCATTCCCTGTAGTTTGCATTTTTGGGCAGTGCCAAAATTTCTTTGGCCCATTGCTCAGCAATAGCATCTTCAGGAGGATTATCGGCCTTTAAGATGATTTGGGTGTATTCTTGGGAAAAAACAACGGCCAAACCTTCGTTGATCGCCGCGATATCTATTCCCTGGGCAAATGTATTGTCCTTAATGGCCCAACCTCTATAAAGGTGGTGAAATTCATGAAAAAGAGTAGATTTTAAGTAGGTGCCTATCGATGTAGTAGGACCCCCGGGAAATTTGTTCGATAGTTGAATGGCCACAAAGGGAGGGGAGTTGGTCTCTGTTCTACCCGTGACACCGCCTACAGCATCTAGGTCCCAATCTACGATTTCTATTTCCACTTGAATTTCTTTAGGTAATTTGGGTAAAAGTGCGCGTACTTCTTTTTCGGAAGCTAAGACGACTTCTTGAATCAATTTTTTTTGATCATTTGTGAAGGTGTCAATTTCTTCTTTATAGGTGATACTTGCTATTCCGCTTGCGGTTGTTGTAGGCTTGCACTTGCAGCCAATTCCTAAGAATAGAGCAATGATGGTGTAGCTTTTTAATTTGTTCATGTTATGCTTTTTCTTGAAGACAAGAAAAAACCAAAAGGGTTACATGTTCCTTTTTTTTAACAGAAAATCCTTGTGTGAAGACATTGTGGATTTAGAATTTTGTTTCAAGGAACATGGGGTATTTTGGTGAGTTCCATTGGCGAATCTATGCCGATCAATTGTTTTACCTCACCTTTTTCATTGAATATAAATTGAATTCTTTCCTTAAGATTCCCTACTTTAAATATGTGATTTTCTAGGGGAGTCAATGCCATCTTACCGCCTTTAGATCGCATTTGTCCGTAAAGATTGTTGTTCTCCAAGCTAATGGTAATTTGGATCGCCCCTCCCTTGTATACGCCCAAGTATTTGGAATAGATGCCAATATCCACAGGCGCATTATTTTTAGATGAACTGATAAAGGAAATTAAATGCTCATAATTGGAAGGGTGCACCTCCTTGATATTCTTTTCTTTGGCATACTCTAGTGCCATGCGGTATGCCTTGGGAAAGGCGGTACTACCCTTTACCTGATGATGGGGAATGACGCCAATTTTTTCAAAACTGGTTTTAGTGATGGCATTGATGGTTTCCTCGGTGGATAGTTGTATGCTGAAACGGTCATTTATTTCGTGAACCGATGCCCCATTTCCCGCTCCGGCAGTAATTTCTCCAATAATCGTTGCCCTTTCCAAATGTTTGAGCATATAGGCAAAAGATTCTGCTGCCGATCCCGTATTTGCGTTGGTCAGAACATATAATTTGATATTGGGCAATTTGGTCCCCAAAATATTGGGATCCGTAGAGACGCCATAGGTGTGATCATGTAAAGTACACCGATAATCGGAAAGGTGGATTGGTGTTTTGCTGTCAAAAAAGTAGCTGATATAATGGGCGACCATTTCTTCAAAACCTCCGCCATTATTTTGTACATCCACAATAAGCGCATCAGTATTTTTGAGTATTTCAAAAGCATTGGCAATGACAGGTTTAATAGCCTCTAGGTATTGGTGCCGCGTGAAATGTTTAATTTTTAGATAACCAATATTGCCCTCCAGAATCTTGACTTCACTTAGGCCATAATTGGTCCAAGGTCCGCTTTCATTAACCTGTATGGAGGAGGTGTTTTCCGTTGCCATTTCCCTTGGGGACCTATAAATCATATCCATGTGTAAATCCCCGTTAATAGCCCGTAAATCTGCACTAAGGGAATCCGAGAGTATCCGCGGATCGGTAATCGTGCTATAATGACCTTTGCTATTTTTGACTTGGATATAATCTACGATTTGTTGTCCTATTTTGGGAGTGATGTAGTACCGTGGAACAAGAGCGGAAATAGAGTCGATGAGCGTATTTAGTTCTGCACGTGAAACTTGGTCAGCAGCCTGTTTTTGAGCGTGGATTCCGGTATGGAATAGCGAAATTAAAAGGAGTAAAACTAGTTTTTGTACACAGAAAGTGCTTAAGGTTTTGCAATGATGGTTCATTAGATTCGTTTTTTGATGTCTGTAAAAGTAGCGGGAAAGAAACGTCAAAAATAGAATGAGATTAGCCCATCGCTAAAATCTCCTATACCCTTTTGGTAAAAAGTGCGTCTGTTGTTTGAAATTTCGTATGAAATGACTTTGATCCGTAAATCCACAATAAAATGCAATTTCTGAGAGTGACAAATCCGTGTTTTTGATAAGATCTATACTCTTTTCAATTTTCAACTTCCGTTGATATTCTCCTAGGGTACATTGAAAGTACTTTCGAAAATTTTTTGAAATGGTCACCGGATGGGCGCCAACATGGATTGCTATCTCCTGAAGTGACAGGGATTCATTCCATTGGTCATGTAACAGTTCCATTAAAAGTTCGGCCCATCTGGGAAGAGAAGCATGTTTTTTTTCATTTTGATATGAAACAAGCTCCAATAACAATTTGGATAGATACTCGCCACCATGCTGTTGCAACAGTTCATGCTGCATTTTCAATATCAAAGCTTTGGCATTGATATTGGAGTGAATGGCCGTTTTAATGTCTTCTTGCTTAAGGTCATATTCCTTGAGAAAGGAATCTTCAATTTCAATATTGGCACTTTTAGCAATGGGAGTAGGGCTGATCCATCGATGTTGTTCCTCTGCATGATAAAAGAAAATACTACCTTCTTTTTTGCTATACCTAGTCTGGTGTTTTGTTTGGGATTTGCCGCCTTCAAATACAAAGCAAATATGAAGATTTTCATGATAGTGCCATTCGGGATTGTTTTTTTTGGCTGCATACACCGTGTTGGTAATCGTACAGCCTTCCATTTGATGACTGCGAACAATATCACCCGTATATTCTCCTTTGTTTAGAACCGTCATTTCCGAATATTCCATAGAACGTTACTTATTATCCTTTTTTGCTTCTAAATACGCGTGTAAACGCTCTTTGATAAAGTAATTCCATCCGGCAACACCGCTTTCTCTCTTAAACTCTGGAATGGTATCGGGGAACGGCTCCAGAGTGGTGAAGCTGAAATTCAATTTTGTTCGTGTATCCGAAGGGGTAAGTTCAAAATAAGAAACTCCACGACCTGGATACCCCTCAAAGGTCCATTCATAGGCTATTTTATAGGGGGCATCTACTTCCATTACCTTCCATACATGTGGAAATACCCTATCTTCAACTTCAATAATAAAACTTGTTTTAAATCCAATCCGAGTTTCAAAAGTAGGAATATTGGAAAAGTACCATTGTTTCATTTCCTCGTGTACCGTCAATGCTTTCCAAACAGCTATTATTGCGCTGTTAAAAATATGCGTTACAAGAATGGGTTTGTCCTCATACTTCATTTTTTGTCTTTTCTATGGTTTTCAAACATTTCTATGGCAGATTTTAACATTCCTAGTAGGCCAATGGCCAATATTATGATGCCAATGGATAGTTCCTTTAGGTTGCTATTGACACTACTAAAATAACCAGTTAAGCCTCTTATCATGAGAAATAGTGTAATAAGAAACATCATACCGATAAGCACTTTTCCCTTTACGGGATGTTCCCAAATTTTTCTGGACAATTTATTTTGTGTTTTTGTGGTGTCCTGAAGTGTCGAGAAACTTATCCCAAGGCCCATAAAAATTAATACATTATTGAATTCTTTAATTATCCCATCTATATCCATATCATTAAAATGGGGTTTAATGGCAAAGTATAATGCAATGAGCATTAACGGATATTGCAAATAACTGATATAGTGAAATGCTAATTTAATATTCATTTTATAAAGTTTAGATGTGGTTGATCTTTTTTAATTTTCATCTGTTTTTACGTTGAGATGATGCAATGTATAAGAGCCTTTATGGCAACGTAGGGGGCAAAGGTTTTTGTAGACCTACTCTTTTAAATAAAAACGGAACTCCCCAGACGATACTATCAAAGTGTCTTCTGTTAATTTCTGAATACTAAATTCCTTGCTTTCCCCTTTAACACTGATGGTTAAAACACTATCCTTAAGCTTCCATATGCCTTTTAGTGTACTCCCAATTTGGGTAATCATAGCTACAGTATGGTCGGCTTTGAAATGATAATTCATTTTGGGGTAAATGTCCAAAGGCTTGGTCATTCTTTCCATTTTGGTCACCCTCCACCGCTTTATTATGCGCTGTTCCATGTTGGAGGTACATGATAGTATAAACACTACTAATAAGATTCCGATTTTGACCAATCTATGCTTCATACGGTCTTAAAGTTCGGTTATTTTTTTATTATTTAAACCTTCACCAATAGAAAAAGCACAAGTGATGGACTTGTGCTTAAGCTATAAGGGATGGTTTGAAAGGGAGTTGGTTTCCAAAAAAAGTTTACAACATTTCCTTTTTAGGAAGGTAATTGGAAGTGATCAGGGCAATAGGCAGTCCTACCAAGACCATATGCCATGCAATTCCTATTAGCGCCAGACCAAGGTCAAAAGGAGATTTTGGAATATTGGTATAAGGCAATATAAGTAGATTCATGACCAACCATATTCCTAAACCGTAAAAAAGCCCAATGACGATAACGTTTCCCCGCAATACAGCTAGGGTAGAATGGGCAAAGAAGTATATGATGGCTACCACATAAGCAATTAAAAAATGAAAGAAGAGCCCGGCAAGAATCATGGATATTCCCCCATTGATAGCCTCGGGGCCATAAACTCCTGCAGCAATGAATTGCAAGACTTGTAGCGGATTTAAATCGAAATAAAAATAATAAACGATTACTCCGGCTATGGCATCTAGAATGCCCGCTATTAACCCTGACCAAAGTAAGGTTTTAATTGAACTGGATGACTTTGTAAAGTCAAAGAGAGACACTGAATTTATCATGACGTTTTTTTTATTTTTTGTTATACATCTTTGGAATACGCCAATTCCTTTGTACGCAATAGGGCTGCTTCAAAATCTTTGATGGGGTCCTCTGTCAATAAGGATGGCTGAAATCGCAATTCTTCAATAGCCGTGATGCCGATCATGTTTAACCACCAATGGAAGTAATTGGAATGATAGTCACTACCGTATTTTGGAGCTGCCCCAGGTGCATAGACTCCGCTGGTGTAAAATAGGGTTGCTTTTTTTCCTTTTAACAGACCTGAGTACCCATTTTCGGGATCAAAACCAAATAATAACCCGGGTTGGGTAATGATATCTATATATTGTTTCATTTTATAAGGGATCCCGCCATTCCACATAGGTATGGCAAATACATAATGGTCGGCATCGAGAAAGCGTTGCGTGATTTGCAAGACCGTATCCCAGGCCGACTTTTTACTTTCATTCATTTCCCCATCACCAAAGAAGGTCATTTTTGCTGCGGCCCTATTGGCGTCGAATTCTGGCAGCTTTTCCTTCCAAAGTTCTATAGCATCAACGGAAATGTTCTTGTCTTTTTCTTTAAGAATTTCCAAATACGTATGTGATAAGGCTGCGGATTTGGAATGTACTCCCCGAGGGGAGGCAATAATTTGAAGAATTTTGCACATTAGAGTTTACATTTAAAGGTTAAGGCAAACACTTTAAGTGCCTATCCAAGAAGACATCCAATGTTTACCAATTGATAGTGCAAAGTTGGTGTAGAAAAGAGAATTTAAGGTTCAACTAGTTGAACAAATACAGTTCAGATAGACGAACATTCTTAGTGGTCAAAAGCCAATTGATTTCGAATTTCGCTTAAGTATTGTTTTGATATTCCCAGATAGGAAGCTATCATATATTGGGGAATACGTTGTTCAAATTGCGGATATTCTTCTCTAAAGAGAAGATACCTTTCCTTAGCGGAATAACTCAAATTATAAATGATACGTTTCTCCAAGGATATGGAAACATTTTGAAAAAGCGTACGAAAAAAATATTCCAAGGGAGGCACTTCTTTATATAAGACCTCTAAATGCGCCAATGAAATTTGAACTACTTCGGTTTTTTCCAAACACTGCACACTGGTATTTGCAATACCTTTTTGGATAAAACTGGGAAGGTCCGTGGTCCACCAATTTTCAATGGCGAACCTAAAGATATGTTCTTTTCCTTGCGCATCTATATGGAAAGTCTTTACCGATCCTGAAATTAGAAAATTAAGGTAATGGCAAGAATCTCCCTGTTGTACCATATACTGACCTTTTAAATAGGTTCTATTTTTGATTCTTGCCGATATTAAAGCGATTTCCTCATCGGAAAGTGAAATGGTACGACCTAAATGCTGGAAGAATGCTTGCGTATTCATTTATTGGACATGATTAAAACCCTTGTTCAAAAGGAATAGGGGGTAAAACGGCCCTATTTTTAAACCTAAATATAATCTATAGTTTCCTTACAGCACTATGGATGTGAAAAAATGATTTTTTTCTGGAAAATACTATATTATTCATGCTCGGGAAGCGCATTGAACTCCTCTCTTTTCGCATCAAACCAAGCTTTCATGGCCTCAGGGGACTGGGTCTTCATATTTTCCTTCATTTGGTTCATGACCTTAATGTGGGCCTCATCTCCTTTTTGGTACATTGCCATTCCATGCTTTTTACTTTGTGCTACCATTTCTTCAAAGGAGTTTGCACGAAATTCCATTTCGCATGCACCTCCCAATTGTTTGCAGGTCATTGTTTTCATAAGCCATTTTGTATTGATTAAATATTTTTAAGAAGCTCCTCAAGACGGTCAAATACACCGCCCCAACCATTCATAATACCCATTTTTTCCTGTTGTATCTTATAGGCTTCCGTAGGGTGTACCACTTTGAATGTAAATTCAGTTTTGTCGTCTTTTGCCGTAAACCAGGCTTCAATTTCCACACCTTCGGTCATAGGCCTGAAATTTGCTGTGGAAATAATTTTTTTGAATTCTTCAATTTCCGTGTATTCCCCTTCAGCGATAAATTCTTGTCCATTGGGCATTGGCATAATGTACTTCCATGTACCGCCTACGCGAAAATCGTGTGCTACTACTTTGGTGGTGACTCCCTTTGGACTCCACCAAACGGCAATATGATCTGCCTGTGTCCAGGCTTCCCATACAAGGTGTATTGGAGCATTTAAGATTCGCTTGATCGTAACGGTTCTTTTCTCTTTTTCGCTGGATGTATTCATTTTGAAGTTGTTTTAGATTGTAGTTGGGTTACATATTGTTCAAAGGCATCTATTTTGTCTTCCCATAATTTTCTATACTGATCGATCCACATAAAGGCGGGAATTAAATTTTGGGGTTGAATAAAACACAAACGTTCCCGGCCTTCTTTTTTAAAATCAATAATATCACATTCCTTCAAAATCTTTAAGTGTTTTGAGATTGCGGGGCGACTGATGTCAAACTTTTCGGCAATAGCATTCACAGTACGTGTTTCTTCGGCCAGGAGTTCAATGATACCCCGGCGGACCGGATCGGCAATGGCTTGAAAAACATCTCTTCTCATAAGAATTATGTAACTGTTTGGTTACAAATATAAATGTAATCATTTGGTTACGCAAATTTATTTTTAAAGACAAGCAATGGAAACGTACGTTTCTAAAAATAGGTGGGGAAATAAGCGCAAAAGATTTATGCTTCTTTTTTCGTGCCCAATAGATATAGGATAACCCCTGGCCCGGATTTTACTTTATTCATTTCCCAATCATAGTGTTCAGTTCCTTGCAAGTCTTTGACCAAGGCATTCATTTCTTTTACGGAATAGGTGCGGAGCGCAGAAACAATACCATCCCAGAATACAAAGAGCGGCACTATAGGAATAATATAGGTAAAGAGGATACGTCCCCATTTAAAGGGACGGATAAAGGGAGTGGTCAGCAATAAGCTCAAGGGAGAAAATAGCATGGCCAGAATACTAGGAATGCTTCTTTCCTGAGCCTCAAAGATGGCAATTGCGCTATGGCAATCCATCGCATTTTGTAAAATTTGTTTGGCATCTTCGGGTCTAAAATGATGCAAAGACAAGAATTGCGTTCTGAGACCTTTCAATTCTGGAGGTACTTTCCGGGCATCTATTGATTTTTCAATGAAAGTAATGTTATTTGCTTGTTCTTGGGTGTATTTAAATGCTGGAATATTGGGGTAGAGATCCGTTACCGTTATACTAAGGTCGGGGATATTTTTTTTTAACTCCGTGTTCAACCAAAGTAGTCCACCACCTCCGCCGGAACCTAAATCAATAATTTTGGAGGTACCACTTTTACGAAGTCCTTTTTCAATAATTGGAAGTACGGCTTTGTACATTTTTGTTTTATTGGACAAAAATTGTAGAAAGTCAGTTCCGTAGTTTCTCAAAAAAGCTGGAAACCATTTTTGGTCTTCAAATTCGAACAAATGTACTCTTCCCATAATTTTCCCTCAAAAACACTATTAAAATACTTCTTTTAAGCGAGCCAGGAAAGAAAGTTGCCCCAAAAATGAAGCAGTTTTAGGAAAGGGTGATGTTATGCGACTTTAGGATTTAGGAAGCTCCGTTGGACCTGGAATTTATGATGATCAATGGAGTCAATAATAAACCTACGCCCAAGCCCATGAAACCACCCTGTAACCCATCTGATAAAGGGAGGTAATACGAACTAATTTGGGCAGCTGCGATTAAAAACAGTCCAAAGGGAATTAAGAATAAGGCTTTTCTTCTTCTGAAAGTATTCATGGTTTTCTTTGCTATATTCTATAAGTAACATCTTTGGCGTTTTGTTACATGAAATGGGCATACTTTATTTTTCCCGTGAAAGCCAGAAAAGAATTGCTTCCAGAGCAGAAAGCAAAAAATAGTCGTTACAAATGATCCGTGAATCAATTTAACGCTTCTTCAATACTTTGAATGGTAGTATTGTCAAATCCGGTCCATTTGTTCACTACTTTTCCTTCCTTGTTGAATAAATAATAGGTTGGTGTTCCTTGAACATTGTATTTTGTATAGGTTTCACTATGTCTCCCATCTTTATCCCATAAACTAGACCAACCAGTGTTGTTTTTTTCATTTGTTTTAAGCCAATCTTCTTTGTCTTTATCCACATTAAATGTTACTACTTTTAAGATGTCTACTTGAGCTTTGGCCAGTTGCTTTATGTTGGGAAGGGCCATTTTACACCAATTGCAATGGGGAGAGTAAAATTCTAACAACACATACTTTTCCTCTTCGAAAAAATCTGAAAATTCAATAATCTGCCCGTTCTGGTTTTCAGCTTTAAAATTGTAAAAATGATCATCTTTTTGTAGCACATCGTTGTTCAGGTATACCTCAAGTGTTTTTGCATATTTTGTGGATTTGAGCTTGGGGTCGATTTTTTTGAGTTGTGTAACAATGTATTTTTTGGATAAATTGGCCTTCATACCACTAAGTTGCATAAGTCCATAGTGCGTATTAATATGTTTCTCTATGAATTCTTTGGTAACCGTCAGTATCTCATTATCAATTTTAGTAAGAATACCAGTTTCCCCGTAATACGTAGATTCTAAATCACTGCTCCATTTATCTTGATTTTTGAGTTCCAACATGTTCTGAATTTCTTCATCGTAGGCTACATATAGAGGTTCTGTTTTCTCTTCCAATGCAGATTTCAAGTTTTGATGGGGGGATCCCTTTATGTTCAGCTTGGCAGGGAAGTCATCGGCACTTCCTTGAACGGTCACATTTTCATTCCCAATAAAAATAGAAGTAAACTTTGGTTGGTTTCCGTCGTTTGGTAGAATAACAATACTCAATTGCATAGGACTGCTTTCCAGTTTTCCATTAAATTGAAACATACCATCTTTGATGCGTACCGAATCTAAAATTTTGGCGCTTCCCGTTTCCGATAAAACAACTTTTGAGTTTTCCGAAAACCCTTCAAGGGTTGCTGTTATTTTATACCCTTGATTTTCTTCTTGACAGGAGTTGAAAGATGAAATAAGTCCAATAAGGATTACAATGAATAACAATTTCTTCATGATTATTGGTTTTAAGCAATACAAAGAAGAACATAATTGGGAAAGCATGCATTACACAAAAGTGTAGTTTTAACTTTTTTGGTTCAAATCAAGTTGTTGTTGGAGCCAAAAGAAATGGCTTCCGTAATATTGGACACTTCCAGTTTTTCAAAGAGTTTTTTTCGATGAAATTTAATCGTATCCGGGGAGACAAATAGTTTTTTTGAAATATCATTTATGGTAAAACCCCTAGATGAAAGGCGTAGAATTTCCTTCTCCCTCTTACTCAACTCAACGATTTCGGAAGAGGACCAGCAATCATCCTTTAAATTGTATTTGAACATTTTATTATCTCCATCCTTAACGACCACAATATTTCCAGAATCACTGGCAGTGGATAAAGAAACAATACAGATTGCTTTCCATATTTTTCCATCTGCCGTTAAGAATAAAGGTGTCAATTTCTGATTCAACAAGATAATATTATCTTCTTGGTTCCTCAGGTGAAAATCATAGGAAATCGAGTAGTTTATCCTATCTTTTAAAGGTACTTGGTCATAAAAATCAAAACCGATTTGGTTAATTTTTAAAAGGAGGTCCAAATCTCCCGGGATCACATATTTAAAATAAAACTCATATCCCATTTCCTTTACTTCGTCTGCCGTGTGCCCACACAGGAACAGGGGGTTTTTGGAAACAAATTCAAAACCTTTTTTTTGATAATCGATAATGTAAATGCTTTTATTCGTAGTTCGGGAAAAAGCTCGTATAGGAGCCAGATAATCTGTCAATTGGGCTTGCTCTGCATCAGAAATGTTTTTTATGGTATTCTGAAATGAAAAAAAGTCATTAATATTTGCCAAGGATAATGATTTTGAGATTTAGAAAGGATTTCGCTTTCATCATAATCTAAATGTAAGGATTTTGTTTTTTAATCTCAACTTCATATCATGCATTGGTCACATTCCACGCATTCTTGGTGTTGACCAAGATTTTATCGGGCAAATTGAAGGTAAAGTTACGTCAATGCCTACGCCTACGGGTAGTGTCGGGATCATCGCTTAAATACATAGGCTTGCCTTCATTGGATGTCAATGCCAACACTTTGCCATATTTTTTGGGGAGGCCCAAGGTACTGGCTTCCTGCCATTGCCCTTTTCCTATAACGGCTATTTTTTCACCTTGTTCCAATATTCCCTCTTTATAGCGCAAGGTTTTATTAAAATTGAATAGACCTTCACTTTCATGTCCTTTACTGTTTAAATATTTTTCCAGATGATCGGTAGCGTCGTTTAGAAAGCCTGAGGAATATTCTTTGTCACGAACAATATAGCTGTTTATATGAGTGTCATTGATAAAAGCGTAGCTACCCCCTTCTTTGATCAAATATGTACTATTTCCTTCCTCTTCGATTATCTTTTTCCAATGTGAACTTTTCCCGGAAGAAACCTTTCGTTCCACGAGCACATAAAAACTGGCGCATTTTCGCATGGAAAGAGGGGCCTCAAGGGGTGTTTCAATAATTTCTACTGTACCCACAATTTTAGCAATATCCCCATCCCTAAAACTGGCAATCCTTTTTTGGTCAGTTTTCTTTAATTTGCGCTTTATTCTAGCTTTTTTAGTATAATAAGAACTTACAATTGCTACAATCAATATCCCTCCAAGTATCAAAAGAGGAGTCAAGCCAATTTTTGCGAGCATAGCATTATAGTGTTCCATAGGTGTCTAAAGGTATTTTTCTTTGATGATATGGATATGATGCTTTTCATGCCCGATAATAGATTTTAAAAAATCTTCGAGGGTAATTTCATACTGTTGTGCCATCCCTTGTATCTTTAGCTGTTCTTCAGACAGTCCTTGGATAAAACTAAGGGACGCCTTTCGTACCGCCCTAAAGTCGGTAATTAGGGCTTCAAGCGTCATTACTTCAAAGCGACTATTGGCCACCAAACGATTTTGATCATAACCCCACAGGGCTACAGCTTCTTTTCTGCTCAGTAAAAACGCTCGGGACATCTTTATTCTTTCGTGATCGGTAATATGTCCAACAATTTGTTGTATACTCCATTTTTCAGGGGCATAGCGATAGCTTGCTTTTTCTTTAGGGATGCTATCCAAAAAGGTAAACGTATCAAAAGCGGAAAAGAGAGATAAGTAAGAAGCGTCTTTTACGAGTTCAAAATAGTAAGGGAATCCAGCATCTGGCGTATAGTTCATATTTTAAAACTACGTAAAATATACGGTCTGTTCAAAAGAGATCTGCCCTAAAAGTATGCTTCAATGCGTTTAGGTCAATCCCATACCTGCGGTCTCTCAAGGCCTGCTGCCCGTAAGTAAGTTAGTAGCTGTCCGGTATGAACGGCTTCATGATATGCGATCCTATTGAGATAATCTCCCAGGAGTTTGCTTTGCCCAACCTCCGTACGTTCAATACGGACATTTTCCAGATCGGATACTGCCAATCCTTTGATCATGTCCAAGAAAAGACTTCGATATTTTTCTGAAAACTCCAATTCGTTTTTTAAATCGGAATAGGGCATGTTGTGCCATGGGGACTGATAGTCACCAAGGTTTCCGCGGTTCTGGATAATTTTATGGAAGAGATGTTCGCATTCCAAGACATGACGAATCATTTCAATGATGGAAAAGGCGCTTTGGTCCAGTTTCCAATCTAGATATTCCTCCGGAATACCTTTCCATAATTTAATGCTCCTTCTTCGAATTTCCGAAAAGTTGATCAAGATAATTTCCAATGCTGTCATTTCTAATTTTTTAGTTGTGACAAAGTAAATGAGATGCTTACTTTTATAGTTCATTTGAAAATGAATAATGGAAGAGAAAAACTTTGTTTTCGTAACATCCTTATTATGCGAGCCTTCCAGAGCAAAGATCGTATGGAATTTATTGGATGGGAGGGCCTATACAGCCAGTGAGTTGGCCTTGGTTTCCGATTTGTCCCCCAGTGCAGTGAGCAACCATTTGTCCAAACTATTGCAGGGAGGGATTCTTCGGGTAGATACGCAAGGAAGGCATCGCTACTACTCTTTCGCCAATACAAATATTGCCTATGCCGTTGAGGCGTTGGCAAATTTGGCCAATGGAGAATTAACGGCTAAAACTAATGGTGTGTCCCCTAAAAAAAGAATTCAATATTGTAGGAGTTGTTATGATCATCTCGCTGGTTTTATAGGGGTGACCATCACAGAAGCTTTAGAGAAACGGCAGTATCTTTTAAAATCTGGAAAGGAATATCGGGTTACGAAAGAAGGGTGGCAATGGTTCTCCCAATTTGGAATTGATCAAGAAGAAATGATAAAACATCGTAGGCCTTTAACGCGGCAATGCCTTGATTGGTCCGAACGCAAGCCACACTTAGCAGGGTATTTGGGGGCCATTTTTTTTAAAAAAATGCTGGAAAATTGTTGGTTCAAAAAAGTTGAATTTTCAAGGGAGCTTGTCATCACCTCAAAGGGGAGGACATCGCTATATGATTTTTTAGGGATTGTTTTAGAGTAGTCCAACGCATCCCATGTCGTACCTTTTTTTGATACAAAAAAAGATGACAGCCGCCTTATTATTTTTATTGGAGTTGTTGGATTTCTGTTTCCAGTTCCTGCACTAAGGATTCCCCAATATCACGCAACTTTACATATAGTTCCAACATATAACTATCGGTGCGCAAGGCCCAAAGAATGGTTTGTTTAAATTCTAAATCATGTATCAATTGATCGTAATCCAAAGGTTCTAAGGCATACCCTTTCAAATTAAATTTTTGAATGATCAGCGGTTTCATATTATTGATATAGTGCTCATAATGCTGCCTCTCATTGGTTTGGATTTTTTCATACTCAAAATCATAGTAGAGCGATATTTTTAATCGAATACTATCGTTGGTTATGGTTTCCAACCCCCTGGATTTTAAAGTTTCATAAGGACCGATATTTGACAAAAATGTGGTGACGCCCTGCATATAGGGGAGATGGTACTTTAGGGTATCGCTTAAAGGAAGCTCTCCATCGATATGTTCCAGTATGAGTTCGTAGAGGTATACCCTTTTGCCAAATCCAGAAATATTCTCATTGATATCCACTAGATCTTGGCGAATGGCATTTTTTATTTCTTGGATGGACTTTAATTCTGTTTTGTTGGATTTCTGTGTCTCGTTCCAATTGTTAAACCAAATGGCCATGGTGATTCCTAAAAATATTAAGAGCAATTCCCCTATGGCATATTTCCAGTTAATTTCTTTGAGCGCTTTTTTCAAAATTTGAATTCAGTTTAATTATTCTCTTGGATTTTAGGGCATCTTTTTGGAACCGTAACATTGTCCATACCCAAATCATGCCTATACCGGATTAAAAGTAGGGAATATTCCTTTAGGTCAAAGCATTGAAATTTATGTAGTGCTCTTTTTAGGGGAATGTATTAAAATTAGAACAGAAGGTAGCACCAAGGCCCAAAAACCAGATAAAGGTAGCGCAGTGGCTCCTAGAATAGTTGAAGCCAATAACCACCAACCCAAGCTTCGGGGAACTTGAAGCCCTTCTTTTTCCAGATATCCAATGGCGAATCCGAACATCAAAAATACCAATCCGGTAAACGTAAACCAAAGTGCTCGGCCTCTGGTATCGCCCTCTGCAGTATTCAGCCAACCTTCGGATAACATCCCACCAAAGACAGAGGAAAATTTAACAAGGCCTAGGAGGAGGTGTAGTACACCAATTATCAGGATGATGATACCTATTTTGTTTTTCATTTTTTGTTTCTTTTGGCTTTGTAATATGATTTTTTGGCGATATATAGGGTTTTCTGGACCTCGCAATAGATCGTGGATTTGTTTTTGTTGGTGAGTACTGTGGTCTTTACAATTTCAATTTCATTCTCTTGCTGCACACGCTCCTGGATTTCCTTAATTTCCTCAACCGTATATAAAAAATCGGCATAAAGATGTTCTTTTGCCGGTCGTTTAAATCGGATGGTGGCCGATTTGTCCCAAACCACATATTCTTCTCCAATAATATTGATCAGTTGAACCATTGGAATGGGATCTACAGCAGAGAACATACTACCTCCAAAGATAGAATTGACGTAATTCTTATTTTTCCAACTGATCGGGATTTTTACGCTTACCTCAAATAAATTTTCGGAAGCAGAGATCACTCTACCCGTACTTCTTCGGTACATAGGCGAAAAATTAAACCCATACTTAAAAAATTTGTGTTTGGGAATGTATTTTGTGCCGATGGCCGTAATTTTCTGATAGAAAGACATCTTCGTAGTTTTAGTATGGAACACCGCTGTTTTTCGAAAGTATGAAATGTAGGAACTATATTTTAGACGCTACCGTCTAATGGGGCGCTTTGTTTTTGAAGGCCTGGACCATTTCCCTTAATTGCAGGAAGTAGGTATTTAACCAATCCCGATCTAACTGTGCTTCGGTTATCTGCAAAAAGAAGTTGTCTACACTCAGTTTTAATACAAGACGGGCCAAATAAGAGTTGTTTTTCAATTCCAACATGTTTTTCCATACCTCCATGATTGCAGTGCCGGCCACCGCATTGGTCTTGTGCAAATAATGTTCAAATTCAGGTTTTTGTCTGTGGATTCTGAGTTGCCTGTTAAATAAAAGATGGGTTTTGTTATCTAGGAGTATTGCCGTTAAATCTTCCAATGTGATCGCCTTTTCCAAGGCATTGGCCATGGCACAAATCTGCGTTAAATGATACTGTAGCAATTCTTCTTGAAGAATCTCTATGGTTGCAAAAAAATGATAGAAAGAAGATTTATTTTTTCCTATCGTCTTTGCCAATCGTTCTACACGCATCTCGCCTGGGCCTTGAGAGGCGAAAAAATGATACCCTTCCTCAATCCAAATTTTTCCGTTATCGGTCATTCAAGTTTTTTATAACAGTTCCCTTTAATCAATTTTAGTCTCCAATGCGCTGCTTTTGTATTTAAACAAAATTGTTTTCTTCCTTACCGGAAATGAGTTGCTGATAGAGTTCATGTGCACTTCGCTCTACCCAACATTTCGCAAGTCGATTATCCCGAATGGTCCAAATGGCTATACCGGTAAAAGAAATCAATTGCTGATCCGCTTGAAGGCCAAAAAGCCCATTGTTTTTCCCGGAACAGTTCCACCTGGAAACCACTTTATCTCCGTTTTCATTGAAAAAAAGATCAATATTCTCTGTTTTTGCATCCAGCAACTGTTTTTGAAATTCGCTGATCCAATTTTTAAATACAGATCTTCCTATAAGTGTCTTTCCGGCAGTAGTAATGGAATAGTCCTCGGTCATTAACTCATCTATGGCGTCCAGTTCATGTGGGCTATGCCAGACACGTTCAAAGAATTCCAATACCAATTTTTCCGGAATGGGCCTTGTGACAGGTTTAGCGTGTTGTTCCATAACGTATTTATGCTGCGGTTTTTAGAATATAGGAGTCTGTGGCTCCCTTATATTTAACTGTTGTCCGTGATCTTTTTAATTTTTCCAAGGTCAAATTCAAATTCTGATACCCCTTTTAGTTCCAGTAGATCTCCGGCTTTCATGCCATTGGGAAGGTCAATGGCCAAAACGGCTTGATAATCGATTTCAATGCTCACATGAGACTCCTTAAAACGCCAAGATAGTATACGTTGTTTGCGTTGGGTGAAATAGTGTTTGGAGGCCTCTGCTTGTTCCTTAAACTCCTGGATTCCCTTGGTTCGCAGATCTACTTTTCCATTGGTGGTATTCTCAAAAATTACCTCTGAATCTAGATTTTTCAACATCCCTTCTACGTCAAATGCATTGTATGAGGTAATATAGTGTTCAATGATTTGCTGTTGTTCTTCTTTCATAAGGCTTTCCATCTGTTCGTACTTCTTAACTTCTAAAATACGCAATCTCGGAAAGATATTCGTCTGTTTCGATCTTTATATAGCGCTCTTCTTACCCGGGGTATACAAACAATGAAAGGAGCACTTTGGATTTGAAATTAACTTTTGAGGTACCAATCCCTGGCATTGGTATAAAAGATGCGTTCTTGCTCAATCGCATTGAAATTCTCTTGGATACGTTGGATATCCTCAATCCTAAAGGGAGTTTTCGCCCTTGTAGAAGGCAAGTCGGTTCCAAACATTAATGCATGGGGATTGATATCATAAATTTTCCGCATAACGGGTATGGGGTCAAATTCAATTCTTCCAAATCCCGTTGCTTTGATTTTAATCCCTTTTTCGGCCCAACGATAGAGATTTAAAAGGCCTTTTTTTGAAAGGCCTAAGTGATCAATTGAAAACTTTGGGATTTTGACCAAAATAGCCTGCAAGTCCTCAATGGCTGTACTATCCATGTAGAGTTCTGTATGCCAGTTATAGTCATGAAATAATCTATTGGACAGCTCAACCATATTTTGAATGCGCTCAGAACCTCCACGTTTGAGATTAAACCGTACAGCCGCGATATTGGCCTTGTTCAATCTGTCCAATTCCTTTGGCGGCATTTCCAAAGAAATATTGGCCACGCCATAGTAATTCTTGCCAAGTTTGTCCAAAGCAGCGATTAAGTATTCTTGGTCAAATTTTTGAAATGAACCGGAAACAACAGCGCCTCCTACAATCTTAAGCCCTTTTGTGGCTTCTAGGTAGTTTGGAATAGTGAACTTGGGGGGTAGGTATCCATTATTTTCAAATAGGGGATAGGTGGGATCTATAATGTGGAAATGTGAATCGAATAGTTTCATTTTTCAAAGTAAAGCCTTTAGGTCTTAAGAAGGCTATCGTTATTTCTTTAGAATACTTAGATAATTTATCCAAGGGCCAACTTCCTCTGTATATTGTTTGGCCATAGTTCTTGAGATTTGTCCAATATGTCCTAAATCGTTTACGGTCCAGGTGGCAATGAGTTGCGCTAAGGTAACTAGGCCAAATTCTGGGTGAATTCCCGTTAGTGCCAAGTCACTTTCGGTAATTTTCAAGGATTTCAAGGCGTTCAGGTTTTGAAATCTCAGTTCCCGGAAGTGTTGAAGTAATTCTGAAATAGGTTTGCTTTGGTCTTCCTGAAATTGCGCAAATCGATCAAAAGGCTGGAAGGATTTACTCCCTTTCCCATTTAAAATGACCTTGATCCGAACCATCCAATCTGTTTTTTCACCAAAAATGAGATGCCCCACAACATCATAAGGGCTCCACGTATCTTTCCCTTCATTTTGTTTGAGCCATTCATCAGATAGACCTAATAGGTAAGCTTCCAGAACAGCAGGTGTTCGCTCTAAAATTTTTATGGATTTGCCAAGTTCAAATTGCATTTGTTCTAAAATTAATAGGGATGGATATCAAGGCGTACTACGCAACGCTAAAATAGGATCTTAAAGAAATCCTTTCTTATGGGGTGGACTTGCCATTGTAATGTTCAATTTTTCTTTCCTCATGGATATCGCCAATATGATAATGGGCAACAATTTCTTGGATCAGATTGTTTTTTGCGTAATACCATTCACTGACATCCAAGCTGAAATCGGTTCCTTGTCTGGCGGTATAGCGAACGCAGGCCTTTTGGGGTTCATAAAGCGCATCGTGAATTTCAAAAACATAGCCTAAGAATTTATCTTTATTTGCCTCTACGATATCTGTATAGGCCTTTTTGCCTTCGATAGTGCCAAAAGGACTCGTGTGTTTAAAATTTTCAGCGATGGGAAGGCCAAGAAAATCTCCTTGCTTCCATTTGTCAAACCAGGTCGACACCAATACTTTTATGCTCATTTCTTGTTTCATAAGGTTCGTATGCTCTATAAGGGGTGCACTACAATCAGAGGAGCACTGAATGCCATTCCTTCAATATGCCTAGATTTTAATTTTTAATCCGTTGTTGTCCCAATTTAATATGTTTTTTTGAGATAGCCTGTTTTGATTAAGGTCTTTTTAAGGCGTTTTGCGGTTTCTGTAAAGGAAGAAATTCAGCATTTTTAAGATATCCTAGCATTGTTGTTAAGGACCTATTTCGTTTAACCAATCCGTTATGGCCTCCAAAAAACCTGGGGAACGGATCCAAGGGAGTGCATTATCTTGAAATTCATAAAAACCCCCTGTTTTACAGCGGAAAAGATTGTGATTGCAATCCGGGAAAGATTGTATGCTCAATGCTGTATTTTTAGCAAGAGTCCTTGCATATAACGCCTTGGTTTTTTTCCAGTCCACATTCCTATCTTTTTCTCCGAACAGGGCTAATACGGGACATTTTATATTGGATAGAAGGGCCTCAAAGTCTTGAATATAGATTTGGAGTCCGCTAGCCTCGTCAAGTGTTTCTTGCATAAAGGTTTTTTGATAGGCATAATAATCCGGGGCCGTAATAGTGGTATTATTTCGAAATCGCTTGAAAAAAGTATTGTTTCTAAGATTTTTGGTGGCGTTCATATACGTTTCAAAACTTGCACCAGAATGTGATAATCTCGCTCCTGCTTTCAATTCATTGCTCAAAAGGCGAATAGAATCCTTTGGAGTGCCATTGATTTCTAGGTTTTGTTCCAATAAATAATTGAAATTTTCCTTATCATCCACACCGCTGACAGAAATCCAAAACTTAATGTCTTTATATTGGTTGATTACGATAGGATTGATCCATCCTGCCCTGCTAATGCCCCAGAGACCAATTTCTTGGGAACCGGCTATGTTTTTGTTTTTTAAAGTATTGATTGCAGCAATAACCTCTAAGGCACTATTTTGAACAGATTGATTGTAATCAAAGGTGCCTCCGCTCTTGCCACAGCCCATTTTGTCCCACATATAGGTGGCATAGCCTGCCTTTAAGATAGCCTGTCGCACATCGAGGTGTAGTTCTTGCGCAATGGCATCGGTACGTCCCGAGCCATGGACCAGTAATACGATACCCCTAGGGCTTTTGCTTTCAGGGATATTTAATATGCCGTTCAGCTGTACGCCCTCAAATTCAAAGTCCAAGATGCGTCTTTCACTTTGGGCCATGGCTTTGCATCCAATGAGAAGTAGGCATAGGATGCTAAGATATTTTTGTACAATGCTTGTTGCGGTATTTGCGCTGTGGAACCTCATATTCAATTTGATTATTTTGTAGTACCTGTAGAAGTTACTTTGCCAATAATGCTTCCAGTTTTTTTCTGGAAAAATCTTGGTCAGGATCTATTTTCAATGCTTTTTTATACCATTGAATGGCTAAAGCAATACTGTCCATGGCGCTGTAGGCATCCGCAACACTATCGGGCCACCCGGCATCTTCAGGTTCCAATTCTACATTAAACGTAAACAGTTCAAGTGCCTTTTGGGGCCGATTTCTATCGAGCAACCAATAGCCCAATTCATCGATATAATTCCCCGATACAATATACTGCTGAGGCGATTTTTGTTTCTCGGAAAAATAAATTTCTTTGGTTTTGGCAATACCCTCTTCTAGTATGTGGTTTTTGAGTTTTAGGTGAATCGGTGCCCGCCATGAAATGGAATCATTAAAGATACTGTTGGCTAAAATCACCCCTGAAGCCTGATTGGACCAGAAGTAATCGGTATTGGCCATCATTACGATAGCTGATTTTTTCTCGGGAACAAATCCAAAGAACGTACTATATCCGGTATCTCCGCCTTGATGAAATACGACTGTATTTTCATGTAAACTACCCAAAAACCAACTTAAGCCAATACTTCTTCTATCATTGATCTTGAGCTGGGAACTGGTGAGGAGGTCATAGGAGCTTTCCTTATAAATTCTTTTTTCATTAATAATACCTTTGTTGAGGTTCATCTTTGCCCATAACAACATATCCTCTACATTGGAATGCAGGGTAGAACTTCCGGCATGTATTCTGTTATAAGGATAAATTTTGCTCACTCTAGGTTGAAGATCTTCTCCGATAATATGAGGTTTGGTTGCCCACTTTTTAGGGACGTCCGGTTTTATGAACGTACTATTTTTCATGCCTATAGGCTCAAAAATATAAATCCACATATAGTCTTCGAAGGTCATTCCTGAAACCTTGGAGATGAGATCGCATAAAATATCAAAAGCGGCATTGCTGTAATTGAATTTTTCCCCTGGTGAAAAATCGAGTTTTACCGAACCAAAGCTTCTGGCATATCGTTCTGCAGCTCCCTCATCGTATTGTGGTTTGTCCCATTCGTAGTCCTCTACATCGGGGATACCTGAGGAATGATTTAGCATATGGCGTATGGTGATATCTTTATAACGTTCATCGGCCATTGTGAAATAAGGCAAATAATGTATCAATCTTTCATCCAAATCAATTTTTCCCTGTTCCATAAGTTGCACTATGGCGGTAGCCACAAAAGGCTTGGAAACAGAAGCCATGTGAAATAGGGATTTTGTAGATAAGGAATCTTTAATATCCAACCCTTGAACGCCATGGGCTTTCGTATAAACGACTTCGCCATTTTTGATGACACCTACGGCCAGGCCAGGAACGTCAAAAGATGTTTTTTGTTGAAGGACTAGCTTGTTAATTTCCGGGTCTTCGGGAGTGGAAACCGTCTCTGTAGTTTTTTGTTGACAACTTAGAAGGGCGATTAGAATGAAAGTACTGAGGATATTTTTCATCTGAATTCGTATTAGGTGGTTAATAGAATGATGAAAAATTATATGCGCTGTTACACTAATTCCGATTTATTTTGGGCAAAAGATGAGCGATCCTATTCAAGGAGGCCTTACTTTATGATTTGATGTATATGATGTTCTAAATGGTCCACATAATCCTTAAGCAAAAATCATGGATTCGAAAGTCTACCATTGGGGAATACGATGTTGTAATTTATGGTGTTTTCAGATTGGGCTTTCAGGATATGTTTAATCCTAAGTTTATTTTTTCTGAAAGAAAAATTCCGGTCTCCTAAGATAAGTTGCAAAAATTACCCCAAGGACAACGAGCGCCGCTACTTCAAAAGGTTTTCCTTTATACAGGTGTATAAAAACAATACAGCTCATATAGCAGGACAGGATAGTGGTTCCCCAAATTAGGGTTTTGGGATAGAGAAATAAGGCCGTAGCGATCAAGAGAATGATGCCTACGGTTGACATTACAATATCGTTGCTAATAATTTTATCCATCTGATCCGAACGAAATATTTTCCCAATACCATTTTGAATATAAATCATGGATAGCACCACAGAGGGCAACCAAATCAATATTTTCTGTATTTTATTTTTCATCTACTATGCTTGTTTTTCAATGGTAAATAAGTTTATTTTTTCATTTCTACCCCTTAGTTTGGTTTCTCCCAATACTTTTGGTCTAAACGCTTCCCCGCCGTCCAGCTCTTGAATTAGCCTTTCGGAAACCAGTACGTCTACTCCATAGGTATTGCAAAGCCCTTGTATCCTGGCTGTTGTATTTAAAACATCACCAGAAAAGATAATTTCTTTTTTGATGACTCCAATTTCGCCCGTGGTCACTTTGCCAAAATGGATACCGGCTTTAAAAGTGGGGGTCACTTCATATTTGGATTGGTATTTTGGTGCCCTATGGGCCAGTGCTGCTTTCATGGCAAAAAAACAATTCAAACAGTTAGGGGCAAAACCTTTTTTGAGTTTCCAGGTTACCACAACTTCATCCCCAACATATTGATAAATTTCCCCGCCATATTGTATGATGGCATCCGATAAGTCCTTGTAATATTCGGTTAGCATCTTGAAATACTGTACATGCCCAAGTTGTTCTGCAATAGTGGTGGAGGATTTCATGTCAAGAAACATAAAGACTCGTTCTTCCTCAATAGGCTGATGATATTTTCCGGTAAAAAAATTAAGCAATACGGCTTGGCCTATATTATCACTTACTTCATTATAAAACAGACAGAGTACAACGGCCATGGAAAAATATAGCAGTATTGTCCAGAAAGCAAAATCAGAAAAAAATAAAATAAAATTATCCCATACCTCTTTATCTAGGGGGCTGACGCCTAACTCATACGCATTGGTCAAGGTTATGATGATAAGCAAAGCTATAGTTATGATGAAAAGGTAAACAACTGTTTTAAAAATTATTTTTTTGCCCAGACTTCCTTTTTGAAAACGTTTGCTGAGGAACAATACTTCAAAAACACCAATAAACAAGCCTAAGATCAGCGATATTATTGCAGGAACAATGAACTCAAAATTATAAGGGTTTCCTGTTGAAGGATAGATAGGGTAATCACCTAAAATTCCCTTTTCAAGTAAGGAATACATTATGCTAAATGCCAAAGAGATGAGGCCAAAAGGAACAATTTGTAAAAATATTCTCTTGTGTTTGGGTGATAGCATAGTTTTCATTTTCACCTAACAGACCTATGTGGTTTGTTATATTTGGTTGCATAACGAATTTAGGAAATAAAATGGTTGTTTTCTTGAGTTCCAAACTGTTTAGAGTGAAAACAGGAGCGAACAAGTGAAAGAAGAGGGTTATACAGTATATTGTCCTTCTCCTAGAACAACCTTTATGCATAAAATTGGGTATCAGGGGGTTGGGTGAAAACTAAAGCAAGGCACTTCATTTTTGGCTATTTTCAAATATCAAAATATGTATCTTTAGTTTTTATCTTAGAATCATGCGCAAACATATCAGTACACTTTTTGCTGTTTTCATAGGCCTGTCACTCTACGCAAATTCAGGAAAAGTAATACTTTCTGGACAAGTACAGCAACCTGCCGCTTCTTCCATAATGATTACCTATTTGGACAATCAGGAATTGATCTCAGCAGAACTCAATGCCAATGGGAACTTTAAGATGTCTGCGGACATAGAAGAAGGGTATTACCTTCTTGAATACGGTCGGAATACGGCCTATCTCTACCTCTATCCTCAAGACGAATTTAAGATTGTTTTCAATGCAAAAGATTTTGAAAATACACTTGTCTATAGTGGCAAAGGGGCTTTGCGAAATAATTACCTTGCAAAAAAAGCCATAATGGATACTGAACTGACCAAAGATTTGGAAGCCTTTTATGCTACGGATGAGGCGGTGTATCTTAAAAATATTGAAGGGGTTAAAAATGCACATTTAACGGCCTTGTCCAAATACGATGTTCCACAATTCTTCAGGAAAGCAGAGCAGAAATCCTTGGAATATGAGCGTCTTCTGAGCATTCAAAATTACAAGTCCAATATTAAATTTTATCTTGGGAAAGAGATTGCCCCATCGGCTAAATTTTATCAACCTATTGCAAACTTGGGTTATAGTGATGCAGATTACAAGAAACAGCCGTATTACCGTTATTTGATGAATTCTATTTGGAGTAAACGGATCGATGCTGCCCCGGATGTGGACAGGATGCTCAACGTGTTACGAAAGGTGCCCTCGGAAGCTCTGGCCATTACTCTTATCAATGGATGCTATTCCAAAATATCTTCCCATAAGGAGCGGGCAGCGGATTATTTGAACCTTATTAAAAGGGTAACTACCTATCAACCTTTTATTGAAGCAGCAGAGCAGCAATATAAAGAAGTAATGCATGCCAAAGGGTTAAGGAAAGGTGATGCTTCCCCAGGATTTCGTTATGAATCCATCGATGGAAAAATAGTCAGTTTAAGTGACCTTAAAGGAAAGTATGTCTACATTGATGTGTGGACTACCTGGTGCGCCCCTTGCATTAAGCAAATACCTTATTTAAAGGAATTGGAAGAACATTATAAAGGCAAAAATATTGTTTTTGTGAGTATCTCCGTCGATAAAGAAGAAGTAAAACCTACTTGGAAACAGATGGTCAAAGAGAAACAACTTGGTGGACTTCAACTGTTTGCAGATAAGTCTTTTGACAGTGCATTTATGAATGCCTTTGCGGTGAATTCCATCCCGCGATTTATAGTAATAGATCCTGAAGGTAAGATTGTGAATCCGGTTGCACCCCGTCCTTCCTTTGAAAAGACCAAGACCCTGTTAAATACATTGTTGCAGTAAGGAACTGGGATAGTGCCAACAAAAATAGGATGTGCATTTTTGTTGGCATATCATTTATGTGGCTATCCTATTCTGTGACCCTGTCGTAGCTATTTTTTTCATGCACCGCTTCACTGAGGTACTGTACAAATTCGTATTGGTTGCCATCGGTATCCGCAAAATAATCTCTGATTCTAAATTGTTCTACCTGTTTTGGATAGTCTCTTTGATAACCTGCGCGCAATAAATCACGGGCAATATGTGCTACATCTTCTACGACAAAGCCTAGATGGTTTATTCCTATTTTGTCATAGTTTTTATTGGTTTTCAATGCATTCTCCTTAGCTTGGTTAAGTGCCACATAGGTATTGTCATCCCCAAGATGGACCCACTCCCGCATATCGTTTCCGCCTCCTCTTATCCTAAAATGTGGAAACGCAGTTTGGAAAAACCGAATGGCTTCTTGTAAATCACTTACCGTAATGTTTGCATGTTCCAAGTATATTGCTTGTACCTTCATAATATTCAATTTTTAGTTCGGTACAAAGGTCAGTAGTAATGAGAGGCGAGAAAACGGACTTATGTACGGAATTAAGGCTGTACTTTAGTACAGGTGATAAAGAAAATGGATTAAATACCTAAAAACCCTCGCTTTAGGCTAATATCTACCGCTTCGGTACGATTCTCTGCATTGAGTTTGGAAAGTATGGCGCTAACATGAAATTTAACCGTACGCTCGGTGATGAAAAGGCGTTTGCCGATCTGATCATTGGTAAGTCCTTGCTTGATAAGGGTAATGACTTCCAATTCCCGTTTTGTGAGGGGCAATTCTGGATAGTGAAATGCATTCTCCTTCCGAGGAGCCTCCTTCTGTTCCGCCGTTTCTTGATGTAAAAGTGACAACTGTTTTTTAAGGTCTGTAGCCCTTTCCATTGCCTCTTGCAAATTTTTTTTGCTGCTATTTTCAGTATCAAGACAAGCAATTAAGGCTTCTATTTTTGGAAGAAAGACGCGCTCCAAAATACCAGAAATAGGTGTGGTGACGTGGTTGTTTTTGCTGTAATGGGAATGCTGCAATCGGGTACGCTGAATAGCGGTTCCTATCAATTCACTGACCGTGTTGAGAATGGTCAATTCCTTTTCATCCAACTGCCGGGTTTCTTCGCTCAATAAATTCATAAGCCCCACTTTTTGACCGTTGACGATAATCGGGATTACGGCATGAAATTTAAGGCCTTTGGTGCCCGCACTGATGTCTTTAAGGCGTGAGCAGCTAATTTCACTGATATTCATTGCCTCGTCCATATCGTCAGATAGGTATTGCTTTATGCAATAGCACCAGCCCGATAATCGTTCGGGATGATTGCTCAAAGCAGGGGGCAGATTATGGGAAGCCGCTAGATAAACCGATTTGTTATCGGGTTCAGTAAGCCAGAACCACGCAGTCTCTACCTCCAGCATTTCTGCGGTCATTTCTAAAGATTTACGAAGGGTGGAATGTAATGAAAACTCCTTGTTCAGGTGACTTGCGATTCCATATAAATGCGAAAAATAATTGGTGTCGTTCATGATGAAGCACTAAATTATAGAAAAATAGCAGAGCGGAGGTTTTTAATAAGTATAAAATTAAAAGCTTTCCCGTCTATTTAAGATCTTGACATTCTAATAGTTTATCGATCATATAGCTAATACGGAAGGCTTATTTCTACGCCTTTGTACGTGCCATTATTTTTTTTCGATGGGCCAATCCCCAATCTCTCATAGTTTCGATGACGGTATCCAAAGATTTTCCATATGGGGTGAGGCTATATTTTACCGAAACAGGGATGGTATCAAAAACTTCTCTATTGACCAGACCATTTATTTCAAGATCTTTTAGCTCTTTGGATAGCATTCTTGGGGTAATTCCTTCAATTTGCCGTTCTAGTTCCTTAAATCTATGATTTTTAAAAGAGAGCGCTATGATAATGGGCAATTTCCATTTTCCCCCGATCAGGTCAATAACATCCCGAACGGGAAGAATAAATGTTTTGCATTCCGTAACGGTATATGCTTTTTTTTTGGATTCCATTCGCAGTAATATGAGTGGGTTACTATACTAAAGTATACCAGTATACTTTGGTATATCAGTATACATAGTATAGCTAAATTACTATAAATTTGTTGTCATTATTAAAAATTGCGATAAGAAATGAAAAAAACGCTCATTGTAAGTTATACACCAAGGATAGACTCCAACACCAAAAAACTAGTAGATCATTTTGTAGCCAGGAATGCTTCAAAAACAGACATTACGCTTCTTGAGTTATCCGAAGAAGCGCCTGATCTACTCTTAAAGGAAAATTTGAACCTATATGTCCAGAGAAATTTTGCGGGCCTGGAATTAAATGAGCAGCAGCAGCATGTCCTGGCCAAGAACGACAAGATGCGCGATCAATTGTTGGATGCAGACTTTATCGTTCTGGCGAGCCCGATATATAATATGTCGGTTCCTGCAACGGTAAAAGCTTGGATCGATGCCATAATACAGGCAGGAGAAACTTTTGAGTCCACGGCAACTGGAATAATGGGATTATGCGAAAATAAGAAGGCCTTGGTGTTAATGACAAGTGGAAGTGATTTCGCCATTGAACCCTTAAAGAGTGTCAATTTTGCCACCACTTTGGCCAGTGCTTGCTTAGGCTTGATCGGAATTCCTTCGGAAACCATAACGGCCTTTGGTTTCCAACAATATGCCCATAAATCTGAGAAAATGATAGCCCATGCAAAAAAGGAGATTGATGCTTTAAGTGAAAAATGGTATTAACTATCCGAAGTGAAATTTTGAAGGGTATAATGCACCCTCCCCACGAACATTTCTTCTTACCGTTAACAAATCTAGTTCATGATGTCCATTTGAGTTATTGCAATTCGGCTTCCACTCTGGACAAATTCAACCCCTTGACCATTAGCCATAGAGGAAGAATTAATTGAACAAGTCCTATGGGAAGAAGCATATTCATGCTGATGCTATTTCCCAAAATTGAACACAATAGTTCCGTAAACATGAGGATTACGGCTATTATTCCAAAAATAGAAATTACTCTTGGAATTAATTTGGAGACGTATAGAATGTAATATAAGGTAGCAAGGGAAAAACAAGAAAGGAGTAAACTCAAGTAATGCGTCCACCAATGTTTTTCATAAAATACGTTCCCTAAGGTATCAAACATCACTGTATTGCCCGTTTCATTTTTAGTGTATTCCTGACTTAATTCCAACAGGGATATTACGCTGCTATTGTCAATTGATATGGCAATAAAGCCGACGATACTAAAAGCAAAATATAAAAATGCCAAAGTACTGTTGTAGTTTTTAAAAATTGGTAACAATAGCGCTGCGATAATAATGGACAAGATACCGCTGGTATATAACAGTAAAATCGATGCGATGATTTCTTGTGAATGGGTAGCAGTGCTTTTCAGAAAGTTATCCGCAAATAACACAGGTCCCTGTAAAAGTTGATAGACGATAATGCCGGTTACGAAGATGAGTAGAAAGAGCAGTCCTACCAGTCTTCCTGTTTTTTTGTTTGATTTCATAGTTTGGTTGATTGGGGATAAGACGGGATACGTTATAGAATGTTACAAAAATGCATGAATTTTAGTGTATGCCTAATGCTTCTGTAAAACCTTCATGCTCAGATTTTATGCCTTACTTTTTGGTTTGAAGGCTCCATCTTTCTACACTATTTTTTAATCTTATTTGTGATTATTTTTGATTCCCCTATACGTTCTCTCCAATAGATGATAGCAAAACCTAAAACTATAAACGGAATGCTCAGGATTTGTCCCATGTTTATGGCTAAAGCATCTTCAAATCCAACCTGATTTTCCTTGAAGAATTCTATGAAGAACCGAGTTGCAAAAAGTAGAATCAATAGGGTTCCCACCAAAAGCCCATTTTTATGTTCTATTTTTCTCGACCTATAGATCAATAGTAAAATAACAAAAATCGAAAAATAGGAAAAAGCCTCATAGATCTGCGTTGGATGACGTGGAATAAGGTCGTCCCGTTCAAAAACAAAGCCCCAATTTCCATTGGTGGGTTTTCCGTAAACTTCGGAATTCATAAGATTGCCAATCCGAATAAAGGCGGCCGTAACTGCTCCTCCAATGGCAACCCTATCCAATATCCATAATAAGTTTGTTTTGGTTTTTCGTGCATAAACCAATATTCCAATGATAACGCCAATAACCCCACCATGACTAGCAAGTCCTTGAAATCCAATAAACTGAAAAGATTCACCTATTTTTTTTATCGGTAAAACAATTTCAAGTGGATTTTGAAAATAATATTCAGGTTCATAAAAAAAGCAATGCCCCAGTCTTGCACCTAAAAATGCCCCAATAAAAATATACATGCTTAGCTTTTCCAGGTTTTCAAATGGAATATTTTCCTTTTTATAGATCTGCTTTACAATAACATATCCCAAACCAAGCCCTAACATCCAGCAAAGTCCGTAATATCGCAGCGGAAAAGTGTTCAGTATGGTGAAAATTTCAGGATCAACATTCCAATTAATAATTCCGTTCGTCATAAGGATCTGCTCTGGTTCAATTTTTCAACTAGCCAAGATAATTAATTTATAGAAGAGTAAAGGCAATAGAATAGCGATTCCTATACACCCCATGAATATTCAGAGTTTGTCAAAGTATATTCGCCAAGCACCTATTGAATGAGAGGTAGAAACCCACCATAAGCCATTCGTTCGGCATTAAAAACCATTTTGGATGGGTCCATCAAGGGAACAATTAAATCGTTCATTCTGGGATCTGCAGATACCTGTTTATTGGCAAGGTCACGTGTTTCTTTAGAAGCAAATACCACCCACCCAAATACTACGACCTCATGCTCTTTTGCCCCGATACATTCGGGAAAAGAACGTGTGCCTTCCAAGTGTAGATCCTCGCCCACATATTCAAAATACTCAAGCGCACCATATTCCTTCCAGATTTGGGCAACGGCTTCCGCTGCGCGCTTGTATTCGTCCAAGTGTTTTTCTGGAATTGGGAGGACGAACCCATCGATATAATTAGCCATGTTTTCTTTTTTTTGGTTTTGCTTAAAATCTGTTTTTCAGACGACTAAGCGTTTTTTGTGCCTAACTAAGATACGATTTTGCAAGAAATTAGTTTCGATAAAACAAGTCTTTCCTATCTATTTGATTGCGCCCTTACCTAAGGCGCTGTTGATACCTATGAAAGTCGTCAGTATTATGTTCTACCACAATACTTAAGTTTTATATATTTGGTTTTTTATAAAATTAACCAATCAAACCATGAAAAGACACATTATACTACTTTTTACCCTTCTTATTGGTGTATCCCTTAAAAGTCAGGAAGTAAAGGAAATTTCTAGAAACTGGACTTCCTTTGCCCAATCTTTAGAGGTTACCGCAGATTCTTTGAAGAAATTTAGAGTTGTTGCCCATGCAAAAGTGGAAACGAGTGATGAAGAAGCTTGGGCCGGAGTTTGGGCAAGGGTAGATAATAAACCTGAGCAAGGACGGGGTTTTTTTGATAATATGGGGAACAGGCCCATAAAATCCGATACATGGAATTCATATACTGTTGAAGGTTTTATTGATTCAAAATCGGAAAAACTGGTTTTTGGGGGGATTTGTTCCAATAACGGTAAATTTTTCTTTGATAATTTTGAACTCTATATCCAAGATGATACCGGAGAATATCAACCGGTAACAATTGAGAATCCCAGTTTTGAAACCAAAGTGGCCAATGCTGTTATTCCGGGATGGAATCCTGGTATTTCCAGAGGAGAAATCATTTCAATTAAAGAATTTACAACCACTAGTAATGAAGATCGTGTAGATGGAGATTTTTCGGTTTTGATAGAAGGTAAAGGAATATCAAAAAATACAGGAGATCTTGAAGCTATCCTTCCTCATATAGGCATAGGGATAAGCCTGTTATTCATTTTAATCGTAATCTTTTCATTTATGACCTATGCCTCTTCTCCTGAAGATGACAAATGGTCTGGATTTTCACGTATTGGATTTAGATTCTCAAGTATCTATTTCTTGCTGATTATCTTTTTCCAAAACAATGGAGCGTATCCGTTTTTTGAATACATAGCAAGAAAGCCAACCGAGTTGATGCAAAAATTTGCCCCTTGGTTCGGCAAGCAGATTATAGGCATTCCATATAATATCCGTACGGGCCCCAATGGTAGTGGGGATACTACCTATGATTATTTGGTCATATGTATCATTTTTATCGTCGCGATAGTAGGTACTTTAATTTGGTCTATTTTGGACAGAAATCGTCCAAATTATAAGAAATTATATTATTGGCTGACTATGGGCATCCGGTATTATGTAGGGTTGATGCTTATTAGTTATGGTATGGTAAAGGTGATTCAATTGCAATTTCCCGCGCCTTATTTTGATCGACTTTTACAACCTTATGGGGAATCTTCCCCAATGGGATTGGCATGGACATTTTTAGGGTTTTCTGAAGGCTATAATATGTTCATGGGCATTGCTGAGGTTTTGGCGGGATTATTATTATTTAGAAGAACCTTGACTTTTGGCGCAATTATTACTTTAATGACGGCCATGAACGTCATGGCAGTGAATTATTTTTACGATGTTCCTGTGAAGATACTGTCCACACATTTGGTGATCATGACCTTATTTCTTTTATCTCGGGATATTAAGAAGGTGTTATTATTTTTAGTGACAAATAAACCCGTTGAACGCCTAACGACCATCCAACGCCCTCAACTTAAAAAAGGGATTCATATTGGGATGAATGTCGTAAAAGGTTTGGTAATTGCCTATGCTTTAGGGTACGGTTTTTATTCTGCTTTGGAAGCAAGAAAATTATATGGCACAGATGTACCCAAACCTGTATTGTATGGGGTCTATGAAGTCACAAATTATGTCGTCAATGGAGATACATTGACCCATTACATGAGCGATAAACGTTGGAAAAACATAAGGTTTGAACGGGAAGGAAGGGCACAAGTACGTAAAATGAACGAACAAGATGTTTATTTTAATATTGTGGTAGATTCTACAGCACAGGTGATTAAATTTTCGCCTACCGATGGTTCTGGTCAATTTGATTTTAAGTATACTAAAACGGAGCATACTTTGGATTTCAATTATATTTACGAAAATGATACCATCATAGGTCAAACGAAGCGATTCGGTAAAGAAGATTTCTTATTGACCAATAGAGGTTTTCATTGGATCAATGAATTTCCTAATAATAGGTAGTGGCAAATTTTAAACTAAAAAAGCTCAGGTCTGGAGGTTATCCTGTGGTCATTTAAATATTGGAATCAATATAGATACTCCAGGTTCCATTGGCTTGTTTTTTCCATATAAGGATGTATTTTCCACGATAACTTCCGCTGCATTGTCCAATTTCAAAGGCATAGTTGGCATTGATTATTTCTAATTTGAGAGGGTGCAGGTTTAAGGAATATGTTGTATTGTTCATATAATCATACGCCTTGATCAGGTCTTCTCTTCCCTTCACAATGGGTTTGTGATTAAAATACATGGTATGGGGACTGTAAAGTTGTTCCACTAGGTTTCTGGCGTTGTGGGCATTACAAAGTTCTATCCACAATTTTCGTCGTTTAGCGATAGCGGTAGTATCAGGGGTAATAGCGGTTGGATGGCGTTCTTGGGTAAATTCAAATATTCTGCCTTTCTTTTCATCCT
Source organism: Spongiimicrobium salis (assembly GCF_043678055.1). Classification (NCBI taxonomy): domain Bacteria; kingdom Pseudomonadati; phylum Bacteroidota; class Flavobacteriia; order Flavobacteriales; family Flavobacteriaceae; genus Spongiimicrobium; species Spongiimicrobium salis. The sequence continues at coordinate 146,405 of NZ_JBHEQA010000007.1, forward strand.
TTGCACTCCAAATGAGAAGTTGAACGTATTCCTTGGTATTCACTGTTTTGTAGGTAATGATGTCATAGTGAATAGCACGCTCTGTATTTGCCTCAAGACTGAATAAGGATTGTATGAAGGTAATTTTGTTTTGATGATTTTTATAATATTGCGCTATTTGGGGAACCCCATTGAGGATACTATCGGGTGAAATGATCTTAACGGCATCTGCCGCATAGGAATTTTCTAGCGCATCATCATCCTGCTTGTTTATCGCTTTGGTCCATAGGTCAAGATGGTCGGGAATCTTTTGGACTGCTGAAGACTCTGTTAGTGAATTCGATTGTTGTTCATTTTTAGGCTCTTTTTGTTTACATCCTAGGAGGATTAGTACAACCAATACAAAGCATGTTGTTTTTAATTTTTCTGAAGAAAGACGAATAAATGTTACCCGCTGTTGAAGCCCCCTTTGTGATGAACAATACATGATGTGCTTATTTTCTTAATTGAAAAAGAATATCCATAATCTCAATGTCGGGAGCTTCGGTAATCTGATATGCTTCTGGAATACTTCTCGCCAAATCCGATTCCCGATAGGATTGTAATGATTCGGCAGAATCCCAAACATATACACCCCCATATTCTCCTGCTACACCTGTCTTTACATAATACTTCTGAAGCAGACCGGGAATAGCGTTGAACTGAGGTTCCCTTTCCTTAGCTTTTTTTAATAATTCTTCTTCGGGAAGATTTGATTTCAATTTTATAAGTTGTAAGATCATACCCTTGTATTTTATTTTACAATTGAAAACAAGATAATGAATTGTAAGGAATCTAAAGAGGAACGTGCCTTATATGGGACGCACACCTTAGCATTACAACATATAGAGTTTAAGGATAAAGGCTTACAAGACAAAAAATATGGGCAATTCCCAATACCAACTCAAATAATAATTTCACCACAAAGCAATTATTAGGCTATGGAATCATAATTTTTTAGGGTTTTCAGAGCCCATAAAGTCTGTATCCCTGCCCATTCCAATTTCATTCCTTCACTTATCCCATACCAAGTGTCCCACCTTCCATCTTCCTTTTGACGTTTGATCAACTCACCGAGGTCAGCATTCACCCTTTCTCTGGAAAATATAGGGTATAGGACACTCTTGGGTGAAGGAGCATAATTTAAAGCGTGTGGTTTTCCGTATAAGCCCCAACCTTCGTCCGCTGTATCTTTGCTCAGTACATCATCTGCCAATATCCATTTCTTTAGGTCATCAAGTGCTTTTGCCGCTTTTTTTGTACGCTTAGTGTATTCCAAAAATTGCAAACGTCTGGGTACGCATAAATAACAAAATACATGCTTCTCTTTAATTCGCTCAATTTCTTCCCAAACAAACTGCTCAGCTTTTTCCATCCATGGAATCTCAATTTGATATTTCTCCAGAATGCCCAACAAGGGCGCCGTGGTACTCAAAGCGGCCCATTCTTTAACGGTTTTAAAATGTCCTTCGCAAGGGTAATCACTTTTGGGGCGAAACATCCAGGGAATACCACCTTTATCGGTTGTTATGTCCTCAAAATAGGGCATAAAATCAGTTAAGATTAAATCCTTGGTGAGATAGCCTACTTCGTCTAATGTTTCCAGGGCCATAATACTAAAAAGGGGCTGACTTTCCGGAGAGGCGGTATCAGGCTCCATCCCATGACCAAAGCCGCCATCGGCATTCCGATACGCATAAACGGCATGAAAAACTCCTTTGGGATCATCATTTTCAAAATGGTATTGAAACAACCGTCTTTCGATCATCCGGGCGTTGGTCAATATAAAATCCTTGGCTTTGATATAATTGTTCTTGGATAGCTTCATCTTGTCTTATGGTTGGTTTGTTTTATGCCTTGTAACTTAAACTTTGGTTCATTTCTGGAGAATATAATGGGAATTCTCGAATAATGAATCATGTATTCATGACTAATTTATGATGTGGGGTGCTGGCAGGGAACCATAAGTAATCTTGCCAATTGGTTTTACTGCCAAGATTGCAACTCGATCAAATTCCCTTCAGGATCTCGGGCATATACAAAAGTTATCTCTCCAACACCTTGCACTTTTCTTTTTGTAATTTCTCCAGAGGTTTTTCCGCCGTTTTTTACTACATTTTCAAGTACAGTTGCTACACTTTCCACTTCGAAGGCAATATGCCCGAAGCCTCTTTTGTTGGGAGGAATGCTTTCTTGCTCCGCTATATGTTCATATTGGTAGATCTCAAGAGTAGGTCCATTTTCCCCATATCCTGGCAATAAAAGATGGGCACCTTCCAGGGAAGCATCTTGTAAACCGGTTCCCTTATCGAGCCATGATCCGGATTGATTCCTTATCGGAGGGACAATTTTACATTGGAAGATTTTGATATAGAAGTCCACAAGTGTCTTCCAATCCCTGCTGACGATGTTGGTATGGGCGTATCTCATTATATTCAGAATTGATGAGGAGTGTTAAATTTTAAGGTGTTGTAAAGATCGTATAGTTTCTGGACCATTTTCCGGATTGACCAGGTGTAATGTGTATTTTAAAGAACAATTCCGGACTAATCACATGCTTCCATCCCCAAAGGTTTACTTTATCTGTTTGAAAACTGCCAGTTTCCGAAATACCAATTTTGCTTTTAAGATGTGCTAGTTCCCATGCGGCATTGACATTTTTTCCGCCACTAAGATTACTAAAAAAGAAGGGTTCCCCGGGAACACTGTTCCATTGAATCTGGTCATGTCCAAGATCAACTTTACTTTCGGGATTCACTACAGCATCAAAGAGCTCCGGTTTTAATTCAAAGGGGAATTTTAATAGGTAATGGGCTCCAATAGGGTCCTCATTGATTGCCGTAAAATTATGGTTGTATTCTTCGGTGATGATATCTTTTTCTCCTGTATTCTGCAAATCATATTGAATGCTAAAACCACTCTCGTGTAGTTGGATTTCTTTTTTCAATACATAGGCATATCCGTGAAGACTTTGGGAAGTACAATGGATAGTAAGGCTATTGGATGTTGGTATAACATGAAATTCGGCGGGCTTGATTTTGTAGTTCTTGTGAAATAGGTATTTTGTTCCTTCTTTCTTTAAGAGGCCTATTCCTATTTTGTGAAACCATCCCCCTGGGCCGGCGTCCTCAAAACCCAATGCCGTATCCATACCAAATTCATTATAAAACCCCTTTCCAAAATGATGCTCGTTCTGATCATCGGGACGTTCAATAGTTGACAATAGGTGGTTTTGGAATTTTAAAGTCGTAATTTTCCCGGTCCAGTCGAATCTTGAAAAATTATAATTTTCCATAGGATTATCGATATGGACTTCTAGCGCTTTGTTTGTAAGGATATGGGTCATATGCAGAAAAGAAGGCATTGCTCTTAAAAAACATAAGATACTACTTCTTCCGCAATTTGCAGCCATTGAACGTAGCGCCCAAAACCAATTAAGCCATATATGCCCTATTTCTTTGGCAATATGGCCGGCAATATATAATGGGTCATCATACGATCCACATTGGAATGGGCATAGGGCATTCCGTAGGCCGAGGCCGTAATTACAATGACAAAGGGAATATTTTTAAATACGAAGATTTTATTACCGCCATTGCCCGTACAAAATGAAACTTCATAATCGCTGCCATTTACCGTATATACCCTGTTCCAGAACAGATAACCATAATACCCATCTTCCATACCCGCATAGCTTTGGGATACCTGCTTGGCCAAACTTTTTTCTACCCAGGATGGCGTTAGAATTTGTTTGCCGTTCCATTTTCCTTTGTTCTTGTAGAGCTGCCCGTATTTGGCAAAATCAACTGCTCTAAGCTGTATCCCACCTGCGGTATTCCCTACTTTTTGGGGTGTATATTGCCATTGGTAATTTGTAATGTTTAGTGGAGCGAACAGTTTTTTATCGGCATAAGAAACAAGTCCACCAGGAACCGATTTATGAATAATATCGCCCAGTAGTACTGCTCCAGCTGTAAAATAGGTGTAATCCTTACCAATTATTTTGTCCTCGTGCATGGGGAGGTCGAGTCCAAATTTAACCCAATTATCGGTAGGGTACATGTTTTCCTCATTTCCAGGATTACTGTAATCGGAATCATCACCATCAAAGCCTGAGGTCATGGTCAAAAGGGACTTTAAGGTAACGGCATCTTTCTTTGTACTGTAATTTTTGTACGACTTTAGATCGTAAAAATCTTTTAACAGGGCATGTTCATTTGTGATAAAATCCTCCTCAATGGCAATGCCCAACATGGTTGAGGCAATGGTTTTGCCCACAGATCTGGGGTTGTGTAAACTTGCTCTGGAAGCCCCATTAAAATATTCCTCTACTAAAAGTTGATTGTTCTTGATGACAACAATTCCGTTGATATCTTCGAATCTGCCTTCGGCAATTTTTCTGTTTAAGGCTTCAATTTTAGACTTGTCAAAATAATCTTTGGAGATTTCCCAACCACTATTTGCCTGTATTTTTTGAACGAGAACCAGTTTTTCATCTATTGGTATTTTTGGTACTTCTACCGAAATAGTTCCTTTTGCCAAAGAAGGCCCCAATTTTAGGCTACCATCATTTACATACGGCTTTACGTCTATACTTAAGTTATGTTTCCCTTCGGTCAATGCGTCTTGTCCGCCATGGAGTTTCATAAACCTTTTCCACATATACCAACCCCACCAATCTATTCGTTCTGGGGTGACCAAGGGTATGGATAAATTAAGCTGTTCCGTTTTAAAGGATTTCGACCCAGCTCCGGTGTTTAAATTTTCTTCATAAAGCAACGCTCCATCGACGGTATATGAAAATTGAAAATTTCCTTTGCGCAATAATTCTTCTTTGGATAAGGTCGGGGCCAATGCTTGAAGACTCTCGATTAGGGGTTTGTCCAAGGTAAAATGGATACTCAAAAATCCATCTTTATGTAGATTGAAGTAATCTGCATACCTGAGGGCAGCGGCTTTCGTTTTTGATAGATCATCTTTTGAAAAAAGCAAATTCCCGATATCCTCTGTAGCTGTGGGCTTCAATTTTGATTGACTGTTATTTTTGCAGGATAACAATAGGCATAGCATAAAGGCAAAAAAATAATTCGATTTCATGTTTGTGATTTAGTTCAACACAAAAATCCAATTTTCAAGAAGGGTATAATTGTATATTTTTAACATTAGGAAATTAATCGTAAAAATTTAGTGGGGGTCATGTTATAGATCGATTTGAAACTGGATATAAAATGGCTTTGATCATAGAAACCACATTTGTAACAAATTTCCGTCATGCTATATTGTTGGGTAGATATTAAGATGATCGCTTTATTCAGTTTAAGTTGCCGCATGTATTGCCCGAGTGTGGATCCAAAATATTTATGGAATTCTCTGGATAAATGAACCGGGTGGATGTTTAATTCTTTGCTGAGTGCATTCAGGGAATAATCCACCTCGCTATCTAAAATGAGTTCGGACATTTTTCCTACCCAAGCCGGCTTTTTTGAATGCGCATTCAAAGGTGGCGTTTTCATTTTATTGAAGATATCCAAAATCAGCAACTCAATGCTTAAAGGGCTGTGATGGTCATTAATTCTGGTTTCCAAATACACTTTGTACATCAAAGATTTAATATGGGGATTTTCCAAATGAAGGCTTCCTTCGAAATCCAATGCAGCAATATCATATTTTTGGAGCCAACTTTTTTCAAGCTCCAAATGGAATCCACTGGCCTTATCCGAATGCTTTGAACCATAGTGAACCTCCTGCCAATTGGTAAACATTAGACCTCCAGGTGGAAGTAGGGTTTCAATTCTCTTATTGGTGTCCTTCATGTTTCCATGCAATACAAACATAAAGTAGGGGTTTTCATGATAGTGCCAGGGCGTGCGTTCTCCATTGTAACCGTAATTGGTCAATAAAATCCCATCGAAACCCATTTTCGTGTTGAGGTTCCCATAATATTGTCCTTTTGTTGAGATGATCATTTTGTGTCCCTTTATTAACTAAAACGCTAGTGAAACCAAAAAAGTTGTATTCATATCTTTATAAATTCATGATTGCACAATGACTAGACTCTACCCATCATGGACATGGTGTTTAGGATAGCATGAGCAATAATTAAGGGCCATAAATTCCGTCCAAATTTCACATAGGCGATGCCCATGATCAACCCAATAATGCCCACCGTAACCGATCTTTCCGATAGATCATAAGAATGTCTAAATCCAAATAGCATGGCTTGTAAAAGAACAGCAATAGCTGTTGCAAAGTACGTTTTGGAAAACAACCTTTCCAACCAAGTGATTAAGAACCCCCTATCCAATAGCTCCTCTAAGGCAGATTGCAATAATACAAAAGGGATAATCATAAAAAAATGAGGCCAATTGCCCTTTAATGGACCAAATTTTGAAACTGCATTTTCGGATGATTGATCCGGTGCCAATGAAAAAGGTAAAAACTCCTGAATATTTTGAAAAATTACAATGCAAATAGGAACTGCTATTAAAATACCAGCAGTAACCAACAAACTTTTTAGCATCTGATTTGGTTTTCTTAAGCCTAAATCATGCCATGATATATTCCGAACTTTCATTCTCCATGTGGCCACTGCCAAGGTGGAAAAGGACCATAAAAGCCCGTTGGCAATGAAATGCAATTGGTCAAAATACACTTTTCTTACCAAAAACATTACCGAAATATAAAGGACCAGATCCAGAAAGAATCCCTTGAAATGGGGTTGCTTGTAGGAGGTTTTTGTGGTTTTGGTACTCACGATGGTTATTTTATACTATAAGACGATAATTCGCCATATTCGTTACAGCTATGGATTTGGTCTAGTAAGCCAATGTTTGCATGTAACCTTCATGAAGAAGCCTGAACGATTGCATTAGGATTGGATTTAACCCTGGACGGCTCGGATAATGTTTTTTGCTATACCGCAAAAGCAAGAATGAGTTCTGGTTGTCGGATGCAGTTTATTTTTTTCTTTTATAATGATGCTGGGTGATTTGATTCAGAAAGATTTGTGTTTCGATCAGTTCAAACTGCAAGGGATTGGGAAGTTCCTTGAATAAGGGAAAACCCCCGCCCAAAACCACGGGAATTGTGGTGAGTATCATTTCATCGATCAAATCTGCTTCCAGAAAACTTCTAATAGTGGCCCCACCATCAATATAAAGACGTTTGAATCCTTTTTTATGGATTTGTTGCACAATTTCTGTCAATGTTCCTTGAATCAAAAAAGCCTTTCCTTGTTGACTTTCAGGGATTTCTTTTAGCGTATTGCTCAAAACAAAAACGGGCTTGTCATAGGGCCAGGCAACATCAAATCCACAAACGGTTTCAAATGTGGTACGCCCCATGACCAGGGCATCTATGGTATCATTGAATTTTAGATACCCCATATCGTCATTATCTGGGTTTGGAATGCTGTATAGCCAGTCAATTCCTCCATTTTTGTCGGCAATGTATCCGTCCAAACTTGTGGCGATAAATACACTATTCTTTTTGTCCATGATTTTTTCCGATTTACCTTGCTTAAAGGTCATAAGGCGCTTGCTAAAGGTACGGAAAGTTCCCTGTTTATGCAGGGAGCTTACGATGGAATAATGTTTTCACGCAATAAGATTTTGCCTGTGATTCCCTGTGAAAATGGATGGGGAGCTTATTTTTTTGAGGCTATGATGTTTTCTAAAATTGAAAAGGGGAGGGATCCGTTTTCCAAAATCATCTGATGAAATCGCTTTAAATTAAAATCTTTTTGTTTTTCAAATTCTGCCTTTAAGGTTAAGATTTTGTCCGCTCCATATTTATACGTAATCACTTGACAAGGCCATCGTTTCATTCTGGCAATTTCCCGTAACCCAATACTGTCTTGTTCGGGAATATGCTGTTGCCAGAACTTCAATGCCTTTTGATCGTTCCAACCGTAGTAATTTATTCCAACGTCCATGGCTACCCGTACCGATCGGATGATATCCCATTCCCATTTTCCCAATTCATCATAAATGTCGCGATAAGCACCAATTTCGTACCCAATTTCTTCAACATAGGCCGCCCATCCTTCTCGATAACTTGAGTATTGAAACATTTTTTGAATGTCCGAACGCTCCAACATATTCTCTAACATGATCTGGTAATGATGCCCTGGCATGGCTTCATGAATATAAATCCAACTGATTTGACGTTTGTTAAAAGCTTGGTCAAAAAAATTATAATAGAAAGTCTCATTTCTATAAAAGGCAGGAACTTGGGCCAAATTCTTATTTGTGCCACGTGCAATTTTTACCTCTGGAATCAAATCTACATCTGGGAAGTTTTCCGCTAAGCCCTTGGCGATGATTTTTTTTATTTTTTCAAATTCTTCTTGAACAACTTCCACGTCTTCATAATAAAAATCGGGCGTATTGATATGCGTTTTAAATGTTGAGTCATCCATTTTTGCCCTAGTTTGTACCGTTTTCATACGCTTTTTTACGCGTTCTATCTCCTTTAGGCCAAACTGATACATTTGGTCTGGAGTCACTTCTAAGCCAACCCAACGTTTCAAGAAGTAGGTGTACAGCTCCTTCCCGTTAGGCAACAGGAAAATACCGCTATTTGAAATGTCCTGAACTTGCGCATCATGCCATTTTTTCTCTTGGGCAATTCTGAGCAGATTCATTTCCGTTTCATACCGCATCAATTCAAAATCCAATCGATTTTTTTTCGATAGGTCTTCGGGATGTATTTCGCTTAAATAGGAAGCGGCTTTTTTAAAAAATACTTCTTGTTGTATCACCGAATCTTCGCTTTTAATAGATTGGAGGTTGGCCACATAGGAAAGTTGGGTGGGAGGAAGATTCCATTTTTCGAACCCTTCTCTAAAGTGTTTGGCAAAGGTTTCAAAGTTAGGGGCAGAAGCGCTTGTGCTATCCTGACAATTTGCGAAGGGGATTACGAAAAAAACAAAGAGAAAAAAATAATTCTTCATAAGGAAGTTTTCGTAAAAGTAGAAATTCAAAAAAGGAAGTATTTGTAAAATCTTGCGAATTTTAATCCTCAAAAAAGGAGGAGGGTGGCCTCCCAAAATGCTTTTTGAATTGATTGGAGAAGGCGGCCAAATCTGAATATCCTAAACAAAAAGCAATGTCGGTTATGCGCATTTCTTTGGTCAGCATCATTTTTTGCGCTTTTTGCATTCTTAATAATTCTTGGAGCTCAAGGGGGGATCGATGAAAACAATTTTTAAATAATCGGGAAAAATGAAACTTAGAAATACCAGATTCCCGGGACAGCTGATCTAAAGTGATTTTGTGGGTGTAGTTTTGGTAAATAAAATCTTTTGAAGCCATCAGCTTGCAAAGGAGCATCCTTTTTGTCTCAATTTTTTTTACATATATGCCCAACCTGCTCTGTAGTTCAAATACTTCCTTGGAAAACGAAACCAATTGGGAAGAAATGGAATCAAGAAGGGCGATAGCATCTGTTTTTTGATCTGGTTTTGGCCATAAGTGCTGGAGTGCGTTTCCTAAAGCGGAGGAACCACCACAACTAAAGGAGGTTTTAAACAAGAGTTCATTGTTATATAAGTTGATTAATTTTTCATTGGTATCCAGATTCAAGTCAATACAAACGCCTTGGGTAAGATGTCTTTTGTTTTCAAAAGCAACGGTATAGGGTTCATCTTTTTTTAGAAGCAAAAATCGTCCTTGGTGCAAAGGCAAATCCATATCTTTTATTTGGTAATTTTCCGTTCCTTCCACCACATACTTCAAAGCAAGCCCTTTTGTCTTTCCTTGGTATTGGGATTTGCTTTTTGCTTGGGAAAATTTAATCTCTCCTGTAGTTTCCTTGTATTTTTGAATGTTTACTGCGATATCTTCAAGTTTTGATGCTAGTGAAATGCGTATTTGCGTTTTCTATAGCGGGAAGTTCTGCTTTTTATTAAAAGTAGTGAATATTCTTTTAGTAGAGACATTGGCCTTGCCCTGATGATCAATGACGAAAATAAGGGGCGCTATGGATATGGTTTTATTTTAAATACTTTCAATGATATTAGGGTTTGTTGTCATTGATATCACTTTGATGTCCTAAGGTATGGTGACGAATTTTAAATATCATCTTCTTTTTAATTCGAATACAAAACAGCAGCTTCCGTTAAAGTTCCTTTCTTCCACAAATTCAAAACCCAGTCTTTTATAAAATTTATGGGCTTTGACATTGGTTTTTAATGGATCGATTAAAATTCCATCGACCTCAGGTATTTTGAAGCAGCGTTTAATGGCCAGTTGCATCATAATTGTTCCATATCCTTTGTTGAGGTCTTTTTCCTCACCGATCCAGATATCAATAGCCCTTTTTCCTTGTTCTACCTTTCCCCAATACTGGGTTTCTTCAAAATAGGGATCAATGATTTGAATACACCCAATAGGCCTTCCATGGAATTCAGCAATCCATTGTTCTCTCCATGACGGATTGGCCTTCAATTCATTTTCCCAATCCCAATCATCATCCGGATCAGCGTCAATAACATGTTGTTTGGTATCCCAATACTGTAATAGGGTCAAATCCTCAATAGTGGCCTCTCTTAATTGAATATTCATAGATCATGTTATATTTAGGATTGTAGATCACAGTCTCTTGATATGGCCCCAAAAAGCTATCGACAAACAAAAATCTGTTTTCCCGATTGATCATTGAAGGCATCTTCCTCAAAACTTCCAAACTTATGGAGAATGGTGAAACCTTGCCATTGTAGGTAGGCATCCAATTCTTGAGGGAAATACATTCGCATATCCAGGTTTTGGATAGAATCAAAAACTCCATTGATATGATAATGCCAGGCAATACGATTGATCTGTGTGTTGCTTTCATATTGCATGGTCTGTTTAATTGCTATTTTCCTTCCATCTTCGGTAGTATATTTTGCAATTTCGCTCTGTTCTTTTTCAGCTTCTACAAGAAATCGTATATCGGGGTTAAAGCAATCGAACAAAAACAGGCCTCCTTCTTTGAGATGGTTCTTCACTACCTGAAATGCCTTAAACAGATCTTTATTCTCATATAAATGATGAATGGAATTGAATGGGATAAATATAAGATCATATTTTTCCGATAGCTTTAAATTGCATATGTCCGCTTCAATGAAAGGAATTTCCAACCCTTCCTCCAGAGCTTTTGTTTTAGCTTGTTCCAGCATAGACGGAGTATAGTCTACTCCACTAATTTTATGCCCTTCCCTTGCGATCGGAATCGTAAGTCTGCCTGTGCCACAACAAAGCTCTAATATATGCGCATCTTTACTTTCCGGTAGCCATCGTTTGTAAAAGTCCAAATCTGCCAAGTCGGTATTTAAGCCATCATAAATGTGTGCATCATAAATTAAATTCCCAACCTTATAATTTCTATCCATATTTTTCCTTTAAAATCGATTAGGTTATCCAGCTATTCCCTTGGTATGGAACTCCGAAGAGATATCACCTAAATGCTACGGAATGCCTTTACGAACTTTTTTGCCTTTTCAGTATTTTGACAATTCTTGTATTTATGATTTCGGACAAGTTCCAATTGTAAAGTTTGGAATCCGTAGTGCTATAGAATTCAATAGTTACCGCATCAAGATCTTTGTGATATTTAGCAAAACTTTGATAGCCCGGGACCCAACCGCCATGTTCAAACTTATAAATAGAGGCGTATATTTCCTGTTCCTTCCCTTCAAATAAGGAACCATCGTTTAAGGCTCGGAGAAAAGTGCCCACATCCGCTGCCGTAGCCAACATCCCATGTTCGTCCGCCTTTAAATCCAGAGGGTGTCCTACATGATAACCACTCATTACATTCCCCATATTTACTTCCTTAAGGGAACCAAAGGTATTGTTGAGTTGCAGTGGCTTTAGAATTTCCTCCTGAATGAATTGAAAGTTGTCATAGCCTAAGACATCATTCATGATTTTATTGATCAATAGATAGTTTGTATTGCAATATTCGTAATCTTCCCCGGGCTCAAAGTTGGCCGGCTTGTCCAGGATCAATGCAAGGCTTTCTTCGTAGGTCTCCGTTGGAGCCGCCCAAAAGTTTGGAGTATCTGTAAAATTGGGGATGCCACTTTTGTGCTGTACCATCAATCTCAGCGTAATTTTATCCGCATTTTCGATCTTCCCCTTAAGTTCGGGTAAATATTCAGCAAGAGTTTTATCTAGAGAAAGCCGTCCATCACCTACCAATTTAGTGACTGCTGCCGCATCATAAAGCTTACTAATACTCGCTATCTTAAACAATGCATTAGGTTTAGCGGGTATCTTTAATTCTCGATCATGCCAGCCAGAAGCAAAATATTGTGGCGATTGCCCAGCTTGGTCCACATAGATGATCATACCATCAAATCCGTGACCAATGGCTTCGTCCGCTTGTTCCTGTATGGTGTCTGGCAATGGAAGTATCCAGGCTTTGACCAAAAGCCAAGGAACAAAAAACAGGGAAGAGATGCCTCCACCAATAAGTACGATTCTGATGATCTGTTTTTTTGTTATGTTCATTTGGAATGCCCTACTTTTTAATCAAAAGTATAGCATTTATTGCAGCTTTTTCCTGTTTTGCTCGTTTTAACTGCTAGACATAACGGAAATAGAAAATCAGCAAACATTTTAAAAAGAGGCGCAAATAAAAAGCTACGGGCTATTCTCCTTGTAGAAGTTTAGCCTTTGTCAATGGTTCTTTTGGCCCGTTTTATGATTTTTTCCGTCGCTTTGGTGGGACTTGTTTTTTGCCATTTTTCACAAAGGGCAATGACAAAATCTGGTCGCGTCTTGCTGGCATCATTCAACCAATTCCCCACACTGTCCTGCACATATTTTGAATCGTCTGCTTTAAGATTGTTTAAAATGGGCAAAGCAAGTTCAGGGGTTTCTTTAAGTCGGTCAATGTGCTTGCACCAAACACCTCGTGGTCTGGTAGCTTCGGTGGTAAATCGCCTAATATTTTCATCCTTGTCTTTTGTCCATGTAGCTAAAAATTGAATCGATTTTTCAAGATTCTTGTCGATTTCAGGCCGCAACGCCATCCAAACCACTTCTCTTACACCAAAATGTGTATCGGCCACTAAGTGTTGCGCGCGTGCCATTTTTTCTTCAAGGGTCAGGTTTTCATTTAAAGCAATAAGATATGGGGCATAGCAGCGAATGGAATCGGACAGATGCGTACTTAATTTATCTAAAATGACCTCCAAACCCTTTGTATTGGAATAATGTTGGGAAAGGCTTGTTCCGACCAACCTGGTCGTATTCATTGCCGAGGGTTTTTTCTGTGCCTGTATTTCTTTGATGATGGCATCAATTGTAGTTTTTTCAATGCCTAAATCCGGAAATACCGCTTGTATCAACGCGTTATGATCAATAGCGAGCCATTCAGTCAGGTTTACCGTTTCTATTTTTCCCTTATTCAGTAATTCCACAACTTCAGCGGGAATGTCAGCAGCTTTTCTTGCTCCTTTTCTATTAAGAATGTCTTTGTTCATTTTTCAAAGGATTATTAGGTTTTATCAACGGTACGCAACGCGTATAATGCTGTTCCAAATCTACGAAATAGTAGTATTAGAAGATCATATGTTCCCCATCATTGGGAATCCATACTTTTTCAGTAGATCCTATTGCAGCAACTTCCTTTCTCAATTGTTCCTTGGTCGTTGGGCAGTGGTTAACAGATTCCATATGGTTGGCAAAGACTTTGCCTGGAGCATTTTGAACAAAACGAAGGATATCCTCCATAGTCATTAACAAGGGTTTGAAAAGATCAAATTGTGCAGATCCGGCAGCTAGTACACTAATTGCCGGCCGATATTCAGTAAGGACCTTGTGCACATCATCGGTATAAATGGTGTCCGAACTGATATAAACACTGGGTTGACCCGGAAAGTCAATATAAAAGCCCATAACATTTCCCGCGGGCTTGGCAATAAAACCATAGCCATGTCTTGCGGGGATTCCCTCTATTTTTCCGCCTAAAAAATCGGTTCTTTTCCAATAGGCCACGGTTTGCAATACATGTAATCCTTTTTTTCGTAAAGAAGCTTCGTCCTTTATGCTACAGATTATGGGGATGTTTTTAGAACGAAGAAATGCTTCCGCCTTTTTATCCAAATGATCCGGATGGAGGTGGGTGATCAAACAATGTGTTGTTTTTTTGATCAATTCCTGTGCATTGGAGGGTAGATTTACCGTAGGGTTTCGCTGGGGCTTAAAACGAAAAAAAGTAAAAGGAGGTCCCGCTTCCCCTTTTTGGCTGAGCATGGGGTCTACTAAGATTACTTTGTCCGCTGTTTCTAGGATCAAAGTTGCATTTCGTATATGATGAATTTTCATTTTCTTTTCGATCTTTGGATTCTTATGATGCAAAGGTCAAAAGATGAAGTGGATAGCAGGATACCAGATAAGAGTCAATTCCTACCATTTTGATAAGACCCGCGATATTCTTTTGGAGTTAAACCCGTTTGGTTTTTAAAAAAACGCGAAAGGTGGTTGGATTCGGAAAAATGAAACAAATCGGCCAACTCCTGAATAGTAGCAGAGGTAAACAACAGTTTCATCTTAATTTCATAGGTGAGACGGGATTTTAAAAAATCGGTTGTGGTCACATTGAATTGCTTGGTAATGGCCTTATTAAGGGTAATGCGACTAACATTCAATAGACTGGTATAATCAGCGATGCGTTGCTTTTCATAAATATGTTGCTCTACCAGTTTTCTAAATTCATAAGCCAAATTATCATTTGAAATAGTGGAAGTAATATCGAATCGTTGGGAATAAAGTCGGTTAAGTTGAATTAAAATATAGTATAGAATAGCCCGAATCAAATGGATACTATCGCTTTTAGAAGCGACCAAATCTGTTTTAATTTCCTTCAACTTAGCTAGATAGTCGTCTGTAATGTTCTTTGAAACCTTGAGGTGCAGTGGAAGTTCTATTTGATAAAAATACAGCAGGCGATAGGTGAAATACTTATCCGAAAAAAACTCATTTAAAAAGTCCTCTTGAAAAACCAATAAGGTAGCGTCAAATTTTTCCTGATCAATGTTCCATCGATATTTTTGATTTTCTGAAATAAATATAATGCTATTGTCTTCTAAACTAATGGTTTGGTCGTTTAATAAGAGGGTACCATTTCCTTTCTTGATAAATACAATTTGAAAAAAATCAGTAGTGTACAATTCGTTGGCAAATACCATGCTGGCGGTATTTGGACTATGCAAGACATTAAGTAGAAGGTCTACCCCGCAGAAACTTTTATTGAATTTTACATGTTTCATGGCCTATATTGGACATCAAGATAGCTAATGTACAGATGATATGCACCATTGAAGGGTTTCTTACTACCTTAAATTTTGGAATAAGGACGCTTTATATATGGTATTACACCTTACAATTTCCTTTAGTTGAAATTAAAGGTTTGTTTTATAGTTTCCGAAGAGAGCAAATTCTTAATGGCTTCCAAGGCATCTGGGCTCTGTAAAAAAGGATGTTCTTGAAATAACTTTTGATACTCAGATTTTACGTCATTCGTATAGACTTCAACTTTTGTGTCGATCACTTTATTGATTTCGGCAATGGTGTTTCTCTGAAAATGCAAATTAATGGGGTCAACAAATCCCATTTTTATGAAGCTGGCAGTTTTTCTGGCACAACGACAAGGGTTGTTTTTATGTACAAGACCACATTTGTTGTCCATAAATTGATATAACTGTTTTTTCGCCCTGTGCAATTTCACTCTAAAGTTTTCTTTTGAGATTTCCATGATCTCACTGCCTACACTATCCGGGAATTCAAATAAAGCCCCAATAATATAAATCATTCGTTGCTCGCGATCCAGACATAGCAGCATTCCTTTCATACAGCTAATTTTGGCTTCTTTTACCAGAAGCTTATTTTCAACTTCATACGAATAATCCGAAAGGGATTCATTGGGCAATTGATCAAGTCCCTGGCCAAATTCTTCAAATGTTGGGGCGTCGACCTCGTATTTTCCTCTTTCCATATTTAAGAAGTGATTCTTTAGAATGCGATACACCCAAGTCTTAAAGGCACTTTTTTGTTTAAAGGAGCTGAGCTTTGTGATGATTTTCAGCAATACCTCTTGTGTTAGGTCGGCCGCACTATCTTTGTCGCCTACAAAAGTCAAGGCAACATTGTATATCCAATCCTGATACTTCTTGATCAATTCCTCCAAGGCCGTCTTATTTCCGGCAAGGGCGTTTTCTATAAGAACGGTATCCGAAGTTGTAGTATCAAACATTTTTTTAATCATTAGCGCTGTGTAAAATAGCACAATTTGCCTTTCACTGCAAAGACAAATTGTGCGGAACTTATTTGGTCATTAAGAATTGTCCGTGCGGATTATCTATAGTCATTAACCATTCCCCATTTTCTTGCTTGCGCAATACGGCAACGGATAATCCACTTTGTTCGATCGCTGTTCCATCTGGGGCTTTTGCGGTCATTTTCCAAGGTGCAATATGTGTTGCAATATTTCCTGTAACGAATACCTCATGTCCACTATAGGTGAATTTCGGATTTACATTGGACATTTCCGTAAACATTTTTCGTAGGATATTCGCGTCCGATACGGGAGATTCGGGTTCAAATACCACTACTGCATTGGGTTCATAACAAGCCATGACGGCATCAATATCCTTATTTTCAAAGGCTTTTGTCATTTTTTCAATGGCCTGTATTACTTGTTGTTGTACTGTTGTCATCTTTGATGTTTTCATAGTTTGAGCGTAAAAACTGATTGAGGTCATACTGCATAGTATGACAATTGTTAATTTTAATCGGGTGTTGTACATAAAAAGTGTTTTTTTAGCAATGCAGTGCTTGCTTTATCTTTGGACACAACAGAAAGATGACCGTTACAGTAAAAGTCTATTTTTTAAAAATAATTCTAAGTGCTATTCGATATATTAAGGAAATAGCTATCCTATTCACAACATTCAGGTAGTGTGTGAAATCTGAAGAATTCGCCAAGGGTAATTTTTATACGGGGAAGGATGTACGCGGCAAGCTGTATTTTGTTATTCAATGACCAATTGGACCAATATTTGCCCTTCCTCATTTCTATATTCCCTATTGAAAACTCTTTTTCCAATAAGCTCTTTTGCTTTTCTCATACCATCTAAAAACCCTCCAAACTCATACCTATAGGTATTTGGATTGGCATCATTTTCGTTTTCAAGGAAATCAGAAATATGCAGTAGATACTTATCTAGAATATCCTCCAAAGGGTATTGGTTATTGCTTTCGTCCAAGGCTAATTCGTACGACAATATCATGCGGTATTTTTGTTCACTATCATCGTTTAGATCCTCATAAATTCCCTCCTCAATAAACCTGTATTTGGAGGTGTCAGCATATTTTGAACTTTTTTCTAAGGAAATATTTTTCATAATGTTGTATTCCAACCGAAGTTCCTGCTCATAGACAGATTCCGGGTTCTGCTTTTCCGTCTGACCGAATAATTTGCTGAAAAATCCCATGATTATAAGTAAAGTGACTAGTTTTTTCATGTAGTTTGCCGGATTTGTTTTTCAGCATACAAGATACTTTAAATAAATGATAGGGCAGTTTAAAGTTACCTCTAAACCCCCGACAAACATACGACTGATACTGGTTTTATTATTGGAGGGGAAGTGGTCAGGAAAAATGGGGGAGGATCTGTTCCCCAATTTCTTCGATCATTTCCCCTGCAGGTCTGGAACCGTATTTTAGATTTAGAATAACATGGTTTACGCCATGGGATTCCAATAATTTTAGATGTCTCAGCAAATAGGCCGTACCCGATTTAAACCCAAGATGGATTGGGCTTGGTTTTCGCTGCGTATCTTTAGTAACATCCACATATAAGGATTGCATAAAAGGTTTCCATCTTTTTTCAAGGCTGGTCAAGGCTTCTTGCCATTGTTGCATGACCAATGCCAAGGTTGCAAAATCTCGAGGATAATACAACCAACCATCGGCATGTTCAGCAATCCAATCCAAGGATTGTCCTGAATGTCCTGTGACAAACATGGGCGTTTTATGATCATACTTAGGAAGTAGATCTATTCCTCCATGGGTGGCGCCATAAAACTTTGAGGCATACTTGGGGAAATCCCCTTGCAAGGCCTTAATATAAAAAAAGCTATCCCTGAACAAAGCCGACTTATGATTTAATTCTTGATTGAAAGCGGGATATTCTATGGGACGGTCCCCGGAGGCTACCCCTAAGAGCAATCTTTCGTTTGAAAGTATCTGAAGACTATGGATGGATTTTGCGGTATGAACAGGATGACGCAGGGGAAGAATTATACTGCCCGTAGCCAAGGCGATCTCTTTGGTGTGATTCATGATGTGGGTCATGTAGATCCAAGGGTCGAACAGTTGCCCTGCATCACCAAAGTTGGGGTCGTTAAAAGGCACATCTCTAAACCAAAGTGCAGTAAAACCCAATTCCTCCGCTCGCTGGGCCAATTGTTCCTGCCCTTTCATTTTTGCTATTGGACCATGGTATGCTTCCAAGGGAAATACCAGTCCCAAAGTTAGTTTCCCCTGAGTAGCTACTTTTGAAAATACACGCATTTATATACCTAAAATTTTATTGGTTTCAGTAATTAGATCTGCAACAAGATCCAGATCATAAGCATTCTTATGGGCTTTGGAAAAGTTACCTTGATCATTGTCGAAGTAATTTTCCGCCCCAGGAGTAAATTGATTTGGGATAGCCAATTCGTATAGGATTTGAGCCCCTTTATCGGCAGAAGACCAAAATTGGCCATAGGCTTCTTGAGCCATTCTAGTGTTCAATAATGAACCTGGGTTAACAGCAACTACATTAAGGAAATCCTGTTGTTTTGAGAGGTGAAAACTCCACATGGTCAAGGCTAATTTACTTTGTGCATAGGCCTCTTGTTCGGATACAATTTCATTGCCCCTTAATGCCTCTATGGAAACTGGTGATTGCGCAGCCGAACTTAAATTGATCACTTTTGGGAAAGGGCTTTTTTTGAGCAGTGGCATCAATCCATTGGTCAATAGATAGGGGGCAAAATAATTGACCGCAAAGCGTAAATCCAGACCATATGGATTAGATTGGATTTTGCTTTTAAACACTCCTGCATTGTTGATCAATACATCAATTTTTGAGTGATTATCGGATAATTCCGCAATCATTTTTTGAATGCTTTTGAAATCGGAAAGATCGGAAACAAAACCATGGATGTTCCCATTGTCCGTAATCGCTTTAATTTCGACTATTGTTTCTTGAAGCTTTTTATGATTTCTTCCATGCAAAAGCATTTGATGGCCATCCTTTGCCAATTGAATCGCTACCAATTTGCCAATGCCATCGGTACTTCCGGTGATCAGTATTGTTTTTGTCTCCATTGTTTTTACGTTAAAGGAGTTTTATCCTAAACAAAGATGTTTTTAAATGGCTTTTTTAGGCCAAATCGTCTTTTGCTTCCACTAAATAATGATGGCTATTGGAACCCGCTGTTCTTGCCTTTAGGTGCGGTGCGTATTCCGGGTCTTCCATAAAATTCAGAGCGGCTTCTTTGGATGGCCATTCAATAATAATTCGTAGGGCAGCTTCTTTTTTATCACCTTCCACTTGTTCATGCTTGGTAGTTCGGGCCAAGTATCGCCCTCCGTGTTTTGTAACAAGGGTATTTGCCGCTGGAATATAGTCCGATATCCACGTATCTGTTGAAGGGGTTACGTCTAGGATTGAATAGTAGTTCATTTTGATGTGATGTTTGAATTCATAACTAAATTTCCGTGATAATTTCCTCTTTTGGCAATCTGGATTTAGGCAGTTTGGCATTAAAATCATCAGAAGCCCGGTAACCTAATCCTACCATGACTAAAGCGGTGAAGCCCTTTTCCCGTAATCCAAATTCCTCATCAAGGGCCTTAGTATCAATACCTTCCATGGGGACGGCATCGATGCCCAGTGCTGCTACACCCAAAAGAAAATTGCCAATGTTTAAATACACTTGTTTCTCCATCCAATGTTGGGCATCCTTTAAGTCATATTTATGGATATTGGTAAACAGTTGTTTTGCGCCAAAATTTTGCATCTTGAAGGCTTCTTCTGCAAGTCGGCCATCATCATCTTCCTTATCCGTTACATGCTGCAAAAAGGCATCATTTATTTCTGTTTTGGCACAGAAAAGGACCACATGCGAAGCGTTAAGAACCTTAGGTTCATTAAAACTGAAAAAACCCGAAGTCCCTTTGGCCAATCTTTCTTTCCCGGCTACAGAACTGGCAATGATAAAATGCCAAGGCTGCGAGTTGATCGAAGAAGGACTCATTTGCAATAAAGCCTTGATATTTTCTTCATTTTCCGGATTTATTTTTTGGGAAGCGTCGAATGCTTTTGTCGTGTATCTCCAATTCAGTATTTCTTGAATGTTCATGTGATCTATTTAATAATTTATTTACTATATTAATTATAGTTGCAAAACTAATTATAGTAAATTACCTTTGCAATAACGGTCAAAAAGGATAGTAGCTATTTATGGGAAAAACAATACCGAAAAAACATCAGTTTCGAGGGAAAGAATACCCTTGTTGTGCAAGCTTAACCATGGGAATCATTGGAGGGAAATGGAAAACTGTGATACTCTTTCACTTGATGAATGAAAAATTACGATATAATCAATTGAGAAAGGCGATGCCCACGGTAACCGAAAGAACCTTGAGTTTACAACTTAAGGCATTGGAAGAAGATGGTCTGGTAAAAAGGAAGGTCTACACCTCAAAACCTCCCTTAAAAGTGGAATATTCATTAACCGATTTTGGAAAGACGTTAATTCCAATTATCCAATCCATTGCGGATTGGGGCGACAGTGTTGCTGAAAGGTATTCCGGCTAAAGCATCACGGATGTTGGGCCATGGCTTTTATATTTCTTTGATTTCTTGATAAATTTTTCTTTTGGAACGCTCAAATAGTTCCCCTCCAAATTCTTCATTGTCCAAAGAGATGATAGAAATATCTTGTACTCCCATAATGCCAAATACAAATTTCAAATAACTTGTTTGAAAATTCATATGTTCGTTTTTTTCATTTTCCCCATATCCTGTGTCACCTCTACTCGATAAGATGAACATTTTTTTGTTTTGAAGAAGCCCTACGTAATCCCCGTCCGGTTTACCTGAACGGAACTTCCAGGTTTCGTTAATTCTCATGAGCTGGTCTATGTACGATTTCAAACCACTAGGAATAGACCAATTGTACATGGGGGTCCCTATAACATAAATGTTGTGCCCTTTAAATTCTTGGACAAGTGTATTACTGTACTGGACCGCAGATTGATTTTGTGCTGTCCTGTCCTGTGGCCGTACAAAGGCACTTGCGATCCATGCTTCATCTATTGGTGGAATTTTCTTCAATCCAACCTCCCGATGGGTGAAGATGTCTTTAGGATGTTTCTTTGCCCAGTTTTTTTCGAAAAGTTGCGTTAGTTTTCGACTTTGAGATCGTTCATTTCTTACACTGGCATTAATGATAAGTACTTTGTTCATTTTTTCAGATTTTGAATAATGAAGCAAAGTTCCGAATTGGAAAAGTGATAAAAATTGACCTAGTTTAAGATGCTTCTAGTTTTTTTCGAATTCTACTCAAAAATTCAGCGGTAATTCCCAAATAGGAGGCAATGAGATAATTGGGGACTTTAGCAGCAATTTCAGGGTAGCGCTGTATAAAATCCAAATATCGTTGTTCCGCACTCAGAACATTATTATTAATTATTCTTCGTTGCAGACTACTGAGATAGTCTTCAAGGATGATTCTAAAAAAACGTTCTAGTTTTGGAATTTGTCTTAGCATTTCTTGAAACGAATTCCGGCCAATTTGTAATACTTCTGTCTTTTCAATGGCTTGAATATTATAGATAGAAGGTTTTTGTTTTTGAAAACTCTCAATATCCGTTGCCCACCAATGGTCCACCGCAAAAAACAAGATTTCTTCTTTTCCCGTATTAGGATTTATGTAAAATGCTTTTAGGGTCCCGTGAATTACGAAATTGTCCGTTTTACAAATATTTCCGTTTTGGAGCAAATAGGTTCCTTTTTCAAGCGTTTTTTTAGTCCAGAATGCCTTGATTTGATCTTCTTCCTCGGCATTCAATGGGATGTATTTGGTAATAGATTGAATTAAAGACGCTTTCATTGCAATAGAGAGTAGGATGATAAGGTACAAATTAGCACGGAAAAGAACATGGGTTTTCAGGTTTTCCGAGCGATAAGTTTGATGAACATCATCATATTTTTATGTAAAGAGTTGTGTATTTCAACAAAATTAGCAAATACCCATCGATTTGAAAACTCCGTCTTAGTGCTGTAAACAAGCCTGTTTTAACCATTAACCTGAGAAATGCTCAATGGCTGAAGATTTCGCAGGTTTATGGTATACTTTAAATCCGGTATAAAAAATCCAGGCAAAATAGAAAAGGAATACAATTCTTTGGCCAAATGCCGGGCTACCGGTGAATACAAATGGCCAGGTACCGAATATTATGGTCAGATAGGTGAACATGAGTGTTGGTTTGCAGGCACTTTTCCAGTAAGCCGTTTTTTTCATGGGTTCGGAATAGCTAAAAGCACCTAATAAAAAGAAAAGATAACTCCCAAAACTCCCTACCGTATGCAAGAGCATTGTTGTTGATGTTCTATGCTGACAATCCCCAGGGAAAACCCCCGAAATAATCATGAATATGCCACTTAAAAGAATACCATAAAAAGGTAATTTACTAGATTTTGTTTCTATTACGTTTTTGTAGAGACCCAGGGCGTAGATGGCAATTAAAGTTCCTGTAAAAATATATCCAAAAACATTCCATAACCATTTGTTTGGCGCGTCAACGGAACCAAGTTCGCTTATGGCTTTCGTATACATAGAATATTCCGGGTGCATTGAAGATAGGATGGCGTAAGCGATCACAAATGCAATGGGGGCAAGCATTCCCAGTATCCCGTAGAATTTATGGTTCATATGCTAAATTTAAGGCTAAAGGTATAGAGAATACCCATCTCTTTTTTTGATATAAATCAAAAAGTATCCTGTATTGCCCTAACCCTACTCAATGTCTCTTGTGTCATACTCAAATGGGAAGCCAACATGCCCAAGGGTACTCTGGATAATTTGTTTTTTGAGGTTCGTTCAAAAAAACGATAGCGTTCTTTGGCGGTGTTGAATTGAAGGGAAATTATCCGTTCTGATTGTTCCATAAAGTAGGTAGAAATCAACATACGGCCGAAGCGTTCCATTTCGGGAAAATCTTTAAAGCAATCTTCCAAGTCATCCAATGCAATTTTAATGACTTCCGTTTTTTCCAAGGTTTGAATGTGAAAATAATCCGGAATATGCTGGAAAAAACTATATACGGAGGTAATCCATTCGTTTTCTGCAGAAAAATTATCCGTAATTTCTTTTTCATTTTTAAGATAATAGATCCGTATCAATCCGCTATTTATAAAATACGTATGGGAACAAATTCTATTGGGTTTATGAAGAAAATGACCTTTTGGGAAATTTTGGATTTGACCAATTTCTTCAAGTCGATTTTTCAGTTCCGTCGAAACAGGAATGAAACGGCCAATATGATGTAATAAGCGTTCTATAATGTCAGATGGTTTTTATTTTGTCTACAAAATATTAGCAGTAGTCAGCCCATGGTTTGGTTGCTAATGTAATAAATAAATCAGGGATATTTTTTGATAAGAGACGACTTTTGGAAAAGAATGTCCAAAACTATGAGAACAACAATTTGTGCATTTCTGTGATTGATCTGCCTGATTCTTTTAGCACAGTTGTACGTTGGTCATACTTATTTTGACCTTGAAATAGGTTCGCTTCAGCTTGTTTTGAATTCCATTGCCAGGACTGGCCTATTTATGAAAAGTAATATGCCCGCAGGGAAGCGCATCGATCTGCGGTAGCATCCTATAAAAAAGATCTTGCCCTTTCAAAATTAACTCCCCCCGATTGCCGCCTCTTTCCTCATTCCAGGCATCGGCCTTTGTTTGATAAAAAATGGCTACGACATAGAAAAGAGAATCCTCCTTTGGGTTTAATTTTTTTTGAAATTTGGTCGATGCGTCAAGAGATGCTACTGTGGTTAAGCCATAGCTAAATTGGGATTGCTTTTCAGGGGTCATGGTATCCGAAGGTAGAAACAGTTTTACGAAGGTGTTCGGGGAATTGGGAATTGGGATAGAATCAGCAGAAAAATTAACGGTAAATGTTATAGGCTTTTCGGTTTCATTGACCACACGACTATAAAATACTAGATAACTATAATTGAAATGCTTCTTGGTGGGCCCTGGATATGGCCCCCCTTTTGGGAAACTATTTTGTATTCTTATTCCATTCGTTACCGTCTCACTGTACCATGCTGTGTCTATATCTTGCCCTTTAAGAGAGGAGCAAAGTAGCAAAAAGAAGAATGCAAATATGGAAAGTCTCATCGTTTTATGAATAGGGGGTATCTCTTTTCAAGTTGGGATACCATTAGCAATGTGCACAAAATTGTGCAAACAATTTCAGCACTTAAATTAGGAAATAAACCGCAAACCACAACTAATTTTAAAGATAATGGCTTCGATTTTCCGTGAAAACGACTTCCTATTGAGGAGCCTTGAAAGCATAATCCCATAAGGGGCTTTCTGTGACGGTGAAGTAGGGTTGTAGGCTTTTATTTGGCCAGCTTTGCTTCACTTTTTTTAAGGATATAGTTAAAATGCTCCACATCGTCGCTATTGAGTTGCAATATTCCCGTAACGGTAATAATATCGTCTGTTTTAAAGGGAGGTTTCTCAGGGAATTGGAGCTCTATCGCGGTTTCAGGACCACCAATACCGCAGAAAAAGCAGGAAGACATTGGACCCTTGGACAACACAAATACACTGCCTTGTGGATTGATATCCAGATAATAGCCCGTTATGCTTATTTTCTTTCCTTCCAAAGCTTTAACGGATGAAGAAAAATCTGGGTACAAAAAGTACTCGCCAAAATCTGGAAAATACTTTTTTTCAAATTTTACTTGGGCCAAATCTTGCCAAGTGACCTTCTTTTGAGCAAAACCAATACAGCAACTTAGCAGTATTAATGTGGTTAGAATTTTATTTTTCATGACTTAAAATGTTTGATATGTTCATTTTTATAATGGGATATATCGCTAGGGAAATGGATAGGATGATCATGGCCAATACCAAGCCCATTAGCTGTACGATTTGCCCCAATGGCAATCCCTGTAACATGTGATGTTGCTGTCCGTTTTCTAGAACGTTAAACATAAAGTATAGCCCTGCTTTTGTGCATAAAAAACCAATGACAAAGGCAAAACTGCCTATGATAAGACCTTCGTAGGCAACCATTTTTACCAATTGTAGGGCGCTAGCGCCATAGGTTCTTAAAAGCGCTAGGTCAAAAGCACGCTCTTTGATCATTTTGTAGAAACTGATAAAAATAATTGCTCCGGAAATAATGAGAATGATATACGCTATCCAGGATATTGTTTTGAACCCTATTCCTGTATATTGATAGAGCTTGTCCAATTCATATTTGGGCAAGGCCGCTTGCATATTGGTGTCTTTGTTGATTTTTCTTGGAAGCGTTAAAAGCGCCCTGGGATTTCTAAAAGAAATCAACAAGGAGGTAATCTCCTTGCCTTCATGATGATCTCCCTGATGTTCGGGATGATTTTCTTCTTCCTCGACATTGGAAAGCGCATGCTTTTCTTCATTCTCGTCAGCTTCACCGTCATGAGACGTATGATTATGGACATCCCGCACACTTTCGAGCTTAGTAATGATCAATCTATCGATGACTTTCTGGGTGGGTTTAAGAATCCCAACTACGACCAATTCTTCATCGTGAACATCGAAATCATTGGCTACCAATCCGTGTGAACTTAGGAAAGAATCGCCTATGTGAAGCTGTAGCTTATCGGCTACCGTATGCCCCAATACCACTTCCATGCTTTTATGTAGAGGACGCCCCTCCCGGATTTCGCCATTGTAAAAGGCAATAAACTCAGAAGTAGTTCCCAGAATTCTAAAACCCTTATAGTTGTCCCCATAAGAAATGGGTACAGCCATTTTAACCATAGGGTTTTTACCTATTTTTTTGGCTTCTTCATGACTGATATTCCCTGTAGGATTGTCCAAATGCAAGACAGAAGCCAATACCAATTGCAGCGGACTGCCCTTGGCGCCAATGACCAGATCTATTGCTCCCAAATTGTTCTCCATTTGATATTGGAAGGAAGTTTTCAACTGTTGAATTCCCAAGAGAAGCGAAATACTGAGGGAGAGTGTAAAAATACTCAATACCGTATACAAGGGGTTCGACTTTATATTTTGAATGCTGATCTTCCAGATATTCATAGGGTGATTGAATTTTGAAAGAATGGTTTGATTCTGTGATCGTGCGTTATCACGATGAGGTTGGCATTGTTTTTTTGAGCTTGTTTTTTAAGTAATCCTATAACAATGGCACAGTTTTCATCATCCAAACTGGAAGTAGGTTCGTCGGCCAAAATAAGCTTGGGTTTGTGTATGACCGATAGGGCAATACCTAAGCGCTGTAATTGCCCTTCACTAAGTTCCTGTAGCTTACGTTTTTTAAGTTTTCCGAGACCTAATTCATTCAATAGCTCGTCAATAGCTGTTGTATGGATTTCTTTTTTACCGAAAAAAAGTCGCGCTTGTACATTTTCAAAAACGCTTAAAGATCGTATAGCGTGATTTTTTTGAAATACAAGGCCTATATTTTGCCCTCTATAAAGGTCTAATTTAGCTGTTGACAAAGAATTTATGGCAACCTCATTAATGTATACATGGCCACCAGTAGGCTTTAATAGGCCTGCCAAAAGGTGGAGAAGCGTTGTTTTTCCTATTCCCGATTGCCCTAGAATAAGCAAATCTTCTTGCGCGGCTAAAGCAATGTTGGGAAAGTTAAAAGCAGGCTGTTCCTGTGTATAGTGAAATCTAAGGCTATCTGTCTTTACCATATACGTTATCTTGGTATGGGCCACTGATCTTCCTGTGGAAACAATTCCTGTTTCCATAGGGCTACCTCCTGATCTGTAAGAAGACAATTGTTTAAATGACCGATCATCTCCTCTTTTTCAAGATGTTGTCCAATAAATACCAGTTCTATTTTTCTATCCCCAAATACAACATCCCAATCACGTTCTATTTGATCTTTATTGTCAATGAAAGCGGCATATCCTATGCGCTCGCCAAAAGGCATAGAAGCCCACCATACCCCTGCATTGTCCACTTTAACAGAACCCCCGGCAGTACCCCAGACAATGGCGTGTTGTGGTCTTGACCCCAACCAAAATAACCCCTTACTTCGAATAATGTTTTGCGGGAAACGGGTATTTAAATAGGTTAAAAAACGTTCGGGATGAAAAGGTCTTTTACTTCTAAAAACAAAAGAACTGATTCCATATTCTTCGGTTTCCGGGGTATGCTCATTTTCAAGTTCTTTTATCCAGCCAGCAGAAGCTTCCGCTTTTTCATAATCAAATAAGCCTGTATTTATGATACGATTTAGGGCTACCTCAGATTTACTGGTTGTAATAATTGTAGCTTCCGGATTTAGTTTTTGGATAATAGCTTGGAGTTCTTCCAGTTCTTCCTCATTTACAAGATCCACTTTATTGATAACAATGACATTTGCAAATTCAACCTGATCGGTCAATAAATTCACAATGGTTCTATCATCCCCTTCAATGTCTGTCAGGGAACGGGTTACGAGATAGTCCGAACTGGAAAAGTCCTTTAAGAAGTTAAAGGCATCCACTACGGTTACCATGGTGTCTACATAGCTAAAACGGCTTAAATCTATAGTGCCATCCTCACTTTCAAAACTAAAGGTTTGCGCTACAGGAATGGGTTCGCTGATGCCTGTACTCTCGATCAATAAATAATCGAATTTATCTTGGGAAGCCAATTTCTCTACTTCAACCATAAGGTCTTCCCGTAATGTGCAACAGATACAGCCATTGGACATTTCTACTAATTTTTCTTCGGTTCTGGAAAGGACATTTTCATTTTCAATAAATTGGGCATCGATGTTTACCTCGCTCATGTCATTGACGATCACGGCAACTTTTAAACCTTCTTTATTGTGTAAAACGTGGTTGAGCAAGGTTGTTTTTCCTGCACCGAGGAAGCCACTTAAAACCGTTACGGGTAATTTTTTCATATCTTGATTTTTGCAGAGTACATGGGGCTATCCCCCTTTTAATTACTTCTTATTATACGATTTGTTATTTTCGGAAACTCTTATCAGTTGCCAATTGAAATAATGGGCTATTGCTACTAAGAAGGCACCAATAACCGTATTGCCAATTTCCCATAGCAGATTGAATTGAAATCTTCCTATTAGAATTAGCGTAAAACCCAAAGCTGCAAAAAGCAAAGGTTTTATTTGATGATGATTTTTTTTGAAACTGGGCCAAAGCGAAATAAAAACAAATAGGAGCCCGAAAATAGTAAAGGCCCATTCTATATAAGGGTTTTCCAAAAAATGCAAACTACTCAATGCAGAAAATGAAAGGAGCACGGGAATAACAATACAATGTATGGCGCAAATCAATGAACTTGATACAGCAATAATATCCAGGGTGTCGTTCTTAATTCTCATGTAATTATTTGCATATTATAGTACCTCCATTATTGATTATATAGAGGTTGCGCCATCTTATTGCAACAAAGTTGCAATAAGATGGCGTGCAAATATATTATTTATTTGTAGTATTCCCATAGCTTCTCTGGGAATACGACCTAAATACCTATTGGAGCAATGGATATTTTAGCAATACTTCTCTATCTTTTTGCAGTATACAAGGCATTGCTATGGAGGCCCGTACGATCTAAAACCCAGAAGGCAACAAGGGGTGTTCTAATGAAAAGTTCTCCATTTTTTGCTATGGCTATAGGCGCAATGGCAATTTCGAAAACGCTTGGAGTGTGGTTTTTTTAATTCCTAGAGTGTAAGTTGTAGATCTCCGGCAACTACGCTAATATGGCAGCAATCGGTCGCAACGGTATAGTTGGCACTGATCACTTCTTGGTTGTTTAGGAATCCTCTAAATTGAATTTGCCGTTCTTGATTTAGCCCTAGAATTCCATCCGTAATTAAAGGGTACCTTCCAAATTCCTGAGCAGCCGCAAATTCTGAAGGAGTTAGTGTTATGGTTCTATTATTTCCATTTTCTACATCTGTAACGCTAAATGAGTCCAAAGCAACAGGGTTTTGATTTTGATCTGATACAGAAACCGAAATCACTACAAATTCCAAGGTACAGATGGTATTCTGACATTCCGCATTGGCGTCGTCATTGGCATCGTCATCACTGTTGCAGGATATTTGAGTTAGGCTAAAGAATATAGCGCATATCATGGTAAAGGGTTTAAAGAATCTGGTCATGGTGCTTTGTTTTTACCCTTAAGATACCAAAACGGATATTGGTTGCGTTGGCAGGCTTCCAGCTGCTCTATAAATAGCCTTTAATTAAGGTTGCCATATAGGGGCATTTCACATTTTACGACGCTTCATTAATTCGTTTTTGAACCTTGCCCTCGGCAGTTTTTCTGACTTTAGGTATGTGGTCCACTTAAGGATTGCAGGAATAGCTGAATTCGTCAAACCCCATCCAGTGAAGAAGTACAGCATCATGGTTGCTATTCTTTAAACTTCTTTGAGGTAAAAAAATGCTTCATTGGAATGGTCCGAAAACAACATGCGATCTTTTTCCTGATAAATGAGACTACCCCCATTCCCTAAAACTAATTTTTTAGATGTTGTCATACACTCAACACCGAATGTGCATACCCAATACTCGTATTTTCCCTTATATTGGTTGGAAATCTCCATGATATCTGTAATATGCTCTCCTTTGTGGTCTAAGACCTGATAGAAACCGTTTTGAATGGGTTTCATTGTCCAATTAAAAAGCCCTTTGTAAAAGGGAATGACTTTTTCTACATCCGAGACCTGTAATTCGTTCCAAATAAGGGTGTTTTTTAGATTTTCTGTTCTTGTATTTTTCAACTGACTGCCCTCATATACTGTAAAACCTGCTCCTTGCACATCTCGTATTAAAGCCACTTTTCCGAAACCTTCCATGTTGTAATTGAGTTCAACAATGCCGCCCAATTGTTTGGCTCGGGTTATGGTGTGCTCCAAATTTTCTACTTGAATATAGCTCATCCAAAAATGAGGCATTCGCATTTGTTTAAATGTTTCGGGAGTTTCATATAAACCTGAAACTTGGGTATTGCCCAGGAAGGCCGTATAATACTTGTTATTTTCGTAATAGGTCCACCCAAAAAGCCTTTCGTAAAAGGCGATGGAATTTTTAGGGGAGTAGGTAGATAAATCTGCAAAAACGAAATGATTTACTTTCATGGTTTATCCTTATTTATGTTTAGGTTACCTGAGTCATTTGGAGGAGTCCAGTCGGGCGGTTTTATAAAAACCAAGATTTTGTTTAGAAACCCTTGGGTGTTTCTTAATTTTCCAAAGAGACGTGCAATACCATGAAAAAATACCTTTATAGGATTGTTCGTGTGTATGGGTTCCGAAATTCCATAGCGGACCTTTTCAACTTCAGGTTCAAATGTGTCTAGCATTCTGTCCCAAATGATTAATATTCCTGCATAGTTTTTATCCCAATATTGCCTGTTGGAACCGTGATGCACTCTGTGATGTGAAGGTGTATTGAAAAGAAACTCAACGGGCTTGGTAAGCTTTCCTATAATTTCGGTATGCAACAAGGTTTGGAATACTTGAACAAAAACTTCAGACAATAGCACCAAAATAGGGTGGAAGCCCAGCATCACAATAGGCAAAGAAAATATAATGGGCATGATGGCATCCAAGGGGCCAAACCGATATGCTACTGACATGTTAAAGTGGGGGGAACTATGATGTACCGTATGTGTGGCCCAACCAATACCAATTCTATGCATCATCCTATGTTCCCAATAATACGCAAAATCGGCCAATAGGACACAGGCAATTATGGTGACGAAATTTAATTCCACATGGGGCAAGCTAAAATTGGAATATATCCAAAAATAAAGCTTGGTTACCGCCAAAAGCCCTAAAATAATTTCTATTAAAAAGAAAGCTCCAAAGGTGATGATATTGGCAAGACTATCTAAAATAAGATCCTTGTTTAGCTTCCTTAAATAGGCATATCGGATTAATTCCAATACAAAAAAAGGAACAATGATGTATACTAAACTTAGCTCGTTAAGGATATAAAACCAATAATTTACCTCTATCCAATCGAGTTTTTTTGTTAAGAATTCAATCATAATTATTGTCTTTTCCAGGTTTCACTATCACCATAACCAAAATAATCATACTGTAATTTAAAGGTGTTTTCATCCAGAACATCAATTTTGCAATCCACTTGATATTGCTGTTGTTCATACGCAACACTATAAATACCCTTCCCTGTATCACCGTCAAATTCTTTAATGCTTAAGGTTTTTGTGCCTTCAGCTTTTTCAGTATTCCCTTTTTCATCTTGGTATTGGTAGGTATATGCATTAAAAATCCTTCCCTCTTTTTTAATGTCATAGATCACCGCTCCTTTAAAATCTTTATCCGTATAGGTAACCTTCCATTTGCCAACGATTTGGTAGGTTCCCGAATTGTCATTTGTTTTTTTCTCTTCACCTACATCTTCGATAGGGGGTGATGTTTGATCTAGATCTATGGGTTCTTCATAACCATGGTCGAATGGTTTTTCTTGCGGCGTATAACTCACCAAATGCGCCATACCTGCTAAGAAAATTATGATAGCTAAACTTCTGAATACAAGTGTTGAATTTTTCATGATTAACTGCTTTTTTACAAAGATGGGACAGATTGAGGCACTATTTTTTGACCTATGTCAAAATATGTAAGCTATGATAGGTAAAATCAACCAGCGTTTCCGTATCGCTGTGTTGCAAGTACTAGAAGGGTTATCGTCGTATTCTGCTTAAGGTTTCCTGCGATATCCCTAAGAACGATGCAATATAACCTAGTTTTACCCTTAGTTCAATATCGGGAAAATAGGTTAAAAGCAAATCGTATTTTTCCTTTGCACTCAGAAAAGACCAACCTTTAGAGAATTCATCAATAAACGTAAGCATTTCTTCAGCAAGCAGGCGGGCAAAATTTCCAAAAGAAGGAAAATCTGCAATTAACCTTTGATAGTTGTTATAGCTAATTTGAAATAAAATGCAATCCTCCAAGCATTCAATTTCCTCAAAGCTTGGTTTTTGGGCATAAAAACTGTGCCATGAGGTAATAAATAAGTTTTCCGGATAAAACCAAGAAGAAACCTGTTTATCGTCATGATAATAATAATTATGCAAAACCCCCTTTTTAATAAAATAAAGATAGTTGGCCCTATTTCCCTGACTTAGGATTTTATCCCCTTTTTTAGTTTCTTTTTCTTCAAAACTGTTCGTGATTCTTATTTGTAATTCAGGGGTTAAGAAACATCGGTTGCTTATTTCTTGAAGTAGGCTTTGCATTTTTTTATGAATTTAATTTTTATTGCGTTTACGTACACCCTATATCCGATAGGATGGGCATGATGGGGTGTTCAACCCATAATTTCAGTACGTTATTCAAAAAGGGGAGGAGTGAAGTCTTTTTGTTTATTCCCTAGATTTCAGTTCGGCTTTAATTTTGTTCATATTTCCATAATTCAAGGGAATAATTGCACTTAAGGCTATAGGTACAACAATCAAGGCACTAAAAGTTCCGCTTTTGTCTTCGGTGAAAAATAACCCCCACAAACACACTATAAATAGTGCCCCTAAGACGCCTATTAGGGCTCCGTTTATTGCTTTTAACCCTCTTAATTCTCCTTCAAGTCTTTCTGTTGTTTTTTCCTGTAACTTCATTTTTTCGTTTTTCTTTAGCGGATTTTGTAAGTTGGGTATAAGCCATCATTTTTTAGAAATGCTTCTTCAGGGTACTTTATCTATCTTGCTGAGGTGTGCGCCTATTCAGCAAAAACTTCATAATGCATGACACTTCCTGGGAAATCAACCAAATATTCGGCATCTGCAGTATAGGCAACCGCCTTTTCAAAATTTGAACCCGTAAAATTCTTTATGACTTCTAGGTTCTCCCATACCGTTATCAACTTAAAGTAAGTATATTGGGTATCCGAACGCTTTAGGAAATTCAGTTTTACAAAACCTTCAGTTTCCCTATAGTTGGGAATATCACGCTCCACTATTATTTTCGTGTACACCGCAGCCTGCTCTATTTTAGTATATCCTTCCCAAATTCTTGCTGTCATCATAATTGCCTAATGTCTATTGCTCCTATGGTTTAGTTCCTTAGTCTTTTAGATTGGTGTTCCATACTACCGAGCGTATAAACCCCTAATTTAGGAAATACAAACGGAAAGGAAAACCCATAGGGCACACTAATAGCGACAACAACTTTTTCCTGTGAGCCAAGGAAATAGCTTTTCTTAAAACTAGGGCTTTGTTTTTCCAGTAATCAAAAACGCCTCAAGAGCGGCATGCAAATTATTTCCATTGTCACTATTGGTAAAAATGATAAACCCTGCATTAAGCGCACTGTAAATTTTAAACTTGCACAAAAAATCCCCATTACTTCCGCTATGCCCAAAAGTGGGGCCAAAGGGGGTCTTTTCTATCGCTATGCCCAATCCAAAATGTTCTTCCCATCCTTCTTCGGCTTTTTCCATATCTACTTGTGTCTGTAGGGACAACATCTTGTCATAGGTCTCCGCTTTTAGCCCTTTTCGTTCTAAAAGACCTAGTGCGAAACTGGAAAAAGAAAGGGCTTCTGTATGCATGGAATACGCCATACCTGGTTCTTTGGGAAGATCTGCTTTTGTAGGGAATCTACCATAATGGCCATTGGCCACGTGCGTTTTTAAATACGCATTCTCTGAAAAATAGGTGTTTTTAAGACCCAATGGATGTAAAACTTCTTCCTCTAGAACAATTTCAATGTCTTTTTCTGTTATTTTGGAGACCACCCGCTTTAAATACTCAAAGCCTTCCCCAGAGTATCCATAGGCCGTGCCGGGAGTAAATTTAATATCTATTTTTCCATCTGAATTCATCCATGCCCAATTGGGAAAGCCTGTTTGATGGCTCAGTACATGTCTGGCCGTAATTAATTGGTATCGTTCATCATGAGCGATCTCTTCAAAAGGCAAATACGTATATAAGGGGCGATCAAGATCAATTATCCCTTTTTCTACTAATCTGCATACAGCAAAGGCGAAAACGGGTTTTGTAATGGAAGCAGCTTCAAAGAGTGTTTTCTTGGTAACAGCCTTCTTTGTAACCGTATTTTTCTCGCCATAGGTTTTGTGATAGACCACTTTTCCGTCTTTTATGACGGCCAAAGAGACTCCAGGGATGATGAAATGGTCCTGATAGGTAGTAATAAAATTATCGAGTTCTGCGGGATTGTCCGGATTAAAATCTTCAATGATTCCTTGCTCCGGTATAAGATCAGGAAGCACTTTACGCAATAGTTTTAGCGCTGGAGCTTGATTGCTTTTGCCAGACCCTAAATTTACGATCGACGTGCTATTTTTTAAATCAATTCGGTACTGGTCCCGGAACTCCCAAAATGGTTTTACACGGTAAGTACCTTCGGGCAATAGCGTATTGTAATTTCCAAGGCTATCCACTTCGGCTACGGTCCACTGTTTTTCGTAGGTTTCGTGAAAAATGGCCACCCTATCCGGCATTTTTTTTAGGGTGGTATCTTGCCACGACACCTTGCCTTTCATTTCGGCAATTTTGGTATTCGCTGCCACAGGGATAATATCTCCAAGCCGTGTAGGTTGTCCTTCTTTTTCGCCTCCTGCTCCCCAGCTTATAAAACTAAGATCTCCTTCGGGATCTTTATCTATTATTCCATGATCGAATCCAATGCTTGTATTCAATTTTAAGTGATCTCCCAATCGTATTTTTATCTCATAGATTGTTGTATTGTTCGATCGGGACATCGCCATTTTTACATTGTCCCAATCTAGTTTTTTTACCCCTAGATCTGCATTGTTCCTGTTATTGATGACACTTTTGAAATTTTCGCCGAATTGAAATGATGTTACGTCAGAACCACTCCAATCGTGTTGCTGATCGAGATATAAAGCATAGCTATCTTGTGTATACCATGCGGCATTTTCGGAAGTGTCAACGATGTGATGGTCGTCTATAACGTTCACAAGAATATAAAGTGCTTGTTCATTTAAATTATGTCCAACTTGAAAATAAGCTTTAAGGTCGTTATCGTTTGGAAGGGCACCATAAGGAGAAATGGCCATAGGATACTTTTTCAGCGTATTTGGCCAATCGTCGGCCTTTCCATCAATGGTGATAGCAGGGATAGGGTAAGCGTAAGCTTGAGCTCCATTGGAGAAATAAGCCTTAAAATCTACCGTATTTGCGGCCAATGAATAAGGAATTAAAAAGAAACACAAAATCAACATGGGATAAGAAAAACGAGTTTGGACTGATGAATTCATAAGGAAACGAATATTGAGGTTATTACGCTATACAGATAAACTAATTTTTAGAATGTTACAGTTGAGATATCCTTAAATAGGTGATTCTTTCTACATTTTACATACACCGTACCCTGCTTTTTTCGTTAAAGTATGGATAGGAAAACCACCCTTTCCTGCTAAAGACGAAGGAAATCTTAATTGTTTTTTTGAATTCCCTGATTTACATTACTTATTTTCCGAAGGCGCTAAACTCCATATCGGGAACAGTCTCCAAAAACGCATTGGTGCATCACCAAAAATATACCTACAAGATGTATGAAGTTTGGCACTAGTGCTAGCATTTTCATGATATTATTGTATTTCTGGATAGACTTGGACCTTCTATAGTTAATGGATTGATCTAGAAAAATTTCATCTGATTTCTTTAAATAGTACAATGTTTCCACATCTTAAAACCTTTCTCCTGTAGTTTCTTTTTTATGTTTTCCTAACCAAAACCTTTTTCCCTAAAGGATATGCCATAGTCTAATGTATTCATTTTAGGAATTATTTTGGTTAGGAGTTTCTACAAGGTTCCACCGTTAAAATTGATATCCAATGCGCAAATGCAAATTTATGGTAGCTTCTCCTCTGTCTTTTGGGAAGCCGGAGTTCTTGGAAAAGAAATGAATATAACCCACTCCTATGCCAGCTTCATAATTAAAATGTTTGCCAACATTTCTTCGGATCCCCCAAGTGGGTACTATGGCTAGATTGTCCACGATTTCGGCACGACTATCTTTCCCAAATTTTATTAATAAGTTATCTGAGCGAAAACTGGTTTTAAGGGCAAAGAAATTCCCGCTATTGCCGTCTATTCGTTTTCCGGCAAGGGCACGATTGTCAAAATTATAATACCACCGCGGTTCCATAGTAATAACTGTAGTGAGTAAGAAACTGGCATCTGGGAAAAAATCATCATTTTCATAAGCGTCCAGACCAAGTTCAGTTCGTAAGGCAAGCTGACGGGATAATTTTAATTCATGGTGAATCCATAATCCCGCATATCCTGTTTGGATTCCGAAAACGGATTTTTCTACAGCGGGATGCGGTGATGCCTGAGGGGTTTTTTGTGATTTCGCCGCTAGTGTAAGGGCACAAAAGAATAAGGTCAATACG
The DNA here is from genome assembly GCF_043678055.1 of Spongiimicrobium salis. Lineage (NCBI taxonomy): Bacteria > Pseudomonadati > Bacteroidota > Flavobacteriia > Flavobacteriales > Flavobacteriaceae > Spongiimicrobium > Spongiimicrobium salis. The sequence continues at coordinate 183,109 of NZ_JBHEQA010000007.1, forward strand.
ATTTTTTTCATCTTTGATATGGTTTAAAAATTTGATTACAAATCAATAAACTAATCGCCAATTGGATTGACCAATAGAAGCATTGGTATGTTATTTTACGTTAAAAAATAGAATAGTTTTTAAAGAATGCTCTTTTTGTATTCGGAAGGTGAAAGCCCTGTTTCTTTTTTAAAAGTTCTATTGAAACTGGTTCTTGATTTAAAACCACATTCACATGCAATGCCAAAAAGATTGTAGTTTTTGTAATGCATCAAGCTTATTTTTTCTTTTACAGCTTCAACTCGATATTTATTGATTAAATCATAGAATGTTGTATTCATGTATTGATTTAAGAGAATGGAAAGCGTTTTATCTGTTGTAGCGATCTGCCGGGCTAATTTTCCTAAGGTTAATTCTTCGTCCAAATAGGGTTGGTCCGTATTTAAAAGAAGTTCAAGTTTGTTTTTTAAAGTTTTGAATTCTTCTCGTTTTGCTGTTGAAATAATCTTGTTTTCTGTACCTATTTTTGGCTTTGCTTCAAGCTGTACTACAAAAGAAGGCAACAATACTTTAGATTGATTCACCCCGTAATATCCTAAATACATCACTAGAACAATCATAGCCAATACAGAAATGAAATCAGCATTCCATGAAAAGTCACCGGCAAAATATTCAAATAGTTTAAACCCAAAATCAATACTCATAATACCCAATGCCGACAAAAGCATCACCTTTACCCAATGAAAATCGAATTTTGTCAGATTTGAATAGGCATATTTGGTCCACCTTCTATACTTGGCTAACCATCGTAATGAAATCATAAGGTATCCTATAAAATATAGACTTTCAGCTTTAATAAGGGTACGAATAAAGTTGGAGTGCGTATAGGCAAGAGCCTCAATTTTAAAGATACCGTATATTAAGGTAGGAAGGCTAATGCAAAGTGCAAATAGGAACGCGGGCATAAAATGCAGTATATGGCGCTTTAGCAGCTGCTTTTCTTCCAAGAATAGTGATTGTATATACAGGAATATTAAGGGACCTAAAACCGTTGTGGCAATATCATTTGGAAGGAAAAAAAATCGGGCCAGCCCAATGATATTATGCAAGAGGGCATAAAAATAAACAGCAACGGAAAACAGAAGGAAGAAGAGTACCATTAATATGTTTTGGGGCAATTCTTTATTCTGTATTCTAAATAGCTGAAATAAAATGATCGAAATAACGACAATGCCGCTCACTAAGAAGAAATCTACCACTAAGTCCATGAAATAAATACGGTCTTTTTACTATTTTGAAATGTTCATTTGGTTCTCATTGGGCGCAAGGGTTTGGTATACCCACCCATTTGAGGGATTCAAATTAGCGTTTTTCTCCATTTGATTACCTTCTGCAGCAGAACTTTATAGTATTATTAACCATTCCATCGATTCAATTTCTTTTTCCATTCATTGTAATAGTAGGATAAGATTAAGTACTGATATCACTTGAAGTACGAATATCAACCTGCTCATTCTTTTTTTGTATCCATAGGCAATGGCAATCATAAGAATCACCAGGAGAGGAAGAATTAAGCCAGATGCCATTCTCAGCGAATAGATGCTACTGACCCCATTGGCAGGCAATCTATGCCGGTTTACTTCTTTAAACAACCAGGAAACCGAATAGGCGATTTTTTCATCCTGAGCCAATTTTGCAAAATCTTCCGATACCAAAAATTGATGTTCAGCAGTCACGACTTTGTAAGAATAGTGGTAATTCCCAGCAGCATTGTAATAATTTTGCCTTGTTTTTTTGATGTCTAGCACGTCCTCGGTAAATACCTTGCCCGGCAAGGCAAAATCCAGAAGCACTATTAAGGAGAGTAGAACGGTTAAGCCATATGCATAAAGGCGTGTTTTGTTGTTTTCTTTACTCATTTTTTAAGCTTGATAAGAAGTTAAATACCTGGGCATACGCATCTTTTTTTGCTTTGAAGTTTCCATCATCGGTACCTCCAAATTCATATTCATAGTCCCTGCCATCAATATGGAGCTGTCCAAGCTTAGTATTTGAATTTTGCGCTGGGTTTGTTGAAATTAGATGACCTGCATCCTCATATTTGATATTTTTAAAGGGATATTGAAAATCGTTCTCTTTCAACCTCTTTTCAATCATATCGGCCATTTTGACGGAGGGCCAAACCTTATCATCAATTCCGGAAAAGAGTAGTATTGGGCCATTGACCTGTTCTACTTGAATAGCAGCTTTATCGGCTAAACCTGTTTTGGCTAACCCATTTTCCCAATAGGGTATCATTTGTATTGTATTGGAGCTATCACCCTTAATTTTTTCCATGGGTAAATAAGGAATCGCTGTACCCTTATACCGCCAACTGGGCTTTAAGGTATTGGAGTTATAGGGTAAAACCGTATTGGACCAAGAAACAGCACTTGGAGCATAGGCGATAACACCACTGATCATTTTAGGAAGTGTGGAAGCTAGGACCAACGCTAATTCGGCATTTCTTGAGGCCCCCATTACCATAATTTTATCGGAATTGACTTCCTTTTGATTTCCCAACCATTCTATTGCACGTTCAAAGTATTCCAGATCTATAGCTTCGGGCAGTCTTGGCAAACCCTCTTTTCCGCTATAGGGCAGGGATAAACCCACCATTTCCTTCTTTGCAAATTCCTGTGCCCAATAATCTCCCCATCGGCCGCCACCAATAAGAATTATTGTTGTTTTATTTTCTATTCCATCTTGTGCAAAGTAGTTGGCCTGAAACCCATTTTCATGTATGGGTTTGGATCTTACTCCGTCGAATAAAATGGAATCAGCGACTAAATATCCCACAATAAGAACTACTGCTAGTCCAATGGAGATACTGTATTTTCTGTTTTTTTTCACTTTTTTTGACTGTTGCTATAGCTATAATAGTTGAAATTTTCTTAGGAATGCTTTGAACCCGTACCGATGCTAAAATTTACGAACTTCATTTTTGTAGGGTGCTGGCATTTTTAATAGGTTCAATTCATCTATTCAATATCATGGGATTTGTTTAAATTGTTTTTTTAGTCTGGTGAACGTAAAGGTATCTCTTTATTTCTTTTAACAGGTCAGCATGTACACCAATGTACTAGTTGTTGGTTTCTAAGAATCCTCATTAAGGCAATTTATGGGATGGATACAGCTACGTAAATACCGAATTTAGCAAATACAAACCGAATAGGGAAGCTATGGGGATTTTTATAAAAACACTTGCACCAATTTCATCTTTATAGTCTCATTATCGTAGTTCCCCTTTAAGGGACGGTAGTCTTTGTAAAGTTGGAGTAGATACTTAACATTTTGCCCATTGTTAAAAACTTAAATTTGAAGTATTTTTGTGGTATTGATAATTTAAGTCCATTATTATGAGAAATCGTTTAATTTTTAGTCTTTTTTTTAGTTTAACATCAATTTTTATGTATGCGCAGAATACTGACTCCAATGTTAAGATAGGGGATGTTTTTTTCATAGGGGAGGTGGATCATAATACCTATGAATACATTAATTTTCCAAGACCCAACTTCATTATCAAAAGAGGAGGAATTGCCAACTATAAGAATGTAAGGGGTAGGAAAGTGGAGGTGACTTCAATCAAAGAGAAGAAGGATGGTAGCCTAGTGGCCACAATTCAATTAACCTCTAAAAAAGCTTTTTTCAATAGTCACAAATATGTAACGGTTAAGATTGTTGAAGCCATTCGAGCCAAAGAATTATTGCGGATTTAAGAGGTTGATTTTTCTGTTCCGAGACATTTCTTGATAGCTGGAATGTTATATTCCGTTTTTGGCTAAGGAGTACTTCTATTCCTAGTTTTTTATAAAGACTTATTCGATCAGTTGCTCTAATTTTTCTATTCTGTTCTTATGGGCATCGCTATTGCTTAACTCATAGGCTTTTATGGCGTTTTTAAGCGCATTGCCAAAATCACTTTGTTCTTCATAATAATCTGCCATGGCATCATAAACATTGGCGCTATTGGGGTAATTCTTGATGTTTAAATTGAAAAAAGCATATGATTTTGCTTTTGACTTGGGGTTTGGATTCAAAAATCGATACCCCAATTGATTGATGAATTCTTCTTCGGGTTTCACGGTATACCCAAAATTTTCAGAGGCTTTCGCGTAGTGATTTTCTATAAAGTCGATTAAATATTCCGGAGTTGCAATAGGTTTTCGAAATTCATCATTGATATTAAAATGATACCAAGAGAACACCGACTTTAACCCATCGTATTCTGCAATTAAAGGAACACTGCCATGATTTTCCTTCTCGTAATACTGCCAATCAAACCGCAATTTGTTTTGGGTATTCTTCGCGGTAGTTTTTGTAAAGTCCAATATAGAACGTATATGCATGGTAGCATCCGAAGTGTCTTTTTCTACCTTAGTGATGGTCATTCCATCCCTCATGGTGTTCGCTACGGCAACAAACAAGGATTTGTTATTAAATTGCTCTTGTTCCAACACGGTTTTGGTCTCTTTCAATAACTTTTGATTATTCCACCAAAGACTTGGGTCTATGGCGATATAATTATCGAAAATTTCGGGATGGTGTATCAAGGTATTTATAACCAGTAATCCTCCTAGGGAATGGCCAATAAAGGTTTTATGGGATGTTGCAGGATATGTTTTCTCGATATAGGGGATAAGCTCTTTTTCCAGAAAAGAGGTAAACGCTTCCCCGCCTCCATTGATTCCTTTTGGAATGGGATCTCCGTTTCGAGATACCGCCATACGGGAAGGAGTTAGATCTAAGGTTCTATTGGTATTGGGGATGCCCACAACAATCATATTTGGAATCTGATTAAATCGTACCAAATGTTTCATTAGCGCCTTTACGCTCTCAAAATGGGCATTTCCGTCAAGTAGGTAGAGTACAGGGTATTTTTTGGTCTTATCCGAACCTTCGGGAATGTGCACCCATATAGGGCGTTCCTCACCTAGTATTCTGGTATAAAAAGTGTCTATTTTTTTACCTTCGAGGGCATTCTCTGGCCTATGAATGTCTTGTTTCTTATCGTCTTTTTGTTGGCAGTTGGCAAGGGAAGTCACAATACATAATAGAAAAATGATTTTCTTCATGGGTAGTCGGGGTTTCTTATTTTTTATTTGTCAGTTCTACTTTCTTCTAAGTTCTGTAATAGTGCGGTACAAGACACAATGTGGAGGGTCGGCTATGATTTTATGTTGTCACCGAAAGATAACAAATTGCAATGAATTCCTTTATAAGAACTCCATAGGAGTGCGTAATATAGTATTTGGGATAGTGTTTTTTGTTCATTTACTTAACTTCAAGATTCTAAAGGCGCCTTGAATGACCAAAATAAAGACAATTGTTCCGATAATAAGGTCTGGTATGCTAGAATTTAGTCCGTTTACTAAAACCCCGGCTATAATGACCCCTAAATTGATAATAACATCGTTTGAAGTAAAAATCATACTCGCTTTCATATGAGCCTCTTCTTTGTTCTTTGATTTTTGCAAAATGTAAAGGCAAATTCCATTTGCGATCAAGGCCAAAATTGAGATGATAATCATAGTAGAAAAGTCAGGTAGTTTTTCTCGTCCAAAAAAGCGTCTTAGAACCTCAATAAATCCGATAATCGCAAGGGTAATTTGAAAGTATCCCGCAAGTTGGGCAATCCTTTTTTTTCTGGTTAAAGTTCCACCAACGGCAAATAAGCTAATGCCATAAACGAAACTATCTGCAAGCATATCCAAACTGTCGGCAATAAGTCCCATTGATTTTGAAATGGATCCTGCGGTCATTTCTACAAGGAAAAATGTAAAATTAATTCCAAGTACTGTCCAAAGCAGTTTTTTCTGGTCTATCTTTTCTCCAAAATCGGTTTGATTGGTTTTTTCGGTCAAGATTTTCTTTCCACCTAAGTTCAGTTCTAAAATTGAACTTTCTATTTGGTCAATTTCTCCAAGATGAAAAATAGTTAGTTCACGCTTGGGAATATCAAAGTCCAGATGCGTAATACTTGAAATTCCATCCAATTTCATTCGAATTAGATTTTCCTCTGAGGGACAATCCATTTTGGTAATCTCAAATATAGTTTTGTACATTCAAATTTTGAGTTTTTGAATATGGGCCACAATGATATGGAAATGCTTCTGTTACGGAAAGTTGGCCCCCGAATGTGACTAGCTTTCCTGAGGAAAAACAAAACCGCCAAGTGCTGATTTTTCCATATTCCAAATATACAAATTGCAGAAGAAGACCTTCTGTTTAATAATCTTATGACAAAGAATTGTAGCTATTGTTGGGACACCTACTTAGCTGTTCAATATGTCCCTCATTTTTCTGGCCTTACTTGAAACGGATTTTCGTTCATCTGCCGTCAATCGTTCCAAATGCGGTAGTAGCCATGCTTTTAATTCAGCATCATTTTTTGCCCATCGGGTCAAGGTATCCATCGTCTGATTTAGGACGATCCAATCGCTATGATGGGCCAAATTATTTTTCATGATTTTTTTCGCTTGAACAATTTGAGTTTCACTCATTTCCTTTTTGAGCATTCCAAATAGTTGGGACAAGGTCCATTGTGTTGAAGCTTGATCAATTTGGGCGATAGCGGTTAAAAATTGATCTATATACGGTATAAGCATTGATTTTTTTGCTTTGCAAATTCGTTTCATTGCATTTGAAGTGCGAAGACGTACAATTTCATCAGAGCTAAAATAGCAGTTGAAAAGTTCTTTAAAGTGTCTGTTTTCGGCCAATACTTCGGTTACAATTTCAACCGTATTTCCCAACGAATTAGGATGCCCGCCTTTTAATCTTTCTTCAAAGTTTTTCATTCCATTTGGGTATATCGGTATGCCAATGGTACTGCCAAAGACGCATAGCAGCCCTTTAACTATGGACTTTTGCGCTAACCGAAAGATAGGGAAAAGTTTGAAAGTGCAATTCAAATATACAAGCACCATTTGTTTATTGTTTGGAATCTATAAACATAATGGCCTCAATGATGTTTTTATCCTTGGATAAATCTTCAAAGTTGGTTTGTTTGATCACTTCTATATTGGGGACAATAGTTTTTGTGAAGGTTCCAGATCTATCTGTTCCATAGCTTTCCGTAATCGCTGCTTTTATGCCAAATGGCATTTCATAGAGGTCATTGGCTGTAGTACTACCGTGGCTTTCCTCACCGATTACAATCGTGTTTTTTCGGCCTCTAAAACCCAAAATAACAAATTCTCCCGCGCTGTTGGTCAAGATTCCGGATATCAGAGCAACGGGGATATGGGGTTTTGGTTTGGAATTTGTTTGTACAGCGTTCAACACCTTATGATTTTCATAGAGGGCGCCTTCGTAGAGACTGGTAAGGGTTTTTACGTTGTTATTGATATCCAAACTAAGACAAGTAGTGCCATTTCCCAATAAATGGGCTAGTCCGGCCAGCATTACATTGGAATTACCACCAATATTTAGACGTAGGTCAATAATCCATCCTTTAATGCTGTTGGCGTTATCAATTTTAACAATGGCATCATATATTTTTTGGCCAGCTTCGTCAAGTTCTTCCCTAGTAGCATCTTTGAGCAACATTCCTGGAATCAGCACATACCCATAGTTTTTGTTGACTACTTTGGCTTCAAAGGGTTTGTTGTTGGTGTAGGCATCGGCCAAGCTTTGATTGAATTGTTCTGCGGTAATTGGTTTGCCCAAGGTACTTTTGTACCAGTTTTTCTCGGAAAAAAGTGCCAGATGATCCCCTTGGATGGTATCGAATAATTTAACAGAAGATTCCAAGGATTTTTCAAAAGTTGTACTCTTCAGTGCCTCTTCCATTGTGTAGGACGTTACAATAGGCCAGTCTACACTCTTTGTATTTAAATAATTTTCTTCGAGGGCTTGGAATAATGAAGCGTAAAAAGTATGGATGCTATCTTTTAGGGTGAAATGTGGGTTCTGGCTGTAGGTAAAAGAAGTACAAAGAAAAAAGCCTAGGACAATACTTGAAAATAATAACTTCATGATTTCGTTTTTTGTGATTCAAGCCCTAAAACTATAGGGGGTTTCCGTGGTTTTCAAGAAAAAAGGGGCGAAGAATGTCTAGAAAAAAAAATCTGGACGTATTCATTTTTTCTTTGCAGCCTTAATGTGATAGGGGTTAACCCTGTTTCTTTTTTGAATACAGTATTCTAGGATGATGTTGAGCTAAAGCCGACTTTTTTAGCAATTGCTATAGCCTATGCCGCTTTGTTATCCCATATGGAGCAGCATTTTTACTTTTTCAGTACTTTAATCATTGTTTTGGGCCTGGTTCGGTGAATTGGATTTCTCCATTTAGGGAATATCTTGTGGAGGACATTGAACCACTAAACATAAATGAATGCCAATTACGGGTACTAAATTTTACAGGATTTGCTGTTTTTTAGCAGAATACCCTATTTTCGTACAAGTTACCAAGGCAATCTGTCCGCGGTGTTCCTTGTTGACATTGTGAAATAGGAAGGACTCCTTAAAATGTTTAATGGGCGCCCATGCCTTTAAAGAATTATAATGGGAATATATAAAATAGCCACCTTTTCTACGATTGTGACAGCAATCATAGCTATAGTAATGCTAACTTTAGATAAGGGAGCGGTAACAGGTATCCCAATAGTCATATTTTTTATTGGTCTGGCAATTTCTATTCGTGCCCATTCCCTGTTAAAAGGTCTATCCTATACTATTTTAATTTTTGCGGCCGTTGCGGCCGCTATGTTTTATCCTAGTGTTTTTACTAAAGTTGGAAGTTTTGACCTTAAAGGATTAATCGTTCCTTTGTTAATGATAATTATGTTTGGAATGGGATCATCTATGAGTTTTAAGGACTTCGTAGGGGTTATCAAAATGCCGAAAGGTGTATTTATTGGGATTATCTGTCAATTTACGATTATGCCTTTTGTGGGATACGGACTAGCCACTATTTCGGGCTTGCCACCGGAAATTGCAGCGGGTATTATCTTGGTGGGTTGTTCCCCTAGTGGATTGGCCTCTAATGTAATGTCATTTATCTCCAAATCAAACTTGGCTTTATCACTTACGCTTACCGCTATTGCTACGCTATTGGCCCCTCTTTTGACACCTATGCTAATGAAACTATTGGCAAACCAATTGGTTCCAATTCATTTCTTGGGAATGGTGATGAGTATTTTAAAAATTGTCATTATTCCTATTATACTCGGGTTGGTCTTCAACCACTTTTTTAGCGGTAAATTCAAGTGGTTGGACAAGATCATGCCCATTGTTTCCATGGCAGGGATTGCTATTATAATAACCATCATAACGGCATCGGGAAGAGATGCATTATTGACTATAGGATTAACTTTGATCATCGTAGTCATAATTCATAATATGCTGGGGTATTTTCTAGGATATGGAATTGGTAGACTTCTTGGATTGGATCAAAAATCTGCTCGAACAATAGCTTTTGAAGTAGGTATGCAAAATGGTGGATTGGCTTCCGGGATTGCCCTTGAAATGGGACGAGTGGCTACGATGGGGCTGGCCCCGGCAGTTTTCGGGCCTATGATGAATATTACGGGCTCTTCCCTTGCTACTTGGTGGAGAGGAAAACCGGTTGACACTTCAAAATGATTAGCAAAGTAGTGTTTATATGGTGTCTAACGCGATTTTTGCTATTGTTTACAAGGGTAATTTACGGTTTCAGTGTGCCTTTAATAGCCTTGATGGGCAAAAAGCCATGAACTATGGTAGAAACTGCGAGACGAAATCATTTCTTTTGCTGCTGTTTTTTATTAAAAGTAGCTAATATTCTTTAAGGAAGAGCCTTAGCACTGAATTAGGGCGATTGTTAGCAACCGTTATTTTTTTCGAGTTCTGTAATATAAGTTCCAAGAGCCCGAATTTGATTCAATAATGTCAGGAAACCCGTCACCATTAATATCTCCAATCTCAATATTGTACGTATCATCTTTTAGATCCTCTCTTAATCCAACTTCTTTAAATGTACCGTTTTCACTTCCTAAATACACATAATTTCTATCTTCAAAATTGCCTGTGATGATATCTAAAAACCCATCTTTATTTAAATCAGATATCTTGATGGATGAAGTTTCACGTTTTATATCAAAGGAGTAACTTTCTTTAAAACTTAACTTTTTACTACCAAAAAATATTTTATTTGCTGCGTTTAAGTTTCCTGTTACGATATCTAAAAATCCATCATTATTGATATCTCCAATATCAATGGAACGGGTTTGGTCTTCTGCTTTACCAAACTCAAGAATTTTTGAAAAATTCAATTTTCCATCATTTAAATATATTTTATTGGTAGTATTTCTTTCGGCAGTTATTATATCTAGAAAACCATCTTCATTAATGTCCACAATTTTGGTTTGAATTGTTTGATCGGTATCATTTCCAAAAGAAACCCGCTTTTGAAAATCACCGGTTCCATCATTCAAATAAATTTCATTTTTCTCATTTCTGTTGGATAAAATCAAATCTATATTTCCATCATTATCCATATCTGCAATTTCCAAGTTTCTTGAACGTGATTTTTTACCAAATGTAATCCCTTTCATAAAGCTATTTTCAGAAGAGCCAAAGTAGAGTTTGTTATCGACGTTGTCATTAGCTACAGCGATATCCATATAACCATCATTATTAAAATCAGCACTTTTTATGGCGTATGAACCAGCTAAAAATCTTCCAATTGGTTGTGCTAGTTTGAAACCACCAAATCCACCATTATAATATATATAGTTTTGTTCGGCCCAATGACGTCCATTAGCAACAAGCGCATCCAAATCTCCATCCATGTCAATATCAAATAATGTTATAGAAGCTGTCCTGTTCGATTGCGTACCTATTGAAAATCTTCCATCAGCATTCATAAAAGATGTTTCTTGTGAAAAACAGCTCAAAGAAGTCAATAAAATTACCTGTATAAGTATTAAATGTAATCGTTTCATGTGATTGCTTGATTATATGGTTTACTTGACGGGAACTAATAGTTTTTGTTACAAGTTTTTTCTCTAGTTGTTGGCAACGGCCGCCACTATGTGTAGTCGCAGATTTTAGTGTTTTTATTCAATGGCAACTCCTTTATTCGGTTCGGCAATAATACATGCCCAATTCACATATTCAGGCACATTATTTTTTTGAAAATAGTCCTCTTCGAATCCTATTATTTGATTCCTCAAATCAACTATTTCTAAATTCAGTACTGTGTCAATATGGAATTCAATTCCATTACTCAAATAAATGGGTTTGTATTTATCTATGGTGAAAATATACCAACTATTAGATTCTAATAATGAATTCCTGTTTATAATGAGCGTTTCAGATGTTTCGTTTTTCACATAAATCTCAAAAATATTTTCTTTTGATTTTTTCTCAGAATATTCAATTGTACTAAGTCCAATTTTGTTCAAATCGATAGGCTTGTTTTTTAGTATTTTTTTCTGTTTAGTCTTTGAAGAGAACAAATAAATTAGAAAAGGTGAAATCATAGCTAAACCAATTATGACAGCGTAATTATTTCTATTGGGCAGTCTCAACCCATAAGTTCTACCTCCAAGACTTAAGCATGTCAAAAGAAATCCTAAAACCGCTAAGATTTTTATACTTATAACTAGTATTTTCCTCGCTTTTATATTCAATTTCGTTTTAGATTGTTTTTAGCACTGTGATGCCATGTTGTTTTATAATCCATATTTGATTCTGATTAAACTGTCTTTTCTTTCTTTCAGTTCCAATGGCGGTAAACCAATAGAAATTCGGTTACGATCAACTTTCTTTAGATCATCAATCATTACGGCATATCCACCCCCTTGCGCCCGATATGTTCCATAAATTTGTGGTTGATCATTATACAAATAATATTGGTCAATCATGGTGCCCAATATTCTTGGTGAAGCAGTTCCATGGATGACAAATTCTTTGATTTTTGGTACAAAATAGTTCATTCGGATACTATCCTTTGTGTGAAGCATAAAAAGTCCGATATCAACGGGGTAATCCCTAGTATGGGGACCTACAACTTTATCTGTCGGATAACCCATGGTTTCAAAAATTTCAATCAATCGCGTTTCGTGAGCGTTATCGATGCTATCCTGTTTGGCCCAATCCGCTTCTCCATTTCCACCTCGATGCATTTGGTCTTCCGCTCGCATCGCAACGAGTTCATCGCGAAGTTTAAAATCGGCATTATTCTCAAATTCTTTACGTAGTTTTTGGTATTCAGAAACAAACTTTTGTCCAAAGTCAGATGAAAGGAATTCATTAAAATTTTCGTTAGTCTCAAACCAATTTAATGTCACACCATGTAAAATTTGCTTTTTTGCGTATTCATAGGTGATGTCGAATTTTTCTAAAATAGCAGCGTTTTCCGTGAATTTTCCAATCTCGTTGTAGTTCGTAGTATTTTTTGCCTCGCAGCAAGTAAAAGCATCTTGATATAGTTCAAATGCCTTTTCGTAATTCTTGGTTTCAAATTCCAAGTCGGCTTTGTATATGGTTTGATAATAGTCCGTTATATAATTACATGCTGTTTTTTTATCCGTTTTACAACTGAATACTAGTAGTAGCACTAAAATTGAAATTTGTCTCATAAATTTTTTCTCCAATGTGGCCCAACGGGCTCTTGTATGGGCAATTCAGGATTACTACTCACAAGCCTTTCCGTTTATACTAACCTTTGTTTTATCTTTCGTTTTTCCCTTAAATCGCCATTGCGTAACACCCTATTGTGCAAACTGATTATTTCGCTTTTGTCAGTGCCATCTTCACCGCAAGTCCGGTCAGTACTGAAGCCATAAACCACTTTTGAATTCGCAGCCAAATGGGTTTTTTAGAGAACCAAGTTGCCATTTTCGCTGCGGAAATGACAATCAATAGATTCACTGCGAAACTTATCATTATTTGAACGAGTCCCAATTGGAAACTCTGACTTAAAATTGAACCATTTTCCGGTTTTATAAACTGTGGAAAAAAGGAAAGGTAGAATACGGCCATTTTAGGATTTAGAATATTGGTCATGAGGCCAATATTAAATAGTTTGAAGGGTTTGTCAGACTTTAAATTCCTATTGGCATCAAAGATTTTGTGATCAGATGTAATGGAATTGTATGCTAAATACAGTAGATAACCCACTCCTAAAAACTTTACCACGGCAAAGGCATAGGGAATGGCAAAAAATATGGCAGTCAATCCAAAGGAAACCATTAGGATGTGAAATAAGAATCCACACATTACCCCAAAAAGCGAGATGATTCCGGCATTTTTTCCTTGGGATAGCGATCTTGAAATTAAATAAATCATATTTGGCCCCGGTGATAGTACCATGATCAAAGCGGCTAATCCAAATAAAAGTAAGTCATTAATTGGCATCATATGTATACTGTTTTTATTCTATTTTTATGATTCCTTCAGAATAGGTTTTTGCTTTTCCGGCAATTAAAACGCTGTCGTCAAGATCAGTACAATATAATTTTCCCTGACGAGATGACAATTGAGTAGCAATCATTTCCTTTTTATCTAAAACTTGACTCCAATAAGGCGTTAATGAGGCATGTAATGAACCTGTAACGGGGTCTTCGAAAATTGTGGCTTGCGGAATAAAAAACCTTGAAACAAAATCCGAATTATCTCCTTTGGCCGTAATCGCTACTCCGCCGGGGTCAATATTTCCTTTATCGAAGATGTTTTTATCAATTTTAATGTTCTTGACGTCGCTTTCGCTTTCATACACTAAAATATAATCCCTTGATTTCAAAACTTCTTTGGGTTGTTGATGTAAAGCATCTTTAATAAAATGGGGTAATTTAGCTTTAACAGGTTTTCTTCGAGGTAAATTCATTACATACAAATCATTTTCAAACTCCACATACAACTTTCCACTTTTAGAACTAAATTCAATAGTCTTTTTATCGCAAGCTGCTCGTTGTATTAGGATATGCGCGGTTGCTAATGTTGCATGTCCGCATAAATCCAATTCTAAATCAGGCGTAAACCACTTTAAGGCGATATCATTTTCATGTATTACAAAAAAGGCCGTGGCATCTACGGCATTTTCCCTTGCAATATTTTGAAGTAATGCATCATCTAACCAGCGTTCAAGTTGCACGACTTTTGCTGGATTGCCACCAAATAATTGATCGGTAAATGTATCTACTTGATAGTACTTTAATTCCATGTTATCCGTTTCTCTATTGCGTTTCTCCAAATCAATTTCCAACGAGCTTTTAAACAAACCTGATTTTATATTTAGCGTCTATAAAAGCAAGACTAAATAATAGTAGTATTGAAACTATACATGTGATACTATTTTGAGCTAAAGAGAATTTATTTTTCTTTGAAATTTTAAATACTAAAAAAAGTAGAAATGCAACTACAAGGGTTGAAATTGCATATAGGTTTAAGCCAAAATCAAGACTAATTCTTCCTTCATCGTTTGGCTGAAATCGGTTTGCCCAAGCTGCTCCCAACCTCATAATAAAGGGTAGGAACAGAAATGGGTATAGCATTATGTTTTTATGCTTTTTTAGCACAAAATAAAACACGATTCCTTGAATAATTGTAAATATGGGGCCAGCAGCACTTGCGATTATGCGATGGGTTTTAGTTAGCTGAATTGAAGTATCTTTAACTGAAGCCCCATTCAGGGTGAATCCAGCATCATACCCTAATACTTCATAGGCTATCCAATGGCTCATTTCGTGAAAGAAGAACGTTAGAAAAGTAGCAATAATCAATACTCCAACATATTTAATTAAATCTATAGACTTCATTTTAGGGGAGGGTTTGTTTTAATGAATGGCAATGGTTTTGGTAATGGGCAGTTACTTGGGGGTGGAGTGCATAAAGAAAGGCGGTGCCTCGGAAATTCGTTAGAATTTCGCATGTACTCCTTAAACACTTTCAAGCAATTAAGTATAGCCATCCTAAGTTTGTTTTCTTATTAACTTATCCAATATTAATCAAAGAACAAAAGAGCGGAGTAAGGTTATGATAGCCGTAGGAACTTCCGATTCCGTCAACAATGCAAATCCCCGCTCTTTTACCAATACAATACGATCAGTTCTTTAGGTCTTTTGAACCTGTTTTCAGGATGCTGTATGAAATTGGTATTGTTCTTTATAAAAACAAGTTATGATTAAAAGTACAATTTTTGTTGGAATCGATATTTCAAAAGATACCATCGATGTTTATGATCCTTCCAATGGTCATTTTCAATGTGAGAACAATGTCAAAGGCTTTAGATTGTTCAAGAAAAGACTTTCAAAGAATCATTGGTGTGTAATGGAAGCTACAGGTTGTTACCATCAACGTTTGGCACTATATCTCCATAAGGAGGGAATAAGGTCAAGTGTTATAAACCCTTTGGTCATCAAACGATTTATACAGATGAAATTAAACCTTGTCAAAACGGACAGGAGCGACGCAAAGATGATTTACCGATATGCTTTGGAACAGGAGGTGGAACTTTGGTTTCCCGGAACTTCGTATATCACCGAATGTAAGAGATATCAGAGCACCATTAGACTTTATTTCAAGCAGCGAACGGCTTTAAAGAATATGTTGCACTCGTTATTGACAAGTGGGTTGGGACCTAAAAAGATTTTGAGATCGATAAAGCGTCAGGTCAAACAATTGGATAAAGAAATAGCTTTGCTCGAATCCGAGATCGAGATTTTGATAAAGCGAAATGAAAAAAGTCTTTATGCACGACTCGGCACAATACCGGGCATAGGCAAAAAGACGGCCATGATCTTGATAGTTTCCACCAATGGTTTTCGAGATTTTAAAAGTGCATCCCAGGTGTCCTCATTTTTTGGCCTTGCTCCAAATGAAAGGAGTTCGGGCTCCAGTGTTCGCGGGAAAACCAGAATAAGTAAAATAGGGGACCCTCTGTTACGAAATCATCTTTTTCTCTGTAGTTTTACGGCCAGTGTCCATAACCCGCAATGTAAGGCACTATTTGACCGAATAGTATTGAAGGGCAAAAGTAAAAAATTGGCCTTGATCGCTGTCTGTAACAAGTTGATAAAACAAGCTTATGGAATAGCTAGATCAGGTTTGAATTATGACAGGAATTACGTTGGGAAACTAAACTGAATTTGAGTTGTTTTTTAGCTCAGTTCTTTGTTGTGCCCTAGTTTTTCTACAACTCCGGTTTGAAGTTAACGAAAATATCCTACCGGTGTTACAAAAGCAATGGGCTATGGGTTTTGTTGTAAAACGCTTTATTAATCAATACCTAAGTCGTCTGTTATGGAGTGTTTTAATTCTATTTCACTTATTGGAATTCCCATATTTTCACTAATAATTCCGGAAATAACTCTTTCTATCTCATACTTATTAGTGATGTTTTGGATATCTATTGTTCTATCAAAATTTAAAGAAATTACCCAGTCTATTAAATGCCCGATCGTTCCTTTTGTAATAGGCATATCTCGTTTAATGGTTCTTATTCCAAAAATTTTTAAGTGAGAATCAAGATTTGGGTTAAAATCAAGAGCAACTAACTCAGGCAAATTGAGTTGAAGTTCTGTTGCTAAAAGGTTCCACTTTGTTTTTAGATTATTTGGAGTCAGTAAATCAGATATTTTACAATCGGGCTTTATGGGCGAATCGGTCAAATTGAATTTACGAAAAACCCTCCGAATTCGATAAAACATAATTTGAGTCAAACATTTATCAGAAGGATTAATTGGAATCATTTCAAAAACTTTATCGGCAAAGTCCTGAACAGTATAAATCTTTTCGCATTCAGCATTTGGAATTCTAATTCCAAACTTGTCCTCAACGGACATTACTAATTCTACGGAGTCTAGTCCCATTCTTAATTTTTAGTACTGTTTTAAACGGTCTTGTATATGAGCCGTTTTAATGGTTTATATATTGTTTTTCCGGATGCTTTTCTCCGTTATCATATTTAGCAAATTCAACTTACATATCACTTGGCAACCAATCAGCATTTATTTTGTCTATTAACTCAAGTAAATGCCTTCTAACTTTTCGTTTAGTGAAATCAATACAAACAACTTTGTCCATAACTTTATCTTCATCCGAAACTACAACCGCAGCAAACCAAAAACCTTCTCCAAAATTTTTATGTACCGAAAACATGGGAGTTCCATATTCATATTCTTTAGCTGTCTTTTCTTCATACTGAACTCCTCTCCATCCAGCTTCCTCAAGGAAGTAGTCCTCTGCACGACTACCAAATTCTCCGGTATTACATACATATAATACATTTTTATCCAAGCATACATTTACAGCTAGTGGAATCATTTCCTCATCTTCATTATTTGCAATAATAAAGGCAATCCAATTGTTTCCGGGTAAAGAATACTTCCAATCAGGATTATTTCTTCTCTTTACATAAAATATTTCCCTTCTATTTATTCTACCTAGTAGTTCCATTCATTTTACTTGCTTACAACGGTAACCGCTATGATTTCGGTATGTCTTCGGCAGTTTGCTGAACGAAAGGCGCTGGCCTTTACCTCTGACCCACAAGGCAAGCTGCGAGACGTAGTCATTCCTTTGGGTACTGTCTTTTTATTAAAAGTAGTAAATATTCTTTTAGCTAAAAGCATAACATTGAATGATAGCAACTGTTAGGCATGGTCTTTTTTACTTGTTTTTCCGTTTTCTTAAATTCCGTTTCTCCAGTTGTAATGCCTTTTTATCTCTTTTTCCTTGGTCATTCTCGGTTAGAAAATGAATGGCCAATAGAATCTGGACCCCACGGTTATTCAAATCCGTATTTTCCGGATGGTGATATAAGTCATCCATTATGGATACAAGAGGAGTAAAGCGTCCAACAGCTTCTAATTTATTCGCATAACCCTTCATAGACGGATTGGAGTCTTCTAAATATCTCACAAATTCCATAAAAGATTTGTTATAACTAAAACCGATTCTTTCATATTCGTATTCAGGTTCCACAATTGTTATTGTTGAGCTGGAAAGCCTCCATATTTTGGTGAAAGTAGAATCTGATATTTTTGTGTATAATTTTTTCTGTTTTCTCCAACTGATTTTTTTCTTAAGGTATTTTTGATCCTCGTCAACTAGTTTTGGAATAGTGGAATTTATACAATTCCTGAATTTCGCCCTTTCGGAAGTTCCGCAAAATTCTTTTTGAAAAAAGTCTGCAATCCGATTTAAATCCGTGATTTCAGATTTCGAAAAATAAGGTTTTAGGTTTATGTTGGAATTTTGTCCAAGACAGGTCCCAAATATCAAAAACATAAAATATAGTTGTTGGTACTTCATAGAATTTAGATTGTGCTTAGCGGTCTCAACTATGATTTTGGCGCATCTTCTGTGGCTTGCCGAGCGAAAAGCCTTGGCCCCCTAGGCAAACTGAGAGACGAGATCATTCCTTTTGGTTTTGTTTTTTATTAAAAGTAGGAAATTTTCTTTGTTGGCATGTCGTTATTCTTCGATTTCTAAATCTTCTCTATTTATAATTTCCCCTCGAATCATATTTTTTCTATGACATCATCGCTTAGTATATGTATTCTGGCTAATTTCGGAGCTTTTTGTTATCAAACTGAGAGTGTAGATATGAACCATAAACCTTGAAAGTTATTACATTTACAGCCATTATCATTACTCTTTCTTGATATATTTTGCAGTACCTGCTTTGAGCATATCTAACTGCATACGCAGCATATCTATGTTTGCATCGTGGCCTGAATTCTCTATTTGTATGTATTCTTTCTCCGACGCCACGATTTCTTCAAAAAATTCTTTTGTGACTTTCGGTACCGTTAATAAATCTTTATGGCCTTGTATGATATATATGGGTATCTTCAAATGAGTGCAACATTCATCAAGGGCTACATCATTTATCATTCCATCACCATTAAATCCTGTAAATTTTAGAAATGAAAATTCTTCTGAAAACATAGAATATTTAGCGTCTGAAAATTCAGAAAGATACGCTTTTGAGACCTTCCATTGTACAGGATCACTTGCTGTCTCGCTTTCATACCTCTTTATGATTCTACGTAACTTGCCAAAGCTGGATGGATGACTCCAACGTGGTGGGCCCATTTTATTTAAAATAGCTAGAGCAGCTTTATCATCGCGCTCTACTGCGATCGTTTTAACTTTTTTATAACTCTCAGCGTAATTTTTACTCCCATTAACAAGCTGAGATAACCCAATATAAAAATGAAACTTATTCGGGGCCATGTGTACCATTTTTGTAGCTAGGAAGGACCCCCATGATGAGCCCGAAATGATTATTTTTTCTTGACCCAATCTATTTCTAAGGTAATCACTTACCTCAAGCCCATCCTGTACCAAAAGATCTACACTTAATTTAGTATTGGTTATCATATCTAAAGTGAGCTCTTCAGACTCAAATTGCGCAAGATATGTCCTTCCCGAACCTCTCTGATCCCAGTGAACAATGGTAAAGTTTTCCTCGAAATCTTGGAAAAGACTGTCGTGATATTTGCTCAAAGGAATTCCCGGACCTCCATGCACCATCAAGACTACAGGGTTCGAACAATCCTTACCTTTTATTGTAATCCACTGTGGAACACCCCCGATAAGCACATATTGAGCTTCATTTAATTCAATTCTTATATTGCTTTCAGATGGGCATGATGGGTGAAGAACTACTTTTTCTTTTACCTGAGCTTGATTTGAAAAACAAGAAAACAAGCTTACAAACATAATAATTGGAAATCTACCTTTTAAATTCATGAGCTACCTTAGTTAATATGGATTCATCCGTTATATTGTATTGACAAAAGAACCACAGGGAAAAGGATTAAATGCCCTAAAAGAAGATTTAGGACTCGAAATATTAAAAAAATGGTCTTAAAAAAGATTTAGGATGGAATGATGGTTAGCGTTTTCTATATTCGGAAGGAGATAATCCTGTAGTTCTTTTAAAAGCAAGATTAAAAGTTGATTTAGAATTAAAACCACAATCAAAGGCAATTGTTAGCATTTTCAATTGATTGTATTCCTTGTCTTTTAATCTTTTCTTTACTTCTTCGATGCGCCAATCATTAATATAATGGTTAAAATTCTTTTGAACATGTTCATTGATGACAAAAGATAAAACTTTTGGATTTACATCTAAAGAGTCAGCAAGTGTGGTTAGGGAAATAGCACCATCTAAATAGGGCTTTTCCTCGGTCATAAAAAGAGTCAATCGATTCAATAAATTTTTACTATCGGCCTCTTCTAAAGTAAAACTCTTCCTTTTTGTGATTGACTTAATGTCAAAGAGAAAATGATCGTTTGTAATAACTTGTAAACTTATATAATATAGTGTCACCGCCAATATTATCATAATGGGATAATAATGTATGAGTTCCATAGTATAGTCAAAGTATACGAATTCTGCCAAAACGTAGATCAACCAGATGATAAAAAAACCAAAAAAAATGGATATCAATTTATGTAATAGTTTGTAAAGTTCTTTACGATATGAAGGTTTATGTTGTCTAACAATTTTATAGGTTAGATACAGATAAATTGAAAAATAGATGATGCTAATACGATCGTTGGCCTTTATGATGTTAGTTAGATACATCATGTGATCAATTGGATTTTTTAAAGAAAAATAGTAGGATATAAATACTAAATTTATAATTAGAAATGGCAGGAAATGTAGTGCATTAATATTCAAAGGATTCTTAGTAACTCTAGAGGATTCTTTTGCATACAGGTAGAAAGCTGGAGAAATCAATAAAAAGAAGTTAAGATTATTAAAGAACCATGGTTGGTTTTCATAGATGCCTATTGCTACAACTCTTGCTAAAAAGGCTGCAAAACCGATTAGTATTAGAGCTAAATAAAAAAAATCTTGTTTTAGTTTCAATCCTTTTATTAAAAGAAAAACTCCAACAATAAGACCTTGCATGGCACCAAATGAAATGACGAAATTTATAATATTGTACAATTTTTTACTCCTTTAAATTTTTCAGTTCAAATGCATGTCAACGGTTTGTGGATGAAACCTAGCGCGTAAAAGACACTAGCTTTTCGAACCTGTCTGCCGGTTAACATAGCGTCGGGTTTTTATATTTTGTTTTTAATCTTTCTCTTTTTAAAAGCCAAAATAGCCCATTTCGCTGTGGCGTAAAATTCTTTTGGCGGACTTATTAATATACAAACCTTTCGGTTAAACACCTATTAGTTATGTTTTATACAATCTGTTAACTTCAGTTATTTTTATGTACTCAAATCAGTTTCATCCCAAGTAATGTCTTTAGATAACATCCAAGTTAAAGAATGTCTTCGCTCGTGAATTACACCACCATTTCCTATTGGATCGAAACCATTTGGAACGGTTTCTTTACCTAATTGAGCACTTCTAACAGCATTATGTATACAATAAAACAAATCTTCTTTCTGTGTTAATTTTTCCTCCGAAACTGTCTTTCTATCCTTCACCCAATCTTCGACACTTTCATCTAAAGGACAGCTAAAATCCTTTAAAATTTCTTGCATTTGCTCTCCTGACATCATCTGTCCAGTAATTTCAGGTTCTTTATATCCAAAATACCAAGCTAATGACCAAGCATTTTCGAATTTCCAGCCAATAGAATTTCTTGCTTGTTCGTCATCTCTTGACACATTAAGAATTTCTTTTTCTTCTTCATTCATAAAATTCTTAAGGTCATTTTTATCAATGAAATTCAGAATCTTTTCATTCTCCAAATTTTCTTCAGGAACCATTAGCCAAAGAACAAGAGCTTTTATTGCGTTTAATCTTTGAGCAATTTCAATAGCTGGGCGTATCTGCCTTTCAAATTCTGTTGGTAAAGAGCTTGCTGGTGTATATCCTGCTTCAAGACAGATAGATATATTTTTAAGTCTTAAATCTGTCATCCAGGGCACTTTTTTAAAAGGCGCTAACCCGTCTTCATTTTTAGTTCCTTGTCCAGGTTTCTGGGTATTTTTTTTTGAGCCAAATATTTTCTTTAAAAAACGCATTTTTATTATTTCTTGATTTAATGGTAGCTAATGCTCTCAGCTATGAAAAGTTTGGGATTTTATGCTCTAAATTTTCGGTTCGGCACTGAACTTTATTTTATATTCATATTTCCGATCTATCACTTTTTATCCCACATGTTCATAGCCATTGTCAGCAACTGGTTTTTATTTATTCAAGGTAAAATTTACAATACTTTCCACATGAATTTTTGTTGTGTCAAATACTGGAAAATCAAAATCTCTTTGCTCGATAAGCATGGGTATTTCCGTACATCCTAAAACAAGTCCTTCCGCTCCTCTTTCCATTAGTTCATTTGCATACCGAATAAACTTTATTTTCGACTTCCCGCTTAAAGTTCCCTTTCCAAGTTCGTTTTTTACAATATGCTGTATTTCTTCAATAGCTCTTTTTTTGGATGGAATGATGGTTTCGATATTATATTCTTTCAGCTTATTTCGGTAACAAATTCCATTTTGCTAACCGAAACACTTGATACTACTTTATTTTTGTGTAATAATGAATACGGAATATAATTGTCATTCCAGTAGCCATTTAAATACCAATTTTCGAAATTGAATTCAAATGTGGTCTCTGTCAACTTATTAAAACTTGCCCTAATTTCCGGGTCGTGTTTAAAATCTTTTACAAATCTATAGTTTATATTGTTGATTTCTATAAGTTCCATCAATGGTTAATTCTTATTCAAATTATGCACAACGGGCTCGTATAACCGTCCGTTACGGGTTAATATACGCAGACTTTTCGGTTTAATACAGACCTATGTTTAAATGTTTTATGTTTCGTTTTGGTATTTCAGCAGTTATTATTTTTATACCATGTTGGCAAATCGTTTTTATTCAGTTACTACTATTTTTTCCATTTTATAATCCTCCACAGAATGTCCATTCGGAAATGAGTTTATTATTGATTCCACTATTTTAAATTCGTTTTTCAAATAAATGTCAATCGTATTTTGGTTTTGACGATTAACAATTAATTCAATTTTTTTAATTCCATTTTTCGTTGCAAATTTGTTTACATATTCCAACGCTGTTTTTCCGATTTTCAGTCCGCGAAATGATTTCAAAATATAAAGTTTACTCAAAATCAGTTTGTTATTTAGTTTTTGAATTCCTAAATATCCGACATTTTTAGTGTCATAATTTAAGAGGAAATAACTGAAATTTTCATTCTCAATTTGATTTCCAATTGCAGTTTCCGATTGAAATTCCGTTAAAAAATACGCTGTATGTTCAACAGGAATTATTGGGTCATAAACTTCGTGTAAAATTTCAGTTGCCAATTTTTCGATGATTTTAAATTCAGTCGTATTATCTGCTTTTTTAATCTCTATCATTGTTTTTGTGAAATGTTTGCCAACGTTTTGGGTATGATCTCGTTGCGTGTTTCAGCAACTAATTTAGCAAATACAAACCGAATAGAAAATCCGCGATAATTTTCGTAAGTAGGCGAGTACTAGCAATGAATTATACAGGGTGTTGTGTGTAGTTATTTTTTCGGATTAATGACTTTTGGCAGAACACGAGTATAGCATCTAACATTAACTTTCCGTTTTCGATATATTCTACTTTGGCAATTTCTGTTTTCTGTTTGCAAGAAATTAAGTAGACTAAACTTATGACTAGGATGAAAAAATAGTTTTTCAATGATTTTTTTAAAATTAAAAGTCAGTTATTTATATTTTTATGAAAGATTTTCGGATAATTGCCTACAACGGCTCCGACTATGGTTAATAGGGGAATTAACAAGCGATTAAGTTCCGATTAAGCACTGAGCCAAAACTTTTTATTTGGTTTCATCTTTTTATTATAAAGCCAAATCCAAAAGATTTGGCGGACTTGGTTCAAAGTTCTGAACTTTGGGTTAAGTACAAAACCCGTATTAATTTAGCCATTGTTACAAACTGGCGTTGACATCTTTTTGAAATTCTGCTCAGTAAGGATTTTAACTACGTTTCAGTTTTTAGAATCAGTATTAGTAGATGATTGTATTAGTTTGCTTATTTTATAAACATCTATTTCTGAGGTATTTGGGTCGATTTCAGATACCCATCCAATTTCTGAATTAAAAAGACTTATCCTGCCTGGCAAATGTATCTGTCCAAATTCTGTCCAAGTAGTTCCATTGTTATTTGAGTAGTACAATTTGTTTGAGGTAATTGCATTATTAGAATAGGAAGTACATAAAAACTCTCCTGGCTTATTTGGAATACTGTTGAGGTCGAAAATTTTATCAGCGAGTCCTTGGGGGGTAACAATTGACCAATTTTCTCCTCCGTCTGAAGTTACAATCATATTTTTAGAGAAGTAATCACCACGATCATGATACCTAGCTATACCATTTAGAGAATCGGAGAAAGTTACTTCAAAAATTAAATCTTTATCAGTTAAAGGTGTATTATAGGCAGTCCATGTTGTTCCTCGATCAATTGATTTTAGTATTCGGCCCATAGTACCGACCCAAATAGTATCCTTAATTGCATAATAACTATCATCACTTTCAATTTCACGAGAAGATTCTATTTTCGGAAAATTCGACTCAGGAAGCCTTTTCCAATCGTTACCTGCATTATAAGTTTTAAAAACTTGAAAATATCCATCTGCATTTGAAGCAAAAACAATTCCCTCAAGATGATCAAAAAAATGTATTTGTCCACCATAGCCGTCAGAGAAAGGCACATTTTGGACTATCCAATTATCACCTCCATCAAAGGTGGCATATATTTTAGACTTCCAATCAGTGCGGTTAAAAAAATCCATCCTATCGACACTACTAACCCAAGCACTATCTTTACTGACTGCACTGATACAAGCGATGTAAAATTTGCTAGGTGTCTCTGCCGGCAAAATATCATTTTTCCATGTTATTCCTCCATCTTTCGTATGTGTAATTATATTTGGTGTATGCTCCTTAACAGTAACATTTGGGTTTGAACAACTTGCCCAAACAGTATTTCTATTAACAGTAATCATGTGAAAAGGGGAAGTACTTCCATTACTACCTAAGCTAGTATATTGTGGTGTAAATTTTTGAGAATAAACTAAATTTGATAGAGTAATTGAAAAAATTGTAATTAGAATAATTGTTTTCATCGGAATATAGATTTTACTTTTGTCCAAAGGTAAACAGTATGTTGTGCAATCTATTTTCATTCAAACACCAAAAGTGTCCAGAAAAAAGAATCTGGACTAAATTTACTGATCTTGACTCATTCGATATTGTGACGGTGTATACTCAGTATTTTTTTTGAAAATAGTATTGAATGATGATTTTGAATTAAATCCAGCTTCGTTAGAAATCGCTTCTAAGGTGTAATGTTTAAATTTTGATGAAGTTTAATAATGTCTTGATTTTCTCACTTTATGATTGTTTAAATACTCAAAAAAATCGACCTTATGAATAATCTAATTTTAATTCGCTTTGTTCCGTCACTCAATGTTGAGATAAAACACCAAGTGTTTGTCCGTTCATTGCTGATTGGTTTTTTGTGTTTTCTTTGAATCCTTTTTCGGAAACAAACCTCTTATTCTTTCTGAAAATTAATCATATTCAGTATTAGTAATATTTTTTCTCAAATTACACACAACGGTTTGTATATGATTCCTTAATTGGAAATTCATATGAATTTCCAATTAAGGAATCAGTACCATTTAAAAGTAGTAAATATTCTTTGAAGTAAGAATGTAGCTATGGATTATACACGTCTTAAGTTTACAATCCTTTAATTTTAATGGTTTAATCAGAAAGAACAAAAGAGAGGATTAAGATTAGTATACACGGTGAAGCTTTGGACTTCGACAACAATGATAATCCCCTCTCTTTTCTACTTAAATATCGTTCAGTTCTGTGAGACTTTGGATCTCGATTTTAAGTTGTTGATAGGTAAGTAGCTAGTTCTTTCCAAAAGAAATTTTCTATGAATAAATATAAAGAAATTTATGGTATTGATATTAGTAAAAGGGTGTTTGATCTTTACAATTCAGAAGTTGGCCATTTGCAATTTACCAATGATGAAAAAGGGTTTAAGCTATTGGTTGAGCATTTATCGAAAGACTCTTTAATAGTTATGGAAGCTACAGGGTATTATCATTATCGATTAGCTCAATACTTGTACAAAACAGGTTTTGCTGTATCTGTTGTGAATCCATTATCTGTCAAGCGATTTATTCAGATGAAGTTAACTAAGGTAAAAACCGATAAGAGTGATGCTAAAGCTATCTGTGAGTATGGGATGTTGAATGAAGTTCCATTATACAATGCTTTAACAGATGTTCAGGCAGAATGCTTACAGTTATTCAGGTTGTTGGATAATTACTTAAAGCAACGTACCGCTACCAAGAACAAATTACATGGAGAAAAGAGCTTAGGGGTACCATCAAAGCTTGTATATCGTTCATTAACCAGACATCTAAAGCATTTGAATGGGGAAATAGAACTGCTAGAGGGGCATCTTTTAGAGTTAATTAAACAAGAGCAGCAACATCAGTTAACTTTATTAAAAAGTATACCAGGTGTGGGTGTTAAGACAGCTTTGTTTTTAATTGTAGTGACCGATGGTTTTAAGAAGTTTGAGAGTGCTAAACAATTGTGTAGTTATGTTGGTATTACCCCAACCATTAGAGAGTCTGGAAGTAGTATAAGAGGACGCAGTAGGATCAGTAAAATAGGCAATAGAAAGCTTCGGAATTTATTGTTTTTATGTGCTTTTTCGGCATGTAAACACAACAAAGCATGTAAAGAACTATATGATCGGATTGTAGTCAAAGGAAAGAGTAAAAAGCTGGCACTGATAGCAGTAGCAAACAAACTATTAAAACAAGCCTTTGCAATTGCTAAAAGCGGATTACCTTATGATGAGAATTTTGTTTCAAGATTAGCCTAAAAAAGCTTGTTTTTTAACTCAGTTCTTTGTTGTGGTGTCGTTTTTTTAGAGCTTTTTCATCTTTGGGCTAATTCCCATCTTTTTAATTCCACTTTCCAACTTTTGAAAATCAGCTTTTTTGAGAATTAATTGAGAACTGACGAATCTATCTGCTCCGTGCACGACTCCAATTTCTCCCGTTCTTGATTTTATGGCAATTATACTTAGTAACCTTTCAATTAGTTGTTTTTCTTCGGTATCTAACTTCATCAATCATTTTTTTATTCTTTATCTCTTAGATTCTCTCTGGCTTTTTTGACAACCTCATGGTAATCTTCAAGAAATGGTTCACTTAATTCCTTTTCCAGTACTGCTTCAATATTCCATAAAACTCTCTGCTCCGATTGATCTTTAATCTGATTAAATTCCTCTGGCCCATTAAATCTGCCTAGAATTTCGAAGAGAACTATTGCCTCGTCTTTTGTAAGCCCAATATTTACTTTTTTATTAGTCATATTTAAAATGCACCACAACGGTATTGTATATGGCACGTTGCCATATTAGTAGTTTTATATTATTCAGTCGAAACTGAGATTTATTGGTAGGGGAGAGTTTAAAGTTAGCCAAATTTTGGCAATGTGTTATATACGTTGTTGTGCTTTCGTTATTTTTCGATTTCATAAAGTACGCATTTCTCTAGTTTTTTAAATTTTGAAAGTAAAGGATGATTAAAGATTTTAGTCTTTTTCATACCTATTTTTTTCATAACATTTTCTGATTTATTATTGGTCTCTGGGCAGATTGATTTCATATTTTTTAATCCAATTTGGTTAAAAGCAAATTCAATACATTTTTTGGCTCCTTCCGTGGCAAAACCTTTTCCCCATTCACTTTGAGCTAATCTCCACCCAACATCTACACAAGGTGTGAAATCAGATTTGAATGTCTGTTCGGCTATTCCAATAAATCCAATAAATTCGTTACTCTCAAGTTTGTCGACTGCAAAATAGCAAAAACCATTTTTAGAATACTGTGTTTGCATTCGTGTAATAAATTCGTCCGTCTGCTTTTGTGTTAGAGTCGTTGGAAAATACTCCATCACTTTTGGATTAGAATTTATAATAAACATTTTAATCTTATCTTCTTCTATCCAGTTTCTAAACCCCAATCTTTCAGATTTAAAAATATAATTTCTCATTCTGGTTTTTTGAAATTAGTTATTTAATTTGGTAATTAATTTTATGTGTTTTCATTGCTCGTATTATTATTTTTTGTTCCTAATAAATATAAAATTTTACTTGGTCCAGATTTTATTTTATTGATTTCCCAATTATAAGTTTCTGTTTGGTCTAAACTTTTAACGAGTTGAATCATTTCCTTTACAGAATAGGTTCTAAGAGAAGAAACAACACCATCCCAAAGCACAAAAAAAGGTACTATTGGTATTAAATAAGTGAAAATAATCCGTCCAATTTTAAATGGTTTTATAAAAGGTGTCAACAACAAAACACTTATGGGTGAAAACAACATTGCTAAAACACTTGGAATACTTCTTTCTTGTCCTTCGAATATTGCTATTGAATTATTTGTATCGATAGCATTTTGTAATATCCTCTTTGCATCTTTTGGCTTAAAATGATGCAGAGATAAAAACTGTGTCCTTAACCCTTTTAACTTTTCAGGAACATTTCTAGCATCAATAGACTTTTCTATAAACTCAAAGTTGTCTGCTGCTTCTTTTGTAAATTTAAATGCAGGAATATTGGGATAAAAATCGGTTAGAATAATTTTTAGTTCAGGAATTTTCTTTTTCAATTCAGAGTTTAACCAAATAAGTCCTCCACCACCTCCAGAACCCAAATCAACAATTTGATTTGTTTTGCTCTTTTTTAATCCTTTTTCAATAATTGGAATTATTGGCTTATACATTTTTGTTTTATTAGACAAAAACTGTAAAAAGTCCGTTCCGTAGTTCCTTAAAAAAGCTGGAAACCATTTTTGGTCTTCAAATTCAAATAAATGTATTCTTCCCATTTCTTTTGTTTATATGTTAGTTTTGTTTACGGTTCTTAGACTTTAGATAACTACACTAGAATTTGGTTTTTTAATGCCTTTCACAATTCGTGAGAAATACGATTTAAGCCAAATCAAAGTAAACACAGATTAAGAATATCGTGTTAAAAAAGCCGTGTACGGAAATAATAAACCACAAATCATATTTGCGTAAGTAGAATATCAGAGCCAATAGCGCTCCAACAAACGATGCAACAAGTTGCCCTGTAATGCCTTGATCACTGTGCATGAATCCAAAGGAACCAGTAATTAAGACAATATTAAGCACGATACTGATTTTACTTTCTCCAAAGAATTTTACAAATTGTCGCATAAAATAACCTCGAAAGATTATTTCTTCTCCAAATCCTGCAGAAGCCCAGACCAATAATAAAGTGACTAATAAGTCAGGAATACTTGCTTCTTTTAATTCATCAAAAGATGAATAATCTATAGTAACTCCTGTTAAATTTGTAATTACAGGAACCAATATAAATGTGTAAAAAATAAAGAGGCCTATTGCAACTAAAGGAGCAAATACTAAGATGTTTTTAGATGTGAATTTTTTACGTTGAAACCCAAGTTCTGTAAATGCTTTTCCTCTGTACTCTATATAACTTGCTATAAAGACTACTATTGAAACAATAACATTTGTTAGAAAACCTAGAAAAATTGGTCCAAACCATGAAAAGCAGATGATTATAGTGGTAATTAATGGAATTAATACTTTACGTAGAGTGATGTTGTTCATTATTTTTTGATTTTCAATTCAAAACGAAATAATGAGCAAAATATCTGAAAAGCCTATTGAATACTTTTGTTTTTACTGAATGGTAGTAAATTACATCTGAATAGTCGATAATTTAGAAATATTTTATTGAAAACCATTTTATAAAAGCTTCTCGCTTGTAACGACTGATGTTAATTTCTGCAATCGTATCATTTTTAAGAGTAGTTTTTAATGTAACACGCAACTTCCCATTTTCTATCTTTTCAATTAAATCTATAGCATCTTTATGAATAATAATTTTCCTATTAGCTCTAAAAAATAATTGGTCGTTTATTTTTTCTTCGAGTTCATTTAATGTAAAATCAGTAGTAATCGTAGTACCATCATTTTTAGCAGTATATACAATTTTATTTTCACTGTAGAAACAGGCGATATTTTCATAGGTTAGTTTTTTTATTTTCGCACCACTTTCAATAGTAATTTCAGTGTCTCTTAAAGATGCTTTATATAAATTGTATAAGCCTTGAGAATACAATAATATTATAAAAATAAAACATATTAATAAGGTAATTAGTAAACCAATTAATGTAAAATACAACTGTAACTCTCCGTCAATAATTATTCCTACAAAAATATTTACTGGAATATAAAGTATAGATATATATGCTAAAGTAGAAGCAATAAACCTAACAATTATTTTGACTTCCACCTTTTTAGAGAAGTATTTTTCTTTGTAAAAGTTGAAATTAAAATTAGCTATGATTCCAACCAGAATAGCTAAAATAATAGTAAATAAAAATCCTACTATTGGGAATCTATATGAGCCACTATCTAGGAAATTATCACTCGCAGCTATATGATTTACAACTAAAGAAAAAATAACCAGTACAATAACTTTTTTGATCCAGTGCCTTGTAGAGTTTTTCAAAAAAGTGTAGCTCGATTTTTTTATCGCATATTTTTTTTGTTGCGTAGTACTCATTTATTTATTGACTCTTTTTTCTAAATAATTCATCATTAGTTAAGGGTTTCTGATAATGAAGCACAACGGATAGTATAACAAGCTTAGCATCCCGAAGGGTGCCATGATTTGTTATACATTGTTACCAGCTTTTTAATTCTAATTTAG
>NZ_JBHEQA010000008.1:0-163585 GCF_043678055.1 Spongiimicrobium salis
CACTGTGTATACTAACCTTAATTCTCTCTTTTGTTCTTTCTGATTATTACATCAATTTAATGAGAATCAAACTTAAGTTGTGTATAATCAATAACGGTTTAAGTGTAAACTTCAACCGTTTTTTATTTTATAGGAGTATATTGTAGTTGGAAAAGTAGTTGCCAAGAATCTGCTGCTACTTATAGTCAAGACGGCTGTAAAACATTTGAGAAATTGAGTACTGAAGAAAAAAAACCACGAGGTTACGGAATTATAGAACCTCCAATTTATGATGAATTAAATTGGAATATGGATTCTATCGTATCGTGTCTTGAAATTATCCGAACTAAATTACCAGAACTGTTTACAGAATTTCCGGAAAGCATAAAATACGAGCTCATAGCATTAGGGAATCCATTTGGAGAACCATATCCAGTAATAGGGTTTTACTCAGATAACCCGAAAGATTTAAGGGAAATACCCGAATTTTTAGATCTTTATGAAGAAATCGAAGTCTGGTTGAATAAAATTGGGATGAATACTATTAAAAAGGAATCTGAAAAAATAAAAACTATCAACTGGGAAATGCTGAAAAATAGAAAACCTGAATAAGAACATTATAAAACAATGTCTATAATTCAGTGCTAGCTTCCTTCCCAAAAGAATATTTACTACTTTTAATAAAAGTCAGGCTCAAAAAGAATGATTTTGTCACGGGATATGGTTTGCTAGAGAATCGCTTCGGACAACGTTTTTAGCTCACCAAGCTACCAAAGATGCACCGAAATCATTGTCGGGACCTTGACTACCATGGACTTATAATGGAAAAGGAAATCAAAGAATTCGGATCATCTATTAAGAAATCACTTTCTGCATGCACAGAGAATCTGATTTTAAAACTAAAAGAGTTCGATTCAATGAACTTTCATCCAGAGATCAAAAGAATCGATTGTGAAGTTTTCCAAGGGAATACCACCATTACAATCCGCGCTTTTTTAATGGACGATGATATGAATGAAGTTTTTAATTCAAATAATCAAAATTTTGTTGATGGTAGCATTGAAATAGTAGAAGATATAGCATTTTGTCCTTCTTATGAAAAACTTGATTGGATGTATGAAAATCATGGTGAAGAAACAGATAGAACGTATATTGACACGGTCGTGAACTGGTTCTCGGAATGCCTGGATAAATCATCCCTATCCTTAAGCCTTCCTCTATATATACAACGTCACGACTCAGGATGGACCTTTGATTTGCAATCTAAGCAATGGATTAAGTATTAAAAAACTATAGTTGATAATGTGAAAAAAATCACGACTTAACTAATCAACCCAGTGCTATACATTTTACACTAAATCCTGTCACTTATAACCTATTGTTCAATGATAATGGATTTGATATTAAAAATATGGATTTGGATAACGTTCTTAAGAAATAAAGACTCGTTGCCTAAAACCTCAAATATGGTTAATCCAAAAATGGAATATGAGGGAATGTCCGGAGCGTTCATTTGGGAAGATGAGGGATTATGGGAAGTTAGAAACCGTCATCTAAGCAATGCTTTTAAATATGTGATCCATCATAGAATGAGAATGGTTGCTAGGCTAGATGAAGATGAGGAAGTTTTACGTTCCAAAAAATTTGATCAAAAGATTTTTGAAATGGCTAAAAAATATTTCCCAAATTGGATCGGGTTTGATGCGTCCAGATGCTCTTACAATCCTGAATTGGCAGACAGAATGATTAGAATTAGAAAAGTTGCCCACTGGAGATGTGAAAAACTATTCAATGAAGAATTTTAAAGATATGAAAACACTGGGAATCAACCCGCATTAGAATTCTTCAAACAAATAAAAACTTTAACCCTCCTTTAAGAGGTAAAACTTAATCAAAACGATAGCTTTGATAACTCATCCCTAGTTTTTGGTAAAATGGACATCAAAAAAGTATTTCTAGTACTTGGTATTTTGTGTTGTAATGCCACTATGACCGCCCAAGACCCATCTTCTGTGAATGCTATGGGGCAGAATTATACGATTACATCCGATATTCTAAACGAAGACAGGCAAATTCAAATACTTACCCCGGAAAGTTATACGGAAACCAATAAGAAATACCCGGTTTTATACCTGCTGGATGGTCAGCGCTTATTTCCTTTTGGAGTAAGCTTGTTAAAATCCTTTACGCAGTTTCGGCAAACTCCAGAATTTATTGTTGTTGGGATTACCAATAGGTACCCCAATAGGTTTGGACATTTCATTGATCGGGAAAAAAAGTTTTTGACCTTTATGGAAGATGAGGTGATTTCCTTTGTAGATAATAACTTCCGTACCTCTAAAGAGCGCCTCCTATTTGGCTGGGAATATGGGGGAAGTTTTGTCATTCAGACCATGTTGGATAAACCCGATTTGTTTAGCGCCTATCTTGCGGCAAGTCCTTTCCCATTGGACCAAAAAATAGATCAGATAAGTGATTTTCTGGATAGCAATACCAATTTTGATAAAGCATTGTATTTTTCGGTAAGTCCCAATGAAAACGATGTGACTAAGGGAGTTAAAAAGCTAGATAGTATTCTAAGGTTAAAGGCGCCGAAAACCTTTAATTGGTCGTATAGGGAACTGTTAAATGAAGAACATCGTTCAACACCTTATTCCACCATCTATGAAGGATTGACCAGCTTCTATCAGTACTATCCCGAATTGCAATTCAACAATCTTGCAGAGTTTACAGCGGCAGGTGGATTATCCTATGTATATGATTATTATCAAAAAAGGGCAGCTCAATTTGGGTTTCCGGCTACTTTGTCTGATTGGACCATGTTCAGTCTAATGAGAAATGCCATACGGGCAAATGACATCGAGCAATTTAAAAGGTTCATAAGTGAATTTGAGGCGACTAAGTTTATCCATAGATTACGAGTGTCCAGGGCCTGTTTAATTGCAGAATTTTACGCAGAACATAAGGAATATGATAAGGCAATTGACTTGTTCTTGGTTTTGACAGAAAAACATCCTGATGCGGAAAGACCCCTGAAAGGATTGGGAGATGTGTATACAGCATTGAAAAAACAAAAAAAGGCTTCCCGTTATTATAAAAAAGCAAAAGAAATAGCTGAGGCCCATACGAATCAGTGAGCAATGAAGCCCGTACTTTGCGAAGGCCGTATTGGATTAGCACTATTTTTAAGACCTCAAGATGAGGGAAAAAGACTTTTACTGGTCGTTAGATTCAAATGCAACGGTGGTATAACCTACAACCAGATTTTTGGTATGTGGTCCATCATCATTGTACAGCCCCGCTTTAAGATAAAAACCATTTGAGATTCCGGTATTACTTACCCATCGCGTACTTGGGTCCGGGGCAAAAGATTGGTCTAGAATCATAACTCCATGTTGTTCAACACCTATGTGTACGGCATCATTACTTTTCTCTAAAGTAATTTTTAAGGGGGAGAGATCATAATTTCCCCCATCCGAAAAAAGAAAGTCATTTTTGTCAAAATCCGTTTCACGAGAGGGTACTTCCGGATCTTTTCTAATCACCGTTTCCAAACCATCCGGGTGTAGGACCAATCTAAAAAAAGGTTTATTGCCATTGCCACCTCTATTATGTACTTGCGCAATGGTAACCCCATTATTGGGAATATCGTAGTACACCCCTTCAAGTTCAATTCTGGAGAAGGAGTTAAGTGGCCCTTCAGAAATTTGTTTAAACTCAATTCTTCTGCCCTTGTCCAATTGACATTCTAAATTCAGTTCCGATTGATCTTCGGATAAATAAAAATAATTGTCATCAGGGACCGCATTATCAAAAATTCCTACCAACGTTTCATCGTTGGTGTCACATGGCGGACTATCGCAGCCTCCCGTATTATAACTATTTTCAATAACAATGTTTTCGTCGAAAACAAAGCGCGTTGTTAAACTTGTGGTTCCATCATCGGTATTGCCGCCGCTATTATCTTCAGCAGCAGGATCATCTTCCGCCTCAGGATCGCTAGTGTCTTCACTAACCATAATATCCTCCATTGCGGTGCTGTCGCTGGAGCAACTACTTAATACACTTAAGTAGAATGTTAACAATAAGAGGGAAAGGAATGATGGGCGTTTCATAATCGTAGAGCGTTGGACAGTACTTTGTCCTTTTTTTGATGTTTAAAAAATAGGTTAACCAGTTTGGTTAACCAATATTAAGCAAATTTTTGTAATTATAAAAAATAATGCCTGTGGGGTTTTGACCAAAGGGACGTTTATGTCCAAAAATGAATCGGAAAATTGAAAACAAATGGGCCAGTATGGGCATCCCCTTTATTGCCGAAACTTGTACCGAAGCCTATATGTTCTGGATAATTTAGGAATTGTCCAAGAGGGTAGGAGAAAAGCCCCTGAATTATTGTTTATCCCTGAGGAATGAACAATATTTGTCATCAGATATTCCACTAAGTTTCTAACTGCTTTTTTTAGCATTAGTTTGCAATAGTACCCTATAGGTAAATGGATAAAAGGCGTATATTGGGGCGCAGATAATAACTTAGATACCAGTAACCAAAACCAACTTGCATGATAAAAAAGATAAAGAAAATCTTTAAAAGGATTTTTCAAGCTATAGGTATCGTATTGATGCTGATTATTGTTGCCGGGTTAATGTTTAGAGCCTTCGGTCCTAGTTCGCATAGGCCTTTAGGGGAAATTGTACAAGTCAATGGCCTTGATATGCATATTCATGCTACTGGAGAGAAAAGTGACCAACCCACCGTAATCATTGAAGGTGGTGCAAGTGCATCATCAGATTATTATCACTGGCTAAGTGAAGGTCTAAAAGATAGCCTGAGGGTTGTTCGCTATGACCGTGCAGGAAATGGATATAGCGCATCGAGTACTGCTGAACGCGACGCAGAGACCATAGCAGAAGAATTACATGAATTATTGGAAAAATCAGGCGAATCCCCGCCTTATGTATTGGTTGGACACTCCATGGGGGGACCCTATATTCGTGTTTTTGCGGAATTGTATCCTGAGGAAGTGGAGGCCCTGGTTTTTATAGATTCCACCCACCCACAGCAAGTGGAACGATTGAACGCTGCAGCCGAATCCTCCTTTCGATTTAAAACCACATTGTTTTTGTTGGGCGCAAGTGGCTTATTGGCCGATTTGGGCGTTTTAGGCCTTTTCGAAAATTTTACCGACCCTTTATTGGCAGGGGAGGGACTGCCCGATGATATCAACCAACGCACAAAAGATTTTTTGTTGAATGGAAAACGAACAAGGGCCTATAAAAAAGAAATTGAGAGCTATCACGCCACTTTGAGAAGAGCAGATGAGGCCAAGGAGTTTGGCGCCTTACCTATTCGTGTTTTTACGGCTATAGCAATGAACAAAAAAGCCTATACTGAAAATGGTATTGATCCAGATGCTTTTCTGAAAGAGACGATTGCTGCTCAAAAAGAATTTACGAAACTATCTTCCAACGGGAAGCAATTTTTAATCGATGGAAACCATCAATCAATTTTCACAAAAAAAGAGAATGCCCACAAGATAAACAAAGAGATCATTCAACTCATTCGGGAAATGGAACAATGATTTTTGAAACCAAAAAAAGCTTGTGAAGCAGTGAACCTATTGCATGGTGATATGGAATGGTGAAAAACTCAAAAACAAATAAATGAATCAAGTGATGAAAAAAATACTTCTATTCATGCTTTTAATTCCCATGGCTTTGAAAGCACAAGATCGTCCTTTGGATATTTTTAAACCCTTGGAAGACTATGTTTGGAGTGCTGAAGGAAAATGGGGAGATGGAAGCGCATTCAAACAAGAAATACAAATTGAATTTTCCTTAAACGATAAACTGGTCACAGTAGAATCTATAGGGTTCATCAATGCAGAACAAACGGAAGTCGGTTTAAGAAATCATGGTATTCGACAATATGACGAAAAATCAAAGAAAATACGATTTTGGGAGTTTGATGTATTCGGAAATTTGACGGAAGGAACAGTTGAAGGTCAAGGAAAAAATCTAGTGTATCGCTATGATTATGGAGGGACATTTGTCACAGAAATGTGGGTGTATAAAAATGACAAAACTTATGGATTTATCGTAGGGGTTTACGATGATGGGAAATGGCAACAAAAGTTTCTTGAAACGGAATTCAAACGTAAAGGGAAATAAGCCGATAAGGTAAGTGCAGATGATACCTAATATGGATTTTTTATGCGTTGAAGAAGATCGTGAAAAGCACTAAATCCCCATCTTATGTTGTTGTGAAAAAAAGGTGATGAATATTACATATTTGGCATAAACAGGAAAGTGTAGGCTATGGTACATTTGGTAGAGGCAAAATCGGATAAAGATTATAAAATTGCAATACAACTATTTAAGGAATATGCGGTGCAAATTGGTATTGATCTGTCTTTCCAAAACTTCGATAGGGAAATCCTTGACATTGAGAAACAGTATTCCAAACCTACTGGACAATTGATCCTAGCCTATGATGCTACCGAAAACCCGATCGGATGTTTTGGAGTTCGGAAGTTTTCCGATTCCATTTGCGAATTAAAAAGAATGTACGTAAGGAAAGCGGCAAGGGGAAAGGGTATAGGAAAGGAGTTACTTGTTCGGGCAATGGAAGTGGGAAAAGCCTTGAATTATCAAAAAATGCGCTTGGATACACTATCTACCATGGAATCGGCAATAGCATTATATAAAAAAGTAGGCTTCTATGAAATACAGGCCTATAGATTTAACCCTATTGAAGGGGCAAAATGCTTTGAAATTCAATTGTAGAACTGGAAATTGTATGAAATACGATGCCTTGGTAAAGTTACGTCCACGATGCGCGGTTTACCATAGATAAGAGGCCGTAGTATCAAATATTCTAAACATAAGGGAAAAATTTTTGTAGTTCAGGGAAAATACTTATTATTGTATATTGTATACAATGTGCAATTTATGATCAATCAAGAATCTCTAAAAAGTCAAATTATTAAAGCCCTCTGGCAGTTGATTATTGATGGGGAAATCCTGCCCAACGAACCCCTTCGCGAAATCCATTTGACCAAAGTGTTGAATATCAGTCGCACTCCTTTACGAGAGGCCCTGCAGCAACTGGAATGGGAGGGGATAGTGATTTCGGAGCCTCGAAAAGGGTTTCGGCTGTCGAAATTCACCGAATCCGATTTACTTGAAATTTATCCTTTGCGAGCAAAATTGGAAAGCTATGCCTTAGAATTGTCTGGCATTCCATCGCAGAAAGTGATTGGTGAGCTCATCGCGATTAATACCAAAATGCATACTGCAAAGTCACCCAAAAAAGTCGTGGAACTCGATGAACAATGGCATTTATTGTTGATTTCCAATTGCCCTAACCATCGTTTATTAAAAATGATAAAGACCCTACATCGACAATCGCAACGTTATGAGTACGCCTATATGGCGATGGGCAGAACTATTGAAAATTCAACGGAACAACATCAGGCTATTATTGATCATTTAAAAGCGGGGCGCTTGCAAAAAGCAACCGAGCTATTTGCGCAAAACAACCTAAGTGGCCTTGATGCACTTAGACAATGGTTACAATACAACAACAACTAAAACAACTACCAATGAAACATAGTATTTTAGCACTTTGCTGCCTAATTCTTTTAGGCTGTCAATCCTCAGAAAACAATACGAAAACACCTTTTGATCAGGTAAGGGTTTTTATCGATCAATATGGCAATGATGCCATAAAAAAGGGAAATTTAGACGCGCTTGCTGTTTCTGTTTATCGCGATGGAAAAACCTATTACAACTATTACGGGGAACTCGAAAAAAATAAGGGAAATACCCCTAACGACAGCACTCTTTTTGAAATCGCCTCAGTAAGCAAGGTGTTTTTGGGGTCATTGGTTGCCAAAGCTGTTCTTGAAGAGAGAATCAATTTAGACGACGATATTAGAAAATACCTGAAGGGCGACTATCCAAATTTGGAGTTTAACGGAACACCAATTAGCGTTAAAAATTTGGTGACGCATACGATTGGGTTCGACACACCTCCTAAGTTATTGGCCATTTTTAGAAAAATGTCCACCGGCTATTTCGAAAGCAACCCGATCCAGTATTCCATGGACGATTTGTTTGAAGAACTCAAAGCAGTACAATTAATACATGAACCAGGGACTTTTTACGATTACAGTAGTGTTGGCTGTGAATTGGCGGCTTATGTATTGGAACAAGTTTATGACAAACCGTATAAGGCGCTCTTGCAGGATTTCTTTGATGATCTGGGAATGAAAAATAGTTATTTGCTGGATTTTGACCAACATCGGGACTATTTGGCAGTGAGTTATGATGAAAATAATAAAATAGCACCCTTGAGCAGAAATCCGTTGTTGGGAGGCAGCGCTGGAATTATTACTACCTTGCCCGATTTGACGAAATTTATGCAATTTCAGCTTGAAAGCGATGACCCGCTTATCAAGGAAGCTACCAAAAAATTGTATGAGGATGATGACGATAATGTCATGGGATATCTTTGGCAAGATTTAGGCTTTGGGGAGGAAGAGGGGTTTTTTTATTCCAAATCAGGCGACTCCAACGGTGTACAAAGCATTCTCTTAATTTGTCCGGATAGTAATTATGCACAAATCATCATAGCGAACAATCAAACAGAGGCCGCTACAAATGACTGGGTGTCCTTATATTATAAAATTGAAAAAGACTTGATTAAGTACCCAAAAATCAACTTAAAATCTTTGCTTAAAGACGATTTTATAAAAGATAAAGTGAGCGGTAAGGAAAAGTTCAATAGGCTAAAAGAACAGGATTCCATATATTTCAATACCGATTTGACCACGGCGCTGAACAGTGTGGGGTATGATTTGCTCTATATTGAAAAAAAACCGCAGGAGGCCATAGCCTTGTTTCAATTTGCCATTGAAGAAGCTCCTGATAATGCCAATTTATACGATAGCTTGGGGGAAGCGTATTTTGTGGCCAAGGATTATGAAAACGCACGTTTAAATTATGCGAAGTCCGTTGCATTGAATCCGAATAATAACAATGCGAAAAAGTATATCAACGAGATTGATAGGGTGTTGAAAAAATAGACTAAGGCAATAGCTTGAGATAACAAATGAATTCTTCTTAAATTAGAAACAATTTAGAGGGATTAGATGGATGTGGGGGTAAAAGAGACCAATACTATTAAATCTAATAAAACAAGCTGCTAGAATGGCGGTAGTACTATCATAATAGAGATAGATAACCTAAAAGTAAGTACAGCATATACATGAAAGAAGGCTTAATCAAAGATGCATATGAATTGATCATAAAGGAAATACAGACGGTCATAACCATTTCCTACCTTGTTACAGTAGCTATTGGAATGCTATTTAATTTTCAGAAGTTCTCGGAATTCGAAATAAACATATTCCACTATGCGGATGTCTTCGATTTCCTGATTGCTCCCTTTGCCGATTTTTACATTCTGCTTTTTGCGGCAATATCCATTTCATGCGTATGGATAATATTTAAACTGGACGCCTTGTGGAAAAATAAAAGACCAAAATCGTACTCCAAAGCGAGCTTTGGGATAGACAAAAAACCTTGGTTTAATATCTATAGAACGGCTTTGATTATGGTGAGTTTTACGGTGTATATCTATGTGTCGGCCGATTATTATGGGAAATATGCCAAGGAAAAAGTCATGGAACAAGGGGATATTTCCATACGGATGGAAGACAATGAAGTAAAGTCGGGTAAATTCATTGGAAAAACAAAAGATGTTCTTTTCTTATGGGAAAATGAAAGTGTCTATGCCATACCATTTACCTCCTTGGTAAAAGAATTAAAGATAAAGTGACTTGTATTCCCTATATAAATGGGAAAGCACAAAAGAGCCTTCTAAACGTGCTGATATGCAAGAGGAGCAAAGGAATTGATGTGGTGTTATTAAATTGAAATTAGATGCATGCAGAAAAGTTTGAGTATAGAAGAGCCGATCCAGAATTAAAAGAACAAGTCATCAGAGCAGGAAAACTTGTTCAAAAATTTAATGCAATTGATTATGAAAATCGCTCGCTAAAAACCAAAGTGCTAACAGAATTATTGGGAACTGTTGGGCAAGGGGTACAAATTGAACAAAATTTTCATTGTGATTTGGGGTATAATATTCACCTTGGAGAAAATTTTTATGCTGGGAATAATTGTACTATTTTAGATATTGCCGAGGTAAGAATAGGGGATAATTGTCTTATTGCCCCCAATGTTGGCCTTTATACGGCGGGGCACTATATTAACCCCGTAGATCGAAACAAAACGGGAATTGGAAAACCAATAACTATTGGAAATAATGTGTGGATCGGCGGGCATAGTGCAATACTCGGTGGTGTAGCGATTGGGGATAACTCCATTATTGCTGCGGGATCTGTGGTCATCAAAGACGTTCCCAAAAATACCGTCTATGCAGGAAATCCGGCAAAGAAAATAAAGGACATCAAAACATAAAGGAGTATGGCAAAGAACAAAACTACACAGACCGAAGTCAATGTCATTGATTTTATCAATGCCTATGTTGACAAAGAGCAAAAGAAAGAAGATAGCCTTGAATTAATGGCGTTAATGCAAGAGTGGTCGGACTTTGAGCCTAAAATGTGGGGGCCAACCATCATCGGTTTTGGAAGTTACCACTATAAATATGCCAGTGGGCATGAAGGAGATGCTCCTATGCTCGGGTTTTCTCCTAGAAAAGCCCAGTTTTCCCTTTACGTCTATTCCAAAACGGCGAAGAGCGATGAGTTATTGAACAATTTGGGCAAGTTTAAAATGGGGAAAGCCTGTATTTATATTAAAAAGTTGGCCGATATAGACCTCACGGTTTTAGAAAAACTATGCAGGGAAACCATGAGCTATCTCAATGAACATCATGAATGCGCCTGTAGAAATTATTGACGTCTTTCTTTTGATCCAGTGAAACCCAATAGGGAATGCAATGTGGTTTTAAGAAAAAATAACAAGCAGGGCTGACATAAGGTTGTCAGTCTTGCTTTTTAATTTAGTTTCATAACGCAAACAAATATAGTATGAAACACGAATGGCGAAAAAGGGAAAAGGCAATTTATATACCCCAGGAAAAACCTGAAGTAATCGTTATTCCGGAGTACCGTTTTATGACGATCAGTGGGGAAGGAAATCCAAATAGCACTTTTTTTTCGGAAAGTGTCGAGGCATTGTTTAGTGTGGCCTATGCCATAAAAATGAACCTTAAAAAAGTAGAAAAACCTCCTCTGAATTATTACGATTGGACCGTATATCCCCTAGAAGGGGTTTGGGATATTACCGAAAAAGCAAAAAAGAACTTTAACGGTCAGGTCAACAAGGATGATTTTGTTTTTGATATCATGATACGGCAACCAAATTTTGTGGAAGATCACTTCTTTGATGAGATGTTGGAATTTACAAAAAAGAAAAAGCCAAATCGACTTTTGGAAAAGCTACAGTTTAGGAAAATAACGGAAGGAAAATGCATTCAAATGTTGCATGTGGGTAGTTACGATCAGGAAGCCACAAGCTTTCAAATCATGGAAGAATTTGCAAAAAGTAATGGGCTTGCCCGGAAATCCAAAATGCACAGGGAAATTTACCTAAACGATTTTAGGAAGGTACCCGAAGAAAAACTAAAGACGGTTTTGCGTTTTCAGGTGGTGGATTGAAGTTGCTTGGAAGCACCTTCAGACAATACGGACTTATTAGGTTTAGATTTGTACTGATAGCGCTTACA
The DNA here is from genome assembly GCF_043678055.1 of Spongiimicrobium salis. Taxonomy (NCBI): domain Bacteria; kingdom Pseudomonadati; phylum Bacteroidota; class Flavobacteriia; order Flavobacteriales; family Flavobacteriaceae; genus Spongiimicrobium; species Spongiimicrobium salis. The sequence continues at coordinate 11,741 of NZ_JBHEQA010000008.1, forward strand.
CGGGATTAATACCACATAAAAGATACGAACAAAACCTGTTGAAATACTTTAAAAAAAATCTAATTGGCGTATCTTGCTGGCCTATTCAATGGAAAAAAATATGCAAAACAATAGGGTCCTAAGCTATCTTCAACGCGTACTGGAAAATATGCCGACTGATTGGTTGAACCTGACCACCCATCGACTGGATATTTATGAAGAAGAATTGGCGAAAACGCAATTTTTAGAACAGTTCCAAGCCTTGTTTAAGGCCAATAATGCCGAAGAGTCGGCATTACGCCAGTTGCCAACGGCTTATGACTATATTAGATTGGGACACCCCTTGTCCTGCGTATTGGAATGGGCTATGGCGCGTTTAAACAAGCTTCCTGCGGAACAAGTCATTAGTTTTTCTTCAAGGACAGTTCCAATTTTAGCAGTTTTGAGAGCAAACCTACTTCGTCATAAAAAGACACGTATTGCATATATCGGAGAGTTACCTAACTTTTTTGATCCCGATCTAATTGCACGGGTTTATGGGTACGCCTTTGAATTAGAGAAGGTTGAAAATATAGAAGCGATTTCGGCCCATGAAGGAAGTACGCTTTTCATTGCACAGCAAGAGCATGTGTGCCATGTGGATCTTAGCCCTAATATTGATTTTTTAGTAAATATGGATCAAAACTTGGGGAGCGTGTTGGTCGTACATGGAGCGAAAAATAGCGATTATGTTTCGGAAATCCAGCATGTGCGAAGAAGGGAAACCATAGCCATGACTCCTGCGAATACCCTAATTGCATTAAAAAGTCTTGTAGAAGGGCAATACATTAAAAGTATGGATACAGAAGCCTTGGAGTCCCAGAAAGCACTGGTCTTGGAGACGATACGAGAAATTACGGGTACAACGGGTAAAGCGCTGGTAGGATCTAGTGGGTTATCTATGCAATATGCTATAGTCATGGGACTTATTCATGATGCTCTTGAACAACATCGTGGAAAGCCAATAAAAATTATAGTCCCCCCAAACTGTTATGGGGGAACAAATGATCAGGCAAGACGTGTTGCTGCTTGCCATGATGCCATTGAAGTAGTAGATCTACCTGTGGATGGTGGTAAAGATATGGTAGCGGGAATCGATGCTGTTTTGGATAAAATTGCTCTAGAGGATGCTGTTCCGTATATCATTGCAGAAATCCCCACAAATCCAAGGGTGGAGGTTCCAGACCTTGTGGCATTGGAGGAAGTACTACGTAAAGAGCGTAAAACGCCAAAGCAAACCAAGGCCATTGCCCCAGTCTTTATTTTGGATCAAACATTTTGTCCCAATGTTCATTTCTTAGGGGAAAACGAAATACTTTCCTCAGTGAGAGCCATTGCTTATGTCAGTGGATCAAAATTTCCGAGTGGCGGTAAATGTACGGCTGGATATTGCGTGGCGAATCGAAAATCCGAAGCTTTGATGGAAAAAATAGCCTTGCACCTAAGACTTTGTGATAATGAGGCTACCAATCTTCAAATGGAAATATTGGCCGAGCAGCTGCCTTCCATGAATCAAAGAATACACGATGCCTATGGGTATACGCGAAAATTTGTAGCCTTTATAGAAGCAAGCTTACCGGAGGCAAAAATTAATTTTGTTTCTGAAGCATTGGCCCAAAAAGGTTTTACGCCATCCGTATTTTCATTGGATCTTCCCACCAAGGGAGCTACGAATGAGGAAAAAGAAATGTATAAGAGAGCACTAAATCTTAAGTTGATTCAGTTAATGATCGATCGGATTCCGGATGAAAGTAAATTCTGTGTAAGCTATGGACAGTTGCGAGGATGTTATTGGACCATTCCAGCAACCTCCACTCAGGGAACGACCAAAGAAGGAGATAAGGACTATATTGTTCGGGTAGCCCTATCGGCCGATTTGGATTTTGAACTTCACAAAAAAGTCTTTTTAGAATTTGTGGAAAGTATTTGATGTGGAAAAGAATCAGTAATAATTTAGGATAAATTAGATTCCACAACTTTCATTTTCTTAATGGGATTCATAAAATACATAAAGGCCAACATGGTTATAAAATAGATAATGGCAAAAGTGATGTAGGTAGGTACGCCTCCCACTCTGGGCGAAACCGGAAGTAGTATCAGGGACATGTTCAACATAAATTGCAAAATCCATACGCAAAGTCCGCTTTTAGTCTGCCCGTATACCACAGCACACATGCCCGCTGTTCCCAACATACCAATTAAAAGAGCCCAAATAGGAAAGTCTGGAATAACGCCTTCTCCAAGAATGACAATGGGAATCCACCATAAGGTCCAAAAAAAGCCAACAACCTGACTGGCATAAAATGGCTTCATGATTTTTGACAATTCGCGAAGACAATAACTTACCCAAACCACTTCTCCTAGAAAAGCCCAGATTAAAATCACCAAACTGCCGCGGGGTGAAGTCGCTGCAAAATTTAATTTCAGGAGCGATGAATATTCAATATCCAGGTATAAGCCTTTTAGTAGTAGGGTGAGCGTACCCATGGTCATAGCAAACAGAAAACCGAATAGATACCACAATGGATTAATATTCCACTTTAACATGGGGCGAAACATGTCTTTTATGCCCGAAGTACCCCTAGTGTATTTTACGATACAAACCAATAAGAATAAAAGAATATAAAAACGGCCGTGCGTATAGACAAAACCGGGAACAAGCCCTTTGGTTCTCGCGTAAACAAATAAGGCATTGATAATGGGGGCAAGGACTAAAAATATCCAAATTTCATATTTCTTTATAAAATCGCTCATGAGTTTTACAGGTAAAGTGATATGCTATAACAACGCTTAAATTTCATTTTTAATATATTGCAATTTCCGGCAAGGATTCCTGTATATTTTGTTCCTTGAATTGGAGGTGCAATGGTATTTTGACCGCTTATCCTAAAAAAAGGGATAGGTGCCAAATAGGGCGCAAATTATGAAAGAATATGGAAAGTGTAAAAACAAAACCTTGTCTAGACAAAAATTAATAGGTATTTAAAATCGTGCTAAATCTCATGCCGTTCGCCTAGCGAAAACCATGAAAAAATACTAACTTTCTGAAAATCATTAAACAGAGCAACATGAAAACCAAAATTACCATCCTCATCCTTGGAATCTTTACCTTCCTAAATAGTTGTCAGGACACCACAACAACAAAAGATAAAAAAGGTATGGTCAAGGTAACCATACTCTATCCCAATGCAGAAGGGAAAACTTTTGATATGAATTATTATTCCAATAAGCATATGCCTATGGTTGCTGAACTTATGGGCGATGCCTTAAAACATATGGTCATTGATAAAGGGATAGCGGGTAGGACTGCTGATGAACCCATACCGTATTTGGCAATCGGATATTTGTATTTTGATGAGCTTTCGGCTTATGAAAACGCATTTGGGCCAAATGCAGAAAAAATTGTCGGGGATATCCCAAACTATACCAATATTCAGCCTATTGTTCAAATCAGTGAGGTATTTCAATGAGCGTCATCTCTTTGAATGCCCAAAATGACTTTTGCCCTTAGGAGATGCCTAAAATGCAAATCCCCCATACCCTAAAACATACTACAAACCCATGAAGAACAAAAAAGAAGTAGCAGAAGCGTATATCGCCCTATTGGAAAAGGGAGATATTGCCGGGGTGATAGGATTGTTTCATCCAAATGGAATGGTAGATTCCCCTTTATATGGAATTAAAGAAGCCGAGGATTTTTACCGCGAATTGAGTAATGATACTTCCAACTCCGAACTCTCGGTGAAGGGAATCTTTGAAGAAAGTGATACCGGGGAACTAGCCCTTTATTTTACGTATAAGTGGACCTTAAAAAGCAAAGAGATTGTGGAGTTCAATGTGGTGGATATTATAGAGTTTGACGATCAGAATAAGATAATGACACTAAAAATTATATACGATACTGTGGTTGCTCGGAAATTGGTGGAGCAATTATAGTTAAGAATGGATAACGGATAGGGGATATGTTGTTGCCGAAGTGCGCCTAGGGAAATTTGGGATGAATAACCAAATAACAATCTAAAACAATGCAATATGAAATATAGCTGTACAGTAGATATTGATGTGGGAATTGCAAAAGTAGTGAGCCTATGGACAGATGAACGGTATTTTGATCAATGGCAGGATGGTTTTCAGGCGATCGAAAATCTCGAAGGGGAACCAGGAGCAGTCGGCACAACATCCAGAATTTTGTTTCAACAGGGAAAACGGAAATTAGAACTGCTTGAAACTATAGTGGTAAATGCCCTTCCTGAGCAAAAAAAAGCCTTCTATGAACATAGCCATATGACCAATTTTCAAACCAGCAGATTTGAGTCTTTATCCGAAAACAAAACACGTTATGTTTCGGAAGTGGAATACACTGAATTTCGAGCTTTGATCCCTAAACTCATGGCGAAATTATTTCCAGGAATGTTCAGGAAACAAAGTCAAAAATGGATGGATCAATTTAAGGCATTCGCCGAAAGGATGGCATAAAAGTGGTTGGAGTCACTTAGCTTCTTATGGGGAAGAACAAGGTTATTATGGGGTAGGCCGCAAATAAACCAATACCTATTCCAAAGAGACTTTGATTAAGAAGTATAAAATACCTCGGCACCTGTGCCTTTAATGTACTGTCAAGGTCATAATTGTTATATTAATCGTTTAGAAGTAATGATAAAATTTTTTCGAAAAATTAGACAAAAAGCACTTACTGAAAACAAATTCAGCAAATACCTGCTATATGCTACTGGAGAAATAGTGTTGGTTGTTATTGGAATCTTAATTGCCTTAGCTATTAATAATAACAATGAAACTCGAAAAACAAAAGAAGTAGCAAGGGCTTACTTAAACTCGTTGAATGAAGAGTTTGAATTTAACCTGGCCTTGCTCGATAAAACCATTGCCACCGCCAAAGAATTATCGCAAGGCGCTGTGAACATGCGTCAATTTTTCAATCCCCAAGTATTGGATACGGTATCGGAAAGGGAGATTGGACTTGCATTTAAAGATTTAAATAGCGAGGCCGTGTACAGTCCGAGCAATGGAGTGCTATCCGAAATCATCAGCTCGGGAAATCTAAAGATTTTAGAAAATGAAGTACTCAAACAGCACTTGGCGAGTTTTGAAAAAAGAGTGGAAAGAATGCAGGTGCAAGAACAAGAGGTCCTGAAGCTTCGCAACGAAATGAGCGTTTTTGTACGAAAAAATGGCAATGTAGCACCCTTAGTATTCGTAAATATTTCTAAAAATATAGGAGAGAATTTTGAGGGAATACAAACCAATAAAAAAGTATTTGAATCTACATACTTTTTAAATACCATCATTTTTTACGGCTTGGTACAGGAAGCTGCAGTGTATTCGTATTACTTCCCTTTACGGGGAGAGATCGTAGAAATTATCAGTTTGATCCATCAGGAAATAGAAAAGCAAAAAGAAGCAACTTCCTAGGGAGAACTAAAAATAGGATGATGTGCAGCTAAAAGTAATGGGATATGGTGACTTTAGGCGAAACCTTCCTTTAAAAAGTGCTTTGGATTTCCTTATCTTTGAATACTCCCCTAATGTAAAGCCGCATACCTGAAGTGATAACTTTTAGTATATGTGCAAAAGCAAAACCAAACCACTGTTCTGAATGATGAAGTAATGAAAACGATTATTAATTTTTGCCCAACCGGCATGATTCCAACCAAATCCCTAAACCAATATGTCCCCATTACCCCCAATGAAATTATAGAGCAAACCCATGAAGCCTATGAATTGGGAATCACCATTGTTCATTTGCATGCCAGGACGGATGATGAACAACCTACCTATAAAAAATCCGTATATCGTGAAATCGTAGAAGGAGTTCGGAAAAATTGCCCCGGCCTCTTGGTTTGTTGTAGTACTTCCGGCAGAAATTTTCCTTTGTTGGAACATCGATCGGAAGTAATCGAATTGTATCCCGATATGTGTTCTTTAACATTATCATCCTTAAATTTCCAGAAAACAGCCTCCTTAAATGCACCCGATACCATCATGGGGTTATTGGATAAAATGTTGGCGTTTGGGGTACATCCGGAATTGGAATGTTTTGATTTGGGAATGATAAACTATGGAAAATATTTGCTAAAGAAAAAGAAAATCGATGGCCCTTGTTATTGGAATTTAATTTTCGGCAATATCGCAGGTTTTCAGCCTACTTTTAGCCAAATTGGAACTGCTGTTCAAGAAGTCTCCGAAGGGCATTTTATTGCGCTTGGTGGTATTGGCGGGTCCCAATTGAAAACCAATGGGTTTGCGATTGCCGAAGGGCTAGGGGTACGGGTTGGCTTGGAAGATAATATATGGTATGATCGTGGACGTACCCAAAAAGCCTCCAATATTGATTTATTGAACCGTATACATCGTCTTATGGAGCTTCATGAGACAGAATTAATGAGCAGTGAAGAATTGGGACTTTATAATACATACCATGGGAAATAATAACACCTTAAACATCTTAGGATGTGTGCCTTCTTTGCTCAATATATTGTTAGAGTTGGCGGAGGAAGCCAAAGGAATACAATCCTTCAAGGTTTACAAAAACATTCCTGTGGAAATGGGAGGTGATTTTGTGCCGGCTAAAAACTGGAACGTTGAATTTTTTGGGGAAGATAGGATCTCTTTAGTACCGGATGCCCATGCTTTTTATGCCCTGTCCGTGGTGGGTACCCAGTCTAAGGAATTGGTTTTTAAGAATTATAAAAAACAATTTCAAATAGAAGACCATCAATTCATCAACCTAATTCACCCTACATCCTATGTGTCCAAATCTGTGGCATTGAACAATGGTTTACAATTGGAACCCCTATCTACAATTGCAGCTTGTACAAGCATAGGCTTTTGTGTGAATGTAAAAAGAAATTGTAATATAGGGCACCACTGTAGCCTTGGCGATTTTGTGACGATCAATCCAGGGGTAACCCTAAGTAGCTTTGTCCAGGTTGGAAACAATACCATGATAGGGTCGGGAACTTCCATAAAAGACCATGTACGTATCGGAAAAAACACGATTATAGGGGTAGGAAGTGTGGTGGTAAAAGACATCCCTGATAATGTTATTGCCTATGGCAACCCTTGTATCGTACATAGAGAGAATTTAAGAAATACATTAAAATGAGTGAAAAGACAAGATATGTTGCCCTACTCCGAGGAATCAATGTAGGGGGGCACCATAAAGTACCGATGGGACAGCTTCGAGATGAAATGGAAAAAATTTCTTGTGAAGATGTTGTTACGATATTGAATACCGGAAACATTATTTTTAGCGCAACTCCCGAACCTATTGAAAAAATACAGCAAAAGCTTAAGAAGCATTTAGAAGCGGTATTTGGATTTGCGATACCTGTTTTAGTGCGAACGGCTAGTACTATTGCAACACTTTTTGAACAGCATCCTTTTGAAGCTATTGCGGTAACTAAAGAAACGCGACTCTATGTTTCCTTTTTAATGGACCCCCCGGAAATTGAACTTTCCCTTCCTTGGATTTCAGAAGATAAAGGATATCAGATTCTAGAGATTCGGGAGAATAGCGTGTATAGCGTATTAGATCTGGGAATTTCCAAAACACCAAAAGGCATGGAAGCCTTGGAACGCCTTTTTGGAAAAAATACCACGACGAGGAATTGGAACACCCTTAAGCGCATTCTGGCAAAATTGCCATAAAACCTAGGGAGCCTATATCCACAAGGGCCAAAGAATACGATACTACTTTCGTACTAAAGGAATAATTTCCCCTTTTGCCAGACGGTATTCTTCAATGGTTTCTTCGCTCATGGTAGCCGTGTAATCTATGGCCTCTACCCGAAAACCTATAGATCGTAATTTGTCAAAATAATCCCTACCATAAATACGGACATGATCGTATTGGCCAAATATTTTCGCCCGTTCTTTGGGATCTGTAATGCTATCATCGGTGAAAGTAATCTCCCGATTTAAATCTTGGGGGATTTGAAAAATACCCCATCCTCCAGGTTTTAGAATTCGATGAAGTTCCTGCATCGCCTTAATGTCATCAGGGATATGTTCCAAGACGTGATTGCAAAAGATAATATCAAAGGCATTATCTTCAAAGGGAAGTGCACAGATATCGGCCTTAACATCGGCAAGGGGAGAGTTGAGGTCGGTGGTCGTATACGAGAGATGTTTTAATTTTCGAAATCGCTTATAAAATGCTTGTTCCGGTGCAAAATGCAATACGCGATGCCTTTTGGAAAAGAAGTCGGTCTCATTTTTTAAATACAACCACAAGAGTCTATGGCGCTCTAAAGAAAGGGTAGAGGGCGATAATACATTTTCTCTAGGATTTTCATAGCCATAGGGTAAAAAACGCTTAAATCGCCTTCCATCAATGGGATCCGTATGTTTTTTTCCATATAGGAAAAGTGCAAGTAGGGGTCGCGCCAAATAACTTAGTTGAATAAGTATGGGCCTAGGTACACTATTGAGAATGAATTTAAAAATACGCTTCATAGCGCTGTTTTAGGACATTGATTGGAATCAAGAACTTAACTTTTGCTGGCGAAACTCATCTTCTTCGTTACTTTCCACGCCCAGGGCATCGTAAATATATTTGAAAGTAGAAAGTAATTCCGGTTTTCCGTTAACCAAGGCTACATCATGTTCAAAGTGGGCGCTAGGCTGATTATCTGCGGTGAGAATTGTCCATCCATCGCTCAATTGTTTAATGCGACGCGTTCCCATATTGATCATAGGTTCTATGGCTACCACCATACCATTTGCGAATTTCTTCCCTCTTCCTCTTTTTCCGTAATTGGGCATTTCGGGTTTTTCATGCAGTTTTTTTCCAAGTCCGTGCCCTACCAATTCCCGGACAACGCCATAACCGTGATTTTCGCAATAATTTTGAATGGCATAGCCCACATCGCCTACACGATTTCCCAATTTAAATTCACGAATACCAATGTATAAGGACTCTTTGGTTACCTGTAACAATTTTTTGGTGGCTGGAGCTACTTCGCCGACTTCAAAAGTATAGGCGTGATCCCCGTAAAAACCATGTTTTACCGCTCCGCAATCCACAGATATAATATCTCCATCTTTCAGGGGTTCGTCATTGGGAATTCCATGGACAACCTGAGCGTTTGGGCTCATATTTAAGGTGTTGGGAAAACCGTACATGCCTAAAAAGCCAGGCTCTGCTTTTTGGTCTCTGATAAACTCTTCCGCCAACTTATCCAGATATAGGGCATTGACGCCTGGTTTAATCTCTGCAGCCAGCATACCAAGGGTTTTGGAAACTACCAATGCACTTTCGCGCATTAATTCTATTTCCTCTAATGTTTTGATTTTTACCATAAGTTGCAAAAGTAAAACATTCGCGGGAATTTAAATGGGGAAGAATACAATTGTATGTGCTGTTAGGGCATCATTTGCAGTATTCGAGTGGTTTGGAAAAAAATAGAAAGGGAATTATTGAGACTTGTCATAGGCATCTCTTAACCATTGCGTCAATTCCGCGTCGATATCCGAAACATCGGTTAATTGTACCCGATGTGTACACATGCTTCCAAAAGGTCCAGAATTTCCGAGTCGACCTGCAGTGGGAACATCTTTTAATTTTAGACCAAGATCAATTCTAGTTTTCGTAGCAGGTTTGATCAGGGCAAATTGCCTTTTCCGAATGATGCTCACGCTTGTCTTTTTTGGAGTCTTTACCACATCTTCCCCAAAGGTATCCACTACGGCAATGAGTTTTTCATAAATGGGGAGTAAAGCTTCCTTTCCTTTGTATTGGGCAGTGACCAAGTCTTCCTCATCCTCTTGCTTGTCTTTGGATAAATGTACTATGGTATTGGCAAAGCCATGCGTGACTCCATGTTCTTTTTTTAGAAAATTTACAGCTTCCGAATGCTTGTTAAAGGATTGCGCTTTTAAAAGAGTTATCCATTCTTCCAATGATTTTCCCGTTTTTTCGGGCATATTGTTGATCATTGTTTCCAAGGCCTTGTCCATAATACCTTAAATTATTGAAATAGTTCTGTATTACGAATTTAATATTTTATTCTGTAAGCACTTAAAAACTGCTATACCAATGCCTTTTGCGTCATGGATTTGGGTTGTGGAATGCCCATTAATTTTAGAATCGTAGGCGCAATATCACCCAACACACCATCTTCAATGCTTTCTAGATCGGGATCAACTAGAATTAAGGGAACAGGGTTGGTGGTATGTGCCGTATTGGGCGTGCCATCTGGATTTAACATCGTATCACAATTCCCGTGATCTGCAATAACCAGGGTGGTATAATCATTTTCCAAACCTGTGCTAATCACGGCTTCTGCACAACTATCTACTACTTCACAAGCTTTTATGGCTGCATTCATGTCTCCGGTATGACCTACCATATCTGGATTGGCAAAATTTAAACATACAAAATCTACCTCGCCTTTCTGTAATTCGGGAATAATGGCATCTCGAATTTCATAAGCGCTCATTTCGGGCTTTAAATCATAAGTGGCCACCTTTGGAGAGGGGCATAAAATGCGTTCTTCTCCCTCAAATGGGATTTCCCGTCCACCGTTAAAGAAAAAAGTAACATGTGGATATTTTTCAGTTTCCGCAATTCGAATCTGCTTTTTTCCTGCTTTAGAAATTACTTCTCCCAGAGTATCTGAAATATTATCTTTATCATAAACCACATGTACGCCTTTAAAGGAATCGTCATAATTGGTCATGGTAACATAATAAAGAGGCAATTTCTTGGTGTCTTGTTCTACAAAATCCTCTTGGTGAAGCATTTGTGTAAGTTCCCGGCCTCGGTCTGTTCTAAAATTAAAAAATATCAGGACATCATCTTCTTGGATTCTAGCTCTGGGCACATTGTTGTCATCCGTTAAAACCAACGGGTCTATAAATTCGTCTGTAATTCCGTTGTCATAATTTTGTTGCATGGCTTCCGAAATGGATGCAGTTTCCTTTCCTTTACCCCGTACCAAGAGATCATAAGCCAATTTTACCCGCTCCCAACGTTTATCACGATCCATGGCATAATAGCGTCCAATGACCGATGCAAGCTTTGTTGTTTTGTTTTTACAATAATGGGTTAAATCTTCCAAAAAGGCTTTGCCACTTTTTGGATCTACATCCCGCCCATCGGTAAACGCATGGAGATACGCAGCTTCTACACCGTAAAATTCGGCCGCATCTATTAGTCCTTTTAGATGAGTGATATGACTGTGAACTCCGCCATCACTGACCAAACCTAAAAAATGAACTGCCTTGTTATTTTCTTTGGCATGTGTAAAAGCAGCTTTTAATGCAGCTTCGTGCATAAAAGTATTTTCTTTGAGGGCCAGGTTTATTTTGGCTAAATCTTGATACACAATTCTTCCTGCCCCCAAATTCATATGACCCACTTCACTATTCCCCATTTGCCCATCGGGAAGTCCAACGTTCATTCCATCAGTCAAAAGATTGGCATCGGCATATTTTGGATATAGGGAATCTATAAAAGGAGTATTCGCATTGTCTATAGCGGAGATTTTAGGATTTGGAGATTTTCCCCAACCATCTAAAATCATCAATATTACTTTCTTGTTCATGGGTAAAAAAGATTTTCAGAGATCAAAAATAGAACGATTTCATTGGATTAACTATAATTGCTTTGTCTTTTTTGAAAAATCATTGAATCTGTAATTTTAGTTAATTATTATTAAAATTTATATCATTTTATCGTGATTATATCATGGAATTAACAATAATTGGGGGATTATTGTTAAAGTTGAGTTATTTAACTGTTAACGGTGAAACATTTATCTATAGTTATAGTCTATTATTGTATAATCAAAACTTATTAATACATAAAATTCATTCATCATGAAAAAAACAATCGTAACGCTGACCGCGGCATGTATGCTGGCGGTTACAGGCATTAGTGCCAACAACAACGCGGAGCATACAGATGCAGCCGTAATGGAAACAAATGTGGTAGCTCCAGAAATCAGTTCTTTTTGCAAAGCTATTGTCAAGGGAGATATTGATACTGTAAGAAGCCTAATTGAATTGGGTGAAAATATCAATAGAAAATCGTTAGGAATGACCCCGGCTATGTTCGCAGCTAGATACAACAAGACCGAAATTCTGAAATTATTGATCAAAGAGGGAGCTGATCTTAAAATTCGCTGTGATAAAGGATATACTATAAAAAAATATGCAGAGCTTTCCAATGCCAAAGAGGCTCTGGCAATTTTAAATAAAAAAATGTAACATACCGAAGTTTATTCATCAATTAAAAAACCCCATCGGATTTCCGATGGGGTTTTATCTTTCATTTAAATGTACTTCATATAGTGTTCAAGTAAAAGAGTACATAAACTTTGACGAATTAAAATTCAAATCCTGTCACAGCTCTATAGGCAAAAGCATAGATTGCCATAGTGAGCAATGTGACACAAATAACTGAATATATTTTTAGTAGTACAACTACGAATTCCGGTTTGCAGTTTTCAAATGCATCGAAATATAGGTTCTTAAAATGCGATAGCGTTCCCATATAGTTTTGTATTAGATTAATAAATAATCAAAGCTATAAGGGTTAAATCTGAAAGATAAGATATTGGGACTATCTGTGTTCAAAGATACTAACAAAGCTTGTTGCCACCTTATTTTTACGAGGAAATTAACATTAAACTCGACCTACGTACTTTGTAATGGATTCTTTTATCTTTTCTATCCTATTTTCCGGATCCGGATGACTGCTTTGAAATTCAGGTACCCTATTAGGGCCGGCCGCTGTTTTAAGAATCTTCATCACCTCAATCATTTCATAGGGATCATAGCCCGATTGTATCATAAAGAGTACGCCCAGGTCGTCGCTTTCCAATTCATCGCCCCTTCCGTTCTTTAATAGGGTATTTTGGCCAATACTGCCTACTATGCCCCCGGCATCGGCCCCAACAGAAGCTGCTGTGGATAAGGTTTGCCAAAAACTACTATCTGCAATTCGCTCTGCAGAATGTCGCCCAATAACATGACCTATTTCATGCCCTAGGACCCCGGCAAGTTGCGCTTCGTTCAATTGAGAAAACAAGGCATACGTAATAAATATTTGCCCTCCGGGAAGTGCAAAGGCATTGATGGTGCGATCATCGGCCAATAAATGAAAATCATATTGGTAAGGTGTTTCTCTGGCGATACTATTTTGCACCAATTTATTGCCTACGGCATCTACAAAGGATTGTAATCGCTTGTCTGGGTATAGTCCGCCGTGTTGTTGGGCTATTTCCGGAGCACTTTGGATTCCAATAGCAATTTCCTGCTCCGAAGTCATATTAATATTCTGTACGCGTTTGGTATAGGGGTTCTCTTCACTATTGTTGCACCGTTGAATAAATGCAAAAGCCACAATGGCCAGACCGATAAATATCCGGATTTTCCAACTACCTCTTCTCATGTTCGTTTGTCAATGGTTATTCCCCAATGTACAAAAAAAACGTTTATAAAAGTTGAGGGTTAATATCCAGAATATTATTTTGAATATAGGTTCTTACGAATCCGGTGGTGAAATGTTCACAGCCCATAAAATCTTCCAACTGCAATAAACGAAGGATGTTTTTCTTTCGGAATTGTTTTAACATGGGTTTGGAGAGTGGGGCATAACTGTAATGCCAAGGTTCATATTTAAAGCCTTTTCGCTTGGGGTTATCGGTATACACCATATAAAACCCATGGGAGTTCGCGTTCTTGTCCATCCATTTTTTTAAGTCCTCAAAAGGGCCGCCTTCTCCAAATTTTTCAGGAACTAAAATATCCCCTGAAACCTTCTTGCTCCCATCGGTGATATCAATATCCGTTCCCCAGTGATGCCTGCTTGTTCCGGGAATCGTAGAATACTCAATGATTTTATCGATGGCATTTAGGGGAGACATACCATCCTCATCGGTATAGCGCAAATATTTACCCTCCCAAATAGCTTCTTGGCGATCAAAACTTCTAAAGCTCGATACGATTTCAATAAAGACTCCATCTGCAAAAGCAGCCTTTTTCATGGCCAAATACGCATCATGGGCTTCTTTTCTTAAATTGATGTCCTTCCCAAAGAGTTCAATGTCTCCTTTTCCCATTAGTTCCATGGAAGTATAGTAGTCCTGTGTCTTGGCCATGATGAGGTTGGGAACCATGGTCAATGCCAATCCTGAGGCGGTGCTTTTTTTGATAAAAGATCTTCTTTGCATCTATTTTATTTAAACCTTTGAAAAATAATCTATTTCCTATCCAAGTAAAGAACGCTGGGAAACGGATTTGTATTGTCTCCTATTGCAATATCCATACCGTTGTCCATAAGTATGGAATAGGACAACTTGGTTTTGTCATTTAAAAGTAACCAAATAATTTAAGAAATATGGAAATGATTATCGGGCCAGATAAAGGAACCCCTGGTAATTAAGACCGAGGTCATCCAACGAAGCCAAATAGAAATACACGCCAGCGGGTAACCCTTTTTCCCTAGATATGCTGATACTGCTATCATCTGCCGTTCCATTGAATTCATTGGTGTAGTTTTTTTGCTCAAAAACTTTTAGACCAAAGCGATCAAAGATGCGAACGGTATTATTGGGAGAAAGTTCCAGTTCCGGGATAATGAGAACATCATTTAAACCATCTCCATTGGGAGAAAGATAGTAATTGTCTAATGTAAGGATTTCCGTGGGTGTATTTAAAGCACCAAGAGAGAGGATTTCAAAATCGTCAGGAGTAAAGGTTTCTGAAGTGATAAAGCCCGATGAAAGATCTCCGGCCAGATCGGTACTCCCTAAACTGACCCACTGATTTCCTGTTTTGCTCCAGCCCATAACTACTATGCTGTTGACATCATCGGTAAGGGCGGAAACATTGCTGCGGGCAGTCCAACTGGTTGTAATGGTGGAAGGGACGGAACCTTCCAATCTCCAGAACTCCAGATTGCTGACTGCTCTAATTCGAGAAGGAATCCTATTGGTACTAAAGGTTGCATTAAGACTGATCGGAGCATTTGGATCCTCAAAGAAATATGCACAGCGAGCTTCTGTGTTGTTGGATTCGGAAATTAAGGTCAACGGACGCAATTCTTCAGCATCACCAATAGGGAAAGTAAAAACAGCTTTGTCCGTAATACGGGCATAGCCATTAATTTTACTGTCATTGGTGGCCACAACGGCAAAGGCATCTTCCAAAAAATTGAAAAAAACACTGGATTGATTGCGGGAGGTGCTAAAATCCCCGGCAATGAAATTGGTACTATTAGCGACATTTACGGAAGTTTCTAAAAAAACTTCGCTATCATGGACGATTTCCGTATCAAAAAATATAGGGGCAAAGGCGCCGGAAATACTAATGGCGGAACTGCCATAAAAGCCGATCAACCCAAGATTTTCATCAAAAGCGGCATCATTGATAAAACTGGTATGAAAACCCAGTTGCCCATTTTCATGCACCCTGAAATTTCCGGTATTATAGAGTGCTGTTTGGGCCTGGAGCCCAAGACACATAAAAACAGGAATAAGTAGGAGAAACTTCTTCATATCAATTGATTTGTTGCCAAGTTGCACCATCGCTCTGTAGTTGTGTGATTCCCATTCCCAATGTAGTAGACCCTGCCCCAACAGCATCCAAATAGTTATCTATAGTGACATCTACCCCAGAGGTGTTCTTTAAAATATAAATTCGTCCCGTATTGGCCGCTGCCGCAGCTGGAAGAGTCACATTTGCCGCTGCATTAGTAATGATGACCGTATAATCGGCGTCAGCAATAGTAACAGCTGCAGCAGGATCTGTTCTAATATTTGCCGAAAAAGAACTGGCAGAAAATGCAGGGTCTACCTCCAAGGCCCCTGTAATGGCATTTTGTTGAAGCCCTGCCCCTGCAACATTAGCTCCTATCTTGTCGGCGGTGATCCCGTCGTCGGCCACAGTAAAAGGAGTGGCAGCGATACCAGTGCCCGAAATGGTAGCAGGATTCACTGCGGGAAGTGCTGTATCGGCCCAGACCACATCGCCTACGGCATCCGTAGTCAAGACTTGTCCCGCGGTAGCGGAGGCCTCAATTTTAGCGGGAGTAACGTTCTCATCCAATAGCTTTATGGTAGTGATCCCATTATCGGCTACGGTAAAAGGAGTCGCTACAACACCGGTACCAGAAATGGTGGTGGCATCCACGACGGGGACGGGGGCATCTGCCCAAACCACATCGCCCACGGCATCGGTACTGAGGAACTGCCCAGCAGTAGCTGAGGCCTCAATTTTGGCCGGGGTAACGTTCTCGTCCAATATCTTTATGGTAGTGATCCCATTGTCCGCTACGGTAAAAGGAGTGGCTACGACACCGGTACCGGAAATGGTAGCAGGATTTACTATGGGAAGTGCTGTATCGGCCCATATCACATCACCCACGGCATCCGTAGTCAAGACTTGTCCTGCAGTAGCAGAAGCCTCAATTTTGGCCGGGGTAACGTTCTCGTCCAATATTTTTATGGTAGTGATCCCATTATCGGCTACGGTAAAAGGAGTCGCTACAACACCGGTACCTGAAATGGTAGCGGCATCCACTACGGGGACGGGGGCGTTGGCCCAAACCACATCGCCCACGGCATCGGTACTGAGGAATTGCCCCGCGGTAGCGGAAGCTTCAATTTTAGCGGGAGTAACGTTCTCGTCCAATATTTTTATGGTAGTGATCCCATTATCGGCCACGGTAAAAGGAGTCGCTACAACACCGGTACCTGAAATGGTAGTGGCATCCACGACGGGGACGGGGGCATCGGCCCAAACCACATCACCTACGGCATCGGTACTGAGGAACTGCCCCGCGGTAGCGGAAGCTTCAATTTTAGCGGGAGTAACGTTCTCGTCCAATAGCTTTATGGTAGTGATCCCATTATCGGCCACGGTAAAAGGAGTCGCTACAACACCGGTACCTGAAATGGTGGTGGCATCCACGACAGGGACGGGAGCATCGGCCCAGACCACATCACCTACGGCATCGGTACTGAGGAACTGCCCCGCGGTAGCGGAAGCCTCAATTTTAGCGGGAGTAACGTTCTCGTCCAATAACTTTATGGTAGTGATCCCATTATCGGCTACGGTAAATGGTGTGGCTACGACACCGGTACCTGAAATGGTGGTGGCATCCACTATGGGAAGGGGGGCGTTGGCCCATACCACATCACCTACGGCATCGGTACTGAGGAACTGCCCCGCGGTAGCGGAAGCCTCAATTTTAGCGGGAGTAACGTTTTCGTCCAATATCTTTATGGTAGTGATCCCATTATCGGCCACGGTAAAAGGAGTCGCTACAACACCGGTACCTGAAATGGTGGTGGCATCCACTATGGGAAGGGGGGCGTTGGCCCATACCACATCACCTACGGCATCGGTACTGAGGAACTGCCCCGCGGTAGCGGAAGCCTCAATTTTAGCGGGAGTAACGTTCTCGTCCAATATCTTTATGGTAGTGATCCCATTATCAGCTACCGTTCTAGGGTCGCCTGCTGTACCGGCCCCGGAAATGGTAGTGGCATCAAATACATCGGAACCTCCTCCGGATCCAGGAGGTAAATCGGCCCAAACCACATCGCCCACGGCATCTGTGGTCAGGACCTGTCCGGCAGTAGCGGAAGCCTCAATTTTAGCGGGAGTGACGTTCTCGTCCAATATCTTTATGGTGGTAATCCCGTTATCGGCCACCGTTCTAGGGTCGCCCGCAGTACCGGCCCCGGAAATGGTAGTGGCATCAAATACATCGGAACCTCCTCCGGATCCAGGAGGTAAGTCGGCCCATACCACATCGCCCACGGCATCCGTGGTCAGGACTTGTCCTGCGGTAGCAGAAGCCTCAATTTTAGCTGGAGTAACATTCTCGTCCAATATCTTTATGGTGGTAATCCCGTTATCGGCCACCGTTCTAGGGTCGCCCGCGGTACCAGCTCCGGAAATGGTAGTGGGATCAAATACGTCTGGAGAGCCTGTAGCCGGTAAATTTGCCCAAGCCACATTACCAGCGCCATCCGTACTTAAAAATTGACCATTTACGGTTGAAGGTTCTATTTTAATTGGAGTTACATTTCCATCGGCAATTTTTGTGGTGGTTACATTATTATCAATGATGCTGGTGGTCTGTATGGCATTGACTCCAATATCATTGACACTAATGGTGCCATCTATGATTTGTACAGATCCAATATTGGCTACTCGGAATCGGTCGGCTGCAGAACCATCACCAATAATCGTAATACCATCAAACTGATCGCCAATATCCAGAGATCCTCCGTCGGTAGTAGGAAGGGTAACCGAGCCTCCGCCGTTATTCAGCGTCAAGGTATTTCCGGAAATAGAGAGTGCTTGTATTTCATTGGTCGTACTCAAGTCGGTTCCCAAGGCACTAAGATCGGCCACCACATCATTCCCTCCTTCAATGTTAATGGCCAAATTGGTTCCTGTTAAGATGGCGCTTTCCAGATTTTGATCATCTGTTCCCGAATTGCTAAAGGCGCCTAGATTTACACGGGTCTCATTACCAGATTCGGTAAGCACCAATTCCGTACCATCTAGGGTGGCAGCGGTTAAACTTTCGTTATTGGCATTGCCATCCTGATCTGCGGCAATGGCAGCAGTATTGGCAGCAACGCTATTCTGCAAGGGATTCAGATTTAGAAAAGCGGCATTGTCACTCCCTACTAAAATGGAGTTATCCGCATCACCACTTACAATATTGGCCGTAGTAATATAACCCGCGTCATTCGTAAAATCACTGAGGGTGACCACGGCAAAATTGATTTCATCGTCTTCCACGGCATTTTCTGCCAACTGAAAATTTCCAACAGAATTCTCCGCTAAATTATTGCTTCCCACAGAGCGCGGACTTAAATCGGCTCCCCCAATGGTAGAATCCACAATATTACTACCTGTAATTTCGCCCACTTCCAAATTGTAGTTTACCGTATTCCCATTTGTGGTTTCGGTCACCAAAACCGTTGGATTTCTGGTTAAGGAGGGAACATTGGTGATGGTGGTGAGCCCTCCAATGGAATCACAAATGTTGATCCATTGGGTTCCATCGTAATAGTGAATACACTCGGTATCCGTATTGTATACCAGAGCACCCCGTGAAGGGGTAATGGCGTCCATTTGAACCGTATTGACCCTAGTAATGACCAGCACTCTGGAGGTGCTTTCCAATTCTAAGACCGAACTGGGATCGATATTCTGAGGGTTATCCCCAATTTTTACTTGCCCCAAAAGGGTCGTGCAAGAAAAAATGAGAAGAAATAGGGGGGCTATTTTTTGGAGAATGGAAGCCATAATAAATGTATCTTTTTCAGTTTCAATAGGGGAGCAAAAATATAATTATATCCTTATAAAATTAAGGATATAATCCTAAATTCATACCTAATGGGACAAAGCGCAATTTTATACGTTGAAAGGTTGTTAAAGGTCTAATTTTGAGGTTTCATAGGCTGCTTTTCCCGCTTCAAATACACGTGCGGTATGCGGACCTTTTAAAATACATTGCTGGTCATTTACCAGAATGAAATCACCTTCACGAAGTCCAATTACCGGAATGGTATTATAACAATGGAATTCCGCAATTCGGGTTTCCCGAGTTTCCCCGTTGTGTGTGCTTTTTGGATCGGGATCCATGTAATGGGGATTAATGTTAAAATTTACCAATCCCAAACTGTCAAAACTTGGCGGGTATACAATGGGCATGTCATTGGAAGTTTTTATACTTGGTCCTGCAATATTGGAACCAGCACTTGTACCCAAATAGGGCATGCCTTCAAGTATTTTTTTCTTCAAGGCCTCCATAAGGTTCAGCCGATGCAATTGATCGACCAAAACAAAAGAGTTTCCTCCCCCGGCAAAAATGGCCTCCGCCTTGGCAATACCTTCCAAGCCGTCTTCATAGGAATGTAATCCAATAACTTTTTTGTTAATTTTAGACAGGGCAAGAGCTACCAATGCCGTATAATCGTCATGGGAAATACCGCTTGGCCGCGCATAAGGGATAAATGTTATGGTGTTGATATCCTTGAAAAAAACCGCTAAATCTTCCAAGAGATATTTCAAATAAGACTCTCCAAAAAGAGTGGAGGTACTGGCTAAAAGTAATTTTTTCACAAATCCTGTTTTAGTGGGATGATACAAATTAACAAAAGTTTAATGCTGTCAAATTTTTTTTGACCAGAACTTACATTTTCTTTATTGCTACTATTTAGTATATTTCAGACAAAAATAGAATACTCCTTGGTATTGATGCAAGATCTGGTATGCTATTTACGTAGATGAATCTCAAACAGTTTGTATGAAAAGTCAATTTCTTGTTTTTGTTTTTATGTTGTGCAGTGTCTTTGTGTGGTCACAAGATAATGAGCGGAGCCTTTTACGAGGGAAAGTTTTGTACAGGGGAAGCAATGTGATCAACGAAAATGTGATTAATAGTACCGCAGAACTGGCTACGATTACAGATAAAAATGGGGAATTTGTTATAGCGGTAAAATTAGGGGATCAATTGGTATTTACGGCAGTGAACTACAAACTTAAAGTGATAAAGATCACGGAGGATATCCTGGAGAAGAATCGACTTGTTGTAGAGGTCAAAGAAAAAGTGACCGAATTGGATGAAGTTGTTGTGGGACCGGAAAATCAGGAGAAATTCATTGAGCTCAAGAACGAAGAACTCAAAGAATACGAATATGAAATTGATCGTTCCACCGGGGTAAAGAATGTCGCCCAATCCCAAATAGAACGAGGACGTCAGGACGATCTTAATTTTGTGAATATTTTTAAAGCCATATTCAAGTCAAAAAATAAGGATAAGGGGGAAGACAAACCTAAATTGAAAATGAGCGAGGTATTACGGCAAGTATACGATGATGAATTTTTTGTAATCGATTTAAAATTGCCGCAAGAAAGCATTGATGATTTCTTGGTGTATTGTGACAATAGAATACCGGAAAGTACGTTGCTGAAGAAAGAAAACGAATTTCAACTCTTGGATTTCTTAGTTACGCATAGTAAGACCTATTTGAAAGAATTGAATGCAAGGAATTAAAATTTTGCCCTAGACCTATTTTACGGAAGTTTTTTAAAAAACTATGTTTTGCCGTAGGTATACAAAGTACATTGGTCTCAACATCCTGTACTGCATATAGCATAAACCAAACCTAATGCTCCTTTTACGCTTTTGATCAAGAAACAAACACATATTGTTTTTATCCTTTTTTCCCTCTTCGGTTTTTTGGGTTTTTCCCAGGTCAATCTCGATGGAAGAATTTTGAATGATACCAATGAGGTTTCTGGAGTACATATTTTAAATACGACCACCAAGAGGGCCACAATTTCTGATGCAAGAGGCTTTTTTTCCATTGAAGTACAATTGAATGATACCTTACTCTTTTCGGCGGTACAGTTTAAGAAAAAAGAACTCGTAGTTACAAAATCTATCTTGGAGAGCACTCAAATTCAGGTTCCTATGGAAGATATCCTGACCGAATTGGACGAAGTGGTCGTGGGGCCACATAAGCTCACGGGGGATCTAAAAAAGGATATTGATGAGGTTCCTGCCCAGATTACTGCCTTTAGTTTGGGCTTGCCCAATGCCCATGCAAAAAGGCTTACTCAGAGTGAACGCTTGTTGCGGGAAGCCTCCTTTGGGAAGTTTTCTGTTGGCTTGCTCACTGCGGTACCCCTGAACCCCATTATTAATGCCATTTCGGGCAGAACAAAGAAATTGAAGAAGCGAGTGGCCCGTGAAAAAAAGGCAGCACAAACGAGTAGGGTGCGCAATTTTTATCCTGATTCCCTTTTTATGAAAGAGCTTAAAATTCCAAAAGCTAAAATTCCCGACTTCATGTTTTACTGTGAAGTAGACCCTAATTTTCAAGCTTTGGCCGATATCGAAGATCGAATTAGAATATGGGAATATATGCGCAGGAAGAGTGTGATTTATCGAAAGAACAACAATTTGGATTAATTCCTTATGTTTTTGGCACAAGGATTGCGTATTTTTGGATGTTGATATAAAATCGATCCCCTTCTTTAAGGGATTTAGCGTTCAGGGTGGGTGCACCTTTCAAAATCGTTGTTATGAGAATTTTAAAAAAAGGAGCATTGCTCTTGTTGTTGCCTTTAGTAGCTTTTACTACAGCACACAAATTCTATGTGAGTGTTACCAACATCTCTTATTCGGAAAAAGATGATGCGCTTCAGGTCATTACCCGTATTTTTATTGATGATATGGAGATGTTGTTGGAAGAGCGCTATGGCATCAATGGGGAACTCGCTACCGATGAAGAAAATCCCGATGCAAAGCAGTATATCGAAAAGTACCTAAACGCAAAGTTTGCCCTCAAAATAGATGGTAACCAAAAAAAATATGATTTCCTGGGGTGGGAATATGACAAAGATGTCATTGTCTGCTATTTGGAAATCCCCAAAATTGACTTTCCCAACATTAAAAGCATCGAGGTACAGAACGAAATTCTTACCGATCTTTTTGAAGAACAACAAAACGTGGTTCATTTTAAATTAAATGACAAAAAGAAAAGTTTTGTTTTGATCAAAGAGAATAATAAAGGAATGTTAAATCTCTGACATTCCTTAACAATTATTTAAAAAAACTTTACTTTTCGCGAGACTAATAAATTAAATAGGAAAATGAATAAAATTAGGTATTATTTTGCTTCATTTTTGTTCTTGATCGCCAGTACGGCGATTGCACAGGATCAGATGAAGAAAGAGAAAGAACCGGGGCATTTGAATCAAAGTAAGTTTAAACAACTTTATGAGGAATTTTCTACCCCAAACACTTTCAGGTCTGCTTCCGGAGCCCCAGGTCCGGATTATTATCAACAACGTGCCGATTACAAAATGAATATTGAATTGGACGATAAGAATGCAACCATCGCTGGAGAAGAAACCATCACGTACACCAATAATTCGCCGGATGATCTGGAATTTCTATGGGTGCAATTGGATCAGAACGTAAGAGCTAAAGATTCCAAATCCCCTTTGAGAAACCCTCAGCGATTGGGTACGGCACAAACTGCTCAGGGTTTTGTGAAGAACTATATGTCCGAACCTTTTGATGGTGGTTTTAATATTCTATCGGTAAAGGATGCCAATGGCAAGGCCTTGTCCTATACCATTAATCAAACCATGATGCGGATCAATATTCCACAGCCTTTAAAAAGTAAGGAGCAACTTTCTTTTTCCATTAAATGGAACTATAATATTCCCGATCATACAGTCAATAGAGCAAGGTCTGGATATGAGTATTTTCCAAAGGATGGCAACAGAGCTTATGTAATTGCACAATTCTTCCCTAGAATGGCAGTATATAGCGATGTTGAAGGTTGGCAAAACCACCAATTTTGGGGAAGCGGGGAATTTGCCTTGCCTTTTGGCGATTACGAGGTGAATATTACGGTACCTGCGGATCATATTTTAGATGGTACTGGAGTACTTCAAAATAGAAAAGAGGTGTATACAAAGGAAATGATGAAGCGCTATCAGAAGGCTAAAAAATCCTATGATAAGCCTGTAATCATTGTTACACAAGAAGAAGCGGAAAAGGCAGAAAAAGGTTTTTCCAATAAAAAGAAAACATGGCGTCTGAAAGCAGAAAATGTACGTGATTTTGGTTTTGCTACTTCCCGTAAATTCATCTGGGACATGCAAGCGGTTAAATTGGGGAACAGAGATGTCATGGCAGTTTCCATGTATCCTAAAGAAGGAAACCCACTTTGGGAAGAATATTCCACAAAGGCAGTAGCCCAAACATTGGTTTCGTATTCTGCGCATACTTTTGATTATCCCTATCACAAGGCAATTTCTGTTCATGCCAAGAATCAAGGAATGGAATATCCAATGATCTGTTGGAATTACGGACGACCAAATGAAGAAGGAAAATATAGCGAACGTGTGAAGTATGGCATGATCAGCGTTATCATTCATGAAGTAGGTCACAACTTCTTCCCTATGATCGTGAATTCCGATGAGCGTCAATGGGGATGGATGGATGAAGGTCTCGATACCTTTATGCAGTACTTGGCCGAACAGGAATTTGGAGAGGCTTATCCCGAAGCCTTGGGCGGATTGGATAAATATCCTTCTCGAAGAGGAGAACCTTCAAAAATAGTACCTTATATGGCAGGAGGTCAGAATACCATGGCACCTATCATGTCCAACCCTGAAAATGTGTACCGTTTAGGACCAAATGCCTATGGAAAACCAGCAACGGCCTTAAATATCCTTAGAGAAACCGTAATGGGTAAAGAGTTGTTTGACCATGCGTTTAAAACCTATGCCAATCGTTGGAAGTTTAAGCACCCTACACCGGAAGATTTCTTCCGTACCATGGAAGATGCTTCTGCGGTTGACTTGGATTGGTACTGGAGAGGTTGGTTCTATACTACGGACTATGTGGATATCGGTGTAAAAGGGGTACGCAAATTCCACGTTACCGACAAGCCTACAAAAAGAATGCAGGAGAATTTGGCGGCGAGAAATCAAACTTTGGCCGATTTTCCTCCAATGGTATTCTTGGCCGAAGAAGGTACGGAAGATTTTAAAGCGAATCAGAAAGGACAAGAACCATCAACGACATCCACTACTTTAAAAGAGTATATGATGGATAATCTTACAGCGGCTGAACGTGCAAAAATAAAAGAGCCAAAGTATTTCTATGAAATTACTTTTGATAAGCCAGGAGGTATACCCATGCCATTGATCGTTGAATATACCTATGCCGATGGTTCTACGGAAAATGTTACCTACCCTCCGGAAATCTGGAGAAGAAATGATTCTGAGGTGAGACGCGTATTGTCTTCCCAAAAGGAATTGGTAAGCGTTATTGTTGATCCAAAAGCGGAGACCGCGGATATCGATACTACGAATAATTCTTGGCCCAAGAAACAAGAAAAGTCCGATTTCGATAAATTCAAAGGAAATATAAAAGGAAAATAAAAACATCCTTTTTTCAAAAGATATCAGCCTGTCAAGTTTTGAAAACCTGACAGGCTTTTTCATTACAAACTTTATTATATTTGTAGCATGTACGCTATGCAATTTTTATTTATAGGAGGCCCCGAGGTAATGTTCATTTTATTTATTGTGGTCATGGTCTTTGGCGCCGATAAAATTCCGGAAATCGCCAAAGGATTGGGTAAGGGCATGCGTCAATTAAGGGATGCTACCGAAGATATCAAGCAAGAGATTCAAAAGAGTGCCGAAAAACAGGGGATAGATACCGACTTCACAAAAGATATTAAACAAGAAATAGATAAAGTAAAGGACGAAGTAAACGATATTACAGGAGTAATTAAAAGAAAGTAATATGTTGGATAAATTGTTGGAGTGGGACAAGGATTTCTTTATCTATTTAAACAATTTGGGCGCTGAACAATATGATTCTTTCTGGATTATCGTTACAAAATTCAATACTTGGTTGCCCTTATTCATTGGTCTTGGCGTATTAATTTTAGTAAAAAATTCCAAAAGGGAAATCTTGGGAATATTCTTGGCACTTATTAGTATGTTATTGTTGGTAACCTTAGCTATTTTTTTAACCAAGAATGGGGTGGAAAGACTAAGACCTAGCAATGATGAGGCCATGAAGGGATTAATACGGGCCGTAATTTCCCCTAGTGATTATAGTTTTTTTTCAGGACATGCAGCCTCTTCTTTTAGTATTGCCATGTTCGCCGTTTTCTTTTTAAGAAAAAAAGTAAAGTGGATTTATATTATTCTTATTTGGCCCTTGCTCTTCTGTTTTAGTAGAATATATTTAGGTGTCCATTACCCCACGGACATTATTGTAGGAGCCACGGTGGGAACACTTTTTGCCTATGTATTTCACAGAATTTATCAAAAAGTCAGCGTACTCTACTTACGGTAAGTCCGTCTCTTATTGGGAGTAAAACCGTTTCTAAGCGGGGATCTTCTTTAAGCTGCTTATTATACTCCAAAAGTACCTTTGTTGCTTTGTCTTTGGGAGATAAGGGCTCTACTACCTTTCCTGACCAAAGCACATTGTCGGAAAGGATAATGGTTCCAGGTCTTGTTTTTGGAAGTACGGCGTCAAAATAATCCAGATAACTTGTCTTTTCCGCATCGATAAAAACAAGATCAAAAGTAAGATCCATATTGGGTATAATATCCAGGGCATTTCCTGTATGCTGAATGATTTGTTCCCCGTAATCACTTCGATCGAAATATCGGCGTTGCATATCATATAATTCTTCATTGATATCTATGGTATGGAGCTGCCCACTTTTTTGCAAGCCTTCGGCCAAACATAAGGCAGAATAGCCGGTATAGGTCCCTATTTCCAATACCGTTGCCGGATACAGTATTTTGGATAACATGCTCAGGACTCTTCCTTGGAAATGCCCTGTGATCATTCGAGGTTGTATCACCTTAAGGTGCGTTTCCCGAGTCAACTCCTGTAGGAGCTTCGGTTCTTCTTCTGAATGATCGGCAATGTAGTTTTCCAGAATGTCCGAAAGAAAATGCATGCTAGTATTTTTGACAAAATTATAAAACACAACCCAATAAAAGTTCAGGGACAAAGAAATATATAGTACTTTGGGTGTATATATACGATTAACCGAGTACTGATGGAAAAATTTGAATGTAGATCCGCCATTTTGGAAGATTTGGAAATTCTTTTGGAATTTGAACAGGGCATCATTACTGCCGAAAGACCCTTTGACAGTACATTGAGAAAAGGAGATATTCATTATTATGACCTGGAACAATTGATTTTGGCAGATAATGCCGAGGTAGCTGTGATCATGTATAAAGATCAGATTGTAGGTTCGGGCTATGGCTTGATCAAAGCGGCTAAACCCTATTTGGATCATGAAACCTATATGTACTGTGGGTTTATGTACACAGTTCCCCAATATAGGGGAAAGGGAGTAAACCGTATCATCCTATCGCATTTAAAAGATTGGGCCCTGACCAAAGGGATAAACGAAATCCGTTTAACGGTCTATGTAGATAACATCCCTGCCATTAAAGCCTATGAAAAAGTAGGTTTCCAAAAGCACCTTGTTGAAATGCGATTGGATCGGCGAGAACTTTCCTAAAGGATAAGCAATTATCATTAATAATGAAGTTGTATTTTTGAAAAAAACCAAGAAATGCAATTCAAAAACAGCCTGCAATTTGCACAACAGCTGGATGCGGAAGATGAACTTCGTTCGTACCGCGAGGCGTTCCACTTTCCAAAAGTGAACGGAAAACAAGTGATATATTTCACGGGAAATTCCCTTGGCCTTCAACCTAAACGTACCAAGACCTATGTGGATGAAATTATGTCCGATTGGGAGAATTTAGCTGTAGAAGGGCATTTTTATGCAGACAAACCATGGTGGGACTATCATGAACGTTTGGCAGCTCCTTTGGCAAAAGTAGTAGGAGGGCAAGCCAAAGAGGTATCTGTCATGAACACGCTTACCGTAAACCTGCATTTGCTGATGGTCTCTTTTTATAGACCAAGTTCCAAACGATTTAAAATCATTTGTGAGGAAAAAGCATTTCCTTCAGATCAATACATGTTCCAGAGTCAGGTAAAACATCATGGATTCGATCCTAAGGAGGCTATAGTACCGCTTAAACGAAGAGTGGGGGAACATTCTTGGAGAACGGAGGATATTCTGGCTAAAATCAAAGAAGTAGGGGAAGAGCTGGCTTTGGTCCTGATAGGAGGGGTCAACTATTATACGGGTCAAGTGTTCGATATGGAGGCGATTACCAAGGCTGGGAAATCCGTAGGCGCCTATGTAGGATGGGATTTGGCTCATGCTGTTGGCAATGTTGCGTTGAAATTACATGATTGGGGCGTAGATTTTGCCGCATGGTGTAGTTATAAGTATATGAACAGCGGCCCTGGAAACGCTTCGGGGATTTTTGTGCATGAGAATTATCTGGGACGCAAAGATATCCCTCGATTTGAAGGTTGGTGGGGCACCAAGAAAGAAACCCGTTTTTTGATGAAACCGGAATTTGAACCTATGGATACTGCCGATGCCTGGCAAATAAGTAATGCTCCAGTTTTGTCTATGGCTCCTTACTTAGCTTCTTTAAGCCTTTTTGAAGAAGTGGGTATGGACAAGCTGATTGCTAAGCGAAATAAAATTGTGGCCTATCTTGAATTTATTTTGCAAGAAATTGATAGGGAGGTCGATAGTACTTTTGAAATTATTACGCCTGAGGAAAGAGGGTGTCAGCTTTCTGTATTTTTGCACGGGGAAGGTAAAGCTTTGTTCGACTATTTAATGGCGAAGGGCGTGATTACGGATTGGCGTGAACCCAATGTCATACGCCTGGCACCGGCCCCTTTTTATTGTTCTTTTGAAGATATGTATCAGTTTGGTCAAATTCTAAAGGAAGGTATTCAAAAGGATCTTGAATAAGATATTTTGATGCTTGCACTCTGTCATTAGTAGTATATGAAGTCTTTAAAACTAATTCTTTCCAATCCACGTTATTTTGCTCCAGCCTGGGTATTCGCAAGTCTCAATATTTTGTTTGGTACCTGGGCCATCTATATTCCAACGATCAAGGAAAAACTGGCTTTGGATAATTCTGAGTTGGGAATTGCCATTTTTTTTCTGTCTTTGGGGGTTTTTACCGTTTTTCCCATGGCTTCGGCCTTAATAGGGCGTTTAGGCGTGGGCAAGGCCACTTGGGTAGGAGTTTTAGGCTGTGTAGTCTTAGCCATATTTCCATTTTTGGCTACGAATTATTACATGTCGATTGGAAGTCTTTTTCTTTTCGGTTTTGCCAACGGCTTTACCGATATTGCGATGAATACCTTGGTTACGGAACTGGAAAAAGAAGATCAAGAGAATTTTATGTCGGCAGCTCATGGTTTTTTTAGTTTGGGCGGTGTTTTGGCCGGTTTGGGAAGTTTTCTAATTCCTAAAATTGGTAGCCCAATAATACATATGTGCTTGGCGATGCTTCTGGTGCTATCCGTGAATGCTTTTTTAGTGAAAAACTATAGGCATATCACAGCTGGACCTATCGTAAAAGAACCTTTTAGTTTTAAAGTATTTAAACCCTTATTCGTATTGGGCATGATTTCTTTTGTCATTATGGGGAGTGAAGGAGCTGTGGTCGATTGGAGTAGCTTGTACCTAAAAGAAATACGCAAAGCACCAGAAAACCTAATAGGAGCTGGTTTCCTGGGCTTTTCTATTACGATGACTACAGGGCGTTTTTTTGCGGATGGGATCAGTTCAAAAATTGGATCTTTTCGTTTAATTACGTTTGGAAGTATTTTGGCCCTGCTAGGGTATATATTAGTACTCCAACCGTTTTTGTACAGTACAATTCTCGGTTTTGCCTGTATTGGACTTGGCCTTTCTGTAATCATCCCTGAAATGTTCCGTATTGGAGGAACAATTCAGGGGGTAGAATCTTCAAAAGGCGTCTCATTTATTGCAGGAACCGGATATTCAGGATTTTTGTTGGCTCCTGTTTTACTGGGATTCATTGCAGAAAAATATGATCTGAATTTAATTTTTTACCTATTGTTGGGAAGTACAATACTCGTAGTTCTTGCAACCCTCTTACTTCAGCGGAAAAAATAGCTTATGATTTTGTTTCGGTCTTAATATTGGTAAAGTATAATTTAAAAGTGCCTTCAGCATTTTTGTGCATGGTAGCCATAGGTATACCACCAAAATCCTCATAAGCCTCCCAGGTAGTTGCTAGGTTTGCTTCTTCCTGATTTGCTTTTCGAAAGACCCATTCTTTGACCAAGTAGTCGTCTCCAAAATAGAAATCATAGGCATCGCCTGGAGTATACCCGCCTTCGTTACTGTATACAATGGTCAACTTTTGCATACTTTCAGCACTGATCGGAGCTGTAGCTTCGGTACTGTGCTCATAGGTAAAATTATCTTTGTCCCAGATGAGGTTGAAAGGGGCCAATAACCAATATTTATCATTAACGAATCCGCCATTTACGCGGTATTCCGGACTGTCTGGCGTGAGTTCATTGCGATGATAACGAATGGTATCCTGGCTTACAATATTGGCTTTGGTTTCCCAGGCCCAGGAACGTTCGTAATGGGTTGTTTCCTCAGTTCCTCTATCTACATTAAAAGTGAACTCCAATTTCTGTACTGTTTTCCACTGATCATAACCGTGGGCCTGTGCCACTTTCTCTAAAATACTTAGTTCTTTTACAGTTTCTGGTTCAGCTACGGTGGCCTCATTTTTTTTCTCTGTTTTACACGCAGATAAAATCAAAAGGAAAAAAGTAGTGGTCAAAAAAAGGAAGTGTCTCATTTTTATTTTTTTTGCAAAGATAGGATCTTTTTGATCCAAGTCCTCCTCCGTACGCAAATTCCATAGTATAAATGCGGCATTTTGGATAAATAGGTTGTGGAATAGGTGACTTTTTATAAAAAATGGTGTCTTAAGGGTATCAACTAAGGGAGATTATCGCATATTGAAAGAGAGTACTTTGCAAGATGTACGATATTTTATATGAATTTCTCTTATGGGTTGTCAATTTATGTTATAAATTTAACTTTTGAACCCCAATACTAAATCGGAACATTGGTAACTTTTCTAAAAAAGCTGTGTCTTGTACTTATAAACCTTACGGGGACAGCTTCGCTGAAGAACAATCCTTTTTTTAATTTATCCGATGAAGAACTAGTTCAGAAAATCGTACAAAACAATGACACGCTGTTGTTTGGAATTCTTTACGATAGATATGCAAAGTTGGTTTATAATAAGTGCTACGGTTTTTCTAAATCTAGCGATGAAGCAGAAGATCTAACACAGGATGTGTTTTTATTATTATTTGTAAAACTGGCCAGTTTTAAGGGAAAATCAAAATTCTCTAGCTGGTTGTATTCGTTTACCTATAATTTTTGTGTCAATTATGTAAATCGAAACAAAGAACGGAAAATGAGCGACAAGGCAAGACCTATAGAAGATAAAGAGAATACTATTATTGTAGAAGTTGAAGATGGTGAACTGTTTCAAATGAGAACAACTAAACTGAAAAAAGCTCTGTCCTTGATTCCCCCGGAAGATAAATCAATATTGTTATTGAAGTACC
The DNA here is from genome assembly GCF_043678055.1 of Spongiimicrobium salis. Taxonomy (NCBI): domain Bacteria; kingdom Pseudomonadati; phylum Bacteroidota; class Flavobacteriia; order Flavobacteriales; family Flavobacteriaceae; genus Spongiimicrobium; species Spongiimicrobium salis. Next base: position 42,849 of record NZ_JBHEQA010000008.1, read on the forward strand.
AAGATGATGTTTCGATCAAGGAGTTGGAAACCATTTTGGATGTGGGCACAAGTGCTGTAAAGATGCGCCTAAAAAGGGCAAAAGCAAGAGTATTGGAAATGTACAATAAACTACCGTAGATGGCAGATAACAAAGAGAATCCGTTTAAAGTAATGCAAAGCTCCTTAAAGGAGGTTCCTGCACACATGAGGAAAAAAGTGATGCACGATGTGGCCATTGCCAAATTTTTTATGGAGATGGGGACTTTGTTTACCACGAATTTTAAATCGGTCCTCGAAGGAATGTTTAAAAGTAATAAGAGATCAGAACAAAATAACTAACCTAAATACGCTGTTATGGATGAATTGAAAACCTTGGCAACCAAATCACTGACTACCATTATTGACCAAATAGCAGGTGTTCTGCCCAATATTGTAGGGGCGATCGTAGCATTGCTTATAGGATGGATTATTATCAAAATTGTACTCTTTATCCTCAAGAAAATCCTTAAAGTGGCCAAAATTGAAAAGGTATCCCAAAGAATCAATGATGCGGGGCTTTTTGGGGATGATAGTAAAATTAAAATAGATATCTCTAAAATTCTTCTGGCTTTTGTAAAATGGCTGTTCATGTTGGTATTCATTATTGTGGCCGCGGATATCATAGGCTTATCCATTATTTCTACAGAAATTGCCAATCTATTGCGCTATTTGCCCATACTGCTCAGTGCTATGGTCATTTTTATGATCGGGATGTTTGCCGCCCGAATGATAAAGAAAGCTTTGGTCAGTGTTTTTGATTCCATGGGAATGGGAGGGTCAAAAATTATTGGCAATGTCATCTTTTACATCATTGCTATTTTTGTTACGATTACGGCCCTGAATCAAGCGGGAATCGATACCACTATTATTACAAGTAATTTCACTATCATTTTAGGGGCGTTTTTATTGGCAATGGCTTTAGGCTTTGGCCTAGGCTCTAGAGAGATTGTTGGGGATTTACTACGGTCCTTTTACGCCAGGAAAAACTATGCTGTAGGCGATAAAATCAAAATTGACGATATTAAAGGAACCATTGAGTCTATAGACAATATGACCATGACTTTGGATACCAAAGAAGGTAAAATTGTACTTCCTATCAAAGAAGTTGCCGAAAGTAGGGTGAAAATAGGCTAAAAAAAAGCTAGCACGTTGCCATGCTAGCTTAGACACTATATTGGGTTTGGCTATTATTTTGACTTAGCGACCAAGGTATTCGGACGGTCGTTCTTAATTTGAATGATAGGGAATTCTGTTCTTCTATTCAATTCCAGTTCCTCAGCAGTACAGTCTTTTTTACCTGTACATGTATTGATTGTTTTTCGCTTGCCATATCCTTTGTAGGAAAGGATGTGATTTTCAGGAACGCCGTGCTCAATAAGGTACTCATAGGTAGATTTTGCCCTTCGTTCAGATAAAGCATCGTTATAGGCATGGCTTCCAACGGGATCCGTATGAGCTTCCAATTTAATGATCATTTCTGGATAGGTCTGTGTCATCAATTTTACCACTTTGTCCAATTCTAGGGCCGCATCGGGTCGAATATCACTTTTATTAAAATCAAAATAGATTTTATTAAGATCGGCCAATATCTTCAGATCCAGTACGGGTTCTAAAATAATGTCTTGTTGTACGATCCTTGTTTTCCTTGATATCGTATGCGTATTAAAGTAGATGAATTTGTGCGGATGTGTTTTTCGGACCGCTTCGATCATATAATTGGCTTTACGATTGACAAACATTTTATAATGTCCGTCTTTATCGGTAAGAACATCAGCTATTTTTTTGTTGGTGACCTGATCGATCAAGGTTATCATCACACTGTCCAAAGGTTGATAGTTAACCCCATCCCGTACAATACCTTCAACAGATAAAGAAGGGGTAAATTCAAATTTATAAATATCATCGCCGCCTTGACCTCCTTCTCTATTGGAACTGATGTATCCGTTGATACCGTCTTCAAAAGCAAAATAACCAAAATCGTCACTGCTACTGTTAATGGGACGCCCCAGATTAATAACATCGATGAGCTTCCCCTGATCGTCCGAGACGGTAGAGAACACGTCCATTTGTCCAAATCCAACATGTCCGTCCGATGAAAAGAATAGGGTTCCTTCGGCATTGATAAAAGGGAACATTTCGTTTCCTTCAGTATTGATAACAGGACCCGCATTGATGGAAGGTCCTATCCCACCTCTGTCATGTATCTCTGAATAATAAATATCTGTTCCACCGTAACCTCCAGGTCTATCCGAGGTATAGTAAATTCTTTTACGTTCTGGACTTACAAAAGGATGACCCGTAGAAAAGTAATCACTATTGATTCTTAAATTCCTGTTGGTGATCCATTCTCCATCCTTTTTTATGGCACTATATATTTTTAAATTAATTTCATCCTCTGCACCGTAACCTTTTTTCTTTTTATAGTAATTGTTCCGCGTAAAATAGATGATGGTATCATTCTTATAATCTGTACTGAATACTATAGAACTTTCATGAAATTTGGTATTCACATCCCCAGATAATTTTTCTGGAACCGCCTCTAGATCTCCTTCTTTGATCATGAATAGATCTAACCAAGGTTCCTCATTCCACCCATATTCTTCGCCATTGATTTTGTCCTTTCGTGATGAAGCAAAATAAAGTTTTCCTTCATGGGCAAATACCCCAAAATCGGCTTCTTTGGAATTGAAGGCCACCGGCTCTAGATCGTAGCGTTGTCTACTGTTGAATACCACTGAAGCCAAAGTCCCATCTTTTAGAAATCGTTTTACACGGGAGTCATTTTTATTGAATTTCTTGTATTTTTTTAGCCACTTTTCGGCTTTCTTACGTTGGCCATCGCTATATAAGGCCATGCCGTATTTAAAGTAATAATCTGTTGGAATACTGGCATCATTGATTACAGCCTCAAAATGAGGAATGGAGTTCTTGTAATCACGGATCAGTAAATAGCATTCGGCCAATTGTTGATGGGCGTAATTTGTATTGAAATTACCGACGACCATCTTTTCGTATTCCTTTATAGCCTTTGCATAGGAGAATTGACCAAAATAATAATCCCCTCTTTTTTGAGCGCCATATTGGGCAAACATCAATTGAGAAAACAATATTAGGATGATAAAAGCGGTTTTTTTCAGAACTATTTTCATGACAAATGAATTAGTAGGTTTTTAAGATTTGTGTTTTTTAGAAGTATCGAGGCGATTTGACTCCGCCTTTCTTTTTGGAAAAAGGCTCATAGATCAATACAATCTCATGAGTACCTGTACTGAATTGACTAAACTCGGAAGTTGGTAAGTCATAGGCATACCCTATTCGTACATCTTTGAACACTTGATAGTCTAAAATAGCACCAAAATTGTTGGCAAAATTGAATCTATAGGTAGCACCGATCCACAATTTCTCGTACAAAAGAAAATTAGCCGATACATCATACGTGGAAGGAGCTCCTTCCGTGAATTTTGTGATTACCGAAGGTTTAAACTTAAGATCGGGAGAAACATCCATAACTACACCCCCAATGGCGTAGTAACTATTTCGTTCCAGAGCTTCAAATTCTCCGTTGTTGAGGTCGGTATTTAATATTCTGGGAGATGAAATCCCTGCAAACCAGCGATCAGAGCTGATATAGGCACCTACCCCAAAATTAGGATTCCAAACCGTGCCATTATTGTTAAAGAAATTGTCGGAAGCATCCGGCGTAGTAAGGTAATAACTTGTAAAACCTGCTTTTAAGCCAAAAGAAAGATTTACACCTTCTTGAACAGGAACGGTATATGAAAAATCCCCATAAATGTAGTTTGTTCGTTCAAAACCAAGATCATCGCTGATATAGGAAAAACCAACACCCACTCTGTCATTTCGAAGTGGAGCATGTAAAGTAAATGTGCTAGTGGTAGGATTTCCGTCCAACCCAGACCATTGATTTCTATGTAGGGCTGTAACATTAAGGTTCTCCCTACTTCCTGCATAGGCTGGATTTACAGAAACGGTATTGTACAAATACTGTGTAAATTGTGGTAGCTGTTGTGCATTTCCCCAAATTCCCCAAAAGATCGCCACAGCGATCAAGACTTTTTTTGTGCGTATCATAGCGCTTTAATTTAAGTAGTGTTCTAGTTCCCCAAATGGAATTAAAGATTTGGTCTTAATTCCTTCTACAAAGCAACAATAAAGGGGGGGTAGCAGGGAATATAACCGTCGAATAAGCCCTGAAATTCGTTAAGGGGAACTTCCTTCGATGAATGGCATTTTTCTATAGATATAATTCATTTTCAGTAAGTTAAAAGGTATTTTGTCGTGTTTTTTTACAAAAATCGGATGATTGATAACTGGTATCGGATGAACGACCTAGAGATTTGTTTTACAGGTCTTATTCTCATGAGAAATGGAAAATATAGACGTTCGATAAGCGTTCATTTAACCCGATAAATGACAAGCTTGTACAAATCCGTTTTCTGGTAGAAAAACATTGAAGTTTGCTAAGGAAAAAAACATAAAAAAAGCCGACTTTGAAAAAGTCGGCTTTTTTTACGGGTGTTCTATAGTGAATTAGTTTGCGCCAATGTAAAGGAATCCATTGATGGTCTTAATATCACTGTTTTTAATATTTACAATATAGTAATACGTACCGGATGGAACTGTTCCCGAACTTCCAAACGAGCTGTTAGGAGCTACGGCATCCCAATCGTTTTGATAATCATCAGATCGGTAAACAATGTTCCCCCATCTATTGAAAATCTGTACTTCAAAAATATAGTCACAGAACTCTGCTCCTTTAATTTCAAAGAAATCATTTTTCCCATCGCCATTAGCCGTAATGGTTTTGGAGAACTCCAGTTGATCTACCCCACAAGGTACACAGTCTGCATGTACTTCTATGGTAAATTCCGCAAGATAGTTACAGCTGGCCTGGGTGGCACTATACAAGATAGTATAGGTTCCTAGTTCAAAAAGGGAAGGATCGAAGTTTCCTTGTGGCAAATCGATATTGCTTCCGTCAATGGTAAATGTTCCATTGGCATCAAAAGAAGAAGGCAAATAAGATGTCAGATCAATAGCATTGTCTTCAACACATAGGCTAATACTTATTTCTTCCAATTTTGGTTGTAGCACAAATACAATTTGCTCAAAATGTCCTGTATTTCCACAAGCATCCGTTACATCCCAAGATCTTATGATCATATAATCATCTGAGGTATCGGAGAACTCCTCTACTTCATTGAACACTACTTGATAATCACCGCAACCTCCCGTAAAGACAAGCTCTGGTACTTCTGGAATAGCATCCCCACAAGTAATGGTTATTTCTTCCTCATAATCATTTACTGAAATTGGTCCGGTAGGATCAATAGTCAATATCTGTGTATGATTTACAGGGTTTCCAGAACAATCCATGGCCCTCCATACTCTGGTAATGGTATACCCTTCTGCACAATTGGCATCGTTGGTGATGGTTTCAATAAAGGAAACATCTACGTGAGTATCACAATTATCCACGGCAGTAAGTACTTCTGCATCGGGAATACTATCACAACTAACCGTCATGTTTTGCGGCAAAGTTTCTACAAAGGTAGGCGCCGTGGTATCTTCTACTTGAATAGTTTGTGTATGCACTGCTGTATTACCAGCACAATCTGTAGCCGTCCAAGTTCGGATAATCTGATAGTTATTTGGACAACTAGCATCTTGATTTATGATTTCTTCATTAAAATCAACAGTGGCAATACCACTACAATTATCGGTGGCAGTTAATACTTCTGCAACGGGAATCGTATCACAACTAGCTGTGGTATCTGTTGGCAAGCTGCCTACAAATTCAGGCTTATCCCTATCCAAGACTGTGATGGTTTGGATATGCTCTGTGGTGAACCCATTACAATTGGTTACAGTCCACGTTCTGGTAATGGTATACTCAGAAGGACAAGCGTCTGTATCTCCAGAGATAATGTCATCGTGATGTGTTAAGGTAACATCACATGCTCTATCTATTACAATGGTATCCGTAGCTGGAATATCATCACAAGAATCTACGGTAAGATCCATAGGATAACCATCCGTACTATCATTATCTATAATATTTCCGTTGGCCTGTGGGGTGTTGATCCCGATAAGGGCAGTGGAGAGCCCTGAAAGGTCCACCACATATCCCTCGGTGTTCTCGATAAGGGCATCGTCCGTGATACTAACGGTGATATCCTGCGTTTCGTCATTGTTCCCCAAGAAGGTCAGCGTACCCGAGTTCGCGCTATAATCCTCCCCAGCGATGGCGGAACCATCGCCAGTGGCGAAGTCCATGGTAAAGCCTCCCGGAACGTTCCCGGTCAGCCTTACGGTAAAGGTAGCGGTCCCGGCGGCCTCGTCCACGGTCACATTTGTATTGTCAAAATCGAGCCCCGTTCCGGCCACGGCATCGTTGTCGGTGATGTTCCCGTTGGCCTGGGGGGTATTGATCCCGATAAGGCTGGTGGATAGTCCTGAAAGGTCCACCACATATCCCTCTGTAGTTTCGATAAGGTTGTCATCGGTAATATCGATAACGATATCCTGTGTTTCGTCATTGTTCCCCAAGAAGGTCAGCGTACCCGAGTTCGCGCTATAGTCCTCCCCAGCGATGGCGGAACCATCGGCAGTGGCGAAGTCCACGGTAAATCCTCCCGGTACGTTCCCGGTAAGCCTTACGGTAAAGGTAGCGGTCCCGGCGGCCTCGTCCACGGTCACGTCGGTATTGTCAAAATCAAGTCCCGTTCCGGCCACGGCATCGTTGTCGGTGATGTTCCCGTTGGCCTGGGGGGTATTGATCCCGATAAGGCTGGTGGAGAGTCCTGAAAGGTCCACCACATATCCCTCTGTAGTTTCGATAAGGGCATCATCGGTAATGTCGATAACGATATCCTGCGTTTCGTCATTGTTCCCCAAGAAGGTCAATGTCCCGGAGTTCGCACTATAGTCCTCTCCCGCGATGGCGGAACCATCGGCAGTGGCGAAGTCCATGGTAAATCCTCCCGGTACGTTCCCGGTCAATCTTACGGTAAAGGTAGCGGTCCCGGTGGCCTCGTCCACGGTCACATTTGTATTGTCAAAATCGAGTCCCGTCCCGGCCACGGCATCGTTGTCGGTGATGTTCCCGTTGGCCTGAGGGGTATTGATCCCGATAAGGGCAGTGGATAGTCCCGAAAGGTTTACCACATATCCCTCGGTGTTCTCTATAAGGGCATCGTCGGTAATGTCGATCACGATATCCTGTGTTTCATCATTGTTCCCCAAGAAGGTCAAGGTCCCGGAGTTCGCACTATAGTCCTCCCCAGCGATGGCGGTACCATCGGCAGTGGCGAAGTCCACGGTAAATCCTCCCGGTACGTTCCCGGTCAATCTTACGGTAAAGGTAGCGGTCCCGGTGGCCTCGTCCACGGTCACGTCGGTATTGTCAAAATCAAGTCCCGTTCCGGCCACGGCATCGTTGTCGGTGATGTTCCCGTTGGCCTGGGGGGTATTGATCCCGATAAGGGCAGTGGATAGTCCCGAAAGGTCCACCACATATCCCTCGGTGTTCTCTATAAGGGCATCGTCGGTAATGTCGATAACGATATCCTGTGTTTCGTCATTGTTCCCCAAGAAGGTCAATGTCCCGGAGTTTGCGCTATAATCCTCCCCAGCGATGGCGGAACCATCGCCAGTGGCGAAGTCCATGGTAAAGCCTCCCGGAACGTTCCCGGTCAGCCTTACGGTAAAGGTAGCGGTCCCGGCGGCCTCGTCCACGGTCACATTTGTATTGTCAAAATCGAGCCCCGTTCCGGCCACGGCATCGTTATCGGTGATGTTCCCGTTGGCCTGGGGGGTATTGATCCCGATAAGGCTGGTGGATAGTCCTGAAAGGTCCACCACATATCCCTCTGTAGTTTCGATAAGGTTGTCATCGGTAATATCGATAACGATATCCTGTGTTTCGTCATTGTTCCCCAAGAAGGTCAGCGTACCCGAGTTCGCACTATAGTCCTCTCCCGCGATGGCGGAACCATCGGCAGTGGCGAAGTCCATGGTAAATCCTCCCGGTACGTTCCCGGTAAGCCTTACGGTAAAGGTAGCGGTCCCGGCGGCCTCGTCCACGGTCACGTCCGTGGAATCAAAATCAAGTCCCGTTCCGGCCACGGCATCGTTGTCGGTGATGTTCCCGTTGGCCTGTGGGGTGTTGATCCCGATAAGGGCAGTGGAGAGTCCCGAAAGGTCCACCACATATCCCTCGGTGTTCTCTATAAGGGCATCGTCGGTAATATCGATAACGATATCCTGTGTTTCGTTATTGTTCCCCAAGAAAGTCAATGTCCCGGAGTTCGCACTATAGTCCTCTCCCGCGATGGCGGAACCATCGGCAGTGGCGAAGTCCACGGTGAACCCGCCCGGAACGTTCCCGGTAAGCCTTACGGTAAAGGTAGCGGTCCCGGCGGCCTCGTCCACGGTCACATTTGTATTGTCAAAATCAAGTCCCGTTCCGGCCACGGCATCGTTGTCGGTGATGTTCCCGTTGGCCTGAGGGGTATTGATCCCGATAAGGCTGGTGGATAGCCCCGAAAGGTCCACCACATATCCCTCGGTGTTCTCTATAAGGGCATCGTCGGTAATATCGATAACGATGTTCTGCGTTTCGTCATTGTTCCCCAAGAAGGTCAATGTCCCGGAGTTTGCGCTATAATCTTCCCCCGCGATAGCGGAACCATCGGCAGTGGCGAAGTCCACGGTAAATCCACCAGGTACGTTCCCGGTCAATCTTACGGTAAAGGTAGCGGTCCCGGTGGCCTCGTCCACGGTCACATTTGTATTGTCAAAATCAAGTCCCGTTCCGGCCACGGCATCGTTGTCGGTGATGTTCCCGTTGGCCTGAGGGGTATTGATCCCGATAAGGGCAGTGGATAGTCCCGAAAGGTCCACCACATATCCCTCGGTGTTCTCTATAAGGGCATCGTCGGTAATGTCGATCACGATATCCTGTGTTTCGTCATTGTTCCCCAAGAAGGTCAATGTCCCGGAGTTTGCGCTATAATCCTCCCCAGCGATGGCGGAACCATCGGCAGTGGCGAAGTCCACGGTAAATCCTCCCGGTACGTTCCCGGTCAATCTTACGGTAAAGGTAGCGGTCCCGGTGGCCTCGTCCACGGTCACGTCGGTATTGTCAAAATCAAGTCCCGTTCCGGCCACGGCATCGTTGTCGGTGATGTTCCCGTTGGCCTGTGGGGTGTTGATCCCGATAAGGGCAGTGGAGAGTCCCGAAAGGTCCACCACATATCCCTCGGTGTTCTCTATAAGGGCATCGTCGGTAATATCGATAACGATGTTCTGCGTTTCGTCATTGTTCCCCAAGAAGGTCAATGTCCCGGAGTTTGCGCTATAATCTTCCCCCGCGATGGCAGAACCATCGGCAGTGGCGAAGTCCACGGTAAATCCACCAGGTACGTTCCCGGTAAGCCTTACGGTAAAGGTAGCGGTCCCGGCGGCCTCGTCCACGGTCACATCGGTATTGTCAAAATCAAGTCCCGTCCCTGCCACGGCATCGTTGTCGGTGATGGTTACAATCCCTTGGTTATCGGCAATAGTTACCACACCTTCACTAACAAGATTGTTTAAATCTAAAAGATAGGTCTCGGTTTCTTCTATAAGATCATCATCATTCACGTTTAAAACAATAGGTTGTGTATCTCCATCTGTACTGTTAGCAGGAAATGAAACTTGACCCGTTGCAGCCACATAATCATTTCCGGCAAGAGCCGTAGCATCTGCAGTAGAAAAATCAATCGTAAATGCTTCCTGAACGTTTCCGTTAAGAGTAACCTCTAAATTAAAACTTCCTGTGGCTTCATCCACAGTAACATCTGCTATTCGTATTGAAGCATTGTCGTTATCGTTGATAGTACCTGTACCGGTAGCTTTATTGATAACAGTAACATTGGGTGTTAGATTGCTCAATTCCACGGTAAATGTTTCCGTAGCTTCCACTAAAAGGTCATCTACTATGGTAACACTGATGTTTTGAATCTCCCCGTGATTTCCATTAAAGGAGAGGGAAGAAGTGGTTATTTCGTTAAAATCGTTTGGAGCACTGGCCGTAGCATTTGCTGTGGCATAGTCCACAGAAAACGCACCAAACTCTCCAGTAAGACGTACAGCAAAGGTTGCCGTACCATCACCTTCATTTACACCAATATCATTAATGGTAAGACCTAATGGATCTCCATTTTCTGTAACAAATACACGTTGCACGTGTATCGTTTCGTTTCCGGCACAATCTGATGCGGTCCAAGTTCTTATGATGGTGTAGGTATCACTCGTATTATCTCCAACAAAGGTTTCGTTAAGTACTACCAAAGGATTGGAATCACAAGTATCACTGGCAGTCAGAATATCTGCTGTTGGGATATTATTGGCGGCTGCAGGAATATCTGCGGGCAAAGTACCGTCAAATACTGGAGCCGTAGTATCTTCAATGGTAATTACTTGTGTAAAGGTTTCACTTGTTCTACCACAGGCATCTGTAAAAGTCCAGGTATTGGTATAAGTTCCTTCCACATCACATCCAGGATTGGGAACAAAGTTCCCCGAAACTTTGTTCAAGGTAAAATTACAGAACTCTGTAGTGGGAACTAAAGCTTGTGCTGCATTTAGGGCGGCCGTATCACTACAAGATATGGTTCTATCCAAGGCATTGACTGCCGTAGCAAAGTTCACTTGATCGGGCCTATTGATCCCTATAACCGTGGGGTCATGGTTTCCATTGGAACAGGCATCTGTAGTTCCAGAACTATTGGTCGTTTGTGGTGCAGTATTGATCTCTCCCGTAAAATTGGCTATAGCCTGAATTTCAAAGTTTCCAGCACAAACCGATTCCAAGAAATAACATTGTTCTTTGACGCTAACATTAAAGTCTAGGTTAAATGGAGCATCGCCAACATCGGTCAATCCATCGGCAATGGTGAATAGCAGCTCTCTTGTGCTGGCATTATAGGAAGAAGTCACTCCTGTTGGAAGAGGTTCCGTATTCAAGAAATCAACTTCTGCAGGAATGATGGTAGAAATTACTAAGTTTCTAATATTGTCATTTCCTGAATTTTCTATACCAAGACTTAGTTGCACATCTCCCCCAGGATTAAAACTAGTGGAAGAAGAAGTGGTTGTAAAATCTAAATTCCCTAGACTAGGCTCAAAAACTTCTACAGAGAATCCCATCAAGTAAAGCCCATACGATTCGCTTCCTGAGGTAGCTCTAAAAGTTGCCGATGTTTGATTGTTGTCAATAAGTCGATTACTGGTATTGCTTAATTGAAAAATAGAAGCATCATATCCCAGCGTATTGGTACTGGCAGGATTTCTATTCAGAAAATCGCTACCGTTCAAGGTAATCTTACTGTTGAAAAAGTTATTGGCGTCTCTTTGTGAAGTACTAATACTTTCAAAGGTATTATCTGATTTTAAAATCTGAAAAGTATCCCCGTTCAATACGCGATCTCCTTCTATGGAACCCAATACGATATCAGCATTTACAGGTCCACTTGGAACAGTAGTGAAACCATCAAAAAGAACATCTACCGAAGCATTGTTCCTTACATGGGCATACCCATCAAATAAGGTAATATTCTTTCTGGTCAAGCTTTGAAACTCGTAGACAAAAACAATTTGCCATCCACCGGCGGCACCAAAATTTCCTCCGCCATGGGGAACCAACGTCCCCTCGGTAGCTTTCAAGTTTGCAATTTGATAGGTTCCATAAGGGTCTGTCAAATCTGAAACATCGGAAGTGATGTCCTTAACACAAATGTAGGGATCATTAAAAAAATGAAAATCCCTACCTCTGTAGATGACTTCGTCCGCCGTAACCGTATTATAAGAAGTCTCTCCGGGCAACATCAGCTTTACTTGGTCGAAACGTGAATTGGGTTCAACCGTTCCTCCATCCCCAGTGTTTTCACTAGGATCGTATTCCTTATCGGATGCGGCCCAATACAGCAAAACCTTTCTGATCCCGATACAGGAATTTGGCACGCCCAAGGGCTTCACCAAGGTGGCATTACTTGAATTGAAAGTGCTATTGTCGGAATCGATATCGACAAAAACACTAAAATTTTCTTGATTGTCCGAGCTGCCATTGAAATTTCCTGTGCTGGTTCTGGACAGGACATTATTGGCAATCATGGTAACATCACCGTTGATTGTTTCTGAATACCGCGGTGTAAATGTTTTCTGGACTTGTCCATGAACTCCAAGGATGCTTAGAAATAAGGTTATTGAGAATAACTTTCTGAATAGACTCATAGTACTGTGCTTTAAGTAGGTATGAAAGAATGTGATCTAGTATACTGCTGATTTATTTGGATTGTCCGAAGAAAGTTCCAGTAAGGAATTGGACATCAAGCAGTTTTGAGTGCGCGCTAATTTGCGATATAGTTTCCATAGGTTAAGATTTATGTATTTTTCAGAATTAGATTTTGGGCTTAAATTCTGATACAAAGGAATTGCAAAGTGGCTGTTTACCTGGAATTTACCCGTTGTATAAGGCTTTATATTCGTTCTGAGACCAATATGTCGATAAAGTGTTATTTTCTGTAGATGAATATGTAAGACAACATTTTTAGGATATCCGTTGAATGCAATAACACTATCGGTGAACGGTTTTTCTTTTTTCTAAATGACCACTTCTTTTTACCTTTAGCGTAAGATATCGTCAAAGATGCTGTTCTATCTGACAGATTTATTTTCGAGGTATTTTTTCGCAAATAATTGATTAATTTTGATTTTAAATAAAATATAAACATGAGTTCTAAAAAAGGTAAGGTTCAGCAGGCCATCGACGAAAAATTGCTAGAAGAAAGAAAAGTGTTTTTATGGGGTATGGTCGACGATGATTCTGCAAAACATGTCATAGATCGTTTATTGTATCTGGATATGCTAAATAACGATGAAGTTCAATTGATTATCAATAGTCCGGGAGGATATGTTACTTCTGGTTTTGCAATGTATGATACCATAAAATCTTTAAAAAGCCCAGTGTCAACCGTATGTTCGGGTCTTGCAGCGTCTATGGGGTCTATTTTACTCTCCGTAGGTGAAAAAGGACGGCGTTTTATACAGCCTCATGCACAAGTAATGATACATCAACCTAGTGGTGGCGCAAGAGGGCAGGCTTCCAATATTGAGATACAAGCCAAAGAAATTATCAAGACCCGTGAATTGAGTGCTAGAATTCTGGCGGAAAACTGCGGACAGGATTTTGAAAAAGTAATGAAGGATTTTGACCGTGACTACTGGATGAGTGCAGAAGAATCCGTTGCCTATGGCATTGTAGACGGGATTTTGGAATAATCAGAAAAAATACCAGTATTGAAAAAGTCCTTTACACTATGAATGTAAAGGACTTTCTGGATATATATAGACGCTCTCGCGGAATAGTATTTTATCATATATACGTTAAATATCTCCTGTATGGTTCAAGTAGGATTGTTAAAAAACTACTAAAAAAGGAAATTGTATATGCTATTAGTATAGTCTCCAATGTGTTTAAATCCTTACATCGCCTTTTGTGATCGAGATCGGGTCAAATAACAATCCGACGCCTTGCCATAGGTTTCAAATCCTTTATTTTTAGTATTTTTATGGTTTTACCCATACATTGTTCAATGCACATATTATGAAACAAGACCCTAAAAACATTGCCATTATTGGCTCGGGATTGGTAGGGTCGTTATTAGCGATTTACTTAAAAAAAGAAGGACATACGGTAACGGTGTTTGATCGAAGGCCAGATATCAGAAGAATTCAATTTTCTGGACGCTCCATTAATTTGGCAATGAGTAATCGGGGATGGAACGCCTTGAAGCAGGTAGACTTGGAGGATGAGATCAAAAAAATAGCTATTCCTTTAGATAAAAGAGCAATGCACGTGCGGGACAGCCCTACTTATTTTCAGCATTATGGAAAGGAAGGCGAGGCTATTTGGTCCATTTCGAGGGGAGTTTTGAACAAGAGAATGATTGATTTGGCAGAAGAGGCCGGGGCCATTTTCAGATTTGAAGAAAAAGTTTGGGACATTAATTTGCCAGAAGCCAAATTATATACGGGAGAAGAAGAAAAAAGTAATTGGAAGGAATACTGCTATGATATTATTTTTGGTTGCGATGGTGCTTTTTCAAGAGTTCGTCATAAGATGCAGCGAAGAAGCCGATTTGATTACTCCCAATCTTTTATCAACGTTGGATACAAAGAATTGACCATTTCCCCTAAAGAAGATGGGACCCACAAACTAGATAAAAATTCTTTTCACATCTGGCCAAGAGGCAAATTTATGCTCATTGCCATGCCCAACCTAAATGGAAGTTTTACCTGTACGCTTTTTATGCCTTTTGAGGGAGAAGTATCTTTTGAGTCGCTGTCTACCAAAAAGGAAGCTAAGACCTTTTTTAAAACCTATTTTCCCAATGTAATGGGGGATATTGAGAATCTCATCGGAGATTTTTTTAAAAACCCCACCAGTGCCATGGTGACTATGAAATGTTATCCCTGGACCTATTGGGATAAAGTTGCCTTAGTAGGAGATTCTGCCCATGCCGTAGTTCCTTTTTATGGACAGGGGATGAATGCTGGTTTTGAAGATATTTATGTGTTGCATCAGTTGTTTGAGCAATACGGAAATGATTGGGAAATGATTTTCTCAAAATATCAAGAATCCAGAAAACCAAATGCCGATGCAATTGCAGAGTTGAGTTACCGGAATTTTGTTGAAATGAGTAGTAAAACGGCAGACGCAAAATTTTTGCTACAGAAAAAGATTGAAAAACACTTTTCCACAAAGCATCCGGACCAATGGATTCCCGTTTATTCTAGGGTAACTTTTTCAGAACGGCCCTATGAAGAAGCGTTGGAAATAGGGGATAGGCAAGAGAAAATCATGCAACAAATCATGCAATTGCCCGATATTGAGGATAGATGGGATAGTAAAAGTGTGGAGGAAGAAATACTACGACTCCTTAAAACATCCTAATACGCTCTTCCCATTGAAAAGACAAATAAAAAACGCCATCGATATCGATGGCGTTCTGATTTTATATACCTAGAAAGTACTTTATAAACTAGCGAATAAAGCTTCCATTTTTTGCTGTTGTTCTTCGGCGAGTGTTGGGTCAACCAAAATACGACCACTGTGCTCGTCGGTGATTATTTTTTTGCGAGCGGCAATCTCCACCTGTACTTGTGGGGGAATGGTAAAGAAAGACCCACCAGAAGCTCCTCTTTCGATAGGTACAACCGCCAATCCATTTTTTACATTGTTGCGGATGCGCTTATACGCTTTTACCAATCGCTCCTCAATTTCTTGCTGGTATTTCTCTGAAGTATCCAATAGCGCTTTTTCCTCTTTCTCAGTTTCTGCTAAAATGGCATTCAGTTCCCCTTTTTTATGCTTTAAGTGCGATTCTCTCTCACTTAAGCGTTCCTTTGTTTCAGAGACAACTTCCTTCTTCTGTTCGATCTGAACTTTAAATTCCTTAATGTTCTTTTCTGCCAATTGGATTTCCAATTCTTGGAATTCCACTTCTTTGGTCAACGAATTAAACTCTCTACTATTTCGAACGTTTTTTTGCTGCTCCGTATATTTTTTGATCAATCCTTTAGCTTCTTCAATAAGGTTCTTTTTAGCACCGATTTCATAATTGACCGTCTCAATATCGGTTTTCAATTTATCCAATCTGGTTTTTAATCCAAGAACTTCATCTTCAAGATCCTCAACTTCCAAGGGGAGTTCCCCACGTACACTGCGGATTTCATCAACTCTAGAATCGATTAATTGTAAATCGTACAATGCCCTTAATTTTTCTTCTACTGTAGCTTCTGCCTTTCCTGCCATACTTAATAATACTTGATCGGGTTTGTTATACTCTCTGATAAAGAGACTGCAAAATTAGGAATTTTTTTCGTAAGATAGTCAACTAATAAATTTTTTGTAAACTGCTCGGTTTCATAGTGCCCAATATCGGCAATGACCATTTTGTTTTCTGCTTCATAAAATTGATGGTATTTGATATCGGCACTAATAAAAATATCTGCCTTTTGGGCTTTCGCGGCTCCTATGGCAAAAGCTCCGCTTCCCCCCAAAACAGCTACGGTTCGAATATCTTTTCCTAAAGTTTGGGAGTGGCGTATGCAAGATACCTGCATTTTTTCCTTTAAGAATTCAAAAAACGCAATTTCACCCATAGGTTGTTCCAATTCTCCGATCATGCCCATACCCATTTGCTGGTCAGTATTGTCCAAGCCAATGATTTCATAGGCCACTTCTTCATAAGGATGATTTTTTCGCAATGCTTTAAGGATTTCCGCTTCCTGGGCTCTGGTATAGGTAATATGTAGCTGAATCTCTTCTTCCAAATGCGTCTTCCCTATCGTCCCTTTTGTGGGTTTGGCATCTTTTCCTGCCTTATAACTCCCAATACCCGCTGTGCTGAAACTACAATGGGAATATTTGCCTATATTTCCTGCACCAGCAGAAAATAGGGCATCTTTCAATCTATCGGCATCATCCTTTGGAACATAAGTGGTCAACTTTTTGATGACCTTTTCCTTTGGAATTAGAATACGGGTATTGCGGAGCCCCAATACCTCGCAAATTTTTCCATTCACCCCTTTAGGAACATTATCTAAGGCGGTATGCATGCTATATATAGCAATGCGATGCTCTATGGCTTTAATGACCACTCGTTCTACATAGGATGCTCCCGTAAGCTTTTTTAAACCTCCAAAAATAATAGGGTGAAAGCTAACGATAAGATTACACTTTTTACGAATGGCCTCATCAACTACATTTTCCAAAGTGTCCAAGGTGACCAATACGCCCGAAACTTCCATTTGTTTATTTCCTACCAAGAGGCCCACATTATCAAAACCCTCGGCATTGGCCAGAGGGGCCAATTCTTCGAGTACAGCAATAACTTCTTTTACGATCATTTTAAATTTTATAGCGTTATCAAAGATAAAATATTATATTTTCGTTCCGATGCGCAGTTTAAGAATTATAGGACTTCCTTTCTCATGGCTTTATGGTTTTGTAGTCTTTCTACGGAATTACTGCTATGACAAAGGTGTTTTTACGTCCAATACCTTTGATACTCCCATAGTTTGTATTGGAAATTTAAGTTTGGGCGGAACGGGGAAAACCCCTATGACAGAACTACTGTTGCGCAATTTAAAGGAAACCTATAACATAGCGGTTCTCAGTAGGGGGTATGGCAGAAAATCCAAAGGGTTTGTTTGGGGGCATGACACCCAAGAAGTGAAGGCATTGGGAGATGAACCTTTTCAAATCCAATCCAAGTTTCCAGATGTCACGGTTGCCGTAGATGCCAATAGGAGTGCTGGGATACGTATTTTAGAAAGCGAAATCTCCCCTGAACTCATTGTATTGGATGACGGCTTTCAACATCGAAAAGTCAAGGCGGACTATGCGATTCTGCTGACGGCCTATGGTAATTTATATGTAGATGATTATTATATCCCTAGTGGTAGCTTACGGGACCATAAGAATCAGGTAAAACGTGCAGATACTATTGTAGTGACCAAATGCCCCAGAGACATTGACCAGGAGACCATGGAAGAGGTACGAAATCGCTTGCAACCTTTGGAACATCAACAAGTGCTGTTTAGTACCATAGTGTATGAAAGGGAATTAAGGGGAACCCAAAACAATATCAGTTTGGAATCGCTAAAGAACAAAAGAATCACTTTGGTGACCGGAATCGCCATACCTGGACCATTGGTCTCATTTTTGGAAGCAGAAGGTATTATTGTGGAACATTTGTCGTTTAGAGACCATCATTTTTTTTCAACGGAGGAAATAACACTTTTCAATAGTAAAGAAATCGTTTTAACCACGGAGAAAGATTATGTTCGTTTGGAGGGAAAGGTAAAGGACCTATATTATATTGAAATGGCACATGGTTTTATAGGAGAGGGGGAAGCAAGTTTGCTCCAGGCCATTAGGACTTTTGTGAACTAGTCTTTTTGTATTTGGGATTAAAGATGTTCTCTCCAATTTTTTGATAGAAAAGCTCGGGTTTAAAGGGTTTGGTGACCACATCATTACATCCGGCAGCGTAAAAACTTTCCAAACTATCGTCTAGAGAAATCGCTGTTAAGGCAATAATAGGAATTTCTTTATCAAATTTTCGAATTCTGATCGTTGCTTCTTCCCCACTGATTCCTGGCATATGAATGTCCATTAAAATGCCATGATAGGTATTTTTTTCTGCCATTTCAACGGCAAGGGTACCATTGCTGGCGATATCACAGGTGATATCTTTTTTATTCAACATTTTCTTAGTGATCACCTGATTGATCTTATTGTCTTCCACCACCAACAAATGCAAACCTTCCAACTCATAGGTCTCCGGTGTTATTTGGAAAGGAGTATCATCTATGACATCATCCTTGCTTTTTAGGTTTAAATGGAAATAAAAAGAACTCCCTTCGCCCAAGGTACTTTTCAATTGTATTTTACTACCAAATAAACCAAGTAGACTCTTCACGATAGTCAGTCCTAAACCGGTGCCCCCATATTCCCTATTGATTTGTATGGATCCTTGTTCAAAGCTGTCAAAAATACCTTGTTGCATTTCTTCGGAAATACCAATACCATTATCTTTTACTTCAAAATATAAATCCAGATCATGCTCATCCTTTTTAGATAAGCGCGTAATAACGGTTACTTTTCCTCCTTTGGTAAATTTAATGGCGTTACCTACAAGATTGATAAAAATCTGTGATAGTTTAAGCGGGTCACCCATAAGGTGTTGTGGGATGCTCTCATCGTGGTCTAAGACGATTTCTGTTGTATTCTCCTTGGCACTTGGATGTAGGGAGTCTATAACTTCCTGCAATATTTTCTTAAGATTGAACTGAATGTTCAATGTTTCTAGCTTGTCTGCGTCAATTTTATTGATTTGAAGAATATCATTGATAAAGTTCAAGAGGTAATCTCCGGAGAATTTCAGGGACTTTAAATGCTCTTTCTGATGTTCACTGGGGTCTTCTTCCAGCAATAAATGGGTGAGCCCGGTGACGGCATATAGCGGTGTTCGCAATTCGTGGCTTACTGTGGATAAAAAGTTGGTTTTGGCTTCCATGGCCGATACCGCTTCGTCCCTGGCCGATTGCAATTCTTTGTTCTTTGTTTGCAAAAGGTCATTGGTCTTTAATTTTATTTGATTGTTTCGATACAAAGAAACGGCTAAGAGCGATATAATCGTAAGGAATGCAGAAGTTAAGATAGCCGTGATTTCCGATCGGTTGACCGATTTACTCAACTCTTCAATTTCTTGTTCCTGACTCTTTATTTTTTTGTTCATTCGCGCAAACTGTATCCTATCTGCAGTTTTTACTTCAGTTTGCAGTTTCTCTATGGTGAAAATTGAATCCTTGATCTTGAGCAAATTCCTGTTGTGTACCAAGGACTCATCAAACCTTTCCATTTTTTCATAGGTAGTGCCCAGCAATTCATTGATTTCAAGAATCTCTTTAAAGAATAGGTTTTCATTGGCTATTTCTAGGGCACTCAAACCATTTTTTACACTTTCTTCATACTTTTCTTCTAGGAAATTCAGTCGTGCCAATCCAATATATGCCTGGGTAGTGAGGTAGTGTTTTTCATAAATATCTTGGTTGACGACCAAGGAATTGAAGTTTTTATAGGCATTTTCGAACTTTTCGATATTCATGAAAATATTCCCTTCTACCAATAATACTTTATTCAATAGGTTCCGATCATTGTTGATCTTAGCAGGTTCGCTGAGCATATAGAGTGCCTGAAAATTTTGCCCTCTTCTATAGAGCAGTAAGGCTTCAATATATTTGTGAAAGGCAGATCCATAAGGAAATTCCAATTCTTTAAGGAGGGCAGCGGCTCTATCCCAATAGAATACGGCCTTTTCATCCCGGTTAAGATCTAGATTCAGCAATGAAAATGTATGATAGCAATCCACTAAGGCCTTTTCATCTTCATTTTCCTCTGCTAGGGCAACTGCCTTTTCCAAAGATTCCTGAGCCAAAGTTATTTTATCCTGATGCCTGTAGGTTCGTACTTCTTGAAAGTAGTCATAGATGGTTTTGGAAGAGCTGTTGTCCGTCTGGCCATGAACAGTTTGAAAAATAGCGAGAACAAGCCCTAGTACTATAGCTTTTCCTTTACTTATATGTAAAAATGTAAACTTCAAATATAATTTTTAGTGATCAATAAATTCATAAGATCAATGATTCTACTGCTATATCCAGTTTCATTATCATACCAACCTATGATCTTGACCATTTTACCTACAACTGATGTCATCTGAGAATCAAACGTACAAGAGTAATAACTATTGTTTATATCGATAGAAACTATGGGGTCTTCAGTGTAAAAAAGGATATTTTTAAGCTTTTTCTCCGAAATTTCCCGAAAAGTGCGGTTAATTTCTTCAATAGAGGTCTCTTTTTTGACGTTTAAAGTGATATCTGTTAAAGAACCGTTGGGTACCGGAACTCGAATACCACAACCTCCTATAACATCGCTTAAATCAGGAAAAATCTTGGTTAAGGCCTTGGCCGCACCTGTGGTGGTCGGAACAATGGATTGTCCTGCAGCTCTCGCTCTACGAAGATCCCTATGAGGTTGATCATGCAGGCTTTGATCCGTAGTATAGGAATGGATAGTGGTAATATAAGCTTGCTCTATGCCACAAAGATCTTGCATCACCTTGATCATAGGGGCGGCATTATTTGTAGTACAGGAGGCGTTGGATATAATAGTATCTTCCTCGGTCAGCGAATCTTCATTGATTCCCAAGACCACCATTTTGATATCATCATCCGTTGGAGGTACAGACAGAATAACTTTTTTTGCTCCATTGGCCAAGTGATGATTCAAAAGGGCTTTGGACTTAAATTTTCCCGTTGCCTCAACCACAATATCAACACCCTGATATCCCCAATCAATAGTTTCAGGGCTATCGTGATTTAGGAGGGGTATTGTATCTCCATTGATGATGATTTCTTGGTCCCGATGTTCAATGGTCTCCTTAAAAACGCCATGGATACTGTCGTATTTTAAGAGATGGGATAAGGTGCGCGCATCTGCCAAATCGTTGATAGCAACTACTTTTAAATGAGGATGTTTGTGCAATAAACGAAATAAGGTTCTTCCGATTCTACCAAAACCATTGATGCCTATGGTAACTTGTTTCATGCTTGAGTTGGGTCTGTAAAATGAATAAAATACGTTTTGTGCTAACGTACTACGGCATTATTCTTGAAATTTGAATGCGAGTCATAATGAATATTTTTAGTCGATATGCTTATGCGCTTTGTACGAAGAGCGTACCAACGCTCCACTTTCTACATGCCGAAATCCCATGTTCAATCCAATTTCCTCATATTTTTTAAACTGCTCGGGCGTAATGAATTCCTTTACGGGGAGATGTTTTTTTGAAGGTTGTAAATATTGGCCTATAGTGACCACATCCACATTGGCACTTCTAAGATCTTTCAATGTCTCAATTACTTCCTCTTCAAATTCACCCAGCCCTAACATGATGCCCGACTTCGTTCTTCTGGCTCCGTTGGCCTTTAAGTAGCGCAAGACTTCTAAACTTCGTTCATATTTGGCCTGTATGCGGACTTCCCGTGTAAGTCGTTTAACCGTTTCCATATTATGGGAAATTACTTCTGGAGCCACGTCCAAAATACGATTGAGATGGGTGTGAATCCCCTGGAAGTCGGGAATCAAAGTTTCCAAAGTGGTATTTGGATTCATTCTCCTGATAGCCTTTACCGTTTCGGACCAAATAATGGATCCCATATCCTTAATATCATCCCGATCTACAGAAGTAACCACGGCATGTTTAATTCCCATGATCTTTATAGAACGCGCCACCTTTTCGGGCTCTTCCCAATCAATACTTTCAGGACGTCCCGTTTTTACTCCGCAGAAACCACAGGACCTTGTGCATATATTTCCTAAAATCATGAAAGTGGCAGTGCCCTCGCCCCAACATTCTCCCATATTTGGGCAGCTACCCGAAGTACAGATAGTATGCAGATTATATTTGTCCACAAGGCCTCTGAGTTGCGTATATTTTTTCCCGGTAGGGAGTTTTACACGTAACCATTTGGGTTTTCCTTTAGGCGGATTCGCTTGATCTATAATTTTTGTGCTCAAAGTAAATTTTTATACAAATATACGAACAAAATAACTGGCTAATCTTTGTTTTTAATGACTTCGGCCAGTAACTTTTTGGCCCTTAGCAACTTTACTTTTACGTTGTTTACAGACTCATTAAGCTCTTTGGATATTTCAGCATAAGTGAATTCATTAAAATACCTGAGATTGATCACCTGTTGATAATGCGGTTTCAGTTTCTTGATGTACAAAAGAAGGGTAGCCAAATTCTGTTCTGTTATCAAACGATCTTCAACACTTGGTGCATCGTCCAGAACTTTTTTGATGGCTTCATTATTTCCCGAGTCACTATTTTCCAGTACATTCTTTTTCTTTTTTCGAATAAGATCCACATGGATATTTTTTGAAATAGTGATCAGCCAAGTTTTAAAAGCATAAGAACTGTCATAAGAATCTATCTTGTCAAATGCTTTGGAAAAGGTTTGGATGGTAATGTCTTCTGCATCATTTTCATTTTTGGTCCGAATCAATTGAAATCCATATACGTCATTCCAAAAGGTATCCAAAAGGGAACTAAATGCAATCTGATTGCCCAGTTTCGCCTTTTCAATAATATGTTCCAATGATGTGTCTTCAGAATTGCCCAAACCCTATTTTTAAGAAGTAAATACCAAAAATTGCAAATACGAAACTAGGCGTTGGTCACCGTATCGCGTTTGCAATCTTGTTCATCTGGCATTTTCCCACAGAAACCGCAGGCTTGCCCATCTTTATTTAAAAAAGGATTTTGACTGGCACAGGTGCCGGCAAATTTACCATCTTTTTTAGACCATATTTTAATAGCGATTCCTGCAAAAGCAAGTGCGAGTAATCCAATGGTCAGTAAAACTAATTTCATCTAAAATTTTTATGCAAAGGTACAAAATTAAATACCCTTTTCTATGAAATTGGAATTACTTTAAGATTTCCAATTAATAGGTGATATTCGCAACGATATTCTCCACAGATGGAGTCTCATTACCTCCTTTGGGTTCAATGGTAATGTACCCTATGGCATTTTCAGCGTAGGGCAATGCCAATAACTTATCTTTGTCACCCGCTTCCCGAATGACACCGAGATTTACCATTTCACCATTGACCTCTGCCCACATCTGGAAACATTGATCTTCTGGAAGATTTGGCAATTTGCTTACATTGATATAAGATAGCTTTTTTACAGGGTTGATATACGCTACGGCCTTTAACTCTTTTGCTTTTTTGTTCCCTTTTACCGTATACCGTTTTGTTTGAGGATTGTTGAGTACAATAAATTGATTTCTAACATCTTCCAATTGCTCCCGCATATCTGCTTCAAGCGTTTTAATTTTGTTTGAAACAATTTTGTTTTCCTCTTGCAAATCTTGATTCTGATTCCAGAAAAAATAGGAAGCTGCAGCAAAGAGAAATGCAATGAAACTTGCCGCTACTGCATACCGCAAAAATCGTCTGCGACCCTTGTTCTCCGCTTTTATTCTGCTCAAAATAGTGTCTTTAAGACCTTCAGGTGTCTTAATGGCGTGCATTTTGGCAAAAGTCTCTAGGTTTTCCTGCAGTTCATCATAGGTTTTTCTCACTTCCGGATACATCGCAATATACCGCTCAACCTGCAGGGTTTCTTCAGTACTGGTAGTGCCCAAAAGGTACTTTTCCAATAAATCCGTATCTAAAAATATGCGTATTTTTTCTTTCATAATAATAACGGTATTAAGAACAAGAATAAAGCTGGTGTTCCATAAATCTTCTTTAATTCCCGGAGACCGATTTTCAATCTTGATTTGATCGTTCCCAAAGGAATATTGAGTTCATCACTCGCTTCCTGTTGCGTCATTCCCTGGAAAAATAGTGCGTCCAAGACAATTTGATACTTGGATTCTATTTTGTCCAAATTTTCCTTAACATCAATGAATTCGGGCCGAATGCTATTGATACCTAAGTTATATACGTCCGAAACGTCAATTTGGATTTCTTTATCGGATTTTGTGTTTACACTTCTTAGCTTATCAATGGCCGTATTTCGGGTTATTCTAAAGAGCCAGGTAAACAGTTTTGCCTTAGTGGCATCGTAGGAATCCGATTTTTTCCAAATTTTCACGAAACTTTCCTGCAATACATCTTGGGCCAGATCTTCATTTCGAACTACTTTAAAGGCCACCCCATATAATGTGTCCCCATAGTGCTCGTATAACAAGGAAATTGCCTTCTCATCGCGTTCTTGGAGTAATTCTACAATATGCTTTTCAAGTAGTATGCTCACTATATATCAGCTATATTAATAAAAAAAATCTTACATAACGTCCAAACCTCAAAATTGAAACGTATATAGGGTAAACGCTAAAATATAAAATTGATTGTTATACCTAGCGTTTCTTAAAGTTTAATTTAATATAGATGTACAACTGGAATTGTACATTTAGTTTTGGTTAGTTTGGTTTGGTATAGCCCCTAATAATCTTGTATTGTTAGGGGTTATTTATATGATGTTTACTTCAGGGACAATGCTTATGCCAAAGGTTTTATATACTTGTTCCACAATATTTTGGGAGAGATCCAAGATTTCTTGGCCACTTGCGTTTCCATAATTGACCAATACAAGGGCTTGATGTTTATGTACT
This sequence comes from Spongiimicrobium salis, assembly GCF_043678055.1. NCBI lineage: Bacteria > Pseudomonadati > Bacteroidota > Flavobacteriia > Flavobacteriales > Flavobacteriaceae > Spongiimicrobium > Spongiimicrobium salis. The sequence continues at coordinate 67,697 of NZ_JBHEQA010000008.1, forward strand.
CCCGCATCCCCAAATCGTTTTCCTTTAAAACCGCATTGTTCAATGAGCCATCCCGCGGGAATTTTATAGGTGCCATCTGATAACTCATAGTAAGGCGCCCCGTTATTCTTTCTTATGAAAGTATCAAAAGCATCTTTGGAGAGCACGGGGTTTTTAAAAAAACTACCACTGTTGCCTAGAACTTTGGGGTCTGGGAGTTTCCGTTGACGTATTGCAATTACGGCATTGGATATATCTTTGATCGTTGGTTCCGCAATATTATGACTACGAAGCTCCTCTTGAATGGCACCATAAGAGGTATGCAAACTATGCTGGTTTTTAGACAAGACCAAATACACTGCAGTGATAACATATTTGCCTTTGCCCTCATTTTTAAAGAAAGAATCGCGATATCCAAATTGACAAGCCTCTTTGGAAAAGGTATGCATTTTTAAACTTTCCAATTCCAAGGCCTCGCAAGACACAAAGCAATCCTTGAGTTCTACTCCATAAGCTCCAATGTTTTGTATAGGGGCTGTTCCGGTATTTCCTGGAATAAGGGATAAGTTTTCCAAGCCTCCATAGGCGCGGTCTAAGGTCCATAGTACCATATGGTGCCAATTTTCCCCGGCCATGACTTTTAGGGTCACTTCCTCCGTATCTTCTTTAACAATTTCTATGCCTTTAATATTGATATAAATAACTAAAGCATCAATATCTTGGGTAAGCAACATATTACTTCCACCGCTAATAAAGAAGTGTCGCTCGTGCACTGCAGAGGACAGGGCTTTCTTTAAGGTGTCGATGCTAGTGACTTCGCAAAAAAAACGCGCTTTCACATCAATGCCAAATGTATTGTAGGGCTTTAGTGATATGTATTCTTCAATGACCATCAGTTGTTGTATGATTTAAGCGCTTCAGCAAGAATATCCACAGCCTTGATCAGGCGCTCTTTATCCAGTACATAGGCAATGCGAATTTGATTTTTTCCCAGTCCGGGAGTGGCATAAAAACCAGCAGCCGGAGCTACCATAACCGTGGTTTTGTCTAGGCTAAACTCCTCCAGAAGCCATTGGGCAAAATGATCTGCATTTTCAACAGGGAGGGCTGCAATACAATAAAATGCACCTTGTGGTCTAGCCACTTGCACGCCTTCTATTTTTTCCAATGCCGAGATTAAGACATTTCGCCTTTCCACATATTCCTTCTTCACATCGTCAAAATAGTGCTGCGGGGTTTCCAAGGCAGCTTCACATGCTATTTGGGCATAGGTGGGAGGGGAGAGTCGCGCTTGGGCAAATTTTAAGGCCGTTGCAATAAGTTCTTTATTTCTGGAGACCAGACAACCAATTCTAGCGCCGCACATACTGTACCTTTTGGATACAGAATCTACAATAACGGCATGTTCTTCCAAACCAGCTTCCTGCAAAATGGAGTAATGTTCTTTCTCATCATAGGTAAATTCCCGATAGACTTCATCGGCAATCAAGAAAAGATCATGCTTTTTTACCAGATAGGCCAATTGTTGAATCTCTTCCTTACTATAGAGGTATCCCGTGGGGTTCCCGGGATTACAAATCAATATGGCTTTGGTTTTCGGAGAAATCAACTTTTCGAAAGCCTCAATAGGAGGTAAGGCAAAATTATGGTCAATGTCCGAAACAACTGGGACTACTTTTACCCCGGCAGCCGTAGCAAAACCATTGTAGTTGGCATAGAAAGGTTCTGGTATGATTACCTCATTATCCGCATCTGCAATCGTACCCATTACAAAAGCCAATGCTTCCGAACCTCCTGTGGTGACAATAATATCTTCAGCTTCAACCGCAATTTGATGTTTGGCGTAATACTGTGTTAATTTTTCACGGTATTCTTCGGAGCCTTCCGTTCGGCTATAGGCCAAAACATCCAGCGTATTGTTTTTTACGGCATCCAAGGCAACTCGGGGTGTTTTTATATCGGGTTGACCAATATTCAAATGGATGACTTCCGTTCCTCTTTTTTTTGCCGCTTCGGCATAAGGAACCAGTTTTCGAATAGGGGATTCGGGCATGGATAGCCCTTTTTGTGATATCGATGGCATATGCAAAATTTTGACAAAAATGGGAAATCCAAAGGAAGAAAACAATACTCTAAAGTATTTAATTTGCGATGGAACCAATGTTAAACTCTTAGGAAAATTAAGGCATATTTTGTATATTGAGGAGTGATAACTTCTTAAAAGATAGCGAATGAAGCGTTACTTGCAAATCACTTTTTTCCTGCTGCTCTGTTTTCCATTTATAAGTGCAGCACAAGGTTTTCGTTTGCCTGAAGGGAAAAAAACTGAAAAAGTAAAGTTCGAATTGATCAACAATCTTATTGTTATTCCCATGGAGGTCAATGGTGCAAAATTGTCTTTCATTCTGGACTCGGGAGTAACCAGGCCTATCCTGTTCAACCTCTTTGATCAAGATTCCTTGCAGATAAACAATGTCTCTGAAATTACCATTAAGGGTTTGGGGGAAGACGGTGGAATTCAAGCCTTGAAATCGGGCGGAAATATATTTAGGCTGAAACAAATTCAAAATCCGCAACAACTCTTATATGTGGTATTGGACAATGATTTAAATTTTTCTCCTTCCTTGGGAGTTCCCATTCATGGTATTATTGGTTATGATCTTTTTCGGGATTTTGTTGTTGAAATCAATTATAGCAGTAAAGTTCTTAAATTCCATGACCCCAAATATTTTCAACCTAAAGAACATAAGAAAACCTCAGTTCTACCTTTGGCCATTCTTCATAGAAAACCTTATATAGAAGGTAATGTCTTTTTGGATGAAAAAGAGGATATCCCGGTCAAACTTATGGTAGATACAGGAAGTAGTGATGCGGTTTGGCTTTTTCCTGATGAGGAAAAAGGAATGCGGGTTCCCGATAAAAGTTATGAAGACTTTTTAGGAAAAGGTTTAGGAGGAAAAATCTATGGCAAAAGAACTAAAATTAAAAGTGTTAACATAGGTGGTTTTCAGATGAACGATGCTAAGGCAGCTTTTCCACATATGGATTCTTTTAGTGCATTTGGAACAAGAAAAGATCGTAATGGAAGTGTTGGCGGAGAAATTCTGAAACGCTTCAATATTATTTTTGATTATGGAAATAATAAGGTGTTTCTCAAAAAAAACCGACTATTTAATGCTCCTTTTCAATACAACTTTAGTGGTATAGAATTACAACACAATGGGGTACGATATATTGCCGAAAGAATCGCCAATTATGGTGGCGCAGGAAAAGTAGATGATAAGTCGCCCTTAGGAGATGTATCTATCATTTTGGACAATAGAACCAAAATAAGTGTAGTACCCGAAATTATTGTCTCCGGAATTCGGGCAGGGAGCCCTGCCGAAGAAGCAGGATTGCAGGAAGGAGATGTTATTTTGGCGGTAAATGGGAAAAGAGTGCATACCTATAAATTACAGGAGATTCTAGGGCTTTTGAATGCTAAAGAGGGTAAACGTATGCGCGTTTTGATAAATCGCTACGGAAAAGATGTGCTTTTCAGTTTTGTGTTGACCAATGCGTTCAAATAAAAAAGCCCTTCAACATATTGAAAGGCTTTCTTTATCTATTTGATTAATAGTTTATTTTGTTCCTTCCGGAGCCATAACCTCACCCTTTATTTTTAAGACTTTAGTAGGCGTGTCCGCATTGGAAATAACCGTAATGGCTTTTCTTATTTTTCCAACTCTGTTGGTGTCATATTTAACTTGAATCTCACCCGTTTTTCCCGGTAAAATAGGAGCCTCAGGTTTCTTGGGGATAGTACACCCACAACTAGAACTTACTTTTGTAATGATTAATGGGGCACTTCCCGTATTGGTAAACTGAAATACGCGCACTCCGTCACTGCCTTTGGCAATTTCTCCGTAATCAACAGTTTCAGCTTTAAACTCAATTTTAGCTGCCTTGTCTTGGGCAGTAACACTATATCCAAGTAGGCTTACGAATAATACTAGTACTATTTTTTTCATCATTTTTTAGTTTTGGGTGAATACCAAATTTAAATGTTTTTATATGAACGTCCAAAATTCTTTTGTTATCAACTAACGTTACTTATTTTTGTTTCGTATTTAAATTTAGGTAAAAAAAACCCGTATTGTTATAATTTAACATAACCCGCATGCAAAAGCGGACAATGCGACCAATAGTAAACAAAAACTGTTCCGAAAATCATGGATATCCCGTCTAAATATGACCCCCAGAAAGTAGAAAACCACTGGTATGACTACTGGATGAAGCACAATTATTTTCATTCTACACCCGATGAAAGAGAGTCATATACCATCGTAATTCCGCCTCCCAATGTTACCGGGGTGCTCCATATGGGACATATGTTGAATAATACTATTCAGGACGTATTGGTCCGGAGAGCCCGTCTTATGGGGAAAAACGCCTGTTGGGTGCCCGGAACAGATCATGCTTCCATTGCCACAGAAGCAAAGGTAGTCGCTAAACTTAAGGGAGAAGGTATTCAAAAGTCTGACTTAACACGGGATGCCTTCTTAAAACATGCTTGGGATTGGACGCATGAGTACGGAGGAGTGATTTTAGAGCAATTAAAAAAATTGGGATGTTCCTGCGATTGGGAGCGAACCGCCTTTACTTTAGATGACAAAATGTCCGCTTCTGTAATCAAAGTCTTTGTAGAACTTTTCAATAAAGGCCTGATTTATAGGGGACATCGAATGGTGAATTGGGATCCAGAAGCAAAGACAACCCTTTCCGATGAAGAAGTAATTTATCAGGAAAAGCAAGGACTTTTGTATTATTTGGCTTATGCGATTGAAGGTTCTGATGAAAAGGTAACCATTGCAACCACAAGACCTGAGACCATTTTGGGCGATACCGCCATTTGTATCAACCCAAATGATGAACGTTATGCCCATTTAAAGGGAAAACGAGCCATAGTACCTTTAACCGATCGCACTATTCCAATCATAGAGGATACCTATGTGGATATGGAATTTGGAACCGGATGCCTAAAAGTAACTCCTGCCCATGATATTAATGATAAAGCTTTGGGAGAGAAGCATCAATTGGAGGTTATTGATATTTTCAATGCGGATGCCAGCCTCAATAGCAATGGCCTGCATTATCAGGGAAAAGACCGTTTTGTGGTTCGAAAGGAGATTTCAAAAGAACTGGAAGAAAAAGGTTTTTTGATTAAGACCGAACAACATATTAATAAGGTTGGAACTTCTGAGCGCACCAAAGCGGTTATAGAACCTCGCTTGTCCGATCAATGGTTTCTTAAAATGGAAGATTTGGTCAAGCCTGCTATCAAGGCGGTATTGGAGGATGAAGAGGTTAAATTGTTTCCAAAAAAGTTTGAAAACACCTATCGTCATTGGATGGAGAATATCCGAGATTGGAATATATCCCGGCAATTGTGGTGGGGCCATCAAATACCCGCATTCTATTATGGTGATGGGCAGAACGACTTTGTCGTAGCGGAAACCAAGGAAGAAGCATTGGTATTGGCCAATGAAAAACAAAATACAGGTAGCCCATTGACTTTGGAAGACCTACGACAAGATGAAGATGCGTTGGATACTTGGTTCTCCTCTTGGTTATGGCCTATAAGTGTTTTTAATGGAATACTGGAGCCAGATAATGAGGAGATTCAATATTATTACCCTACCAATGACCTGGTAACAGGGCCGGATATCATTTTTTTCTGGGTAGCTCGAATGATTATATCGGGTTATGAGTTTCGAGGAAAACGACCTTTTGAAAATGTATATTTCACTGGTTTGGTACGGGATAAACAGCGCAGAAAGATGTCCAAACAATTGGGCAATTCCCCGGATGCGCTAAAATTAATCGAAGAATATGGTGCAGACGGAGTGCGCGTAGGACTATTGTTGAGTTCTGCAGCGGGGAACGATTTGATGTTCGATGAAGCCTTGTGTCAGCAAGGAAAGAACTTTGCCAATAAAATATGGAATGGCTTTCGCTTATTAAAAGGTTGGGAAGTGGCCGATTTGCCACAGCCCGAAGCTTCAAAGATCGGTTTGGCATGGTATGCGTCAAAGTTTAACCAAGCCTTGATCGAAATTGAAGATCATTTCAGTAAATATCGGATTTCAGATGCGTTGATGGCCACCTATAAATTAATTTGGGATGATTATAGTAGTTGGCTATTGGAAATCATAAAACCGGCCTATCAGGAGCCCATTGATCGAATTACCTATGAAGCGGTTATCGGATTATTTGAACAAAACCTGAAATTACTACATCCCTTTATGCCATTCCTAACGGAAGAAGTATGGCAATATATCAGCCCTCGTACACCCGAACAAGCTTTGGTGGTGTCGCAATGGCCTAAACAGGGTGAAATTGATAAGACACTTATTCAAGATTTTGCATTTACCATGGAAGTTATTTCGGGAGTGAGAACGATACGAAAAGAGAAAAATATTGCCAATAAAGATGCACTTACCCTCTCCTTAATTAATAAGGAAGGAATTTCGGAAGCCTATAATGCTATTTTGAAAAAATTGACCAATCTTTCGGAAATCAGCGATGTACATGCTCCAGTGGATGGGGCGCTCTCTTTTCGCGTAAAAAGTAATGAATATTTTGTGCCTATCATAGGCGCTATTGATGTAGCGGCAGAAATTGCTAAAATTGAAGAAGAATTGAAGTATACGAAAGGCTTTCTTATATCGGTCCAAAAAAAGCTAGGGAACGAACGCTTCGTGAACAATGCCCCGGAACAAGTAGTGGCTACGGAAAAAAAGAAAGCATCTGATGCTGAAGCAAAAATCGCCACCTTGGAGAAAAGTTTGGCGGGATTACAATAAATTAGTTCCTTTCAGGAAAGTACCTTTGACCCTTAAGTAGTTTGAACAAAACGCATCTTGTTCAAGTACTATTTAAGGGTTTTTTAGTTTTTTTGCCTTTTTTTTCGCCTCATTTCAATTCCTTTTTAACCACAGTTTTTAAAAGTGCTAAAAAGTCAACTTCCTTAAAATTAGGGGTACACGGAGAATTTACAATCGTAATTTTTCACTTTTAAAGCCAATTTTTCCTTCTTAAGCAGTTTCTTAAGGATTTAACGACAATAAATAACGTGCTTTGTCCTGTGCTTATGAAAAAGCGAAGTTTTTAGAAATTGTTGTGAAAAGTAAATGAGGTGAAATCACCGAAAATCAAAAATTGCTATTGAAAAAGAAATTTACTTTTTAATGAAGATTGTTATTGAAAAAGAAGAAGGAGGAATAGGAGGGTCGATTCGTCGGTTCTCCTTTCTTTTAAGTAAACTTCGAAGGCAGTAAACAAAATTTTATACAAAGAGTTATAACAGAATTATGGAATTTATATAACTTTTGTATCTTAAAAAATAACAGCTTGTTGTAATGATTTATGATTAATTAGACTATATATCTACAACTAAGGGCTTAAAATATAGGTAAATATCATTGCCCCCAAAAAGGAATGAACGCAAAATTAAAAATATTCATAGTTGGCTTTTTACTCCTCTTATTATTAGGAGGGAGCTATTTGTATTTTGAGTATACAAAGCCTCCAATGGATATTGAGAATGTAAAAACGGAAGTAGAAGTAAGCTCAAAAAATCTGGCCGCTATGTTTCATATGGACAAGGATAGGGCCAATAGTACTTTCGTGGAAAAAACAATAGAAGTAGAAGGAATAATAGATAAAATAATATTTAAGAACGACCATTATTCCGTATTTTTGCAGGCGCAAGAAAAAGGCTCAAAAATTATTTGTGCTATGAAGCCTTCAAAATCAGATCGTATTAAAAATTTAAAACCTGGGGAGAATGTGCGTTTAAAAGGAATTTGTAAAGGCTACCTCTCAGACGTCATTATGTTAAATTGCATACTAGCAAATAAATAGAAACGATGAATAAAATATATACACTACTATGTATGGTAATGGTTTATGGAGGCTTTGCACAGAGCAATAATGTCATTCAAGATAATTTGGGACAGGTAACCTTCTTTTCATATACTTCGGTAGAAAATATAGAAGCTGTAAACAATACGGTGCAAACAGCTATAGATTTATCTAATGAGGTTATTGTGGTTAGTATGTTGATGCGTACGTTTGAATTCAAAAAAGCCTTGATGCAAGAGCATTTTAATGAAAGTTATGTGGAATCCGATTTATATCCAACCTTGACTTTTAAAGGGAAAATAGAAGGAATTGGTGACATTGGCTCCGGCGATTCCAGAACGACCTTGGTTAGTGGGGATATGACCTTCCATGGGGTTGAAAAAAAGGTAGAAGTAAAGACAAAGATTGAAAATAAGGAGGGGAAGTATACCTTATCCGGGGGATTTGAGATCAATATCGATGACTATGAAATAAAGGTTCCAGGTCTATTGGCACCGAATATTGCGAAAACTATTGAAATTACATTTAGATTTGAATATGAATCCAACGAGCAGTAAAATTGTTTATGCATTCCTAATTTTTTTGTGCTTCCATAATGTTGTTCAAGCGCAAGATGATTTGTTTGCCCTTTTGGAAAAAAGCGCTCCGGATGTTCCTAATTACACACAGGCGACATTCAAGGCCAATAGACTATTGATTACGCAATCGGTAGAGACGCGCAGAAAAAACACCTTAGAAATTAATGTGATTACAAAGTATTGGAATACTCCAGAGCAGACAACAAACAGTTTTGGGGCAGATCGTGTCAATACACGTTTTGGCATCGACTATTCTTTCTCCGATCGTTTTACTGCAGGATTTGGTGTGGGAACTTTTGACGGGACATTTAATCTCTTGGGAAAATATCGTTTGGTCCGGCAACGAGCAGATAAAAAAGGAGCTGGAATTGGAATTACTTTAGTGCAGAGTTCTTCCTATCTAACACGTAGTTTCAATCATGTAATCCTTCCTGAGGATTCTTCGGAACGCTTCTCATTTGCAAGTCAAGTGATTTTTGCAAAAAAGGTAGATAGGAATTTATCGTTGCAAATTACCCCTACCTATGTCCATAGGACCTCCCAGCAGTTTGAACCCGATGGAGATGATAACAACCATTTTGCAGTTGGTTTTGGAGCACGGTATAAATTGGGAGGGCATGTTTCCATAGCTTCTGAATATTATTATGTGGCCAATAGAGTAGATGGAATACACGCCTTTGATCCTTTTGCTATTGGTGTAAATTGGGAAGTAAGTGATTTAATATTGCAATTTAGCCTCACCAATACACGTAGCTTTGACGAGCCTACAAATATTACATTGACCACTCAGAATTTTAATTTCAGGGATGGTAATCTGCATATTGGTGTAAGTGGCACCTACGTCTTACACTTTAATAACAAGAAAAAGCGTAGTGCCAAGAAGTTAAGAAAACAACAGAAAAAGGCTTCTGAATAGGAATAGTTCTTCTTTATACCTGAAGGTCGGGATTCCCATGATTTTTAGCAGTGTTCTTTCTAGAGGAACAATACTTTTATAACCCAAGGGGACCATATTGTTGTATAAATAGGTGAATCTCTTTACTTCTAATGAAGTCTAATGTCAATCCAATTATACGAAATCTATAAGATATAAAACTATGGTATCACCTCTAGAGATTAAGCCATTGTTTAAATTCGGAGGCTTTATTCTTTCCTATAATGATATCCACTTCGGATTTCGGAATAACTAGTATTTTTAATTGACTATTGCCGTAACGAATGATTTTCTCAATGGATGAAATGGCAATAATAAATTGCCTATTGGCCCTATAAAAAATACTGCTGTCCAAGCTAGAGAAGAGCTCATCAAGACTATTATTGGCCGTAGATCGTTTTCCATTGGTCTGAACGACATAGGTAATGGTGTTTTCGGTATAGATATAGGCAATATCATCCGTGGAAACGGGCAACAATTCATTTCGTAAATAGGTGAGAATTCGTTTTTTGCCCTTTTCTTTTTCTATAGTTGTATTGGTATCGCTTTTGGATTTTTCATCGGTGACTTCTTCCGGAGAAGGTTCCGGTTTTTCCTGCACTACTTCTTCAGCTTTCGCTTTTTCTTCGCTCACTTTTTGCTGATATTCGCCTAAGGCCGAATTTAATTTGGCCAAATTGAGCACTTCATCTTCCAGTTTCTTTTTCTCACTTTCCAAATTCTTTTCATACATACTTCCAATGAGACGTACCACAATTACAGAGGTTAAGACTAGGAAGAATCCCATAATTAGAAGCGTAATGTAAAATTGATTTCTTAAGCTATCCAATCTATTGGAAATAGAAGTGAGATTTACTAAAGAAGCTACGATCCAGTCAGAATTAATAGTATTTACACCGGACAAGTAAATTACCTCCATCGTTCCACCAATATCTTCTGCCGTACTTATTTCTCCAGCTTCCTGTTTTCGAATAAAAAACTCATAAAAATCTCTTGTTGTTATTTCCGAATCTATAGAAAGTTTAAGGCTTTCATCATATTTGATCGTTCTGCCTCTTTGCGTGCCTTCGGGATGACAGATTACTCTACCGGACCAATCCAAAACTGCAATAGATCCATTTTTGGAGTCAGATTCTGAAAGCAAATTTTGAATATGTTGTTTTAGGTCATCTTTATCCAATCCTTTTGCAAGTTGATAACCAATAAGGCTCGCCACTTTTTTACTTTCCTGTTTATTGGATTCCAGTACGGAATCAAACAATTCAAAAGTACTGGCTTTTACAAAAAATTGGGTTGCAATTCCTGCAACTAGAATAAATATTATAGTAACCGATAAAAAGGTAAAAAGATAAAGTCTGTCTTTTCTCATTTTAATTGTTCAATAATCATAGCGGTTCAACCTTGCGAAGATAACCTTTATCCTTCAATTATTAAATATGGACAAATTCTCCATCCACAATAGTGGGGAATATCATATGGGATACGATCCACGTCTTTTCGATAAAATAAAGAAGAATAAGAAAGTCAATATTTCACTTTTAAGCCTAAAATTTCCCGTTCAGAACATTTTAGTAGGTGCAAACGTCCATAAATACTCAATTTTGTCCTGTCTTAGAAAAAGAAGAAAACGAAAGACAATTGAAAAATTAGTAATTAAAAAAACAAACGTAATGAAAAAGAAGTTTTTAACAGGATTATTATTATCCGCTTTAGTATTGTCATCTTGTTCCAATGATGATGATGTAGTAATTGATGACCCTGTAGTGGGTGTAGAAGACCCTGTAACACCAGAAGACCCTGAAATGGTCTCTGTAGTATTGAATGAGATTAGATTTGGCGCAGAAGACCGTGTTGAGATTTTCAACAATGGTAATATCAATGCTGATTTAAGTAACTATTGGTTGTGCCTTGGACCTGGTACTTATGTGCAATTGGGAACACTTACTCCAGATAGTGGTTCTGTGAGTGATTTAGCTCCTGGTGATTTTTTAGTATTACCATATAGTATGCCTGATGATGAAGGTGGATTAGGATTGTATTCTTCTGATGCTTTTGCAAGTGCAGAGGCTATTGTAGATTTTGTACAGTACGGAGCTGCAGGAAGTGCACGTGAAGATGTAGCTGTTGAAGCTGGAATATGGACAAGTGGGGATTTTGTTCCTGCTACGCGTTTGAACAGCTTTAGTATTGAGTTTGATGGAGAAGGTGATGCTTCTACCGATTGGAGTGAGGAAGTAAATCCTTCTTTAGGATTGGCCAACAATTCAGAAGTAGCTACCTCTATTTTTAATATCACGATCAACAACGTAACGAATTACCTTAACGTACATACATTTACAGAAAGATTGAGAGCAGGAGATGCTCCTACACGTGGCCCGTTAAATATGAACGGTGATCAGTATCAGATTTCTTTCCAAGCTGTACCTGGTACAAGATTTAGCCCTGTGACAATGATGGGGAACAGTAATGACTGGTTCTTGGCTCCAACGGATTTAAATGGTATTGACCTTTTCCCTGGTGGTGCAGCTTTGAACAATGTTGATGTAGCAAGCTTATTATCCCTATATGATTTAGGAACTGAGGCAGATAACGATCCTGCAACATTCCCTCCAGCAGGTGCCAATGTTGGTCCTGCAGATGAGAACCCTTTGGTACGTTTGGTTCCTGGAAGAGTTACTGGTGATATCTATATTACAGCAGTTTTGACTTACGAAGCTTCTAGCGATCCTATGGCTGCGGGTACTTTTACCTTTACTATTACAACGATCAATGCTCCAGATCCTGCAGAAGCTGCTAGCTCTACCAACGGATTTGTGCCAACTCCAGGTATTGCAGTATTACATGCTTTGGCAAACCCATTGTTCGATTTAGGAACAGAAGATAGAGGTGTAGGTCTTGAAGCTATTGCTGAAGACGGAAATCCAGATGAGCTTTTTGCTTGGTTTACAGAAACTGGATCTAATGGTTCTCCATTGCGTCTTTCCTCTTCTTTAAGTGTATTCTCTCCAGGTTTGGTATATGCTTTCAACACAGAAAGAGATCCATTAGTATTACAAGGAGAAACCAATAATCCTGCAAACGGATTGGAAGAATTGGCTGAGGATGGAAACAATAGTATTGCGGTTGATTATGTAAGAAGTCTTGGTCTTCCTGTTGCGGCAAGTGATCAAACGATGAATATTGGTCCTGGAGAAGAGCTTACTTTTACTTTGGAAGTGCCACAAGGACAAGGATATAAATTTGGTTTTGGAACAATGTTCGTACAAACAAATGACTGGTTCATTGCGTATAACAATGAAGGATACCCATTATTTGATGAGAACGGAGCTCCTGTATCCGGAACTGGTGCAAGTGCAAAATCATACTTATACGATGCGGGTACTGAAATTGACGAAGCTGTTGGTTTTGGAATCTATCAAGCGCCTAGACAAAATGGTCCAAACGAAGGTCCAGAAGATGAAAACACTACAGTAAGACGAGTAGGTAACTTGGAAGATGTTCAATTCGGAAAAGGGGTATACTCTAACGGACCTGGTGTTGTTTACCTTAGAGATCCAAGAGGTGGTTACAATGTAATTTCAATTAACATTGAAGTGCAATAAGCTTTAATCGATTTATTTGTCCTACTTATGGGCAGGTTATTTGAGAGCGAAAGACCCTGGCAGTATTGTCAGGGTTTTTTATTTTAGATATTTTTCTAAGTAAACCAATTGGGGGAATATAAGGGTATATACTATTTTCTTTTAAATAGCGTTATGGTCTAAACCAAATTAACCTACATACCCAAGAAATATGGACTTAAATACACGCCTCCAATCTTGTAAACAATGTGAGAATAGAAAATTTGACAGTGCTGTGGGTATTATCTGTTCTCTAACACAGCGCAAACCAGATTTTGAAGACCGTTGTAAAACTTTTGTCGTAGACCCCAAAGAAGCACAGAAAGCTGCGGCGAAGCAATATGTTGCAGAAAAAGAAAAGTCCAATAACATCTCTATTTGGGGAATCTTAGGAATTGTCTTTATTGTTATTCGTATTCTAATGCGAATGGCAAGAGACTAAGAGTTGTAGCGCAACTATTATCTACTGCTATTGCCATGGCTTCTTTCAATTTTTATACTTTTAGGTAGAAAACCAACCAAATGGAATGCCATGAAACATCTTCTTTTGATATCCCTTACTGCCTTTTTTTTCGCGAATGTCACAACGGCCCAAGAAGAGCAATCTGCCGAAGAATTTCAAAAAGAACTGAATGCCCAATATCATGATCCCAAGGAATCTCCCTTAAAAGAAGGAGCAAAAACATTTAAAGGACATCAGTTTTTTGAGATTGATAGTACTTTTGCGGTTAAGGCTAAGTTTACGCGTACGGTGGGAGCAATACCCTTTCAAATGAAGACTTCTACAAGTAGATTGCCCATTTATGAAAAATATGGAGAAGTAACTTTTGTCCTAGAAGGAGAAAGCTTTACGCTGAGCATTTATCAGAATCATAACCTTAGGGAAAAGGAAGCCTTTAAAGAACATCTCTTCCTTCCCTATACCGATTTGACCAATGGGGAGGAAACCTATAGTGGAGGGCGTTATATAGACTTAAAAATTCCCAAAGGAGATATGATGCTTATAGATTTCAATAAGTCGTACAACCCCTATTGTGCTTATACCGAAGGGTATTCCTGTCCCATACCTCCGGCAGAAAACAACTTGAATTACAGGATTAGGGCGGGCGTCAAAAAACCAAAAAAAGCACATTAGTGGTTTGGAAAGGCAATCTTTAATTGCTCTGGGAAAACCAATATGCTACAGTATTTAAAATAAGATATAACCCCAACAGATATCACATGACCCGACAACAACATTTAGAATTTTGTAAAGTTTGTACCCATCAGAAAAAGGATCTGGAGCAAGGGATTGTATGTGGTCTCACCGATCGTATTGCCGATTTTGAGGGAAATTGCGCTTCTTTTGTGGAAGACACTATGCGGAAAGAAACGCTGGCAAATAGCCCTTGGAATAGCGCAGCACGATTAAAGACGGCAAGTCAAGGGAAGCGATTTGTAAATTATATTGTTGACCGTGTATGTGTTTATGTTTGCGCCGTGGTTTTCTATGCTCTCTTTGTAATTATTGAGAGCTATGTATCTCCGGACGGGGTCTCTGTGATCGATGAGGATAACCGACTCCTGGATTATGCGGTGGCCTTTACCGTAGGGGTATTCTATTATGCTTTTTTTGAAGGAGTTACCAATAGGTCCATAGGGAAATATTTTACGAAGACCAAGGTGGTGGATGAAAATGGAAATAAACCTCCATTTGGAAGTATCTTGGCCCGATCCTTTTACCGCTTCGTGCCCTTTGATGCCTTCTCCTTTCTAGGGGAAGGAGTGGGGTGGCATGATCGATGGTCCAAAACAAGGGTGGTGGAAATTGATTCCTAATACCCTCCTTTGAACTTTTCTCTAGGATAAAATAAAAGCTGGGTCATTCCTTTTGACGTACTTCTTTATCTACCAATTCAATATAAGCGGTCATGGCTTCTTCACGACTCAAATGTTGCGATTGAAAAAGCGCATTTGCCTTAAAGGCGTTGATCAAAGGGGTTTTACTACCTGGATTGCCAAAATTCTTATTGGCTATTTTATAGTATGCATATAATTTCAATAGTAAGTCCGCGGGAAAAGGCTCGTTATAATTATTTACAAACTCCACAGCTTTTTGGAAATCCTTATGTAGCTTTTCATTCGTCATCTTTTTGGACTGTAGTGGCGATGCAAGTTTTGGCACCAACCACTTTTTGATCTAGTTTAACGGTTACGGCGCAATCTAAAGGTAAGAACAAATCTACCCGTGAACCAAATTTTATAAAACCAGCATCATCACCTTGTTGGACGCTCTCTCCAACCTCGGCGTAGTTGACAATTCTTCGGGCTAAAGCTCCGGCCACTTGACGATACAGAATATCTCCAAATTTAGGGGTATTGATGACCACAGTGGTACGTTCATTTTCCTCACTTGATTTGGGATGCCAAGCCACGAGATATTTCCCTGGATGGTATTTGGAATACTTTATAGTGCCACTGGCCGCATAACGGGTGACATGAACGTTTATGGGCGACATAAAAATGGATACTTGTCTTCGCTTTCCCTGAAAATACTCGGGTTCCTCAACCTCTTCTATCACTACCACTTTCCCATCCACAGGGGCCAGGATTTCATCAAAACTTTTCACCGGTATTCGCTTCGGGTTTCTGAAAAACTGCAAAATAAGAATCAATATAATCAAGGCACTTATCTGGAGAGCTAGTTTCAACCATGGGATCGGAAGGTAATATTCCGAAATGATGACTAGGGCAGAAACGATAAAAAAAGTGGTCAATATAATTTTTTGGCCCTCTTTATGAAACATAGGTAAAGATATTTAAGGTTAAATAGGCAAAAGGTGCTGCAAATACCAAACTGTCCAGACGATCTAACATTCCTCCATGCCCAGGCAAGATAGCGCCACTATCCTTGATACCGGCCGTTCTTTTGAATTGGGATTCCACAAGATCTCCCAGACTACCGAAGGTAACAATAACAGTGGCCAAAATAAGCCATTGCAGTACGGAAATATTGGTCTCGTATTTCGACATGAAGTACGCTGCAACCAGTGCAAAGATATATCCCCCTATGGTTCCTTCCCAAGTTTTTTTCGGAGAAATTGCAGGATATAATTTTGTTCGCCCAAGACTCTTGCCCACGAGATAGGCAAAAGAGTCGTTTACCCAAATTAAAATAAAGATTCCCATAATCAGAAATTCCGAGAAATCATTGTTCTTATAAGGAATCATGGTTAAGAAAATACAACCGCCACCGATGTAAAATAACCCGATGCTAAATTTTTGAACCAGATTAAAGGGTCTCCCTTTTCTGGTGAAAAGCTGCACCAATAGTACCGAGTTTACGGTAATGGTAAGGAAGAGTAGGACATAAATGGGAATCTTATCCAATGCATTGATAAAATAGATATAAATCCACCAAAGCGTTAAATAGGCAATAAAAATCGCATAGCCTTTGAGATGGGTCATGCGTTTGTATTCATAGAGGCACGCGAGACCAAAAATCATAAATAGGAAATCAAAGGCATCCGAATTTAAAAAAACTGCTGACAACAGCAATACCACGTAGACTGCCCCCGTAATTAAACGCCTAAAAATTTCTTTCATGCTACAGATCTTCCAAAAGCAAAAGATACAGATTTTTTGAACTACTACCGTAGGAGAGGAAGTTATTTTTATTTTCTGGAGTAGATTGGAAATGCTTTATGGTGGTAATGTTTGCGGGAATGCTGTTTTTATATTTTTTCTTGATGCTCTTGAGCCCTTCCCCAATGGAATCTACGAGTTGGCTGGTCTTGGCAAAAACAATAAGATTATCGGGCACTTCGTTCAGTTTTTTTTCGTGCAATTGATGGGAACATACTAAAATTGATCCATTTTGGGCAATAAGGTGCTCGCATGCCGTAAAAAAAACTTCACTTTCCCTGGCTTTATCAGAGAAAGTGATATTTTCTTTTGAGAATCTTTTTTCTAATTTGGAATCCATGGAAAAAAACTTTTGGGTCTGCCAACTGTTTTCTTCAATGATATTGTTAAGGGCATCCGAAACTTCAGAATTGGAATCGCAGTATAAAAATTTACCGCCATTTTTTTTGAAGTGAATCGTAAATTTCTCGTCAATAGGAATATTTAAATCGGGCATATGCAAGCCTCTGGTCTCCGCAGTTTCATTGGAAACCTTTTTTTTGCCTCCCCCAAATAGTTTATCAAATAAACCCATTGATGATTGATGTCTAATAATAAATGATTAGCGTCTATCTAATGAACAACGTTGAATATCCCTATTTATTATCCTCTTCGGTTTCGCTTGCTACCTCGGGCGCTTCTTCGCGAGTTCTGACCTCACCTTCCTCTTCATTGCCATAAGGACGCTTTCCAAAAATTTTCTCTAAATCATCTTTGAAAATCACCTCTTTTTCCAGCAATCGTTTGGCAAGTGCCGTAAGTTTGTCTTTGTGCAATTCTAAAAGATCGATAGCTCTTTGATATTGCTCCTCAATGATTTTAGAAATCTCTTTGTCGATAGTTTGCGCAGTCTCTTCGCTATAAGGTTTGGAAAAACCGTAGTCACTTTGTCCAGAAGAATCATAATAGGTGAGGTTTCCTATTTCATCATTAAGACCGTAAACCGTGACCATGGCCCTAGCTTGCTTCGTCACTTTTTCCAAGTCACTCAATGCTCCGGTTGAAATTTTATTAAAGATTACTTTTTCTGCGGCCCTACCTCCCAAAGTGGCGCACATTTCATCCTGCATTTGTTCAGGGCGAACAATAAGACGTTCTTCAGGAAGGTACCATGCGGCACCTAAAGATTGTCCTCTGGGAACAATAGTAACTTTTACTAGCGGAGCAGCATGTTCCAACATCCAGCTAACCGTAGCATGCCCGGCTTCATGATAAGCGATAGTTTCTTTTTCTCCGGGAGTGATGATCTTGTTCTTTTTCTCAAGACCACCAACGATTCTATCAACGGCATCCAGAAAATCCTGTTTGGTTACCGCTTTCTTTTCTTTACGGGCAGCAATTAAAGCTGCTTCGTTACAGACATTGGCAATATCTGCTCCAGAGAACCCTGGGGTCTGTTTTGCAAGAAAGTCCAAATCTAGGGTCTCTGCTGTTTTTATAGGTCTTAAATGGACCTCGAAAATTTCTTTTCTTTCCCGGATGTCCGGCAGATCTACATAAATCTGACGGTCAAATCTACCTGCACGCATTAAGGCCTTATCCAAGACATCGGCACGGTTGGTTGCCGCCAATACAATAACATTGGTATTGGTGCCAAATCCGTCCATTTCCGTTAGCAATTGATTTAGGGTGTTTTCCCTTTCATCATTAGATCCGGTAAAATTATTTTTTCCTCTAGCCCTACCTATGGCATCAATCTCATCGATAAAAATAATGGCAGGGGATTTATCTTTGGCCTGCTTGAACAAATCTCGCACCCTGGAAGCACCGACACCTACAAACATCTCCACAAAATCTGAACCAGATAAAGAGAAGAAAGGTACTTTGGCTTCACCGGCCACAGCTTTGGCCAAAAGTGTTTTACCTGTTCCGGGAGGGCCTACCAATAGGGCTCCTTTAGGGATTTTTCCTCCAAGGGAAGTATATTTATCGGGATTTCTAAGAAATTCTACAATTTCTTCAACCTCTTCTTTGGCGCCTTCCAGACCAGCAACATCCTTAAACGATGTACGTGTATCGGTTTTTTCGTCAAAAAGCTTTGCCTTGGACTTACCAATATTAAAGATTTGACCTCCGGCACCGCCTCCGCCTCCGCCAGACATTCTTCGCATCAAATAAATCCATATTCCAATAATCAATACAAAGGGTAACAAGGTCAGTACCAAATCCCCAAGGACATTGGATTCCTGGTCGTGATCGACAATGGTATCCAAGTTATTTTCGGTCTTGATATTCTTGATCTCGTTTTCAAAATTTTGAAGATCTCCATAATTTACCAAATACTGAGGACTTATACCTTGCGTCAGCGGAAAGGATTTTTTAGAAACATCCTTGTGTACCGCCTTTTCCATGGCCTCATCCGTCAAGAAAATTTTGGCTTGACGCATGTTGGTAATGATCAATATTTTTTCGATATCCCCATTTCTCAGAAATTCCTGTAATTCGGAAGTAGTTGTTTTTTCAGTATTGGAAAAACTATCACTATTGAAGAATTGCAGTCCTATAAGGATTACTGCGATGGTACCGTAGATCCACCAGGAGCTAAATCTTGGTTTCTTGCCGGGGTTTGTTTTATTTTCTTTTGCCATAATTTCTTTACTGGTTAATGCTACTTTCGATCACTGTTACTTTTGCGTCTCCCCATAATCCTTCTATATCATAGAATTCCCGAATGTGTCTCTGGAATACATGAACGACTACATTCACATAGTCCATTAAAACCCATTCGGCATTTTCGGAGCCCTCTACATGCCATGGTTTGTCTTTGATTGCCTTACTAACTGTTTTTTGGATCGAATTGACAATCGCGTTTACGTGAGTATTGGAAGTACCATTACAAATTATAAAGTAGTCACAAACAGTATTTTCAATTTCCCTTAAATCAAGTAAATTAATATCATTTCCTTTAACTTCCTCTATTCCATGTAAAATTAAAGTTATTAACTCATCTGCGCTAGCCTTCTTTTTTTGCATTCAAAAATTTTAATTTATACAAAGTTATTGTTTTTTTGTTTTCTTAGCTACTGTTTTTAACATAAGATTGCAGATCTCTACAATGGCCAATGTATGCATATAATCAAACTTAATGCCACGGACTCTACAAATTCGTACTTAAAAAAAATGGCCTTGTCTGAAAAACTCAAGGACCTTACTGTTGTAATGGCACATCAACAATTAAAAGGAAAAGGACAAATGGGAGCTGTTTGGAATGCGGAAGCTGGTAAAAACCTCACATTCAGTGTTTTGAAAAAAACAGAGCGTTTAGATATCGCGAATCAATTTCTATTGAACATTTATGTTTCCTTAGCGATATATGATACCTTTCGTCAATTAAACCTCCCTAACCTCAGTATTAAATGGCCAAACGACATTCTGTCAGGTCATACCAAAATATGTGGTATTTTAATTGAGAATATCCTATTGGGCACTACTATTCAACAGGCAATCATAGGCATTGGTGTTAATGTGAACCAAATAACTTTCAAAGATCTTCCCAATGCTTCGTCCTTAAAACGTATTATGGGGCGCACCTTTGATTTGGATGAGCTCCTACATCGTATTGTTCAGCAATTGGCCAATTATTTTTCCAATGGTTTCGAAAAACCAACAAAAGCTATAACGGAAGTTTATGAGAAGGTATTGTTCAGAAAAGATAAACCTTCTACTTTTAAAGATAAGGATGGGGAGCTTTTTATGGGATTCATCAAAGGAATATCCTCTAAAGGATTGCTTTGCATACAATTAGAGGATAATATTTTGAAAGAGTTTGATTTAAAAGATGTACAATTGCTGTATTGAAAAACCTTAAAGAAAATTCAATAAAACACAGCAGTAAAAATTAGAGCAGCAGAAAACTTAAATACGACTCAAATTTTCAGAAAGTGTTCCTATAAAATTGGTAATCGGTGTTTTGATCATCATTGCCATCATGGCATTGAACTCTCCTTGAAAGCTTAAGAATACTTCAGATTCCTTATCGTTTAACGCTTTGATATCGGCAGTAAGGGTAAATGGAAGCTTGTCGCTAGCAGCTCCCAGAACAACTGTATTGTAAGGAGTTTGGCTTTGGCGTTGCAATACAATTTCCGGCATACCCTTTAAGGCAAATAAGAAGCGATCTTCGTTCAATATTTCAAATTTACTTATGGTGTCCGGCATCAAGCGCTCAAAGTTTTGAAGATCGGTAAGAAATTCAAAGACCTCTTTATCGCTTTTTGCTATTGTTTTTTTTGGGGTTTCTATGTGCATATGTATAAGATTACCAGGCAGCGGGATTGCTTTTCCACTCCATTAGTGTTTGTAATTGTTCTTCTTTGATATAGTTGGTGTCTGAGGCCTGCTGAATAAGGTGGTCGTAATCGCTTAGCGTATGAAGTTCAACCTCGTTTTTTTCGAAATTTTCACTGGCCACTTTAAAACCATAGGTAAAAATGGCAATCATACCCTTGATATTCGCGCCACTTTCCTTTAAAGCATTTACGGCATTCAAACTACTTTTTCCCGTACTGATCAAATCCTCGATGACCACTACATTTTGATTGGCTTCCAGATAACCCTCTATTTGATTTTGTCTCCCATGAGATTTTGGTTCTGGCCGCACATAAACAAAGGGTAGGCCCAATTGTTCGGCTACCAGCATGCCTATACCAATGGCACCTGTGGCTACACCAGCAATAACATCGGGTTTCCCATATAAGGCTTCTACCTGCTTTGCCATTTCTTGGCGTACAAAATTCCGAATCACAGGATAGGATAATATAATACGGTTGTCACAATAGATGGGAGATTTCCATCCAGAAGCCCAAGAAAAAGGATTTTCAGGTTTCAACTTTATTGCATTAATTTGTAAAAGAAGCTCTGCTGTTTTTTTTGCGGTGTCTTTGTCTAAAACCATAACGCAAATGTATAAAGTTTTTGTTAATGAATCTCCCCTGATTCTAACAAATAAATTATCCGAAACCATAAAGGGAAATTATTTTTTGTTAAACGAGTCCTCTATCAATGAAGCGATAGATGCCTTGGCCAAAAAAAAATTGCAAATCGCCTATATCTACCATCCCAACCATGAAGAAATTCTAAAAAAGTTTACCAAAAAAATACCTTTGGTCATTGCTGCGGGAGGGGTTGTTACCAATAAAGAAGGGAAAGTACTTTTTATTTACAGAAATGATAAGTGGGATTTGCCCAAGGGAAAACTCGATAAAGGAGAATCCATTCCAGAGGCCGCCATACGTGAAGTAGAAGAGGAGACCGGAGTGAAAGGACTTAAGATCGAAAACTTTTTAAAG
This sequence comes from Spongiimicrobium salis, assembly GCF_043678055.1. Taxonomy (NCBI): domain Bacteria; kingdom Pseudomonadati; phylum Bacteroidota; class Flavobacteriia; order Flavobacteriales; family Flavobacteriaceae; genus Spongiimicrobium; species Spongiimicrobium salis. The sequence continues at coordinate 89,664 of NZ_JBHEQA010000008.1, forward strand.
ACCACCTATCACATATTTAAAAGGAATAGTACCTATAAATTAAAAGAAGTACATTGGTTTGCCATGAAAACTTCCTATAAGGGAGAATTGGTAGGCCAAAAAGAAGAAGGTATTGAAAAAGTAAAATGGAAGGGACCAAAAAAGATTCAAGAGGCCCTTCAAAATTCCTATATCAATATCAAAACGCTTTTCGAAGATTAAAAGAACAAAGGGGGTTAATCCATATCCTTTTTGAGATAACGGTATACCGGATATCGCAGGTATGCCTTTTCATAATGCTGGGATCTCTCATAGACCCAATTTAATTGATTGTACCAATTCCCGGCAAAAACCGTATCTGTTTGTTTTTTTAATAGAAAAGCCTCTCGTAATTTTTCATCTTTTTTCAATAACGCTAAGGCAGTATCCTCAAAAACATAGGGAGAAAACCCTTCTTTTTGCTGAAGTACCGTATCAAAGAAATTCCAATTAAAAAAAGAATCCGAAGCTTCCGGTTCAAGGGTTTCTAGAATATACCGTATACCGGGTTGGTTCGTGGGAATAATATAATCCCCTTCATGGAAAGCAACTTGTTCCGTACTTTTTTGGACTTTGGTGTCGTAATGTAGATAGTGGCCTTCGTACGCATTTTGACGGGTTTTGTAGCTATCAATATGATAGACCTCAACATTGACCAAAGTATCCTGGGTAACAAAATCATAGTCAATTTGATTCATGTCCATACGTTCCATTATTTTTGCCCATCCTTTCTTAACAATATAGGCTTCGGGAATCGTCACACTTGCTGAAGGAACCAAGTAATTGCGATATTCCACTTCTTTTACAAAAGGTTGGTTTCTATCGTATTTTAGCCTGGGAAAACCAGTAATTTCACTGGGAATCCAGGTGCCTTCATAACCTTTAAAATTTAAAATGGAAGATTTTGTGGTATCTATTTTCCACTGCACCGGATAATTGGTCCAATGGGTACGATCCTTAAAAGCGTTTTGTCTAAGTTGCTTAATTTTTTTGCTGTCCTTGTCGGCAATGGCTATGATTTTGCTCATCAAGGCATAAGTGCCATCTACTCTTTGCTTATACGGTTTTAGCATATGGGTCTCTACCATCATCCCTAAAGTATTCCAAAGCGTGGTATAACCTGTAGAGTATCTTGGGTAATCTACAAATTGGGAAAAACCCTTTTCCGGAACATCATTGAATACATTGACATATGGGGTAATATCCCATTGATCGGCTTCCAAATACTCTTCCAGCATGGGCATCATTTCTTGGTGCAGGTATTGCCCCAAATCACCTCCGAGTTTATTGTGTTGTGTAAAAAGATGTGTTAAGGTATATTGATAATCTGCTCCATTGCTCACATGATTATCGATAAAAATATCCGGGGATACCAAGTGGAATATGTTCGCAAAGGTCTTTGCGTTTTTAGTGTCTGCTTTAATAAAGTCCCTATTAAGGTCATAATTTTGGGCATTCCCTCTAAAACCATAGGAAACGGGGCCATTTTGATTTACACGAGTGCCAGAATTTCTATTTAAGGCCCCTCCTATATTATATATGGGAATGGTGACTAAAATGGTATTTTTGGGAGAAGGGATGTTTTCTGTAGCCAGGTCCCTGTAGAGAAGCATCGTGGCATCAATACCATCACTTTCTCCAGGATGGATGCCGTTATTGATCAATATAATGGTTTTATCCTCACCAATTTTCTGAAAATTAAAATCCCCATCGGGATTAAAGGTCACAATATGCAATGGGTTGCCGCTATCTGTCTCTCCAATAGTTTGGATATTTATTTCCGGAAATTCTCTGGCCAATCGAATGTAAAAATCTATAGTTTGATCGTAGGTTGCGGTTTCTTTTCCTTTCGTGGTTTCAAAATGGGTTTGGAAATTGGCTACTTTATCTTTTTTTTCTGTTTCACAGGAAAATAGGAATAGGGAAATTGCCAGTACTTTAAAATAACTTCTCATTTGGATGAACATCTGCTCAAAATTACAAAAAAAAGAGATTTTTGGGACTACGCCGCTTTCGTTATTTCTGCAATATCGGTTTTGCTCACCGGCTTGTTTTTATACGCAATGATATGATGCGTTTGTAACTTGTAAAATTCAGATTGCTTCTTGTCGTAGGGATCAATTGAAGAGGTTACGATATTGATGCGGATTTTCTCTTTTATGGGCAATTGAATAAATTCTTCCAAAAATTGCCAACCATCCATAATAGGCATATTGATATCCAGAAAAATAATTTCGGGCATGCGCTCTCCTTTTGAAATACGATCCTTTATGCCGTCTATCGCGACTTTGCCATTTTCATAGGTGACAATCTGATCACATACATCCAAAGTGGTCAATATTTTCCGTATTCCAAAAATAGTGATCGGATCATCGTCAATGATACATATGGAATTAATCTTCTTCATTAAAATAAATTTTAAAAGTGGTCCCTTTTCCCACTTTGCTGAACGTCATTATTTTTCCTTTCATAGCCTCAATCTGATTTTTGGTTACATAGAGTCCTATGCCTTTAGAATTATCGTTGTTATGAAATGTTTTGTACATCCCAAAAAGCTTGTCTCCATATTTTTCCATATCAATACCTATTCCATTGTCCGATATACTAAGGATGGTGTATTTTCCTTGCTTCTCGGTACTACAGACAATTTTTGGAGCTCTCTTTGCGCTTCTGTACTTCACGGCATTGCTAATGAAGTTGGCCAGAATATTATCCAGATATTCAGGAATTACATTAATTATAGTACCCTCTGGAACATTACAGGAAATTTTAGTATTGCTTTCTTCCAGGAGAGGAGTCAATGTTTGAACAATATTTTTTAGGGCTTTGCACAGTAAAACAGGTTCTTTTTTAATCTGTGTATTGGTGGTGATGACGATAGCTTCGTTTAAATTATCGAGCGTCTCCAAAAGGTTGTCCGAAGTGGAGGTCAGCATTCCCAGTATTCTCTTCTTTTCGTCTTCGTCTTGTTCCTGTACCAGAAAATCCAATAACATGGCAAAGTTGGCGGTATGCGATCTTAGGTTATGGGAAACAATATGGGCAAAATCAATAAGTTTTTTGTTTTGGATGGAAGTAACATTTACCAAGTCGCGCAGGGCACTTTCTTTTTGTTTAAGATCGGAAATGTCCAAATTGAACCCCACCAATCCAGTGATTTTTCCCTCTTCATTCTTTAAGGGAATCTTATAGGTCAACAAATGAATCATTTCTCCATTTTTCTTGACTGCAATATTTTCCTTCCCCAGGATAGAAGTTTTATTGTTAAAGACAGAAACATCTTCCTCACGGCAGGTTCGGGCAGTTTCTTCATCATAAAAGTGGAAATCGTTCTTACCAAGAATTTCCGCTTCGCTAAGATGATGGAATTCCATTTCGGCTTTATTGACCAATACCTTTCTGGATTCCAGATCTTTAATAAATACATTAAGTGGGAGGTTGTTGATCAAGGTACGGAGCAGTTGTTCGTTTTCCCGAGTTTTCATTTCCGAAATCACATAGTCCGTTACATCTTGAAAAGTACCTACAATGCCTACCAATTTTCCATCTTTAAAGGTGGGTTTGCCAGAGGAGATCACCCATTTTTCGTTTCCTTTTTGAGTAATGATTTGCAACTTTTCACTCCATGGTATTCCGTTTTCGGTAGCTTTAAATACTGCCATGGAAATGGTATTTCTATCATACCCTTTCTTGTAGAAATTGATGGCATTTTTAGGATTGAATTCATAATCGGACGGAACCTCGTGAATGATTCGGACCATATCGGAGCAGCTGAATTTTTTATTGATGAAATCGTAATGCCAATTGCCGATTTTGCTGATTTCAGAAATTTCATTTAAGAAAATCTCGGATTTTTCCAACTTGGTTTCATTCAATACGGTTTGTGTGATGTCTTCGGTTTGAACAATAATACCAATGATATTTTCCTTTTCATCATGCCATGGAATGGTCGTCCACTCCAACCATCTGGTCTCTGTAGCACTTTCGTAGGGCAAAGTAAATTTCTTAGCTTGCATATCCTGCAGGCATTCTTCCATGGTCTGGGTAATATTATCACCAATGTCTTGAAGTAAGAGAACGATATTCTTTCCAACAATATCCCTATCTGCTAAATTAAAATCAGTTACCCACTTGTCGGAAGCATGTACAATTTCTCTTTTATGATTAATAAAAACTGTTGCTTGAGGTAGTTGTTTTATTAAATAGTTATTGTTCAATATGGAATTAATCCTTACCATTTATTGATGTATTTTCCTACAATTTAAATTTTAAAACGAAAATTCCACATAGATTGTTGTGAACCTATCAAAATTAGTGGTATCAGGCCATAAAAATGGAGACTGATGAAAAATATTTCTTTATAAGAAAGTATTTTCCTACTAAATATACTTCTTTTTTTAATACTAAAAGAAGCTTTTCAAACAGTTATGTAGGAAATCCAAAAGAGCGATCAAGAAGGAATGCTAACGGTATCCGGAACTAGGCCGGTGTAATCCCCTCCATTTCTAATGACATCGCGTACGATAGAAGAACTAATAAATGATTTTCCAGATGAAGTAAGCAAAAAGACGGTTTCTATTTCAGAAAGTTTCCTATTGGTATGGGCTATTGCTTTTTCAAACTCAAAATCTCCCGGGTTTCTCAGTCCTCTCAAAATGAAGTTAGCCCCTATTTCTTTACAAAAATCAACCGTAAGACCCTTATAGGTTACCACTTTGACCTTGGGCTGATCTTTAAATGCTTCTTCAATAAATTTTTTCCGTTCCTCTAGACTGAACATATACTTTTTTTCCGCATTGATGCCTATACCAATAATCAACTCATCAAATAAAGTTATCCCTCGAAGTATTATATCATGATGTCCTAGGGTAAGGGGGTCAAAAGAGCCTGGGAAAATTGCGCGTCTCATACAGTATGGTTTACAGGTATTTTGGATAAAGTTACTTAAATTTATTTCAGGGCTTCCCAAATGGCATTTTCGAACAATTCGGATAGGGATATTCCGGCAGCTTGGGCTTGTTGCGGCAAGATACTTTCTTCCGTTAGCCCTGGAGTGGTATTCATTTCTAGCATATAGGGAATGTCATCCACAAAAATAAACTCACTTCGGCTGAATCCTTGGATTTTTAGAATTTCATACACACGTTTTGCAATAGCCGAAACGGCCTCTTCTTGGGTTTTGGAAATTCTGGCGGGGGTAATTTCTTGGGATTTACCCTCGTATTTGGCTTCATAATCAAAAAAATCATTTTCAGAAACAATCTCGGTGATAGGAAGTACTTTGGTTTTTCCCTTATAACTGATGACGCCCACGGAAACTTCCGTTCCGTCCAGGAAGCTTTCAATAATTATCTCGTCATCTTCCTTATAAGCCACGGTTATGGCCTGTTCCAAGGCTTCTTTCTGGTATACTTTTGTAATGCCAAAACTACTTCCAGCTTTGTTCGCCTTTACAAAACAGGGAAGCCCAACTTTTTTAACGATGGCGTTGACATCAATGGGGTCGCCCAAATTTAGATAGTAGGAGGGAGCGGCCTGTATACCATAGGGCTTAAGCACGCTCAGTAAATCTCTTTTATTAAATGTAAGGGCGGCCTGATAATGCGTGCAGGAGGTTTGGGGAATTTCCAACAATTCAAAATACGCTTGCATAAAACCATTTTCCCCGGGAGATCCATGTATGGCATTGAATACACAATCAAAATGAATTTTTTCCTGATTCACCGTGATCGAGAAATCATCTTTATCAATGGGGTGTTCCGAGCCATCAGGAGCAACATAGGCCCATTTGTTCTTGAAAATATGTAGGGCATAGGGTTTAAATTTTCCTTTATCCAGGTACTCGCAGACCACAGCACCACTTTTTAAGGAAATCCCATATTCACTGGAGTAACCTCCCATGATTACTCCGATATTCTTTATTGCACTCATTTCTTTCGGTTATAATAGATCATTGTTTTATTGCACATCAATAGATTTCGCGGGCAAAGTAATACCTGAAAACAAAAGAACAAAGAGTTTTATAAAATTCCGTAGGTATTGGCATTTTTTTCTTTTTGGAAACAATTTTTTTGGATGCAAACTGTTAAAGGTAAACATCCCGATATCCTATAAATATCGTATATTCAAAGTAAAGAAACCTATCCGGTTTTATATATTTGTAGCGTAATATTTTTTTTATGAGGAATTTTTTCAATTTTTTAAAAAGTAAAACATTTTTAATCCAGATAGGACTGGCAGTATTGGCAGTAGTTATTTTGGTTTTTGGGATGATGCAGTGGCTAAAATCAACCACAAATCATGGAGAATTTGTAGAAGTTCCGGATTTGGCCAAGATGACGGTATTGGATATGAGGGAAGTTGTTGAAGATGCCAAACTACGCTATGAGGTATTGGACTCTGCGAATTATAACCCAAATTACCCCCGATTTTCGATTATTGAACAGGATCCGCCAGCAGGAAATAAGGTCAAGGAAAACAGAATGATTTATGTGACCGTGAATCCTTCGGGGTATAAAAAAGTGACCATTCCAAAGATTATTCAAGTGACGAAAAGAAATGCAACCTCTATGCTTAGAGCAGTGGGATTGGATGTGCAAAGAGTTACTTATATTGATGAATTGGGTGTGGACATGGTCTACTACCTAAAATATAAGGGCAAAGATATTAAACCCGGGGATAAGCTACCAAAAACGGCCAAAATAGAATTGGTGTGCGGAAATGGCAATAAAACCGAAAGGGCACAGATCAAGGCCGACTCAGAATAGTATATGGAGGAAAGACCAATTGAAGGACCACAGGAAGAACTCTATGAACATTATCGGTTTACGGCATCAAAGGGACAGGAACCTTTGCGGGTGGACAAATTTTTGATGAATTTTATTGAAAATGCTACCCGTAATAAAATTCAGAAAGCAGCCAAAGATGGTCATATTTGGGTCAATGATGCGGTAGTAAAGCAAAATTACAAAGTAAAAGCAGGAGATGAGGTCAAAGTTCTTTTTGAACATCCGCCATATGAACTTCTGCTGACCCCAGAGGATATTCCTTTGGATATTGTCTATGAGGATTCCTCTCTTTTGGTGGTCAATAAACCTGCGGGAATGGTGGTCCATCCGGGTCATGGAAATTATTCGGGTACCTTGATCAACGCTTTGTTGTACCATGCCAAAGACTTGCCTCTTAATGCAGACGAAAGACCGGGCTTGGTCCATCGTATAGATAAAGATACTTCGGGGTTATTGGTGGTGGCAAAGACGGCTTCCGCCATGACACATTTGTCCAAACAGTTTTTTGATAAAACCAGTGAACGGGAATATGTAGCTCTGGTCTGGGGAAATGTGGAAGCAGACAGTGGCACCATTGAGGGACATATTGGGAGGCATCCTAAAAATAGATTGCAAAATACAGTATTTCCCGAGGGTGATCAGGGGAAGGAAGCTACAACCCATTATAAGGTGTTGGAACGGCTGGGATATGTTACACTGATTTCCTGTCGTTTGGAAACTGGGAGAACACACCAGATCCGGGTGCATTTGAAGCATATTGGCCATACCTTGTTCAACGATGAACGCTATGGCGGGGAAAAAATCTTGAAGGGCACTACCTTTTCTAAATACAAACAATTTGTAGACAATGCATTTAAAGTATTGCCCCGACAGGCATTACATGCCAAAACCCTTGGTTTTGTGCATCCAGTATCCGGGGAACATTTGCAATTTAATTCTGAAATGCCAGAGGATATGCAACTTTGCATAGCGAAATGGAGAAATTATGTAAAGCATAATATGAAGATATAGGTTTATTCAATAGAACTATTGAGAACTCCTTTGTTCAGAGATAGTTAATTCCAAAAAAGCATAGTATTTTTACCACTTAAATGTAATGGTGTTTCATTGGCTAAATATCCATCTAGATGTTAAGAACCGATTTCATTTTGCAGTGAAATTGTTTCTAGCGTCCATTTTAGCTTTGTCGTATGGGTGTGCTAATAAGATGGAAAAGAAGGAACGACTCGATCATACCAATATGCCTTCTGCTATAAAAGACGATACATTGGAGGTTTTAGACGTTTCGGTCAAACAGGTGGAGGTCATAGCTGATCATTTTGATTTCCCAGTAGGGAAACCTGAAGGTATAGGGTATTATAACGCCCAATCATTTGGGGAGAATAACCATCTTGGAGATGATTGGAACGGTACAGGTGGTGGAAATACAGATTTAGGAGATGCTATATATGCCATTGCAAATGGAAAGGTGGCTTTTGCCGAGGATATTGGTGGAGGATGGGGCAATGTGATCAGAATACATCATGTACTTGAAGACGGTCATAAGGTTGAATCGCTTTATGCGCATTGTGATACTATTTTAGTGGCAACTTCGGATACAGTGAGCATTGGACAAAAAATTGGTACTATAGGTACTGCGCATGGATTGTATTATGCGCATTTACATTTTGAGATACGGGAAAATATACATATGCCCATTGGAGGAGGTTATTCCCAGAATACAGCGGGCTACGTAGATCCCACAGAATTTATAAGAACGCATAGATAAATATTAGGTTTAAAAAGTAACAAAGTTTTAGCATGAAGATTGTAATATCACCGGCAAAATCCTTGGATTTTGAAAGCAACATACCCACAGCGATCCATACACAACCGGAGTTTTTGGAGAAATCAGTACAACTCAATAAAGTTTTGGCCAAGAAAAAACCAAAAGCACTTTCTACTTTAATGGGCATCTCCGATAAACTGGCAGAATTGAACTGGCAGCGGAATCAGGATTTTTCAGTACCCTTTTCACCGGAGAATGCCAGACAAGCGGTTTATGCGTTTAATGGTGATGTATATCAGGGGTTGGATGCGTACTCCATTCCAGAAGCCAAATTAGATCAATTGCAGAACACGCTTAGAATCCTATCTGGTTTGTACGGTATTCTTAAACCTCTAGATCTTGTTCAGGCGTATCGTTTGGAAATGGGTACCCAACTTAAAGTAGGCCGCAAAAAGAATCTCTATGAGTTCTGGAAAAAAGACTTGACCGCACATCTCAATGCCGAGTTATTGGATGAAGAGCTTTTTGTAAACCTTGCAAGCAATGAATATTTTGGGGCAATTGATGAAAAAGCATTGAAGACTCCAGTAATCACGCCTATTTTTAAGGATTGGAAAAATGATAAGCTAAAGGTAATCAGCTTTTTTGCCAAAAAGGCAAGAGGTTCTATGGTACGCTATATTTTGGATACCAACGCACAAAGTTTAGCGGATATTAAAGGCTTTGATCGTGATGGGTATGTCTACAGCCAAGAACACACCTTAAAGGAAAACCAACCTGTATTTTTACGTTAGTTTTTTTAGACAAGACACTGTTTAACCATAGCCCTAAAAAATCATTTTAGGCGTGAAATAGAAGGCCTTCATGGCCCTCTTCCTTATAGGGAGAGCTTCAGGGATGGAAAGACAATGATTCGTTTTGGATTATTAACAAAAAAGCCTTTCTGTTTTTACGAAAATCGCAAAAAAGAATTCGTATCAAAGAAAACGTTTTCGTGAGTTATTGTTCGTTCAAATGGGCAATAAGTATCAAATTACAACAAAATTTACTTATTTTATGCATTTATGATATTGGGATGCAGCTACAAAAACTGTAGCTTTGTAGTTCGCTTTTTTCTGCCCTTATTTTGGGGGATGCAATCCATGCAGCTAGAAAGAAGAACTATTATTTTATTCCATGATGTATGCAGCAGTTAGAAAGATTAGTAACTTTTAAGAAGTCCGTTCAAAATAAATTCAACGTTTACAATAGTCTATTTTTAAATTTGCCCTATCGCAACATTGAAAATGTTGGGATGCTCATTCCATTGATATTGGATCAATGCCAAAAAGGTTTAAAAAAGGGGAAAAACCCTAAAGAAATCCTTGAGGCTTTTTTTAAAAATTATGTAGCTATCACAGATGAGAAAGAACAGATCGATTTTATGTTCCGTATCATTCAATATGTCGAAAGACAGGTTGTCCTCTATGATAGCGTAGAAGATGCCGCTTTCCCTAAACTGCATGAACACAGCAGCTCCTTGTCGATCAAGGACTACTTTCAGTTGGTCGACAAAAATAAGAGTTGGGATAGCTTAGCAGAAAAATTGTCCACTTTCAGTGCTCGGATCGTACTTACAGCGCATCCTACACAGTTCTATACCCCAGCGGTATTGGATATTATTGGAGACTTAAGGAACTTGATCATTGAAGATAAAATAGACGAAATAGATGTGGTGCTCCAGCAATTGGGATTAACATCCTTGATCAATGCCAAAAAGCCAACTCCTTTGGATGAAGCCAAAAATATTATTTACATTTTAAGAAATGTGTATTACGATGCCGTGGGAGAATTGTACACTTCTATTAAAAATAATATCAATGATGCGGATTTTGACAACCACAATATTATGAAACTAGGCTTCTGGCCTGGTGGAGATCGGGATGGGAATCCTTTTGTAACCTCGTCTATTACCGCAGATGTAGCCGATGAACTTCGAGTCACCTTAATGAAATGCTATTATAATGACCTAAAACGACTTCAAAAGAAACTTACTTTTAAGGAAGTACAGGAACCTATCGCTCTATTGCGTAAAAATTTGTACAAGGCCATGTTCGATCCCAATACGGCATTGAGCTATGCGCAAATTATTGAACCATTGACCTATATCCACAGTATTTTAAAGGATAAATACTATAAACTATACCTCAAAGAACTTGAACGACTTATTGATAAGGTAAAAATCTTTAAGACGCATTTCGCCACTTTGGATATTCGCCAAGATCATAGTGTGCATGTGCAGGTGGTAACAGCAGTATTGAAGAACAATGGAATCATAACAGCATCTTTAGAAGAACTTTCCCAGGAAGCATTGGTCAAAGCCTTATTGCACGATAGCGTTTCCCTGACTTTGGATAGGTATGAAGAAGGTATTGTTAGGGATACCTTGCAAAATATCATGCAATTAAAAACCATTCAGGAAAAGAATGGGGAAGAGGGTTGTAATCGATATATCATCAGTAATTCCGAGGATATTTTTTCCATACTATTCGTTTTTGGCCTCTTCCGTTGGTGCGGATGGGAGTTGGATGCCATTACCTTTGATATTGTGCCTCTTTTTGAAACCATGAAAGGAATGGATGGAGCGGAAGCCACCATGCAATATGTATTTAACTTGCCGGAATATCAGGATCATTTGCAAAAAAGAAATAGCAAACAGACCATAATGTTAGGCTTTTCGGATGGCACCAAAGATGGTGGTTATTTAAAGGCCAATTGGTCCATTTTAAAGACCAAAGAACAATTGTCTGCAGTCTGTAATCAGAATGATATTAAAGCCATATTTTTTGATGGCCGCGGTGGACCACCGGCTAGAGGAGGGGGTAAGACACACCGTTTTTATGCAGCGCAAACCAAAGCTATAGCCAATAATGAAATACAATTGACCATTCAGGGACAAACCATTACCAGTACCTATGGTACTAAGGAACAGTTCCAGTACAATTGTGAACAATTATTGACTGCAGGCCTATCCAATGATTTTTTTGGAGAGCAAAATACCATTTCCGAAACATCAAGAAAGTTGATTGAAGAATTGTCGGAATTGAGTTTTGAAAAATATGATGCACTTAAGCATCACCCTAATTTTATGGCCTACTTGGAACATAGAAGTACCTTAAAATATTATACCAAAGCCAATATTGGTAGTCGTCCTGGTAAACGTGGAAATAAGGCAAAGTTGGAATTAACGGATTTAAGGGCCATTTCCTTTGTGGGGTCATGGAGTCAGTTAAAACAGAATGTACCTGGATATTTTGGATTGGGAACGGCCATTAAAACGTTTGAAGATCAGGGAAGATTGGAAGAGGTAAAACAATTGTACAATGATGTTCCCTTTTTTAAGGCACTAATGCTCAATAGCATGATGTCCTTATCCAAGTGTTATTTTGAATTGACGGCTTATATGAAGGGAGATCCGGAATATGCTGATTTTTGGATGATCCTGTATACCGAGTATCAACTGTCCAAAGAGATGTTGTTGCGTATTTCCAATATGGATATTTTAATGGAAAAAGAGGCGGTTTCCCGAGAGTCCATTAAGATCCGAGAAAATATTGTGCTTCCATTATTGGTAATTCAACAATATGCCCTACAGAAAATTGGAGGAACTACCCAACATAAGGAGTTGTATGAGAAAATAGTAACCAGATCGTTATACGGTAATATTAATGCAAGTAGAAATTCTGCCTAAATAAATATGCTGAGGAAACGTATGCCTTGTTTTATTTTCTAAAAAGGGTTGTCCGTAAATTTCGAAAAAAGGACGTATTTTAGAGGAATGTATTACTACCTTATCCTAGCCTTAAATGGTTTTTGTTTATATCATTGTTATATCAACAGAAAGCCTTATTTCTGGTATTTCGTTATTTTTTTTATTCCAGTATTGGGAAGTCTTGCCTACCTATTTACCCAGGTATTTGGTCAAAGGGATATTGACAAGGTACAAGAAGGACTGGTGTCTGTAATAAATCCTTCAAAAAAAATTACAGATCTTGAAAAACAACTGCAATTTGCCGAAACTTTTGAAAACAAAGTAGCATTGGCAGATGCCTATTTGGAAGCAGAAATCTTTGAAAAGGCCATTGAAACCTATGAAGCTGCCCTTAAAGGTACATTTCAGAACGATTTTTATGTGTTGTCCAGATTGGAGGAGGCCTATTATTTTTCTTCCCGTTTTGATGAGGCTATCGCCTGTGCCGAAAAAATAAAGGACAATCCCAAATTCAAGAAAAACAAAGCGGTTTTCTTATACGGTCTGGCCCTTGAAAAGAATCATCAGATTACGGCAGCGGAAGAACAATTAAAAAAATTTGATGCACCCTATTCCCATTATCAGGAACGCTTGGTATTGGGGCAATTTTACATGAGAAATAAAAGGCCTGAAGCGGCCAAGGAAGTATTACAGGAAATTGTTCATGAATCGGAACGCATGTCCAAACAAAATTATAGAACGCATCGGGTATTGATTAAAAAAGCAAGTGAAATTCTAGCTACCTTAGCCTAATGTTTCACCATTATCATCCATACGAACCTTTTCTTTTTCCGGAAGCCACAAAATTAATCGTAGGTACCCTGCCGCCGCCCCGTTTTACACAGGGAGCCTTAAAGGACGATGATGTTGATTTTTGTTACGGGAGTAGAAATGGAATGCTTTGGCCTATATTGGATCGTATTTTTGATTTAGGATTGAAGTATGAAACGACGGCTGCTGCTGCCCAACAACGAAAGGACTTTCTCATAGCGCATAAAATAGGTGTTTGCGATATTGTAGCAAGTGCCATGCGCGATAAAATAGATGCATCCGATTTGGGAATGCAACAGGTAGAATTGCGTGATATCATTGGCTATTTAAAACAATATCCCAAAATAGATACGCTCTTGTTCACTGGAGGGAACAGTAAGAATGGTCCCGAATATTTTTTTAGGAAGCACATAAAGACCTATGGAATACCGTATCATGTGGTGTCTGATGTTGTTCCTCGCATTCATAGCTTTGAGTTGCCTTTAGGGGATGAGGTAAAAGACCTTCAAAATGGGTTTAGGACCATACGTACCGTTTCTTTGACGGCACCTTCTGGAGCGGCCAATAGGGCAGTAGGGAGTTTGCAATTATACAAAGATTTAAAGGCTAAAGATTCCAATTTTAATACCTTGGATTTTAGGGTAATGCAATATCGTGAGTTTTTTTAGGAATTTTGATATACTATTATGACCGAAAAAGAAAAAATGCTACAAGGAGCGTCTTACAATTCAAGAGATCCGGAATTGATCCAAATGTACTATCGGGCTAGAAAATTATTGAAAGCCTATAATACCCTTGATGTGGAAAAAACGGAAGAACGAGAACGTATTCTTCGAGATTTGCTCTCTTTCAAAGGAGAAGGAATTTGGATTGAAAGTCCTTTTTTTTGTGATTATGGCGCGCATATTTCCATAGGAGAAAATACCTTTGTTAATGTGAACTGCATGTTTTTGGATGACAATACGATTCGTATTGGGAAAAATGGCCTTATTGGACCTTATGTTCAAATTTATACGGCCGATCATCCCTTAAAAGCAGAGGATCGCATTAGAAAAAACAATGGAAAATCGTCTTATATAACCTCCGCTAGGCCTGTGGTTATCGGGGATAATGTATGGATTGGCGGAAATACAGTCATCTGCCCCGGTATTACTATTGGGAATAATGTCACCATTGGCGCGGGCAGTGTGGTGACCAAGGACATTCCCGACCATGTTTTGGCCTTTGGAAACCCCTGCGTAGTAAGAAAAAAAATATAGGTTTTATATAGAAAAACAGAAAACAACAAACAGCCTTAAGTCAGCACAAAAATGTATTACCCTATAGATCGGATAAAGAAAGAAGAATATGGAGCGGTGGTCTCCTTATGGGAAGCTTCGGTTAGAGCGACCCATCACTTTCTGAAAGAAGAGGATATCAATTATTTTAGGCCTTTGATATTGAATACGTATTTGGATGCCGTTAACTTGCGCTGTGTCCGAGATGAAAAAGGCGATATCCTTGGTTTTCTAGGCGTTGCCGAACAAAATCTGGAAATGTTGTTCATTGATCCGGAATGCCGAGGTAAAGGGATTGGAAAAACACTCTTGACCTATGCCATATCGGCAATGGAGGTACAATATGTAGATGTAAATGAGCAAAATGAACAAGCCCTTCAATTCTATACGCATATGGGATTTCAAAAGATCGGGCGATCCGAGGTCGATGGCACCGGTAAACCTTACCCTATCATACATATGGGGTTGAATGCAAAAAGTAAGGGTTAGCATACGAATGGAAAGCCTACTAAAATAGTCCATAGGTACGCATTATTGTGTAGGAAATGTTAAGGTTTCCGGATAAAGCTTTGGAAATGTTTATTTTAGGGTAAGAATACTGATTTTACGACCTTTAAAGAAATAATTGAATTTTTAAAGCGTTTAAAATAAACCATCATCCTAGGTGGTACAGTAGATATCAAAAATTTGTGCTTGAGCGTAATACTATGATTAGAACTATATTGTCGTTGTTTTTTCTTCTCTATGGAAGTTGTCTTTTTGCAGCTTCTGATTATACGGAAATCGATAAACGTTCTAAAAAGATTCCTGATTCTTTAGAGACTATTGAAGAAATAACGACTTACTTAACGAATGGTTTAAGCAAAATCGATGAAAAAGTTAGGGCCATTTATGTGTGGACAGCGCACAACATTCGCTATGACATTTCCAAAAGTTATGAAGAAGTCAAGTATACCTCTTACGATCAGATGGTAGTCGATGCCCTCGAAAGTCGTAAAGGGGTCTGTGAACATTATGCCCAGTTGTTTCATAGGATGTGTGCCCTTGCTGGCGTAAAATCCTATGTGATTGCCGGATATACAAGGCAGGAGGGTGATATGGATATTGCAGATTTAGATCATGCCTGGAATGCCGTGGAAATAGGTAAAAAACATTATTTTATAGATGCTACTTGGGCCTCGGGCTATCAGGATGATAAAACCTACAGGCATATTTTTCAGGACGATTTTTTCCTAATTGAACCTAAGGAATTCATAAAAACACACATGCCTTTTGATTTGGTATGGCAGTTTTTGGATAACCCCTTGGATCACTCAGAATTTGAAGATAGGCAATACGCCAAACTCTTTAAACCAGGGAAGTTTTCCTTTAAGGATTCTATAGCCCATATTGCTACTATGGATAGTATTGTAATGTTGGAAAGGGCAGTGGCAAGAATAAAGAAGTCGGGTCTTACCCATATCCTGATTAAAGAAGAGGTAGCGCGTTACAGCGCCCAGATCGAAAATATTAAGTCCTACCGTTGGTTTAGCAGCTTTAGCGAGATCAATGATAGGGTCAATAGGGCCAGAGACTCCGTGAATGAAGGAATTATATTCAACAATACCTTTATCAGTTATGCGAATAAGCGTTTTAAAAAACCCAAAATTGAAAAAGAGGAGATAAAACGGGTTATAGAAAAGGCCAACAATTCCTTCTATGCAGGAAAAGCCGCATTGCGACAATGTAAGCGAGATTTGTTGGCATTGAAATATACCGGGAATATGGCCGAAAACGCGAAATTGGCAGCAGAAAACACTCAAAATCTATATGATTTTATCACTCGAATAGAATTTAAAATATTGGAAATTGGTCCTTCTATTGAAGAAAATAAGAAGTATGCCCAACGCTATCTTAAAAAGTGGAAACCCCTACGTTTTGCAGTCCCTCGTGAATTGTGACGTTTAATTTTCGTATACCCTGAATTCAGCACCCATACCGTAGTTTCTAAAGCCGTTTTGAATCAACTTAGAGTTTTTATTGTACGATTTATCAAAGATCTGCCATTTTCTGCCATTGAGAAAAATACGTCTTACATAGGTGTTTTTATTGCCTTGCTTATTGGTAAAGGGCAATAGTGGACGAAAGGCTGTTGATATTTTTTGAATCCCTTTTGGAGTCTGTACTTCGCGATACTTTTTAGATTTGGATAATTTGCCCTTACTGTTTTCATATCCCAATACTTGGAGCGAAGCATAAATTCCCGTTTCCGGTATAAAGATTTGTTTGGAACTAAGGTCTAAAGTAAACACCTTATCTTTTTTTTCATCAATAGCAAAAACAATTTCCCTATGGGCAATGGCCGCTCCAGGAAGTCCGTTGTCATTTTCATAAAATTGTATTCTAAAAAAGGTTGCAAATTTCCCCTTTCCCTTGGTTTTGTATTTTGCCTCGGCATTTATAGGGAGATATAGTTTGGATATCTGTGTAGATTTACCCTCGTAGCGATTGTAGAAAACCGCAACTTCACTTTCTACAGTGGGCAACCAGGAAGAAAATAGCTCGGTATGGGTGAGGTGTTTTTGCTTTTTTACCTTATACTTTCCCCGTTTGGGCGCAGATAAGACCACTTCGCTCAAGGCCATCACTTGAGGTTTTAGGTAAATTTTTTCCGAAAGCTCTAAGGCCATAACCACCTTTTCATAGTAGCCCACGGCAGAAATATAGAGGGTATCTACATCGGCATATCTTTTTTTGGAGAACGAAAAGACACCATCTCCATCGGCATAGGTTCCCAATCCATTGCCAAAAGAAATCGTTGCATAGGGAACGGGAGTTTCCGTAAGACTATCAATAACTTGAATGTTTTGCCCCACCATAGTAGGCATACACCAGAACAATAGGACAATAGTAAAAAATAGCTTCATACCGAATACAGATGCGTTTCACAGTTATCTATCGCAAGGATCGTACCACATAATTTCCTTGGAAATAGCACTAGTTGTAACGAAAAATCAAAGCAAATATTACCATAACCAATATAAAATTAGGAAGATCAAGAGGGCCAGTACTATCATTTGATATTTATAATTGGCGTACCAGGGAATGTCTTCCATTTGATCGTTCATGTCGCTCCGATTAAAAGTCAATTGCGCAATTTGGGTTTTAGATGGAGGAGCGGTGCACATACTTACTGTAATGAATACAAAGGTGCTCAAAAGAACCATAATACCAACATTCATCGTATAATGGAGATTCCATAAATTGTTTTCGCCTAGGATGAAGGTTAAAATGCCAAAACCAGTACCCAAAATCAAAGTCCAAAAAGCGCCATGTCCATTCCCTCGTTTAAAGAATACCCCTACCAAGAAAATTACGGCAATAGGAGGAACTATAATAGAAAACATCTGTTGGAGGTAGTCCCATAAACCTTCAAAGTTTTGAATTTGTGGAGCCCAAAGTGCCGCTATGAGCATAAAAACAATCGTAGCAATCCTTCCGTATTTTACCACATCTTTTTCTGTGATATTCGGTTTTCGCGGCTTTATAAAATCGATCACCACTAAAGTGGAAGAAGAATTTAATGCAGAATCAACACTGGACATAATGGCCGAAATCAATCCAGCAAGAACAAGGCCGATCAATCCTACGGGCAATACTTCGGTAACTAATTTGGGAAATACAGCATCTCCATCGGGAAGTCCGGGATACAGGCTTATGGCCATTGCTCCGGGAAATACCATAACAAATAGCGGGATAATTTTCATAAAACCTGCAAAAACAACTCCCCATCGCGCCTGATTTAAATCACGGGCTCCCAATACGCGCTGAATGATATACTGATTGGTAGACCAATACCAAAATCCCATAAAAGGCACGCCCATGATCAATCCAGGCCAGGGTATACCAGGATCATCCAAGGGACGAACCACGGAAAAGTGGCCTTCAGGGGCAGAAGCCAATACATTGTCCCAGGAATAATCGAGCTTTCCAAATAAAATCCATGTCATGATGGTACAGCCTACAATGAGAATAATGGCCTGAATGGAATCTGTGATAACTACGGCCTTAAGCCCTCCAGAAGCCGTATAAATCCCGGCAATGATGGCCAAGGCTAAGGTCGTCTGCCAAATCACTAAATCCGGAAAAAAAGCTTGTAATACGAGCGTTCCGGCATAAAGGCCGCCAGCGGTTTCGATAATGATAGTGCTAAAAATGCTAATGGCGGAAAAGAAAAGCTGACTCCTTCGGTCAAATCGCTTCTCTAAGAATTCTGGAATGGTAGTAATCCTATTTTTAAGGTATAAGGGCACAAACACCAAGGCTGCAATAATGAGTGGTAAGCCGGACATCCACTCGTAGACCGAATTTACGATACCCGTGGTATAAGCCGCTCCCGATAAGCCAATAATCGTGGCGCTCGATATATTGGAAGCAAATAAGGATAAACCAATGAGGCCCCAACCAAAAGTACGACCCCCCAGGAAAAGATCTTCTCCGGTTTTTGTTTTTCTGGAAATATAAAACCCAATAGCCAGAACGATCAGGAAGTAGCTTAGTATGATAATAATATCGATATTAGAAATAGAAGTGTTCATGGCGTACGGGTTTTAGGATTGTTCGTAGTATGGGTATGGAGGTAGAGTTCCAAGCGGTATTCCTTTTTAAGAAGTCGATACTTTTCCAAAGGAAATGCTTGCCAGGAATCAGTTCCGCCAATTCCCATCATTTTTGCATCCAAACAGAGGTGTATTTTATGATCTGTGTGTAATTCATGGAGATGCTGGCTTCCTGCTGCAGTCTGTGTAAGCTGAAGTGGGGAATAGGGCAAAGCACTAAATCCAATGGGCGTTTCCGCTACAAGGGTCAGGCCTTTGCCAAAGCCATTGGTCAACTCCAGGGAATACACATCGGTGCGATATCCATTTTCTTGAGGACTTATATAGGGTTCAAACATTTCTGAAACAGAAGTTTTATACCTTCCTACATGGGCAGCTGCATTACGATCAGGATAATTCTCAAAAGGCCCCCTTCCAAAATAAGAAATGCGGTCATATTTGGGGTCAAGTACGGTATAAAGGCCTATTCGAGGTAGTTCTGGTAAGGCATCGTTCTGATGTCGAAAATGCATCTTTAGGTGAAGGCCATCATTTTTAGTAAGCTCATAGTACATGCTAATATGAACCCCTATTTCCTTTAACACGAGCTGAGCTCTTATACTGCCATCTTCCAAGATTGTAAAATCGACTAAAGTGGCAGAAGAAAAGGCATCTTTCCAAACATGACAGCGTTCTGGCATTCCATTTCCAAAGTCATTGTCGTTGGGCGCGCGCCAAAAATGAGGTTGTATGGGGGCCAGTAACAGGGCTTCTCCCTCCAAAAGAATAGTATCGATCAAGCCTGTTTTAGGGTTTAGCTGTATTAAGGTGTGTTCATTGTAAAATTGATAGTGTTCTGGTCGATAGGATAAATGTGCGGTATTAGGCGGATTCAATAAGGGAAGGATACTGCCTTGGTTCATTTTAAATTGCGCTTTGGCTATAGAATGGCCTTTGGGGAAGAATTGAAAATCATGGACTAAGGTACAGCTCACATCCAGATACGTAGCAATACCCTCGGCCAGAGCTGTATATGAGGGCGAAAATTGGTGGGAAGCACCTGGGGCCAATTCCAGCACTACTGAACCAGTTTGTTTCTCTCCTGCTATATTCCATAAGGTCCAAGTTACCACCAAGGATATCGTTTTAAATAAAAATTTGCTTTCTACGACAAGAAGATCTTTTTCAAAAGAAATCAAGATATCCTGATGCATCTTTTCAGCTTCCCAATACATAGGGTGTGGCGTGTGATCGGGAAATAAGAGTCCGTTGATACAGAAGTTGGCATCACTGGGAATCCCTTCGCCTCCATAATCTCCTCCATAAGCCCAAAAAGAATGACCGTCTTTGGATGTTTTTTTCAAGCCTTGATCCATCCAATCCCAAATGAACCCTCCTTGTAAGACCGGATATTTTTCAAATAAATCCCAGTATTCTTTGAAATTTCCAAGACTATTCCCCATGGCATGGGCATATTCGCACATGATCAACGGACGATCCGGATGTGTCAGAGCATATTTTTCAATATGATCTACGGAAGGGTACATAGGACAATAGATATCCGTATGTTCGTCTAAAACCGCTTGTTCATATTGTATGGGACGATGTTGTTCCTTTGACTTTAACCAAGCATAGGTTTTTTTAAAATTAATACCATCGCCTCCTTCATTGCCTAAGGACCATACAATAACGCAGCTATGGTTTCTGGAACGATAATACATGCGTTGGGTGCGATCTAAATGTGCCTCATACCATAATAGATCTTTTGCCAATGAAGCCTCTTCATAACCCATGCCATGACTTTCAATATTAGCCTCATCAACCACATATAAGCCATATTGATCACAGAGTTCGTACCATCTTCTATGATTGGGATAGTGACTGTTGCGTACGGCATTGATATGACATTCTTTCATTAAACGAATATCTTTAAGCATACTTTCCTCTGTAATCACATGTCCTTTCTCCGGATGGTGCTCGTGCCGGTTCACTCCTTTAATGCGAAGCGCTTTTCCATTAATACATAACTGGTTTTGTACGATTTCAATACGTCGAAATCCAAAGTAATGAGAGCGATATTCTAAGGGAGTAGTACCTCTTCGAACTTCAAATAGCAATTGATAGCGATAGGGGTTTTCGGAAGACCAGGGAATGCAATTCGGGACTTTCAATTGAAATTCTAAAGTGGTTTCTCCTTCAAAGGGCGCAATGGTTTGGGTTGCTTCCCATAGGATTTCTCCCCCATGGTCCAAAACAGTAGTAGTGAGGTGGAGGGAACTTTCCCTAACGCCTGCTTCGTGGGAACTTAGCCATAATTTTAAGTTGGCAAGACCATGGATATAGGTGTCGTCTAAAGTAGCATCTATTTCAAAATCCCTAAGCTGCGTTTTCGGAGCTGCCCAAACGTAGATATCCCGTTCAATTCCACTAAGACGCCACATATCCTGACATTCCAAATAAGAGCCGTCACACCAGCGAAATACTTGCACACAAATTTCATTTTCTCCTTCTTGGATATGTTCTGTAAGGTCAAATTCTACAGCAGTTTTTGAATCTTGATGATACCCTAAGAAACTACCGTTCAACCAGAAATAAGCCGCACTGCTTACGGCACCAAAGTGTAGAAAAAATTGTTTGCCTTCCCAATGGGAGGGAACGGTAAATGTTTTTTTGCAAATCCCGGATGAATTGTTTTGAGGTACACGAGGGGGATTTTTATCAAACTCATAACGGTCATTCACATAGATTGGAATTCCATAACCTGCCAATTCAAAATTTACGGGAAGTTCAATCGTTTTTGGGAATCGTACTTCCTTTTGATAAAAGTTCTCAGGGATGTCTTCAAAAGATTCGGCCCAAAAAAAATCCCATAAACCATTTAGCAAAAGGACATTGTCATGATCTAAAAAATGAGCAGATAAGGCTTTTTCCTTATTGGGGTATGCAATGGAGAATGCACGGGGTTGGGTTTGTCCTATACTAAAGACAGCGGGGTTTTCGAGCCAAGAATAATCGAAATCCAAATCCATGGGTTTGAAAGAGTAAAGAATGGGGGAATATTCCCAATTACAATAATAGTAAAAATTACGTTTATTCTTGCGAAGAACAATATTTTAACGAAAGAATAGGGGGTACAATAGCATTAGCCTATGAAAAAATGAAGGCAGAATGTCCCTCTTTTTGGAACAAGGAATTTATGCTAGACCCCGATGAAGCAGGAATGGGCGGGGGACCAAAACTTAGGGCAAAGGGGTACTTAAAATCTTATAAAACGTCTGGATTCCATAAGCAATCTGACCAATTTTTAAATTTTCATTTGGACTATGTTGATTATTATCAGGATTTACCATGGGTACAATAAAAGCAGGTATTTTCAATTCGTTGATGAAGGGGGCAATAGGAACAGTACCTCCCATAATTCGAATACGCACAATATCGTCATTTGCTCCTAAGATATTGGATAGGAATTCTCCATAAGCATTATCCAAATCCGTGCGGAAAGCATCCGTAACCGTTCCTTCGGTAATGGTCATGATGCGATCATTCGCCATACGCTCTTCTTTGGAAGGGATCTTATCCATAATATAAAAACCTTGTTCTTTTAAATGCTTTTTTACAAGTCCCTTAAGCCGATTTCCATCGGATTCGGGTACTAAGCGAATATCAATTTCAGCGGTGGCACTTCCGGGAACAATGGTTCTGGCTTTGTCACCTACCCAACCTGATCCCAATCCTCTCACATTCAAAGAGGGATACTGCAAGGCTTCTTGATAAAACCCACCTACTTTTTCGGAAGATTTTATCTGAAGACGCTCGTGAATGGTTGCCGTATCATCGGGTACGCTTTTCAGGACAGCTAACGTTTCTTCATCCATGGAAATGCCGTCATAATATCCTTTTATGGTTACTTTCCCCTCCGTATCTTTCATACTGCTCAATGCCTGGGCCAATTGAAAGCCAGGGTTTGGGGCATAGTTGCCATAATGACCGCTATGTTGAGGTTTTATAGGGCCATAAGTGGTAAGGGACAAAGTGGTTATTCCCCTGCAGCCATATACCATGGTCGGTTTTCCCGAAATATGCACGGGCCCATCATTGATGACCAAAAAATCTGCCTCTAACAATTCTCTATAATTTTTTACCGCTTCCGGAAGGGGTTTGCTGCTGCGCTCCTCTTCGCTATCCAAAATTACTTTGACATTAAATGGAAGCTCCATATTATTTTTCTTAAGCATGTCAATAGCATTGAGAAACATTACAATAGGACCTTTGTCATCGGAAGTAGACCGTCCAAATAAGCGCCAATCGTAATTAATATCCGTATCCAATTCATCAAAAGGAACCGTGGTCCAATCTTCTCCATTCTCTGCTTTCAGCACTACCTCATAAGGGTTAGGCTGATCCCATTTGGACGGATCAACGGACTGCCCATCAAAGTGCATGTAAAATAAGATGGTAGGTTTATTATCATCAATAGGGAAGGCGGCAAAAAACAAGGATTCTCCACTCGTGGGGAGAACAGAACTATTAAAACCGCGATCATTGAATTTTTTGGTCAACCAGGTTAGGTTTCTATTGATATCGGCATGGTCCAAGGCATCATTGGGAATAGCCACAAATTCCCGTATTTCATCAATGGTATGGCGAACATGGGATTTTACCTGGGCGGCATCTTGGGAAAAACCAATATTGGAAATCAATCCTAGTAGAAGAAGAAGTCTTTTCATGCGTGTGCTCTTGCTAAAATTATAAGGGAAAATGGGTTAAAATAGTATGGGCGTATACAAATAACCATTTCCTAAACAATGATACAAACTTTTTCGAAAACAATGTGGATTATGCCTCCCGAATTCCTCCAATAAAATCCCCTATACCATCAACACCGAATTGGGTGAGATGTTTAATAAAAGCCGAACCAATAATAGCTCCTTTTGCGGTTTGGGTAGCTTGTTCAAAAGTAGATTTGTTGCTAATTCCAAAACCGACAATTTGAGGGTTTTTTAATTGCATACTGGCAATGCGTTCAAAATACTGCTGTTGCGCATCTCCAAAACCTTGTTTTGCCCCTGTAACACTAGCGGAACTCACCATATAGATAAATCCGTCAGAAGCGGCATCAATCTCCAAAATACGGGCCTCACTGGTTTGGGGAGTGATCAAAAATACATTGATGAGCCCATACTTTTTAAATATAGCTTCATATTCGGTTTGATACACATCCAAAGGCAAATCGGGCATAATGATACCATCAATACCAATTTCATGGCATTTTTTACAAAAAGCTTCTACACCATATTGTAACATGGGATTAAAATACCCCATAAGAATTAAGGGAATAGATACAGATTGTCTAATATCCTTCAATTGATCAAACAATAGGGCGGTATTCATTCCATTGCGCAATGCTGCGGTGGAACTTTCCTGAATGGTGGGGCCATCGGCTAGGGGGTCACTAAAAGGAAGCCCTATCTCGATCATATCCACGCCATTTTTTTCTAAGGATTGAATAATGGAAACGGTATCGTTTAGGTTGGGATAACCTGCTGTAAAATAAATGGAAAGTAATTTTTTGTCTTCCTGTAATTTTAGATGTATTCTATTCATATCCATAGCTCCTTATAACTTAAAATAATCAATATAGGTGTTTAGGTCTTTATCGCCCCGGCCCGATAAATTAATGACCACAATATCTTCCGGTTTAAATTTTTTATGCTCAAATACGGCAAAGGCATGCGAGGTTTCTATAGCGGGAATGATGCCTTCCAATTGCGATATAGCTAAACCAGCGGTCATGGCTTCATCATCGGTAATGGAAATGAATTCGGCACGTTTGGAGCGATACAAATGGGCATGCATAGGACCAACACCGGGATAATCTAAGCCGGCAGAAATAGAATACGGCTCGGTAATTTGTCCATCCGAGGTCTGCATCAATAAAGTCTTACTGCCATGGATGATGCCTACTTTTCCTAAGGCAGAGGTAGCGGCACTTTCCCCAGAATCTATACCTTTTCCCGCCGCTTCTACGGCAATGATTCCCACTTCTGGCTGATCTAAAAAATGGTAATATGCCCCGGCGGCATTACTACCTCCTCCTACACAGGCCACCACATAATCTGGATGTTCCCTACCTTCTTTTTCCTGTAATTGCATCTTGATTTCACTGGAAATTACAGATTGAAAGCGCGCTACCATATCGGGGTAGGGGTGAGGACCTACTACAGAACCAATAATGTAATGTGTATCTACCGGATTGTTGATCCAATCCCGTATTGCCTCATTCGTGGCGTCTTTCAAGGTTCGGCTTCCGGATAAGGCAGGGCGCACTTCTGCACCGAGCATTTTCATACGGGCCACATTGGGCGCTTGTCGGGCAATGTCAATTTCTCCCATATATACCACACATTCAATGCCCATTAAGGCACAAACGGTTGCTGTGGCCACTCCATGCTGTCCTGCACCTGTTTCGGCAATGATACGATGCTTGCCCAATTTTTTGGCCATTAGAATTTGTCCGATTGTATTATTTACTTTGTGGGCACCGGTATGGCATAAATCTTCCCGTTTTAAATATATCTTGGTGTTGTGCTTTTTGGATAGGCGTTCCGCAAAGTAGAGCGGTGTTGGTCTTCCCACATAATCCTGCAACAATTGGTTGAATTCTTCTTTAAACGAAGGATCTTCCATGATTCGCAGATAATTTTGACGAAGTTCCTCCGTATTTGGATATAACATTTCGGGAATATAGGCTCCTCCAAATTCTCCGTAATATCCTTTTTCGTTAGCGTGATAAGTCATTTTTTCTAGTTTATGGTCCATGAAAACTCAATGAACCGTTTTTCTAAATTCTTCTAATGCCATTATATTTTTTAAACCAGGCTCCACTTCAAATTGGCTATTCACATCAATGACATGGCAATATTTTGAAGCGGGTGTTTGTAAAAACGCCTTAATATTATCCAATTCTTGGAGACCAATGCCCCCACTTAAAAAATAGGGCTTGGTAGACGGATAATTCTCCAATACCGCCCAATTGAAGGTATAGCCATTCCCGCCCGGTAATTTGCCCTTAGTGTCAAACAAAAAATAATCGCACACCTCTTCAAAAGCTTCCAATTGGCAGAAATCAAAATCATCTTTTATAGAAAAGACTTTTATGATTTCAAAAGCAGGTGTTTTCAGATCATCGTCTATTGTTTTGGATGATGTGGCCAATTCTTGGAGCGCCTTACAGTATGCCGGACTTTCCTTTCCATGCAATTGCACGGCCTGTAAATTGTATTTTTTTACGTGCACGTAAACTTCTTCAATGGTAGCATCTACAAAAACACCTACTTTTTTAATATGTTCAGGCAATTGGGGCATAGGACCTTCAAAAAAGCGTTTGGAGTTTTTCCAAAAGATAAATCCCAAATAATCGGGTTGTAGCTTGGCTACATCTCCAATATTTCCTTCGTATTTCATGCCACAAACCTTCAGTTTCATCTCTTTTTATCCTAATTGGTCAATAAATAGTGTTGCATGTTTTCCCGGACTATCGGTTTTCATAAAATTCTCACCGATCAGAAAACCCTGATATCCATAGGGTTTTAGTTCTTGAATGGCGGCTACGGTACTAATACCACTCTCCGACACTTTTACAAAGTCCGTCGGAATTTGAGTCGCTAAGGATTTACTGGTTTCCAGGCTAACTTCAAAAGTCTTTAGGTTTCTGTTATTGACACCCAACATATCCAAACTTGGCATTAAGGATTTATGCAGTTCCTCTTCATTGTGTACTTCCAATAAGACATCTAACCCCAAAGCTTTGGCAAACTCGGAAAACAATTTGATTTCTTCCCGACTCAAAATTGCGGCAATCAATAAAATTACATCGGCACCATAGGCCTTGGCTTCCAAGATTTGATAGGTGTCGATAATAAATTCTTTTCTTAAAAGGGGAAGGCGGGCAGCAGCCCGTGCCAATATAAGATCGTCTAAGGAGCCACCAAAATATTTTCCGTCGGTTAAAACAGACATTCCACAGACACCAGCTTTTTCATACCCTTGCGCCACATCCTGTACATTCAATCCTTGATTGATCACTGCTTTGGACGGAGAGCGTCTCTTGTGTTCGGCAATAATTCCAGAAGAACTATTTCTAAGCGCATCGGCCAACGAAGGCGATAATCGCTCAAAAAGTACGGAGGTTTCCAATTGAGAAACAGGAATCAGCTGTTTTCTTAAGGCAACTTCCTTACGTTTATCGGCAACTATTTTGTCTAATATATTCATATACTACTTCGTCCTTATAATCTTGAAAATCATTATTTACTTATCTCTTGTAATTTATGTAAAGCCGTAAGGCCTTTTCCGCCGAGTAACGATTCCTTGGCTTTTTCAAAGCCTTCTTTTGGAGTAATTCCCTGCACCGTGGCAATGGCCATTCCTGCATTGGCACAGACCACATTGTTTTGTGCTTCTGTTCCCTTGGCCTCAAGGATATTTACAAAAATTCGAGCAGAATCCTCAATACTATCACCGCCTACAATATCGGCTTGTGAAATTTGTGCTACTCCAAAATCAGCAGGTTTTAACATGGTTTCCGTACTATTGGAAATGGTTTTGGTGTTGCCGGTCAAAGAAATTTCATCATACCCATCCAAGGCATGTAGCACCGTAAAATTCTTGTCGGTATTTTGATAGAGATATCCGTACATGCGTGCCAACTCCAAGTTGAATACCCCAACCATCTGATTTTTAGGAAAAGCAGGGTTCACCATAGGACCTAGCATATTGAAAAATGTCTTTACAGCCAATTCTTTGCGGATAGGGGCTACATTTTTCATGGCCGGGTGGAATAATGGCGCATGCAATACACATATACCCGCTTTATCAATGGACTTTTCCAAAAAGTCGGCATTATTACTAAATTTGATTCCTAAATACTCCATGACATTACTACTCCCGCATTTGGAAGAAACCCCATAATTGCCATGTTTGGTTACTTTAACACCTGCACCAGCAGTGACAAAGGAAGCTAAAGTAGAGATGTTAAAAGTATCTTTGCCATCTCCTCCCGTACCACAAAGGTCAACAGGGTTATAGGCCGATAAATCAATGGGCAAACACAAATCCAAGAGGGCATCCCTAAAACCTTCCAATTCTTCAATAGTAATACTGCGCATCATATAGACGGTCAAAAAAGCCGCGATTTGACTCGCATTGTACGATCCTTTGGCAATATTCACCAATACTTGCTTTGCATCTTCTTTAGAGAGCACATCGTGATTGATAAGACGATTTAAAATTGTTTTCATGAATACTATGATTTTGTGACGACCAATACGGTCATGAATTGGATAATTTGATGATGTTTACGCATGTACCCAATTGGCCAATATTTTCTTTCCGTGCGGGGTCAATACTGATTCTGGATGAAATTGAACGGCTTGGACATCATAAGATGTATGGCGTAACGACATTACCTGCCCATTTTCGTCAAAAGAAGTAGCTTCAAGAACTTCTGGCAGTTGGGGATCTACGACCCAGGAATGATACCGGCCCACTTCAATCTCTCTTGGGATTTCTTTGAATAAAGTACCTTCCTCTTTGATAGAAATTGTGGTGGCGATACCGTGGTATACCTGATCTAGGTTGATCAAACTTCCTCCAAAGACTTCCCCTATGGCCTGCTGCCCAAGGCAAACGCCAAAAATACTTTTGGTGGGCGCATATTCTTTAATGATGGCTTTAAGGAGTCCGGCTTCATCTGGAATACCGGGACCGGGAGACAGCACAATTTTATCGAAAGCGTCTACTTCTTCCAATGCCAATTGGTCGTTCCGTTTTACGGTAACCTCACAGTCTAAATCTTCTAGGTAATGTACAAGGTTGTACGTAAAGCTATCGTAATTGTCAATGACTAATATTTTTTTCATTTCTAATCGTATTTCCCCGTTTTAGGGTCAATTTTTTAAATAGATTCTGCAATTTCAAGTGCCTTGGTCAGCGCTCCTAGTTTATTATAAGTTTCTTGCAGTTCAGATTCTGGATCTGAGGCTGCCACCAAACCGGCTCCGGCTTGATAGTGTAGCGCATGGTTCATGCTTAAGAAAGTTCTGATCATAATGGCATGGTTAAAGTTTCCTTTAAAGTCCATAAAACCTATAGCGCCTCCATAATATCCTCTACTGGTTTTTTCGTATTGCTCGATCAACTGCATGGCTCTATGTTTTGGCGCCCCACTTAATGTCCCAGCGGGAAAGGTATCTGCAACCACTTTCATGGTCGGGATTTCTGGTTTTTTCTGTCCGGTGACCTTGGAAACCAGATGGATAACATGAGAAAAGAACTGGACTTCCCGATAATTCTCAACGGCAACCGTATTTCCATTTCTGCTTAAGTCGTTCCGGGCAAGATCCACTAACATCACATGCTCGCTATTTTCTTTATCGTCCGCGCTTAATTTTTTGGCCAAAATGGCATCTTGTTCGTCATTTCCTGTGCGTTTGAACGTACCCGCAATAGGATGTATTTCAGCTTTACCATCGGCAACGATGAGCTGGGCTTCGGGAGAACTTCCAAATATCTTAAAGTCTCCATAATCAAAATAAAAAAGATAAGGAGAAGGGTTTACAGAGCGTAAGGCGCGATATACGTTAAATTCATCACCCTTAAAACCTTGGGAGAACCGTCGGGAAAGTACCAATTGAAAAACGTCACCACGTTGACAATGTTTTTTGGCCAGGGCAACATGTTTCCGGTATTCTTCGTCCTCAAGATTAGAGGTTGCAGTACCCTCTTTGGAAAAATTATAAGAGGCAAAGTTCTTTACATTAAGAATCTGCTCAATGGCTGCGATGTTGCTTTCACTTTCATAACAATGGGCAAAAATATAGGCTTCATTCTTAAAGTGATTAATAGCAATAATATTTTGGCAAACCGCATAGTAGATATCTGGAATGGCAAAAGCACCTTCCTTTTTGGAAATATGAACAGATTCATAGTAACGCACGGCATCATAGGCCATATATCCAAACAATCCATTATTAATGAATTTAAAACTGTGATCCGCCACCTTAAACTTTCCACTAAAATCATGAAGAATTTGTACAACGTCCGTAGTCGGTGTTATAGAGGTTTCCTGCCGATCTCCATTGGGAAATTCTTCAACAATGATTTCGTCTTGCACTTTAATAGAAGCGATAGGATTGAAACAGATATAGGAAAAACTATTATCACTGGCGTGATAATCACTACTTTCCAGAAGAATACTATTGGGGAAACGATCCCTTATTTTTAAATAAACACTTACAGGGGTAATAGTATCTGCAAGAATTTTTTTGTAATGTGTTTTAAGCTGATATGACATATCCTTTAGCTATTTAATTTTGATGCGATTGTACTTAAGTATATCCTGATATTTCTTTAATTCAATACTATGCTGAAATGCAAAAGGCTTGTCGTGATGACAAGCCTTTTGATATAGTGTAACTACAATAGTGCTTCGCTCACGACTGTTTCCGCAAGTTACTCCACCACCATATGTTTAAATTTCTGTTCTCCATTATGAGGTCAAAGATAGAAATGATTTTCCTAATTTCAAACCAAGGGACTCAAAAAAAATAACCCCTATCAAAAATATAAAATGATAGGGGTAAAATGTTATATTTTCTAATTTAGAATACCAAGTCAACTACTAAATCGAACTCGTCATAGATGGTCTTGTCTCCTAAGTTGTCAAAGAAACTTCCAGAACCATATCTGATATCGTATAAGGCGCGATCCACTTTTAGGGTTGCTGTTGCCTTACTCCCATAAACAGAAACATCAAATGTCAATGCTTTGGTGGTACCCTTGATGGTAAGATTTCCGCTAACTTCATAAGAGTTTTTGCCATTGGCTTTTACCTTAGTAAATACCAATCTCGAGGTAGGGTGGTTGGCAACACCAAAGAAATCATCTGATTTTAGGTGCCCTTCCAATTTTCCTTTGTATTCTCCAGATAAATCTGTGGAAGCCAAGGAGGTCATGTCCACTACAAATTCACCACCGGTAAGTTTGCCGTTGTCGAAAGTCAAGGAACCTTCTTTTAAGTCAATTGTTCCTGTATGGGAACCTGTTACTTTATATCCTTTCCAGGTAACCGTACTTTCACTTGCCTTTACTTTTTTCGTATCTTCATGTTTAGGTGTGCTTGCCGTTGCTGCAAGACCAAAAACTAGGGCAAAAACTATACTTACTACATTTTTTTTCATTTTACTTTACTTTAATTATTGTGATTTATTTAATGGTTAAAACGTTTATATTATATAGACTAAAATTTATCCAATAACTGATTTAATTTTAGCAATTCTTTTTTGGTGAATCCTTGAACAAGGGTATTCTCTGCATTTGCAATAACAGCGTCCATTTTTTCCAAAGCCTTCAATCCTTGAGCTGTAATGGTAATTTCTACTTTACGTCTATTGGAAGGGCATAAGATGCGCTCTACATAGTCTTTTGCCAATAATTTGTCTACAAGGCGTGTAGTGTTGCTCATTTTGGTTACCATACGACTATTAATGGTGGAGAGATTTGCCGGTTCTCCATTTTGACCTCTAAGAATACGTAAAACGTTGAATTGCTGTATGGAAACATCAAAAGGCTTCAAGGTGGCCGTGATGTTTTCGGATACAATATTGGAAACCATCATTAAGTGAATAATGGTTTTCTTGTTCAACGGAATCTCTTTAGAGGTTTTTATGCTATCTTCTACATTCATGTTTATACAACAATTGTATATACAAATGTAGTATTATTGCTGTGGTTTCAAAAATATTGTGCTCATAATTTTGTGTTAAAAATATAGAGGCATACTTTTTTGGTCATCCGTTAGGGGTAGCATAACACATAAAAAAAAATAGGTTTGGAAAATTAAGTGGTGGTATGGGCGTAGAATTTCGTTGGTATTTTTACTTTTGTGTTTTATTAATAAAAAAAGATTGAAATGGCAGATTTATCACAGGAAGCGTGGGAAGAGCAATTGGAAAATGATCAGAACGCCTTTATTCTGGATGTGCGCACTCCGGAAGAGGTTGAGGAAGGTTATATCCCCGGAGCAACGAATATCGATATTTATTTGGGGGAAGGTTTTTTGGAAGAACTGGAGAAATTGGACAAATCCAAAAATTATTATGTGTATTGCAGATCTGGAGCTCGAAGTGGTCAAGCATGTGCTTTGATGAACAATGCCGGCTTTGCCAATGCGTATAATTTGGAAGGTGGTTTTATGAATTGGGCTGGGGATGTAGCAGAATAATTTGGCTCAACCTCCTTATATACTATGGTCTGCTCACTAGATTGAGCGGACTTTTTTTTGCTTTACATAATGGGTGTCAATAACGTCCAAAAATGTTTCAGGCTTGGGCCTCAACCTATAATTATTGGTAAGGTCCCTATACAGGATACGGCCTTCTTCATCAGTAATAAATACGGTTGGGAGTACGGTATCGCTATCATATCCGAGAAATTGAAATCCGAAAGGAACACCATAATTGGCAGCAATACCTAGTTGTTGAGCCGCTTTGTTATCCTCATCTACCAGAAAATGAAATCCAATATCGATTTTCTTGGCCATGATCAAGGTTTGCTTCTGGGGTTGGGGGCTTATCAATACAGTATGTACATTGCGTTTTTCCAAATCTTTATAAAGTCCCGCTATTTCTTCTATTTGGGAGACACATATGGGACACCAATTACCACGATAGAAAATATAAATGGAGACCTTGCCCTTAAAGGAGCGTGAAGAGACTGACTTTCCTTTGGTATCCATAACCTTGAATTCCGGCACTGTTTTTCCAATTTTCAAAAGTTCAGATTCCCTATTCATAAATACCGAATACCACCTTAAGTAGAAAAACCACCCTACCAATAGAAGAGAACTAATAATAAGACTGGTTTTGCCCACATCTTCCGAGGATAAAAAGGAAATAAAACTAAGAATACAGCCAATGCTGACCAAAAAGGTGAAAATATTCAGGTTTAATTTCAAGATGGTTTTTGTTTTTATATAAAAACCCATGAACAAGGAAGCTATGGTCATGGCCGATAAGAACATACCGGCAGACCCAAGGAACCCATACATAAAATACAGAATCAGGGAATAAAACATAATGAAGAGGGAAAGAATGGGAAAGAAAGAAATAAATATGGAATGTAATCTGTTCCTCATTAAACACTGTTTATAACGGTGAGTCCAAAGATACTCATCTGCCTTTTAAAGTAAAGAAATAAATTGTATTTTCGTGTATGATGATAAGAGAAAATTTACTACATTTTGTATGGAAACACCAAAAGTTACCCTTGGGAGACCTGTACACTTCCTCAGGAGAAAAGCTTATGGTTTTACGCCCCGGCTTGCACAACCATTTATCAGGGCCTGATTTTTTTAATGCTCAAGTGGTTATTGGAACACAAGAATGGGCAGGAAATATAGAAATGCATGTTAAGGCATCGGATTGGTACGTACATGGACATGAAAAAGATCCGAAATACAACACTGTTATTTTGCACATTGTCTGGGAAAACGACATTGATATTTTTAGAAATGATACCACTAGAATCCCTACTCTGGTGCTAAAAGAATATCTTTCAAGCAAGCTGCTAATGGCCCATGAAAAGCTCTTGAACAAGAAAGAACACAAATTCATCAATTGCGAAAAAGAAATTGGAAATTTATCCCATTTTCTGATTAAAAATTGGATGGATAGTCTTTTCATAGAACGTTTGGAAGAGAAAACACGGCGGATAGAAAAACGCTTAAAGCAATTTGAAAATGATTGGGAGCAGCTAACATTTATACTATTGCTGAAGAATTTCGGCTCAAAAATAAATGGAAATTCATTTCATGAGATCGGAAAGGGATTAAATTTCTCTATGATTCGTAAAATACGACATGATCGACATCAGTTAGAGAGCGTGCTTTTTGGTATGGCAGGTTTATTGGAGAATACTACGATCTTTGATCGTTATTATACTACTTTACAGGACGAATTTCATTTTTTAAAATCCAAATGGAATTTAAAACAACATTCCGGAGGCTATCCTGAGTTTTTCAGATTACGTCCAACGAACTTTCCAACGATTCGCTTATCGCAATTTGCAGGTTTATATGAAAAACACAACACTGTATTTGGTAAATTGATGGCTGCTGAAA
This sequence comes from Spongiimicrobium salis, assembly GCF_043678055.1. NCBI lineage: Bacteria > Pseudomonadati > Bacteroidota > Flavobacteriia > Flavobacteriales > Flavobacteriaceae > Spongiimicrobium > Spongiimicrobium salis. Next base: position 123,831 of record NZ_JBHEQA010000008.1, read on the forward strand.
CCATAGCTGAACTCCGTGCCATCTTTGAAATAAGCGCAAGTATATATTGGAAAGATCATTTTACATTTGGGAAAGTATCAAAGTCCAGCACAAAGCGTTTGAGCAAGGCATTTATTGACCTTCTTATCATTAATACGATTATACCGTTGAAATTTTGTTATTCGCGATATCGCGGAGAAGATGTAAGTGAAAGTTTGTTGGCCATAGGTATGGCGATAAAAAAAGAACATAATAGCATTGTGACTAATTTTGAAACCTTAAAAATACCTATTGCACATGCAATGCACAGTCAGGCAATTCTCCAACTATATACATCGTATTGTAGTGCAAATAGATGCTTGCAATGCGCCATTGGGAGCAATCTAATGCATACAGCAGTGTAATCTAATGATAGCTTGCACTGCTTTTCAAGAAGATATTTAAATTAATTAATTACTTTTAGCGCATGGATTTTTTTTATCATATCCTTTACTATTTTCAAAAGAGAGGTTTTGAGGTATGCAGACGTATCGCGGAACGCATGGGTATACGGACGCGTATTGTGCGAACCTCATTTATTTATTTAACCTTTGTAACCGTCGGTTTTGGGTTTGCCCTCTACTTGTTTTTGGCATTTTGGTTGAAAATCAAGGATTTGGTATACACCAAAAGAACTTCCGTATTTGACCTTTAAATATGATGCTATTTTTTCGTTCTAAGATATATAGAGCACTTATTTTACTGGTATTGATACAACTAATAGGAATATTAGGGTATCGTTACTTTTCCGGGTTTTCATGGTTCGATGCATTTTATATGACCGTTATTACGGTGACTACGGTAGGATTTTCCGAAGTAAAGCCATTATCCCCTGAGGCAAAGATTTTCACCATTTTTTTAATTATTTCCAGTGTTTTCATTTTTGCCTATGCCATTTCGGTCATTACAGAATATATTTTAAGTAGAAATTCATTACAACTATTAAAAAAGAAGAAAGTGAAAAATAAGGTCAATAGCCTATCCCAACACGTCATTGTATGCGGATACGGGCGTAATGGAAATCAGGCGGCTGAACGACTAAGGGCGTATAAAATGCCTTTTGTGGTCATTGAAAAAAACCGGGAAATCATAGAAAAACATGAAGATGAACTGCTTTTTGTTGAAGGAGATGCCAGTGACGATGAGGTGTTGAAAGAAGCAGGAATCTTACGGGCAAAATATTTGATTACCGCAATGCCCGATGATGCGGCCAACCTATTTGTGGTATTGTCGGCCAAACAACTAAATTCCAATTTATTCATTATCAGTAGGGCATCCCTAGTGACTTCCCAGAAGAAATTACATTTGGCCGGGGCAGACAAAGTAATCATGCCAGATAAAATAGGAGGAGATCATATGGCTTCTTTGGTGGTAATTCCAGATTTGATCACCTTCATGGATAAGCTGTCTACAGACGGAAAGGATACCACCAATCTAGAAGAAGTGCCTATTGAGGATTTTGCAGATCAAGTAGAATGTAATTCCTTGCGCGACTTGGATTTACGAAATAGAACGGGATGTACCATTATTGGATATATAGAACCCAATGGAAATTATATCATTAATCCTGAAGCCGATTTAATTTTAGAGCCGAAGAGTAAAGTAATCGTTTTGGGAAGGCCCGAACAAATTAAAAAATTAAACGAAATGTTTCATATTGGTTGAGGATATTTGAATCATTTCTTGATTAGGATGGATATTTTTAGGATATTGCCAACCTTACTGACTAATTAAAAATTAAATTACATATGATGAAGTATAAGCTTCTTACGCTTTTTGCAGTATTTCTGCCCTTTTTAGGTATGGCTCAAGATGAGGGATTGGACCAACGCATTGATAAGGCTTTCAAACCCGTTTCGGACTTCTTTTCCGATGTCATTTTCTTTACACTTCCAATAGGGGGATATGACGTGCCTTTCGTCCTTATGTTATTGGTAGCAAGTGCATTATTTTTCACTATTTACTTTGGATTTCCAAATATCAGATATTTTGGTAAGGCGATAAATACCGTAAGAGGAAAATACGATGATGTAGAGCATGGTCATGCAGCAAATCCTGAATTGGCTATTGATGGGGATATTCGAGATACTATTAGGGATGAAAGCGAAGAAGGTGAGGTAAGTCATTTTCAAGCATTGGCAACAGCTGTTTCCGGTACCGTAGGTAATGGTAATATTGCCGGAGTGGCACTGGCTATTGCCCTAGGCGGACCAGGAGCCACCTTTTGGATGATCATTTGCGGTCTTCTGGGCATGTCTACGAAGTTTGTGGAATGTACTTTAGGGGTGCAGTATAGGGATGTAGGAGAAGATGGTACCGTGTATGGTGGGCCCATGTACTATATCAGTAAAGGACTTAAAGAAAGAGGGTTTAAGACCTTTGGTAAAATTGCGGCCATAGTTTTTTCAATTTTCTGTATCGGAGGTTCCTTTGGAGGTGGAAATGCAGCGCAATCCAATCAGGCCACAATTGTCCTAAAAGAGCTTATGGGCTTGGATAGTACGAGCGCAGGTGCGGTCATCGGCCTGGTATTGGCCATTCTTGTGGGTATCATCATTATAGGAGGAATCAAGAGAATTGCTTCGGTAACCGAAAAAGTAGTGCCATTTATGGCGGTAATGTATTTACTGGCATGTTTATACATCATTTTTAGCAATTTTGGATTGATCGATGATGCTATTGGTCTAATCATAACAGAGGCATTTAAGCCTACAGCAATTGGAGTAGGTAGTGTTATTGGTGTGCTATTGGTAGGGTTCAAACGTGCAGCATTCTCTAATGAGGCTGGAGCTGGTTCTGCTTCGATTGCGCATTCCGCAGTAAAAACAAAATACTCTGCTTCTGAAGGCCTAGTAGCCTTATTGGAACCCTTTATTGATACCGTAGTGATCTGTACCATGACTGCTTTGGTAATCATCATCTTTAATTTTGGTGGTTTCTTTGAATATGGAGGAGATGGCTCTGGTTCCGTAATGATAGATGGGCAGGCATTTGAAGGTGCAGGGATTACGTCTAAGGCTTTTGCACAGTATATTCCGTATTCCAATGTATTTTTAACCATAGCCGTAGTGCTGTTTGCCGTATCTACAATGATATCCTGGTCCTACTATGGCTTACAATCATGGAAATTTTTATTTGGAAGGGGTAAAGCAGCAGATTTAACCTATAAATTATTGTTTTTAACCTTTGTTGTCATTGGTGCAGCTGCAAGTATGGGTTCTATTTGGGCGTTCTCCGATGCTATGATTTTTGCCATGGTATTCCCCAATATGGTAGGACTATTCTTCTTGTTCCCAGTGGTCAAGAAAGAATTGGTACGCTATATGGAAGCCATTAGGGCGATAAAATCCTAGAAGGAATTTTTAAAATATGAAAAAATTTAAATCCCACTTTAAGTTCAATAAACAAGAACGGAGTGGGATTTTCTTTTTACTACTTATTATAGTCGTGCTGCAGCTTAGTTATATGCTATACCATAGTATACCCATTCAAAGGGAAGAAGGGCAAATTGCGGTGGACAGAGTACTTCAATTAGAAATGGAGGCCTTGCGCAAGGAGGCCTTGAAATCGAATACCCAAAAACAATATTCCTTTAATCCCAATTTTATTTCCGATTATAAAGGTTATACCTTAGGAATGTCTGTAGGTGAAATTGATCGCTTACACCATTTTCGTGGCAAAGATAACTATGTACGTAAGGCAGCAGAATTTCAAAAAGTCACAGGAGTTTCCGATTCCTTGTTGAAAACCATGGAACCCTTTTTTAAATTTCCTTCATGGCAATTAAAAGAATCCCAGAGAAAAGAGGGACAATTGGGGTACGTACAAAAAAAGAAAGCTGAAATTTCTTTGAAAGACCTTAATACAGCAACAGCCGAGGATCTAAGGAGTATATATGGTATTGGGGAAAAGTTGTCGGAGCGGATTGTAAAATTCAGGAAGCGCTTAGGGGGTTTTCTGGTAAACGACCAACTCAAGGATGTCTATGGTTTGAAACCAGAGGTTGTTGCCCGAGCTTTGGAGCGGTTTCAGGTACTAAATCCGCCTATTGTTCATAAAATTAATATAAATTCTGCATCAGCAGAAGAGCTTTCAAAATTAGTATATCTTCAACGAAAAGTGGCTTATGATATCGTTAATTATAGAAATGCTCAAAAAACGATTAAATCTTTTGACGAATTAACAAAAATCAAGGATTTTCCCATAAATCGAATCGATAGAATTAAGTTATATTTGTCGTTGTAAAAAATTAAATACCGTATGCAAGGAATGTACTTCACAGAGGAACATCAATTATTTAGAGCAAGCTTAAAAGAGTTTTTGAAAAAAGAGGTTGTCCCACACATCGAAAAATGGGAAGAAACAGGAACTATTGAACGTTTTATTTGGAAAAAATTCGGGGATATGGGCTATTTTGGCCTGGCTACACCTGAAGCTGATGGAGGTCTAGGGTTGGACTTGTTCTATACGGTAATTTTGTTGGAAGAATTACAAAAAATTAATTCAGGAGGTTTTGCCGCTGCGATATGGGCACATGCCTATCTGGCCATGACTCATTTAAATAAAGAGGCAGATGCAGCAATAAAAAAGGCTTATTTGGAACCCAGTGTGGCAGGGGATATGATTGGATGTTTATGCGTTACCGAACCCTTTGGGGGAAGTGATGTTGCCGGAATGCGAACAACGGCGGTTAAGGAAGGCGATACCTATGTAATCAACGGTTCAAAGACCTTTATTACCAATGGCGTATATGCAGATTATATGGTGGTTGCTGCGAAAACAGATATTGCTGCAGGAAATAAAGGAATCAGCATTTTTGTGGTAGACCGAAATGCAAAAGGAGTTTCCGCAAACAAATTAAATAAATTGGGTTGGCGTGCTTCGGATACTGCAGAATTGGCTTTTGACAATGTGGTCATTCCAGCAGGAAATCTTATGGGAGAAGAAGGAAAAGGATTCTCCTATATCATGCAACATTTTGCCTTGGAGCGATTGGTCATGGGAATCAATGCCCATGCGCGTTCAGAATACGCTTTGGATTACACCATCAAGTATATGGGGGAAAGGGAGACCTTTGGTAAGACCATAGACAAATATCAGGCTTTGAGACATCGCATTGCGGATATGTATGCCGACATAGACATATGTAGGACCTATAATTATGCCGTTGCCGATAGATTAAACAGGGGAGAATATGTAGTGAAGGAAGCAACAATCTCTAAATTGAAATCTACCAAAATGGCCGATGAAGTGGCATACCATTGTTTACAGCTTTTAGGAGGATATGGGTATATAGAAGACTATCCTTTAGCCCGATTGCTTCGCGATAGTCGCTTGGGACCCATTGGTGGAGGCACCTCTGAAATCCTAAGGGAAATTATTGCAAAAATGGTCATCGATAAAAAGGAATATAAACCGGCTACCGACTAACTTTGGAAAACAAGCGTTTGCTTGTCATGGAAATGGTAGGCAATTGTTTTTAAATTTATACGCTAAATGTAGTGGGTTTGAAATATTGTTTCTATATTTGCACTCTTAAAATCACAAAAGAAAGGAGGTTGTAGCCAATGTTAATTATACCAATAAAAGAAGGAGAAAACATCGATCGCGCACTAAAGCGTTTCAAGCGTAAGTTTGATAAGACAGGTACTATGCGTCAATTGCGTAAACGCCAGCAATTCACAAAACCTTCTGTAGAGCGAAGAGCTCAGATTCAGAAAGCACAGTATATTCAGGGCTTGCGAGATCAAGAAGAGATATAAGGAGTACCTAAAGGTATTTCAATCATACATCCCATTTCTATTCTAGAGATGGGATTTTTTTATGGATAACATTGTCCTGTCTACCTGGGAAAACACCTTCATTAGGTCAAAGGAGTTAACTTTAGTAACTTTGTGTTATGTCCTTGGAGTCCTTTTTGTCTTACCTGTCTTTAGAGCGAAACTACTCTGGGCACACTACCCATGCCTATGGGAAGGATATCCAGGCATTCGCTTCTTTTTGCTCCCTCGAATACGGGATTTCTGATATTGCCACGGTGGAGTATAATCTAATTCGGCAATGGATCGTCACTTTGGTAAATACCGGCATTTCCAATCGCTCCATCAATAGGAAAGTGGCTTCATTGAAAGCCTATTATAAATTCCTATTGCAAATAGGAGAGTTGGATAGAAACCCATTGGCCAAACATAAAGCCCTAAAGACATCCAAAAAGATAGAGATTCCATTTTCGGAAAACGAAATGGAAAAGATGCTTCAACAGATTCCTTTTGAAGATAATTTTGAAGGACATCGAGACAAGTTGATCATAGAGTTGCTGTATGCTACGGGAATACGGCGTTCCGAATTGATCAATCTCAAGGAGGGTGATATTGATTTTTTACAAAGAACAATTAAAGTTCTTGGGAAAAGAAATAAAGAGCGCATATTGCCTTTGTTGCCGTCCACAATTTTCTTATTGGAGAAATATATAGCGGAGCGAAAATGTTTGGGGGTGACTCGGGACCAGGAGTATCTTTTTTTATCCAAGTCAGGCAATAAAGTATACGAAACACTTGTTTATAGAATAATAAATCATTATTTTAGTTTGGTATCCTCCAAGGTAAAAAAGAGTCCCCATATTTTACGACATACGTTCGCTACTCATATGTTGAATAAAGGGGCAGATTTAAATTCGGTAAAAGAATTACTGGGACATTCTAGTTTAGCGTCTACTCAGGTATACACGCACAATAGTATTGCTAAACTCAAAGAAGTGCACTTAAAGGCACATCCCAGAAACAAAAAGTAATGCTTTTTAGTATTTAATTTAAAACAACTACAGCCTATGAAAGTAAATGCGCAATCCGTAAACTTTAATGCAGACGCAAAATTGATTGGTTTCATTCAGCAACGAATGGATAAATTGGAACTTTTTTATGATAAAATAATTAGCTCCAATGTGTATATGAAAGTCGAAAACACAAAGTCAAAAGAAAATAAAATTGTAGAAATTAAGGTGCAGGTGCCACGGGATGAGTTCATTGTTAAGAAGTTAAGTAACTCATTTGAAGGAGCGGTAGATTCTGCTTGTAACTCGTTGGAGCGTCAATTGGTAAAGCGCAAAGAAAAATTAAGGCCACATGGATGATAAAATTTTTCAAAAAATGTTTTGATTAGAAAAATAAATATATACATTTGCAGTCCGTTAGAAATAGCGGGCTTTTTTATGTTAAAAAAGTAACTTAAAAAGCCGATGTAGCTCAGCTGGCTAGAGCAGCTGATTTGTAATCAGCAGGTCGTGGGTTCGAGTCCCTCCATCGGCTCAAAATAAGTGAAAAGTTCATTACATATTGAAAGAAATTTTAGAAGTTCGGGGAGATACTCAAGCGGCCAACGAGGGCAGACTGTAAATCTGCTGACTATGTCTTCGCAGGTTCGAATCCTGCTCTCCCCACTTTTTAAAATCTCTGCATAAATTGGATTATTGATTTAATTGCAATAATCTTTTGAAATGTTGAAAAAAATAACGAGTTTTGCGCTCGTTAAAAAGCGGGAGTAGCTCAGTTGGTAGAGCGTCAGCCTTCCAAGCTGAATGTCGCCGGTTCGAACCCGGTCTCCCGCTCAAAAAAAGATAAGGTCATCTCATGGTTATGTGGTGGCCTTATCTGAGATTGACACTATTGTCATTCCTTGGCCACTGCTGGGTTTTGTTTCGGCAAAGGCAATGAATCTCCTGCTGGATAAACGTACAAATTGTCCAGATTGAAGATTCAACACTTTACGCCGGTGTAGCTCAGGGGTAGAGCGTTTCCTTGGTAAGGAAGAGGTCACGAGTTCAAATCTCGTCATTGGCTCAATTAAGGTATAAATTTGTACACTAATATAAACTAAGATTAAAATTCATTAAACATGGCAAAGGAAACTTTTGATCGTTCCAAACCGCACTTAAATATAGGTACTATTGGACACGTAGATCACGGTAAAACTACATTGACTGCTGCTATAACAACTGTTTTGGCAAATGCAGGATTGTCCGAATTGAGAAGTTTCGATTCTATCGATAACGCTCCTGAGGAAAAAGAAAGAGGTATTACTATTAATACATCTCACGTTGAATATGCAACGGCTAACCGTCACTATGCTCACGTGGATTGTCCAGGTCACGCCGATTATGTAAAGAACATGGTTACTGGTGCTGCGCAAATGGATGGTGCAATTTTAGTTGTAGCGGCTACTGATGGTCCAATGCCACAAACTAGAGAGCACATCTTATTAGGTCGTCAGGTAGGTATCCCAAGAATTGTTGTTTTCATGAACAAAGTGGATATGGTTGATGATGAGGAGCTTTTAGAGTTGGTTGAAATGGAAGTAAGAGAATTGCTTTCTTTCTACGAATATGATGGAGATAACGGACCTGTTGTTGCCGGTTCTGCACTTGGTGCTTTGAATGGTGAGCAAAAATGGGTAGATACGGTTATGGAATTGATGGAAGCTGTTGATAACTGGATCGAATTGCCTCAAAGGGATGTAGATAAGGATTTCTTGATGCCTGTTGAAGATGTATTTACGATTACTGGTCGTGGTACTGTTGCTACAGGACGTATCGAAACTGGTGTTGCCAACACAGGTGATGCAGTTGATATCATCGGAATGGGTGCCGAGAAATTGGCTTCTACAATCACAGGGGTTGAGATGTTCCGTAAGATTTTGGATAGAGGAGAAGCTGGAGATAATGTAGGTATTCTTTTGAGAGGTATTGAAAAATCTGATATCAAAAGAGGAATGGTTATCTGTAAGCCAGGATCTGTAAAGCCACACGATAAATTCGAAGCTGAGGTATATATCCTTAAGAAAGAAGAAGGTGGTCGTCACACGCCTTTCCACAATAACTATCGTCCTCAGTTCTATGTTAGAACTACAGATGTAACAGGTACTATTAGTCTTCCTAGTGGAGTTGAGATGGTAATGCCTGGAGATAACTTGACTATCACAGTGGAGCTTTTGTCTTCCATAGCATTGAGCGAAGGTTTGCGTTTTGCAATTCGTGAAGGTGGTAGAACTGTTGGTGCAGGTCAGGTTACCAAGATTTTAAATTAAGATACATTTATTGTATAAGATAATGCATTAAGGGTGTCCCGCTATTTGCGGGATACCTTTAAATGTAAATAGAAACGGGTGTAGCTCAGTTGGTAGAGCACTGGTCTCCAAAACCAGGTGTCGGGAGTTCGAGTCTCTCCTCCCGTGCGATTGGAAATGAAAAGAAATTGCTTGAGACGAGAAGTCTATCCTGAGCGAAGTCGAAGGAAGTCTCTCCTCCCTTGCGATTGGAATGGCCTTAGTAAAGGCAGGCATAGTTTGGAACAAACTGGCATGAAATTGAAATTGCATGAATAGTGCACGTGTCACGGGGAATGATTTGTATTCCCATTGTTCTATATGAATTAAAAAATATTTTGCAAGATGTTGACATACATAAAGGAATCCATAGAAGAACTTAGAAATAACGTTACATTACCTTCAAAGGCAGAATCATCTAATTTGATGGTGGTGGTAGCTGTATTTTCTATTTTGTTTGCATTGGCAACATGGGGCGTGGATTCAGCTTTGAGCGAAGTGATAAAATTGTATTTCGAAAACGTCATAAACTAAGAATACCTTTATATGTCTGAAGTATTAGAAAAGAAGTGGTATGTAGTTAGGGCTGTTAGTGGTCAAGAAAACAAAATCAAAGGGTACATCGAAAGCGAAGTAGCTAGATTGGGTTTTTCGGACTACTTGGAAGATGTCTTGGTGCCTACAGAAAAGGTAATTCAAATTAGAAATGGAAAGAAAATAAACAAAGAACGTGTTTATTTTCCTGGCTATATCATGATTAAGGCCAATTTGGGCGGTGAAATGATTCACATTATTAAGTCGATTACCAATGTGATCGGTTTTTTAGGAGAGGTAAAAGGTGGAGATCCCGTTCCATTGCGTAAATCAGAAGTGAATAGAATGTTAGGTAAGGTCGATGAATTGGCTGTTACTACAGATAGTGTTGCTATTCCTTTTGTTCTAGGGGAAACGGTAAAAGTAATCGATGGACCTTTTAATGGCTTTAATGGTACCGTAGAAAAAATTAATGAAGAAAAGCGCAAACTTGAGGTAATGGTTAAGATTTTCGGAAGAAAAACGCCATTGGAATTGAGTTATATGCAAGTAGAAAAAGTATAATTAAGAACTGTTACATAGAAGAAAAATTGTGTTGCTTCCAAAACACGATTTTAATTTAATTTTAAACAATGGCAAAAGAAGTAAGTAAAGTAGTTAAACTACAAGTTAGGGGAGGTGCAGCGAATCCGTCGCCACCGGTTGGACCCGCTTTAGGTGCTGCCGGCGTTAACATCATGGAGTTCTGTAAGCAATTTAATGCGCGTACACAGGACAAACAAGGCAAAGTATTGCCTGTTGTTATCACGGTTTATAAGGATAAGTCGTTCGACTTTATCGTAAAGACACCGCCGGCGGCAGTTCAGCTTATGGAAGCGGCTAAGATTAAAAAAGGATCTGGAGAACCTAATCGAGTAAAATCCGGAAGTGTTTCCTGGGATCAGGTAAAAGCGATCGCAGAAGACAAGATGGTTGATCTTAATGCATTTACTGTAGAATCTGCAATGAGCATGATCGCAGGTACGGCAAGATCAATGGGTTTAAAAGTTTCTGGAAAACAACCTTTTTAATTTAAAGAAATTTTAGCATGGCAAAGTTAACAAAGAAGCAAAAGGAGGCCCACGCCAAGATAGATAAGAATAAACTATATTCTTTGGATGAGGCTTCAGCTTTAGTAAAAGAAATAACCAATGCAAAATTTGACGCATCTGTTGATATCGCAGTTCGTTTAGGGGTGGATCCTAGAAAAGCGAATCAAATGGTACGTGGCGTTGTTACCCTTCCTCATGGAACAGGTAAGGATGTTAAAGTTTTGGCTTTGGTAACACCGGACAAAGAAGCAGAGGCCACAGCGGCTGGAGCAGATTTTGTTGGGTTGAATGAGTATTTGGATAAGATCAAAGGCGGTTGGACAGATGTTGATGTCATCATCACCATGCCAAGCGTAATGGGGAAATTAGGACCTTTGGGACGTATTTTAGGACCAAGAGGTTTAATGCCTAATCCAAAAACAGGAACAGTGACCATGGATGTTGCGAAAGCGGTATCTGATGTAAAAGCTGGTAAGATCGATTTTAAAGTAGACAAAACAGGTATTGTGCACGCAGCGATAGGAAAAGCTTCGTTTTCTGCGGACAAACTTGCAGGAAATGCAAAAGAGTTGTTGGATACTTTGAATAAATTGAAGCCAACGGCTGCAAAAGGTGTATACATGAAGACCATCTTTATGTCCAGTACCATGAGTCCAAGTGTACAATTAGATCCTAAAACAGTTTAACTGCTCGTTTAAATTTATATTATGACAAGAGAAGAAAAATTAGACGTTATACAGGATTTGACTGCTCAGTTAGCGGAAAGCAATACGATTTATCTTACGGATATATCTGGCTTGGATGCAGCAACGACTTCCGATTTGAGAAGGGCTTGTTTTAAAGCCGATATCAAACTTGCAGTGATTAAGAATACCTTGCTTGCAAAAGCAATGGAAGCTTCTGATAAGGAATTCGGTGAACTTCCTGAAGTATTAAAAGGAAATACTTCTTTAATGTTCTCGAATACCGGGAATGCACCCGCAAAATTAATAAAGGCGTTCAGGAAAAAATCTGATAAGCCATTATTGAAAGGTGCTTTCATCATTGAGGATGTATATGTCGGTGATGACCAATTAGATACTTTGGTGAATATCAAATCCAAAGAAGAGCTTATTGGTGATATCATTGGATTGTTACAATCTCCAGCGAAAAACGTTATTTCTGGATTGAAATCCGGAGGTGGTAAATTGGCTGGTATCCTTAAAACATTATCAGAACGATAATACGTACGCACTATTAAACAATTATATTTTTAAAAATTTTTATTAAACGATAGAAAAATGGCAGATTTAAAAGAATTCGCAGAACAATTGGTTAACCTTACTGTAAAAGAAGTAAATGAGTTGGCTGACATCTTAAAAGATGAATATGGTATAGAGCCTGCAGCTGCTGCAGTTGCTGTTGCCGCTGGTGGAGCCGCTGGAGGTGGTGAAGCTGCTGAAGAGCAAACAGAATTTGATGTAGTATTGAAAGCCGCAGGAGCTTCTAAACTAGCTGTTGTTAAATTGGTAAAAGAATTGACAGGATTAGGATTGAAAGATGCTAAGGATATTGTCGATAGCGCACCAAAAGCAGTTAAAGAAGGTGTTTCTAAAGATGAAGCTGAAGGAATCAAAAAATCATTAGAAGAAGCAGGAGCAGAAGTTGAGCTTAAATAATAGCAACAACCATACTATTTAGGTTTAGGTCTTCCCGCCTCTGGTGGCTAGACCTAAACCATTTTATGCATACCGTATAGGACACTATACACCCAATATTAGTATTCACGATCAAAATTTTCTCTATTGATGTTCACAAATCAGACTGAAAGAATAAGTTTTGCATCCGCTAAGAACATTCCAAATTATCCGGATTTCTTAGATATTCAGATTAAGTCATTTCAAGATTTTTTCCAACTTGAAACAAAATCTGATGAAAGGGGCAATGAAGGGTTATACAACACCTTCATGGAAAATTTCCCAATTACAGATACGCGCAATCAGTTCGTATTGGAATTTTTGGACTACTTTATAGATCCACCGAGATATTCTATTCAAGAATGTATCGAACGTGGCCTTACCTATAGTGTGCCATTGAAAGCTCGTTTAAAATTATATTGTACCGATCCCGAGCACGAGGATTTCGAAACGATCGTACAAGATGTGTATTTGGGAACCATTCCTTATATGACGCCTAGTGGAACCTTTGTTATCAATGGAGCCGAACGTGTCGTGGTATCTCAGTTACACCGTTCTCCAGGGGTGTTCTTTGGACAATCGTTCCACGCGAATGGAACAAAATTATACTCTGCCAGAGTAATTCCTTTTAAAGGATCTTGGATAGAATTCGCAACAGATATCAATGGTGTAATGTACGCCTATATTGATAGAAAGAAAAAGTTACCTGTGACCACGTTGTTTAGGGCAATTGGGTTTGAACGGGATAAAGATATTTTGGAAATCTTTGACCTCTCCGAGGAAGTTAAAGTTTCTAATTCCGGCCTTAAAAAAGTTTTGGGCCGTAAACTTGCCGCAAGAGTGTTGAACACTTGGCACGAAGATTTCGTGGATGAAGATACAGGTGAGGTGGTCTCTATTGAACGAAATGAAATCGTTCTTGATCGTGATACAGTTTTAGAGAAAGACCATATCACCGAGATTTTAGAAGCTGATGTGAAGACCATTCTTTTGCACAAAGAGAATAATGCTCAGTCTGATTATGCCATTATTCACAATACCTTGCAAAAGGATCCTACGAATTCTGAAAAAGAAGCCGTAGAACACATCTACCGTCAATTGCGTAATGCAGAACCGCCCGATGAGGAAACGGCCCGCGGTATTATTGATAAATTGTTCTTTTCTGATCAACGCTACAACCTTGGAGAGGTAGGACGTTATAGAATGAACAAAAAATTACAGTTGGATATCGGTATGGATAAGCAGGTGCTTACCAAAGAAGATATCATAACGATTATTAAGTATTTGATCGAGTTGATCAATTCCAAAGCGGAAATCGATGATATTGATCACCTTTCCAACCGTCGTGTGCGTACGGTAGGGGAACAACTTTCTTCTCAGTTCGGAGTAGGTTTGGCCCGTATGGCGAGAACCATCCGTGAGCGTATGAACGTACGGGACAATGAAGTGTTTACCCCAATAGATTTGATCAACGCGAAGACCTTGTCATCGGTTATCAATTCTTTCTTTGGAACCAACCAGTTATCCCAGTTTATGGATCAAACGAATCCATTGGCCGAGATTACACACAAAAGAAGGTTGTCGGCACTTGGACCAGGAGGTCTTTCAAGGGAAAGAGCAGGATTTGAGGTACGTGATGTACACTATACACACTACGGTAGACTTTGTCCTATTGAAACCCCGGAAGGACCAAACATTGGTTTGATTTCTTCTTTATCGGTATTTGCCAAAGTGAACCCGATGGGATTCTTGGAAACTCCATATCGAAAAGTAGATAATGGAAAGGTAAACAAGGAAGAATATGTATACTTAAGTGCCGAGGAAGAGGAAGGTATGAAAATTTCCCAAGCCAATATTCCGATGAAGGAAAATGGGGAAATAGATACGGAAAAGGTAATTGCACGTGAGGAAGGAGATTTCCCAGTAGTAGATCCAATTGAAGTGAACTACACGGATGTTGCTCCAAATCAAATTGCCTCCATCTCTGCATCATTGATTCCATTCTTGGAGCATGATGATGCCAACCGTGCCTTGATGGGATCTAACATGATGCGTCAGGCCGTTCCTTTATTGAAACCACAATCTCCGATTGTAGGAACAGGCTTGGAAAGACAGGTGGCATCAGATTCCAGAGTATTGATCAATGCCGAAGGAGAAGGTGTTATTGAATATGTGGATGCCAAGAAGATTACCATTAAATATACAAGAACAGAGCAAGAGCGTCTGATCAGTTTTGAAGACGATTCCAAGACCTATAACTTGGTGAAGTTTAGAAAAACAAACCAAGGAACGAGCATTAACCTAAAACCTATTGTCCAAAAAGGAGATAAGGTGAAGAAAGGACAGGTGCTTTGTGAAGGATATGCCACTGAAAAAGGAGAATTGGCCTTGGGTAGAAACCTTAAAGTGGCGTTTATGCCATGGAAGGGATATAACTTTGAGGATGCAATCGTAATTTCGGAAAAAGTGGTTCGTGAAGATATCTTTACGTCCATTCATATCGATGAATATTCTTTAGAAGTACGTGATACAAAATTGGGTACGGAAGAATTGACCAATGATATTCCAAACGTTTCTGAAGAGGCGACCAAAGATTTGGATGAATATGGAATGATCCGTATTGGAGCCGAGGTAAAACCTGGGGATATTTTGATCGGGAAGATCACGCCTAAGGGAGAATCCGATCCAACACCGGAGGAGAAGTTACTTCGTGCCATCTTTGGAGATAAGGCAGGAGATGTAAAAGATGCCTCCTTAAAGGCTTCTCCATCGTTAAGAGGAGTTGTTATTGATAAGAAATTATTTTCAAGATCGATCAAAGACAAACGGAAACGTTCTGAAGATAAAGAAGCCATTTCCAAATTGGAATTGGAATACGAAGTGAAATTCCAACAATTAAAAGACATTCTTGTCGATAAATTGTTCGCCATTATCAATGGAAAAACATCTCAAGGGGTATTGAATGACCTAGGGGAAGAAGTACTTCCAAAAGGAAAGAAATACACCATGAAAATGTTGAATTCCGTAGATGATTTTGCACATTTGGTTGGAGGAAGTTGGACAACGGATAAAGATACCAATACCTTGGTAGCCGATTTGTTGCACAATTATAAAATTAAATTAAATGACCTTCAAGGAAACCTGAGAAGGGATAAGTTTACCATTTCTGTCGGAGATGAGTTGCCTGCAGGTATCATGAAGTTGGCCAAGGTCTATATCGCTAAAAAGCGTAAACTTAAAGTTGGGGATAAAATGGCGGGACGTCACGGAAACAAAGGTATTGTTTCCCGTATTGTTCGTCAGGAAGATATGCCTTTCTTGGAAGATGGGACGCCTGTTGATATTGTATTGAACCCATTAGGGGTACCTTCACGTATGAACATTGGTCAGATTTATGAGACTGTTTTAGGTTGGGCCGGTCTTAAATTGGGAAGAAAATACGGAACACCAATTTTTGATGGAGCTACACTAGATCAAATTAATACCTTGACCGATGAAGCGGGTATTCCAAGATTTGGACATACCTATTTATATGATGGTGGAACAGGGCAACGATTTGATCAGCCAGCAACTGTAGGTGTTATCTATATGCTGAAATTAGGGCATATGGTAGATGATAAGATGCACGCACGTTCTATAGGACCATATTCATTGATTACGCAACAGCCATTAGGTGGTAAGGCCCAATTTGGAGGTCAGCGTTTCGGAGAAATGGAAGTATGGGCACTGGAAGCCTATGGTGCTTCAGCGACCTTACGTGAGATTCTGACGGTAAAATCGGATGACGTTATCGGAAGAGCTAAAACGTATGAGTCCATAGTGAAGGGCGAGACCATGCCAGAACCTGGTTTACCAGAATCCTTTAATGTATTGATGCACGAACTGAAAGGTTTAGGTTTGGACATCAGATTAGAGGAATAATAAGAAATTGTCGCAATTGGATAATTTCGTAAACTAACATTAAATTTACTATCACCATATTGTTATGGCTAGACTTAAAGACAATAATACAGTAAAAAGGTTTGATAAAATTTCTATCGGATTGGCTTCTCCAGAATCTATTTTGGCAGAATCCAGAGGGGAAGTTTTAAAGCCTGAAACCATTAACTATAGAACACACAAACCAGAACGTGATGGTCTATTCTGTGAGCGTATTTTTGGCCCTGTAAAGGATTATGAATGTGCTTGTGGAAAGTATAAGCGTATCCGTTATCGCGGTATCGTATGTGACCGTTGTGGGGTTGAAGTAACCGAAAAGAAAGTGCGTCGCGATCGCGTAGGACATATCAATTTGGTGGTGCCTGTGGCCCATATCTGGTATTTCCGTTCCTTGCCCAATAAAATTGGGTACCTCTTGGGACTGCCTTCCAAGAAATTGGATATGATCATTTATTACGAGCGATATGTGGTCATCCAAACAGGTCTTGCAAAAGGCCCAGAAGGAGAAGAAATCAATAAAATGGATTTCTTGACGGAAGAAGAATATTTGAACATATTGGAAGAACTTCCGGCTGAGAATCAGTATTTGGAAGATTCCGACCCCAATAAGTTCATCGCAAAAATGGGAGCCGAGTGTTTGATCGATCTATTGGCTAGAATCGATTTAAACGAACTTTCATTCTCTTTGCGTCATAAAGCAAATACAGAGACCTCCAAACAACGTAAGACGGAAGCTTTGAAACGTCTTCAAGTTGTGGAAGCCTTGCGTGAATCTCAGGAAAATAGGGAGAACAGACCAGAATGGATGATCATGAAGGTTGTTCCTGTTATTCCACCAGAATTACGCCCATTGGTGCCATTGGATGGAGGACGTTTTGCCACTTCGGATTTGAACGATCTTTACAGAAGGGTAATTATTAGAAATAATCGTTTGAAACGATTGATGGAAATCAAAGCCCCTGAAGTGATTCTTAGAAATGAGAAACGTATGCTTCAGGAAGCTGTAGATTCTTTGTTCGATAATACCCGTAAGGCTTCTGCGGTTAAAACAGAATCCAATAGACCTTTAAAATCTCTTTCGGATTCGTTGAAAGGAAAACAAGGACGTTTCCGTCAAAACCTTTTGGGGAAACGTGTAGATTACTCAGCACGTTCCGTAATTGTTGTAGGGCCAGAGATGAAATTGTTCGAATGTGGTCTTCCAAAAGATATGGCTGCCGAACTGTACAAGCCTTTTGTCATTAGAAAATTAATTGAAAGAGGAATTGTAAAAACGGTAAAATCGGCCAAAAAGATTATCGATAAGAAAGAGCCGGTAGTCTGGGATATTCTTGAAAATGTATTAAAAGGACATCCAGTACTACTGAATAGGGCCCCTACATTGCACAGATTGGGAATCCAGGCATTCCAGCCAAAACTGATCGAAGGAAAGGCAATTCGCCTTCACCCATTGGTTTGTACGGCTTTTAATGCGGATTTCGATGGGGATCAAATGGCCGTTCACTTGCCATTGGGACCTGAAGCGATTTTAGAAGCGCAGTTGCTGATGTTGGCTTCCCATAACATCTTGAATCCTGCCAATGGTTCTCCAATTACGGTACCATCTCAGGATATGGTCTTGGGATTGTACTATATGACCAAGGAAAGAAAATCTACACCAGAAGTACCGATCAAAGGAGAAGGGTTGACCTTCTATTCCGCGGAAGAGGTGGTAATCGCCTACAATGAAGGTATGGTAGATTTGAATGCCGGAATCAAGGTTAGGGCTAAAGACTTTAATGAAGAGCGGGAATTGGTATACAAAGTAATACCAACTACGGTAGGTAGAGTATTGTTCAACATGAAAGTGCCAGAACAAGCAGGATACATCAATGATGTTCTTAATAAAAAATCCTTAAGGGATATTATAGGTGGAATATTGGCCGTTACCGATGTGCCTACGACAGCCGATTTCTTGGATAAAATTAAGACAATGGGGTACGACTTTGCCTTTAGAGGCGGACTATCCTTTAGTTTAGGGGATATTATCATCCCACCAGAAAAGCATACGATGATTGCCGATGCCAATGAGAAAGTAGATGGCATTATGGCGAACTATAATATGGGATTGATCACCAATAACGAGCGTTACAACCAAGTTATTGATGAGTGGACGTCCACCAATGCCCAACTTACGGAATTGGCCATGAAACGTATCCGTGAGGATCAACAAGGGTTTAACTCCGTATATATGATGTTGGATTCTGGAGCAAGGGGGTCTAAGGAACAGATTCGTCAGTTGACCGGTATGCGAGGATTGATGGCGAAACCTAAGAAATCTACAGCGGGTGGAGGAGAGATTATTGAAAACCCGATCCTATCCAACTTTAAGGAAGGTTTATCCATTTTGGAATACTTTATCTCTACGCACGGTGCCCGTAAGGGACTTGCAGATACGGCCTTAAAAACGGCAGATGCAGGTTATCTGACGAGACGTTTGGTAGATGTATCCCAGGATGTGATCATTAATATTGAAGACTGTGGAACCCTTCGAGGAATTGAAGTGACACCACTGAAGAAGAACGAAGAGGTTGTTGAGACCTTGGGAGAGCGTATCCTAGGTAGGGTTTCCTTGCACGATGTGTATAATCCATTAAATGAAGAGTTGTTGTTAACAGCGGGTCAGGAAATTATGGAAACCGATGTAAAACGCATCGAAGCTTCTCCTATTGAGAAAATTGAAGTACGTTCTGCATTGACCTGTGAAGCAAGAAGAGGAATCTGTGGTAAATGTTATGGTAGAAACTTGTCCACCAACAAAATGGTACAGCGAGGAGAAGCCGTAGGTGTAGTTGCCGCACAATCTATCGGGGAACCTGGAACACAGTTAACCTTGCGTACCTTCCACGTTGGAGGTATTGCAGGAAACATTTCTGAAGATAATAAGCTTGTAGCCAAGTTTGCCGGGAAAGCTGAAATCGAAGATTTAAGAACAGTAAAAGGAGAAGATGGGGAAGGAAATCCTGCAACCATTGTAATCTCTCGTACCTCTGAAATAAAGATTGTAGATACCAATACTGGAATTACCTTGAGTACCAATAACATTCCTTATGGTTCACAATTGTTTATCGAAGATGGTGCTACCGTAAGTAAAGATGATGTTATTTGTCAATGGGATCCGTATAACGGAGTTATTGTTTCTGAATTCCCAGGACAAATTGCTTATGAAAATATAGAGCAGGGAGTTACCTATCAGGTAGAGATCGATGAACAAACCGGTTTCCAGGAAAAAGTAATTTCTGAATCTAGAAATAAGAAGTTGATTCCTACTTTATTGATCAAAGCCTCCAATGGCGATGTATTGCGATCCTACAATTTACCTGTAGGTTCACATATCATGGTAGATGATGGCGATAAGATCAAGGAAGGTAAGATTTTGGTAAAAATCCCACGTAAATCTGCAAAAGCAGGTGATATTACGGGAGGTCTTCCAAGAGTTACTGAGCTTTTCGAAGCGCGTAATCCATCCAACCCGGCGGTAGTGTCTGAAATTGATGGTGTGGTTTCTTTCGGAAAGATCAAGCGTGGTAACCGTGAAATCATTATCGAATCTAAATTGGGAGAAATCAAGAAATACTTGGTGAAACTTTCCAATCAGATTTTGGTTCAGGAGAACGATTATGTACGTGCAGGAATGCCATTGTCCGATGGATCCATTACCCCAGAAGATATTCTGGCCATTAAAGGACCTTCGGCCGTACAACAGTACTTGGTCAACGAGGTACAAGAAGTTTATCGTTTGCAAGGGGTGAAGATCAATGATAAGCACTTCGAAGTTGTAGTGCGTCAAATGATGCGTAAAGTACGTATCCAAGATCCAGGAGATACGATCTTCTTGGAGAATCAACTGGCACACAAGGATGACTTTATTAGAGAGAACGATGGAATCTTTAGTAAAAAAGTGGTTGAAGATGCTGGAGAGTCCGAGAATCTTAAAGCTGGACAGATCATCACGGCACGTGAACTTAGGGATGAGAACTCTATCTTGAGACGTAATGATAAAACATTGGTTTCTGCAAGGGATGCCGTTGCTGCCACAGCAACACCGATCTTACAGGGAATCACCAGAGCGTCATTACAGACCAAATCCTTTATCTCTGCGGCTTCCTTCCAGGAAACGACCAAAGTATTGAATGAAGCTGCGGTAAGCGGTAAAGTAGATAGTTTGGAAGGCCTGAAAGAGAATGTGATCGTAGGACATAAGATACCTGCAGGAACAGGAATGCGAGATTACGAGAATATCATTGTAGGATCTAAAGAAGAATACGATGAGATAATGGCTCGGAAAGAAGAATTAAAATTCTAAATAGATGATAACCTCCGAGATTTTCTCGGAGGTTTTTTTTAAACCTCAAATAGTAATAGTAAAATGGCCGATAATAATCAAAATCAAAAACAAATCAATATAGAACTTGATGAAAAGACCGCAGAGGGAACCTATTCCAACTTGGCGATCATCAATCATTCTGTATCAGAATTTGTGGTTGATTTTATCAGTATGATGCCCGGTGCACCAAAGGCTAAGGTAAAAAGTAGAATTGTGTTAACACCACAGCATGCCAAGAAGTTTCTGAAAGCCCTTTCCGATAATGTGAGTCGTTTTGAACAGGCACACGGAACCATAAAAGATTACGAGCAACCTAGTATTCCACTCAATTTTGGAACTCCGGGAGAAGCTTAAAAGTAAAAAGCCATTCCATACGGAATGGCTTTTTTTATAATACCCGTACTATTATTCAAATTCAGAGGTAAAATGCAATTTTACGGAAGGGTATTTTTGTTGGGTCATTTGCAATGAAAATTGAGAATCGGCTAAAAATACCAATTGCCCTTGCTTATCCGTAGCCAAAAACTTCTGTTTCACCCTTTTAAATTCTTTAAATTCCTCATTGGAAGCATCATCGGGATCTACCCAGCAAGCCTTGTATACCGGAAAATTCTCGTAGGTACATTTCGCCGTATATTCATGCTCCAATCGGTATTGGATGACCTCATATTGTAGTGCTCCCACAGTACCAATAATTTTTCGATTGTTCAGCTGTAGGGTGAACAGCTGCGCAACCCCTTCGTCCATCAATTGATCAATACCTTTTTGAAGCTGCTTGGATTTCATAGGGTCGGCATTGTTGATATAACGGAAATGTTCCGGGGAAAAACTGGGAATCCCCTTGTAATTTAGAATCTCCCCTTCCGTTAAGGTATCTCCAATTTTAAAATGCCCGGTATCGTGAAGTCCAACAATATCACCAGGGTACGAAATGTCTACAATGGCCTTCTTTTCTGCAAAAAAAGCATTGGGGCTAGAAAATTTTAATTTCTTTTTATGGCGTACATGGAGGTAAGGTTTATTGCGTTCAAATGTACCGGAAACAATTTTGATAAAGGCCAATCGATCTCGGTGTTTGGGATCCATATTGGCGTGTATTTTAAACACAAAACCGGTTAAGGTCTTTTCATGGGCATCCACTAAGCGTTCTTCGGCCATTTTAGCTCTTGGGGATGGCGCAATTTCAACAAAACAGTCCAACAGCTCACGAACACCAAAATTATTCAGCGCAGACCCAAAAAAGACGGGTTGCTGTTTTCCGGCCAAATAGGCTTCTTTATCAAAACTGGGATATACGCCAGCGACCAATTCTAGATTGTCCCGTAATTCTGTTGCGGCATCGGCACCTACAATTTTATCCAGATCCGGATTTTCGATATCGTCAAAAGCAATGGTCTCTTCAATATTTTTCTTGCTGTCTCCACTAAAAAGGTTGATGTTTTTTTCATAGATATTGTAGATGCCTTTAAAATCGTATCCCATACCTATAGGGAAACTCAAAGGGGTTACCGAGAGTCCTAATTTTTGTTCTACTTCGTCCAAAAGGTCAAAAGCGTCTTTCCCCTCTCGGTCTAATTTATTGATAAAGACAATAATGGGAATGCTTCGCATACGACAGACTTCGACCAATTTTTCCGTTTGTTCCTCAACACCTTTGGCAACATCAATAACCACGATCACACTATCTACAGCGGTTAGCGTTCTAAAGGTATCTTCGGCAAAATCCTTGTGTCCCGGAGTATCCAGAATATTTATTTTTTTATCCTTGTACAGAAACGCAAGTACGGAGGTGGCTACGGAAATACCTCGCTGACGTTCAATTTCCATAAAATCACTTGTCGCAGATTTTTTTATTTTATTGTTCTTCACAGCCCCCGCTTCCTGTATGGCACCCCCAAACAACAGTAACTTTTCCGTAAGCGTTGTTTTTCCCGCATCGGGATGCGAAATGATACCAAAAGTTCTTCGTCTTAGCGTTTCTTCTTTAAACTCCATTGAAAAAATTTTGGCAAAAATAAGCTAAATATGATAGTTGTTGTACAAAGGCGTATAATTTCATCGGGTGATTATAAAATCCCTAAGAATGAGATGAATAAAAAGAGATTCTTGCACCTTCTCGTCGATTTTTAAGGCATATGGTCCAAAAAAACATTTTTTTTCTGAAAATAAAGAAACTTTTTTAATCGATGTACCGTATGTAAAATGAAGTAAGGTGTGGTTTTTTTACACTTCAACGAATATTACTGTCTTTGAAAGATATTCAAAAGTTAATGCTTTGGAAACAATTTGTTGAACGAAAAAATAGATATATCTTGCGTTGATTTATGTAGAAGCCCTATCTTCTTACGAACTAATTTCCTACAAAGCCATGGTGATATGTTTCATCTAAAAACTATCATTTATGGAAACTTTTACTCTGATTAAACTTAAACGTAAAGCATTGTATGGCATTGCTTTAGCCGCTGCTTTTTTGGTTGTGGTATCCACCTCTTCCTTTGGTGTGATAGCCAAGACTGCTGTTTATGATTTATTTTTTGAAGCAGATATAGACGGCGATGGGGTTGCGGATCTTGTCGATATAGATGATGATAGTGATGGACTTTTGGATAGTGTGGAAGATGCCAATGAAGATGGAGATAATGA
Organism: Spongiimicrobium salis; assembly: GCF_043678055.1. Lineage (NCBI taxonomy): Bacteria > Pseudomonadati > Bacteroidota > Flavobacteriia > Flavobacteriales > Flavobacteriaceae > Spongiimicrobium > Spongiimicrobium salis. The sequence continues at coordinate 147,194 of NZ_JBHEQA010000008.1, forward strand.
TCCTGCTACCAATCCTACGGATACCGATGGTGACGGAATACCGGATTATTTGGATTTGGATTCCGATAATGATGGGGTCTTTGATAATCTGGAAGCGCAGAATGCCACTATTTTCATTCCACCTTCTGGTGTGGATATGGATAGAAATGGTTTGGATGACGCCTATGAGAGTAGCCCGGGAAGCGGTGAAGGTCTTACGCCAGTGAACACAGATTTGGATGCCGTACCGGACTATGTTGATATTGATTCGGACAATGATGGTATTTTAGATAATATAGAATCCAGTGTTCAGACTACGAACGACTTTGATTGTAATGCCCAAGAAAATATCCCGGAATTCGATTTTAGTGCCGATGCCATTTTGGAAAGTGGGGATGGTATTGCCGTGGGTTCTGTCTATAGAATTCCAAATGTGGATACGGGAATAGATGCTTTGGTGGAAGTAGAGCAGGTATTAAATGGAGAAATTGTTATCGTAGATCAAAATGATACCGATCCTGAATTCTTTAAGCCTGAAATTCAATTTACTACGACAGATGAAGTAAGAAGACCCTTTGTGGATCTGCGCCTTTCCCTAGTCCTTTCGGGAACTTCCGATCCTGTACTTCAAGATGAATTCATTGCCAATTTTGTGGATATTGATGGAAACAACCAATATAGGGAGTTTAACCGTTTTGATACTCCTGCCAGTTTTACGATAGATGGTGTCCGTGATATTTCTGTAATCAGTACAGGTGGCGGATTGGAAGTGCGCGGAGGTAATATAGAATACCCAGGGATTTCCAACTTACAGCCTCAGGCAAATATTGCTGTTGTTTTTGTGGACATTAATACCTTTGTCTTCCGGTTCGGAATTCAGGCGGTCACCGATGAAAATTTTACTACTATTCCACGACAGTCGGGAATACAATTTTCTTGTATAGACAACTTTTTAAACCCGGAAACAATCACCTTTAGTACAGATGTTGATTCTGATAACGATGGTTTCCCGGATAGAGCGGATATTGACTCCGATAATGATGGCATTCCGGATAATGTAGAAGCACAGCTCACGGATGGTTATATTCCCCCTTCTGGTAATGATGCCGATAATGATGGTTTGGATGACGCTTATGAAGGGGGTGAAGGAGATGAAGGCTTAACTCCTATAAATACGGATGGAGAAGACAATCCCGACTATTTGGATGATGATAGTGATAATGATTTGGTTCCCGATAATAATGAAGGGAATGATGCCAATTTCGACGGTATACCCGATCAAACGCTAACAGGAGAGGATACGGATGGAGATGGTCTGGATGATGGTTATGAAGGATCGGATGTCAATGATGGCCCCGACGTGAACGATGAAATAGACGATCCTGCCAACGATCTTCCGGATACCGATGGAACAGAGGATGTCAACTATAGGGATTTGGATGATGATGGGGACGGTATTTCCACCCCTGATGAAGATGACAATGGAGATGGTGACCCTACCAATGATGATACCGATGGTGATGGTACGCCCGATTATTTAGATCCATTCGATGATCCCGATACCGATGGGGATACCATACCAGATAATGTAGATATCGATGATGATAATGATGGTATTCTAGACACCGTGGAAGATCCCAATACGGATGGGGATAATAATCCCTTGACCAATCCTGCAGACAGTGATAATGATGGTTTCTATGACCATTTGGATATTGATTCCGATAATGATGGAATCCCGGATAATGTAGAAGCCCAGACCACGGAAGGGTATATTCCTCCTACAGGTGCAGATGACGATAATGATGGTCTGGATAATGCCTATGAAGGTGGTGGGGATGCTGGATTGACTCCAGTAAATACAGATGGGGAAGACAATCCTGATTACTTGGACGACGATAGTGATAATGATCTGGTTTCAGATGATAATGAAGGAAACGATTTTAATTTTGACGGTCAACCCGATCAGGAGTTTACAGGCGAAGATACCGATGGCGATGGTTTGGATGATGGCTACGAGGGAAGCGATGTAAATGATGGTTTTGATGTCAATGACGAAATTAACGATCCTGCCAATGATCTGCCGGATACCGACGGCACGGAAGATGTCAACTATAGGGATTTGGATGATGATGGCGATGGCATTCTTACACCAGATGAAGATGTTGATATGGATGGAGATCCTACCAATGACGATACTGATGGTGATGGCACGCCAGATTATTTAGATCCAGGATTGGATACGGATGGTGATGGTGTTCCGGATGTAGTGGATATCGATGACGATAATGATGGTATTTTGGATACTGTGGAAGATCCCAATTTGGATGGGGACAATGACCCGCTTACCGATCCCTTGGATAGTGATGGAGATGGTATTTTTGATCATTTGGATATCGATGCAGATAATGATGGTATTCCAGATAATGTAGAGGGACAGACTACTGATGGTTATATTGCCCCTTCGGGTGCCGATGATGATAATGACGGTTTGGACAATGCTTATGAGGGTACTGGAGATGAAGGAATTGATCCCGTGAATACCGATGGAACAGATACTCCGGATTATATTGATCAGGATAGTGATAATGATTTAGTGCCTGATAATAATGAAGGAAACGATTTTAATTTTGATGGTCAACCAGATCAAGAGTTTACGGGAGTAGATACGGATGGGGATGGCCTGGATGATGGCTATGAAGGATCTGACGTCAATGATGGTTTCGATGTCAATGATGAAATCAATGACCCTGCCAATGACCTTCCGGACACGGATGGTACGGAAGATGTCAATTATCGTGATTTGGACGATGATGGCGATGGCATAAATACGCCAGATGAGGATGGTAACAATGATGGTGACCCAACGAATGATGATATCGATGAAGATGGTATTCCAGATTTCTTGGATCCCATAGATGACAGGCCCGAAGCAAATGAGGTCTTGGTGAATCAGTTTGTAACTCCGAATAGTGATGGAAAAAATGATTTCCTCTTCATTAGAAATGTAGACAATGCCCTGAATAATTCATTGCGAATATTTAATCGATGGGGAGTTGCCGTTTTTGAAGGGGAGAATTACAACAATCAAAATAATGTTTTTGACGGACGATCTAAAGGTAGATCTACCGTAACCGGAGGGGATTTCCTCCCTGCTGGAATATATTATTATATATTTGAGTATCAAACTCCTGATGGAGAAAGAGTTACTGATACTGAATATATTTATATCAGCAGATAATATTGAATCCTAGGTAATGATAAAAAAGAGTATTTTTCTACCATTGGCACTGCTTTTAGTGACCTTTATAGAGACCGTAAATGCGCAACAGGATGCGCAGTACACGCAGTATGTTTTTAATACATTGAGCGTTAACCCTGCGTATGCAGGTTCTAGGGGACAGTTAAGTGCAGCGGCCTTATACCGTTCCCAATGGGTAGGATTGGAAGGGGCGCCAGAAACATTTAACCTGAATTTGCATTCTCCCATACGAAACAGTAAACTAGGCTACGGAATCTCGATCATCAATGATAATATTGGAGATGGGGTTATTCAAGAAACAGAATTGGATGCCGTTATCTCATATACCTTGGATGTGTCGCAAAAAGCCAAATTGTCGTTTGGGCTCAAGGTAGGGGGGAATATCCTTAATTTGGATTTTAACGGTTTGCGAAACTTTGATCAGGAAGCTGCAAATGGGAATAATATTGACAATAGATTTGCTCCTAATTTTGGTTTAGGGTTTTATTACCACAGCAATAAGTTTTATGCAGGTTTTTCGGCTCCAAATCTATTGGAAACAGAATTTTTTGATAACTCTGGCTCAGATCCCAATGCGGTCAATTTCCTTTCACAGGAGCGCATCAATTATTATTTTATCACAGGGTATGTTTTTGACTTAAATGGAAATGTAAAATTCAAACCGGCATTATTGACCAAAGCCGTAGGGGGAGCCCCTTTGCAAGTAGATGTCTCTGCAAATTTCCTGTTCAATGATAAGTTCAGTATAGGAGCCGCCTACAGATGGGATGCCGCGGTAAGTGCCCTTTTTGGTTTTCAAATAACCGATCAGTTGATGTTGGGATTGGCCTATGATAAAGAGACGACCGAATTGGGAAGTACACAGTTCAATGATGGATCTTTTGAGGTGTTTTTGAGATTTGAATTGGTCAAATCGTTCCAAAAATTAGTATCACCCCGTTTCTTCTAAATACGACAGATGATGAAAAAAATACTAGTATTACTTGCCTTTATTTTCGCTCTAGTTGGAAACACCTACGCTCAGGAGCGATTGGTGAATAAGGCAAATGCAAAATATCAGGATTATTCGTTCAGTCCCGCAATAGATATTTACGAGAAGGTTTTGGATAAAGGATATGTTTCTGCGGATTTACTGAAGAAGTTGGGGAATGCCTATTATTTCAAGGCAGAATATAAGAAAGCTGCGGATACCTATCAACGCCTAATGGATGCTTATGCTTCCGAGATGAACCCGGAATACCTGTTTCGCTTTGCGCAAACGCTCCGAACATTGGGAGACTATGCCAAGTCCGATGCGGTTATGGCACAATTTTCACAAGCCACCTCCAATGATAATAGAGCCTTGGTTTTTAAAGGGGAAGAAGATTATTTGGCCGAGATTGAAAAAAATTCAGGACGTTATGAAATGGGACCTTTTGAGTACAATTCGGTCTATTCCGAATTCGCTCCATCTTTTTATAAAGAAGGACTTATTTTTTCTTCGGATAGGGATACCGGAAACCTGTCTAGATATCGACACACTTGGAATGCCAAGGATTTTTTAGACCTCTATAAGGTCAACGTGGATAATTCCTCAGAGAACAAAGTACTTAAACTGAATAAAGGGGTAAATACCCGACTTCACGAATCTACATCGGTGACTACAAAAGATGGTAAAACCTTATATTTTACAAGAAATAACTTTGTAGATCGCAAATATGTGAAAGGAAAAGACGGGGTGATACGTCTCAAAATTTTTAGGGCAACCTGGAATGAGGAAGAAGAAAAATGGGTCAATATTAAGGAACTACCTTTTAACAGTAATGAATATTCCGTAGCAAACCCGGCCTTGAGTCCAGATGAAAAAACCTTATTTTTTGCATCGGACATGCCAGGAACCCTTGGTGAATCCGATATTTTTAAGGTGGCCATAAACAATGACGATACTTTTGGAGAACCGGTAAATTTAGGAAGTGCTATTAACACAGAGGCAAGGGAAACGTTTCCTTTTGTCACCACGGAAGATATTTTATACTTCGCTTCGGATGGCCATCCCGGTCTTGGTGGGTTGGATGTGTTTATCACCAAAATAAAGAATGAAAAATATGAAGGCCCCGTTGTCAATGTAGGGGCACCTGTAAATAGCAAGCAAGATGATTTTTCCTTTATCATCAATGAAGAAAACAGAAAAGGATATTTTGCTTCCAATAGAGCTGGGGGAATGGGAGCCGATGATATTTATAGCTTCGTGGAAACAACGCCTTTACAATTGGATTGTGTGCAGGTGATAACAGGTACAGTACGAGATAAGATTTCCAATGAGGTGCTCGTAGGCGCTACCATTGTGGTTATCGACGAAGAAAATAAGGAAATCACCAAAACGATTACGGACGACGCCGGTCAATATACCGTTGAGGTAGATTGTAATCAAGGAAATTTTGTTAGGGCACTTACGGAAGGGTTTATTCCCTCCGAAGAGTTTTTGGGCGTATCGGATGGTAAAGATAAAATTATCGATTTCTATTTGGAACCGGATACGATTACCGCTGGTTTCGGAGATGATCTGGCCAAACTATTGCAGTTGAGTACCATTTATTTTGATTTGGATAAATATGACATTCGCCCAGATGCCGAAATTGAGATTCAGAAAGTAATTGCGGCCATGGAGAAATTTCCAAGCTTAAAAATAAAGGTGAATTCCCATACCGATAGTAGAGCACGGGATGCCTATAATCTCGTATTATCGGAAAACAGAGCAAAATCTACAATGGCCTATATGATTTCAAAGGGTATTTCGGCCGATAGACTACAGATGGAGGGTTATGGGGAAACAAAATTGGTGAATAAATGTAGCAATGGAGTAAAATGTTCCAGTGCAGAGCATCAATTAAACCGAAGATCGGAGTTTATTATATTGGAATAGCTCTTGTGTTTAACAAGCATTGAATACAAGATTTGTAGGAATATATGTTATAATTTATTTTCGATGACAAAGTCGAAAAAAATCAAAACCTAAATTAAGGCCACTTTGCCCCGAAATTAACAGAGTTCACAACATAGTTTTGTCAAAGTTTGACAAAGAAATCTACATTTAAGCATCGTAAATATGCGATTCTTATGATTGCTATGTCATTGAAATTTGTTAAAATACTCTTGCTTTTTGGTTTCTTGTTAATGGTGACAAGAGGACAGGGGCAAGCTACAATTACTATTGAGGTAGATTGGCCGCAATGGTCTTCAGATAATCGAGTAACTTTTTTAGATCCTCTCGGGGTACAAATTGGAGCTTCTATATGTAATCCGGCTTCCTGTTTTAATTCAGCCGTAAATACGGCCTATAGTACCGTTGGAAGTCCAGAGATATATGCCAATATACCCGATGGTATAGGTTATGCCCTTTTACTAGAAGATAATTTTGGGGATGCCTGGAACGGTACCAATCCTTTTGTACGTGTTTTTCGTGATGGTATTCTGGTACTCACGGCAAATATGACAGTCACGGGTGCAGGAAACACCCAGACCGTAACTTTTGACCTGGGTACAGGAGATACGGACGGGGATGGGTTTAATGATGACGTGGACAACTGTCCTACTTTCGCAAATCCCGATCAACGGGATTTAGATGGTGACGGTGTTGGGGATGCCTGTGATCTGGATGATGATAATGATGGAATACCGGACACGGTAGAATGTCCAATGGATGCGCCAACAGGTGGGGATGTAGAACCAGATGCCGTATTTTTTACCTTCGGAGCGATGCAATTTTTTTCTATTGCGAATAATAACAATGCTTTAGGTTTTCAGGAATCAGGATGGGAACAATCCGTGCTGGCACTGGGAGGAACCATTGTCGAAGATCTGGATTTTAACAACACTTCGTTCTCCAATGGTACGGTCACAGTGAGCAGCGATGCCGTAAACAGTACCATTACTGTAGCACCAACCACAGTGAATGCCTTCATATCTGGAAATTCAGGATCTGGATTGAATATTAGCCCCGGAGATGTGGCCGATGAACCAGATGATAATATGACCTTCTCCACCTTCATTAATTTTACAAACCCGGTATACAGTTTTGGTTTTGACCTCATGGATATTTTTGATAATGGACAAGCGGGAAGCTTTTCCAATGTTTGGGAGGTTTACCTGGATGGATTATTGGTGTATAGAATTGTAGGGAACAGTATTGGAGCAGGAAATACAGGAAATTTAAATATCACCGATCGCGATGGCAATTCTTTGGGTACGGCAACCTTAGGGCAAAACCTGGAACAGTTTTTTGGTTTTATCAGTGATACGGAGGTCAATACCATTGAAATTAGAACAAGCTCGCAACACCTTGGAGGAAATACAGGAGAAGATATTCATGGTTTGGATAGTTTTAGGTATTCCTTGATTCCCGCTTCTGATGCGGATGGGGATGTTTTACAATCTTGTGTAGATCTGGATAGTGACAATGATGGTATATATGATGTTTTGGAAGCTGGTCATGGTATTTCACACACTGGAGGGAGGCTCACCGGTCCCGTAGGAGCAGATGGTATTCCGGATAGCGTACAAGCCCCAGGGAATGAGGATAGCGGACTTATTAATTATGTAGTATTGGATACGGATGCTGACGATATTTTGGATTCTGGAGATTTGGATAGTGATGGTGATGGGTGTAATGATGTTATTGAAGCTGGTTTTACAGATGATAACGACGACGGACTTTTAGGAGATTTGCCAATTACGGTAGATGCCAATGGTATCGTTACTTCAGGGACTGACGGGTATACGGGCACGGATCCCAGGGTTATTGATTCCAATCTCGTTGCATTGATTTGTGATACGGATAATGATGGCATTGCACCTCTTGTAGATCTGGATGATGACAATGATGGTATCTTGGATACTGAAGAACGTGCTTCCATCGCACCTTTTAACTTTGTAACTTCCTCCTTCAATATTCCGAGAAATGGAGGCTCAAGTACGCAAAATATTGATTTATCCAGTTTTGGATTGATTGTTGGCGATTTGGTTTCAGTGGCTAATGTTGAAGCGAGAGGGCCTTTGGATGATGCCAATGAGAATTTTGTGTTGGAATTTAACGGAGCGGTGACCACAGCTCCCCTACAAACAGGCTTTGAAGATCCTTTTTTCATTGCAGTGACTCCCGCTGTAAGCGAGGCCTTTACCGTAGTTGATATTGGTGGAGGTGTACCTGGAATACGTATTGTTGGGACAACATCAACTGGTGTAGGGGATAATAATGGCATCTCTGGAGTAGATTATATTTTGGAAATCAGTGGAGGCGGCTTTGTCCGCAATACGGATTCTGATAATGATGGTATTCCCGATGCATTGGATTTGGATAGTGACAACGATGGTATCTATGATGCCGTTGAAGCGGGCCATAATGCAAGTCAGACCAATGGTGTCGTAAATGGTGCTGTTGGGGCAGATGGTGTACCCAATTTAGTTCAAGCCGCAGGACAGGAAGATAGTGGCACGGTAAACTATCTATTGTTGGACAGCGATGCCGATGGGAATCGAAATTTTGAAGCATTGGATAGCGATGGAGATGGGTGTAATGATGTACAGGAAGCTGGCTTCACCGATGGTGATAGTGATGGTATACTGGGAACCGGTCCGGTAACCCTAGATGCCAACGGCGTAGTAACGTCAGGGTCGGATGGATATAGTGGAACGAGCGCCAATGTCACTGATCCAGTACGAGTGGCGTTGATCTGTGATACGGATGATGATGGCATTGCCCCTCTTGTAGATCTGGATGATGACAATGATGGGATTTTGGACTTGGATGAAGTTCCTAGTGGTTGTACGACCAATAGCTTGAATTATGAATTTTATGATGGCACTCCTGCGGGAGATACAGTTGACAACATTCCTACTGTGGGTGCCTTAGGTACGGGAACAGTAACAGCGTTTAACGTGAACGCCCTTCAATCATTGGTGGATCCCGGGGATGATAATTCCTATGGGATTAGATATACGGGATTTATCAGCATTGAAACAGCCGGTGACTATACCTTTTTTACAAACTCGGACGATGGTTCTAGTTTATCCGTCAATGGAACAGAAGTGGTAGATAATGATGGTACGCATGGGAATCGAGAACGCTCGGGTATTATAAACTTAACAGAAGGGACCCATACCATTACGGTATTGTTTTTTGAAAGTGGAGGAGGACAAAATCTTGACGTTTTCTATCAAGGCCCATCCATTCCAAGACAAAACTTACCCTTTACCATTTTAAGCGATCAACTTTGTAGTGATGATACTGATGGTGATGGTATTCCAAATAGCTTAGATTTAGACAGTGACAATGATGGGATCTACGATGCCATTGAAGCAGGACATGGGGCAGCACAGGTCAATGGAATTGTGAATGGTGCCGTTGGCGAAGATGGTGTGCCTGATGCAGTTCAAGCTGCGGGACAAGAAGATAATGGTACAATAAACTATACCTTATCAGATAGTGATACTGATGGGAATGCAGATTTTTCGGAATTGGATAGTGATGGGGATGGATGTAATGATGTACAGGAAGCCGGTTTTACGGATGATGACGGGGATGGTCTTCTCGGTGGAAGTCCAGTAATTGTAGATGCCAATGGTGTAGTGACTTCAGGAGGAGATGGCTATACAGGTACTGATCCCCGCGTGGTTGACCCTAATCTTGTGGCTTTGATATGTGATACGGATAATGATGGAATTCCTGTAAATGTAGATTTGGACGATGATAATGATGGGATATTGGATACGGTGGAATGCCCTTTGACTGTGCTTTGGGTTACAGACGGAGCCCCTGCCTCCGAAGAGCAGAATGTTATCGATAAATTGACTGCCTTGGGATATACCGTGACAGTAGTGGATGATAGTGTTGGGGGGGATGCAAATAATTTTTCGGTAACTTTTATCTATGAGGATGTCAACAGTGGAACCGCTTTTACCAATATAACGAATCTGGTAAGTACAACAAAAGGAGTATTAACTAGTGAAAATGCCTTACATGATGAAATAATTGGCTCTAGTTCGGGAGGGAATAGTGTCACCCCCTTTCTAAATATTACCAACAATACCCATCCTATTACCCAGGGATTATCACTAGGTGATATCAATATTGGAGATGCTTCTTTTCACGCAAATGTCGATTTAAATACGGGAACCGTTTTAGGACTGAATCCCACTAATGGTCGCAGCGCCTTAGTAGTGTGGGAACAGGGAGAAGCCCTGAACCTAGGGATAGCAGCTGGGCGTAGAGCTATAGTACCACATTCCAATCAAGGCAGTGGTTTCAATGCCCTTGGCGAAGATTTGCTGGTAAACGCCATCATATGGGCTGCGGCTACAGATTCGGATAACGATGGTATCGAAGATCATTTGGATCTGGACAGCGATAATGACGGAATCTATGATGTGGTGGAAGCCGGTCATGATCAGGCCCATACCAACGGAGTCCTGGATGCTGCAGTGGGAACGGACGGAATACCCAATAGCGTTCAGGATTCAGGAAGTGAAAATAGCGGAGTGGTCAATTATGTAGTTCTGGATTCGGATACTGATGCCATTTCAGATTTTAGGGATATTGACAGTGATAATGATAGCTGTTTTGATACCAATGAAGCCTATGGAAATGCAGGTACGGATGTGGACAATGATGGCGTTTTTGGGGCGGGAACCCCAACAGTAGGGCCTAATGGTCAGGTTTTGGCAGCATCCTATGATGAACCACAGGATAATGATACTGATGGAATTTTTGAATTTAGACAAGTGGGATCGGCAACAACAATTACAGGTCAACCAACAAGTATCACAGCTTTTACTAGAGGGAATGCTAGTTTGTCTGTAAGTACAGCTAGTACGGCTCTTTTTCAGTGGCAAATACAGAATGAACTAGGGGTTTGGGTAGACCTCACAGATTCTGCTACCCTTAGCGGGACAACTACAAATACTTTGCAATTTACGGGATTGACACTTTCTCAAAACAATACAAGATATCGTGTCATTGTTTCCAGTGCAAGCTTTGTTTGTGCAGTAGAAACATCCGCAGAAGCACTTCTTACGGTAAGAACAGGAAGTGTAATCACAAATAGAAGAATTACCTATAGAGTTAATGGAGGCTAAATCAAAAAAATAAAAAGCGCATATGTAATACCATAGCAGCACATATATCGGAATATAGATTTCACCTATAAGCAGAGGAAAAAACAGGAGGTTATATAGTAAGTGTTTCCCATTGAAACTTCATTTTTTAACATATATACCTTCTATATAAGCACTTATACAACATTTATTCTTTGAGAAGACGCTTAAAAGTTATTTTTAGCGTTAACCGACTTTGAAATGTTTTTATAGATGAATCTAAAACCCATCATTCTACTTTTTTTCCTCTGTAGTACCACACTACTTTTTGGACAAGAAACCTATTTGGATCAATTTGGTTCCAATTCCTATGCCATTAATGATGGAACGCAGAATTGGGCGGGCAATTGGATAGAAGCCAATGACGATAACAACCCTGGAGGAGGGTTTATTAGAATTATAGGGGGAGAACTTCGGTTTTCTTTCATTTTTGCGAATCTTGAAAACATCCGTAGAACAGCCGATTTAACGGGAGCTTCAGATGCAACACTTTCCTTTGATTGGAGAACATCCGGACTTGAAATAGGGGAAAATCTTTCCGTGCAAATTTCAAATGATGGCATAACGTACACCACCCTATTCACCATTAATGGCTCGGCTTCGGGAACAGACTCTGGTTTTTTTACTCAGGACGTATCCGCTTTTATTTCGGCAAATACTACGGTTAGAGTAATAAACTTAGGGCCCAATTGGTCTTTTAGTAATGATATTGTGTTTTTGGATAACATACAGATCAGTGCCAATTTTCCACCTCCATCACCCACGATTGCCATTAATAACGTAAATGTTGATGAAGCCGATGGCTTGATGACCTTCGATGTGGAACATATTGGTTTGGACGCTGCAGGACCCTTTACGGTAACCTATCAAACTGTGGATGTATCTACCACTGCAGGAATAGATTATAACCCAATTATAGGAGGTACCTTGAATTTTAATGGTACAACTGGCGATACGCAACAAATCACAATAACCATTTTAGATGATGGTCTTGCAGAAGCGTTGGAAACCTTGAACATTCAGTTTACGGCGGTATCTGATCCAGGAGTAACCATTACTGATGTAGGAGTAGGAACGATCAATAGTGAAATTCAATCAAATGTACCACTAACTTTGTTCAATGAGTTTAATGGATATTACGACTATGCGATAACAGGGGGAAGCCTCCGGACAAGTGATACTAACCTTTGTGATATTACGACAACTTCTTCAAATACCTTAACCACCACTGTACCGGGAACTGCTCAGATAGAGCGAGCCTATCTGTTTTGGACACATTCCAATGCTAATCCAGATTTACAGGTAACCTTTGAAGGACAAACGGTAAATGCGGCTTATGCCAATCAAGCTTCCATCGGAACACTCACTTTTTATAGTATGATAGGTGACGTAACCGATTTGGTAGGTGGTATTGCCAATTTAAGTACGAATACCTTCGATTTTACAGGTCTTGATGTGGATAATGGCGACCCATACTGTTCCAGTAATGTGGTATTGGGAGGTTGGAGTCTATTGGTTTTTTATACAGATGATTCCTTGCCTGCAGTGAGTATTAATTTGTATCAAGGATTTGACGGGGAACAGAATAGCACTACCAGCTTTACATTAGATGGATTCTTTGCCATTGGGGCTACTGGGGCAAAGACCACAGTAATGTCCTGGGAAGGGGATGTAGGCTTGGCCAATAATGAATTACTCTCTTTGACAACAACTTCGGGAACGACTACGCTTTCTGGAGATGGAGACAATAATGGAACTACCGTAAACAATCCGTTCAATTCCACCCTATATGATGATACCACCCCAACGATTACGGATCAAGTAACCTTGGGGCTGGATTTGGATACGTATGATATTTCTGCCTTAATTTCGGCAGGGGAATCCACGGCTACAACAAATGTGGGTGTGGGAGGCGATTTTGTATTATTGAATGCTGTATTGCTTAAAGTACCCAGTAACTTAATTGTAGGAACTGTTTTTGAAGATGTCAATTATGGCGGAGGAGCAGGAAGAGATCAGGCTACTTCAGGTGGTCTTGGCCTAGAAGGCGTCATGGTGGAATTATATGACAATGCTGGAAATTTTGAAGAATCCATAACTTCCGATGCTACCGGAGAGTATTCTTTTGGAGGCATGGCTAATGGAAGTTATAGTGTTCGAGTAGCGAATACTACCATTCGTTCCAATAGAGGTGGAGGTACTGCCTGTACGAGCTGTTTGCCCATACAGACATATAGACGAAACTTTACCACGGGAGTGGGTATGGACGATATCACTGATGAAATAGGAGGGGCAGATCCCACAGCTACCGATGTAGGTACAGGAGTGTTGACCAATGCACAAACGATTTCAACAGTGAGCATCCTTAGTGAAGGAGTAGTGGATTTGGATTTTGGTTTCAATTTTAATACCATAGTCAATACCAATAATGATGGACAAGGTTCCTTGGAACAGTTCATTATAAATTCCAATGGCTTGGATGAAACAGGTTTGGATATCGAGGCCAATGCCATTTTTGATCCCGCTGCAGGAGAAGATACTTCTATTTTTATGATTCCTCCGTCAGGAGATCTTTTGGGAAGAACAGCCGATGCCAATTTTACGAGCGGTTATTTTGACATTTTAATTCCCAATAGCAATCCCTTAACTGCTATCAATGGTACCAATACGATCGTTGATGGCAGAACACAAACTGCATATTCCGGGAATACAAATTCGGGAACTGTAGGAGCGGGAGGAAGCACAGTAGGGGTAAATGCCATTGCATTACCAGATTTTGATCGCCCGGAAATACAATTGCACAAGAATAATGGAGATGTCCTAAATCTTGAAGGAACCAACGCCCAAATTAGAAATATAGCTTTATATGCCAATAACAATGCAGGAATCCGAATGAATTCAGGATCAGCAATAATTTCTAATAATTTATTGGGAGTCAATGCTTTGGGTGTGAACGCTGGTAATATAGATTTCGGTGTGGAAATTCTTGGCGGTGCAGTAACTGTGGATGGCAACTATATTGCCACAAATACAGAAGCGGGAATCCTCATCGATGGAGGCACAGCTTCTACGATTCAAAACAATCAAATTTCCGACAATGGAGACGATTCTTGTGATGACAATATTACCTTGGCTGATGGCTCAGGTGTAGTAATACAACGTAACTTGATTGAGAATGCGGCTTCTTTGGGTATCGATGGAGATGCATTTCCAGGAAGTGCCAGTATTTTGGAAAACACCATCATTAATTCGGGGCAGGATGGAGGAAACTGCAGTGGAAATGTAGAAAATTCGGGAATTTTACTGGATGGTAACAATTCTACCGTGGCAGAAAACATTATATCCACTAATGGGGGAGCTGGAATCGTATTGGGGAATGGAAATTTCACAGGGAATCGTATTTCTCAAAATTCCATGTTTGCTAACGGGGGACTGGGCATAGATATTGACCAATCTGGGGAAATAGGCGATGGAGTGACCTTAAATGACAATGGAGATGGGGATAACGGTCCTAATGGATCATTAAATTTTCCGATTATTAATGTAGCCTATACTTCAGGATCCAACCTTATTGTAAGGGGATGGGCACGTCCTGGTGCCACTGTTGAGGTGTTTTTAACCGATATTAATCAAGGTACGGCTTCAGAAGGTGATAATAGATTTGGATTTCTTGTAGATTATGGGGAAGGTCAGTTGTATTTGGGATCTGCTGTAGAGGGTAGTGGGGCCGATACGGATACTGGCACATCCTTATATACAGATGTCGATGGAAATACAGATAATACCAATCGCTTTGAATTTGCGATTCCTATCCCTTCAGGAGTGGCTGTGGGAGATATGGTAACCGCTACGGCAACTATCGCAAATTCAACTTCGGAATTCTCCCCTTTTAGCACGATAATCGTGAGGACGATTATCACAAATCGGCGTATTACATACCGCGTAAATGGAGAGTAATTCCTGATTTTTCCGTACTGGGAAACCTAAAAAACAGCCCCACTTTTAGTTCATTTTAGCGCTAAATAACACCTCCGGTTTTTCAAATTTTAACCTTAGAAATTGTTGACTTTTTCCTACAAACACAGCTTCTGTAGTCCTTGATTTAATTGGGCTTATCGATTAACAACACCTCCCTAAAATGTCATTTATCTTCTCCGAAACCTCAGTTTTTGTGACCTATACAGTACAATTTAACAGTTACACAACATTTATTTTCATCTGAGTAGCATACGGTTAAATTTGTAGAGTGTTATTATACCTTTTAGTGAAGAATTGAAATCTAAACGGTAGTATAACCCCCAAACTAAAATAATTTAACCGAACTGAATGAAGCTTTTGCAACCACTAACACCATATCTACAGGGATATCGTATTAACTGTTCCAAACCAAATTTTTCTTTTCCAGGAAAACTTCACAAAACACCTTTCGGTTATCACTTTTTAGAACGGCACTGAAATCACAGTGAAATGAATGAAGTATAGTATAAGACGATTTTAAGTAAAAACATAACCATGAAAAAAGTTTTAGTATTAATTTTTCTCATATCTGGAGTGGCATTTTCGCAGACCACGGTCAATTTGCAGGACCAATGTAATTGCGAAGTGCTAAGCGGTACAGCAATTACCACGCCGGGTGCTACTACGCCAGCTGGTGCGGATATAGGGGATATTTATGTAAATACCAATACCGGTACCATATATTTTTGGGATGGAGATTCATGGGAACTTACGTCTTCCGATAACCAACAACTGCAAAACTTTAGTTTCGATCCAACAACGAATCTATTGACCTTACAATTGGAAAGAGGAGGAAGTGTAAGCGTAGATTTAAGCGCTTTGCGCTTTACGGAAACGTTGACCACTATTGTGGAAAATGCAAATGGTACGTTTACGTATACAGATGAAAATGGAAATACAACGGATGTAGATATCTCCAACCTGGAGACCCTCACGACGATCGCTCTGAATGCGGACAATACGAACATAGATTATACGGACGAGGACGGGGTGACCACACAGTTGGA
>NZ_JBHEQA010000009.1:0-132735 GCF_043678055.1 Spongiimicrobium salis
CACTGTGTATACTAACCTTAATTCTCTCTTTTGTTCTTTCTGATTATTACATCAATTTAATGAGAATCAAACTTAAGATGTGTATAATTAATTGCCTTAGCCAATAGTTGAGTGTTTCTCGCGAACCATTCCTCAACTAATCATACACAGACCGTTCGTGACAATTTTGACCAATTATTGATTAAAACTAAAGAAAATATTTGATGATTTCTAACGCGGTATTTGTCGACTCAAAAAAGCATTTTCTCATTTTGGATGCTTTACGTGGTGTTGCCGCTATAATGGTAGTCATAATGCATACCTTCGAACTGTTTTGTAAGGGCGACTATCATAATTTATTTATTAATCATGGCTATTTGGCAGTTGATTTCTTTTTCATGCTTTCTGGGTATGTAATGGCCCATGCCTACGATGATCGCTGGGACAAAATGACTGTTGTCGACTTTTGTAAGAGAAGATTGATACGATTACAACCGCTTATTGTTTTAGGAATGACCTTTGGAGCTTTGCTTTTCTTTTTTCAAGAATCTTCAATCTATCCAAAAATTGAGGATACTTCAATATTAGGGTTGCTATTGGTTATGCTGATTGGATATACATTGATCCCCTTACCTCCGTCTATGGATATAAGAGGTTGGAACGAGATGCATCCGCTCAATGGACCCGGATGGTCACTTTTTTATGAATATATGGCTAACATTTTACATGTATTCATTTTGAGAAAATTGTCAAATTTAATCCTTTCGTTCCTTGTCCTGTTGGCAGCAATCGCCCTTTTCTATGTAGCAATCACAAATCAATCAGGCGATTTAATAGGTGGGTGGTCATTGGAGCCCGAACAATTAAAAATCGGGGTGACACGTCTTTTGTTTCCCTATATGGCCGGAATGCTATTGCGTAGAGCCATCAAAGTTAAAAGAGGTAGAAAAACTCTATTGCTAACTAGTATTTTATTGATTGGTGTTTTAAGTATGCCAAGAATTGGTACTTATGAAAATGTTTGGATAAATGGACTTTATGAGGCGTTGATAATTTCAATTGTTTTTCCTTTGATTATCTATTTTGGAGCTGTAGGAGAAGTAAAAAAAACATACCATAAAAAATTGTGTACATTTCTGGGTGATATTTCATATCCTCTCTATATCACTCATTTCCCTTTTGTACTAATTTATTATGCGTGGATTTCAAACAACGAAATATCGTATGAACATAGTATTTTGGTGGGAGTGCTCTTAATTTTTGGCGTAATCCTAATCGCATATGCATCTTTAATAATGTATGATTTGCCAATTAGAAAAAAGCTAGCCAAACGATTTCTTTATAGGAAAAAATAAAAGAATGTTACCAACAAAGGCTAAAATGTTCATAGCGGTGTATAGCCGCTACGCCATTTAACCAGATTGTTAGGCTACATTTTGAAAGGAGTATACAACAACAATTAAAGTAGCACGTTTGTATGATATGAAACCCTGCAAACTAATTGTATTATTCATCATAGGTTTTTTTATTTCAGCTTGTGAAAAAAATAATGACAATTCGGAAGAACCTGGTATTGGAAATTTTGTATTCGAAGACGGTTTTGAAACTCAAAACAATACTATAGATGAGCTTTTTCTATCTAATGGAGGTCGTTGGACAGGAATACAACAAGTCAATCCAGCCAATTCGACTAATGAAATATCAATATCCCAAACCATATTTTCGGAAGGAGAAAGTTCATTACATTTATTCGCTAGTCAATCTGATAACATATTATCAAAAATGGACATTGAAAAAGAAGGCTTCAATGCATCCGAAAATGACAAGATAATCATTAAAGCGGATTTTTATATAAATAGTAATGCCAATATTGAAAACTTGCTTTTAATTGATTTAGAATGTTGTTCTTGTTGGGATAATACAGCAGATATCGCTAATCAATGTCCAGGAATTAGATTGCAAATGTCAGGAGGAAATGATTTTCTATCTATTGAAAGAGGTAAAATCGCAGAAAATACAATTCAGCAAACTTCATTTCAATTTCCAAGAAATGAATGGGTAACAGTGCAATGGGAACTGAATTTAGCTGATAATGACAGTGGAGTTAACAAACTTCTAATAAATGGGACTGAAATAATAAATACTGCTGGAACAAATATGCCCAATGCTCAAAAGTTTCGTGATTTATTTGCACAAGAAGGAATAGATTTCAACTTTCAAGAGCCTGTTTCTTATGAAAGAATTCAGATTGGAGTTACCGCAAATCCAACACCTGAAAACATTGAGTTATTTGTAGATAATTTTTCATTGCGAATTGAAAAAAAAATTCCCTGACAAAGTATATAAAAAATACGTCAGTTGCTCAACAGAATTAAAAACCCTGCAGATTAATTACCTTTAATCAAGGCTAAAAAATACGTCTTCCAGAAAAAACGTACTTTTTATACACGACACCATTGGCGGTAATTAAAAATAAAAAGATGGTAACCACTAAACTATGCAATGAATTAGAAAAGGGTTTAAATAAAAGTGGGCCAACTATAATTTCGATTTGTGGAGCAGCAGATTTAGGGAAGTCGTATCTGTCTCAAAAGATGGTAGAGTGGTTTACTAAACAAGGCTTAAAGACAAGGCATTTTACTTTGGATTCTTATTTAATGGATAGGGAAGATAGAAAGAAAAAAGGCTTAAGCGGTTATAATGTTGAGGCGTATAATTTGACGGATGCCACGAATTGCTTGATGAAACTAAAGAATAAGCAATCGATAAAATATAGACCTTATGACCATAAAAGTGGTAAAAAGGCAAAGGCATTTATTGAAATCCCCGCTGTTGATATTCTGATTTTTGATGGTTTACACTCCATGTATTCCAAATTTACCCCCTATATTGATACATCTGTGTTCATTTATACTGGAGATGAATACCTCAAAAGAATCCGAAAAGAATCCGATTTGATAAAACGAAATTACACAGTGGAGTATTCGGATGAAATATCCCAAAGCGAATTTAATTTGTATAAAACATGCATTGAGCCCTATAAAAATAAGAGCAATTATCTATTATTTTTGGAAAGTAAATGGAATTATATCCTGACGAAAACAAAATAATAGAAGTGGAAAGCGGCAACGGAATTCATATACCCCCAAAGTAAAACACCGAATAAGAAATGATCAATCTGAAAATTTGGAATTTATCGTTATTTCGGAACCAACAACTCGTGGAGATAGAGTTGACCAATTGGAGGAATAAAAATGCCACGCAACAATGCATAACCGCAGTTGTGGTGGATTGGACTATGCTTCGGCGAACTCAGCAGGGGCTGAAATCCACTCGGAATTGCTAAGGCCTATGTCAAACCAAAAAGTCTACGTATATTAACCCCTAACCGACGTTTTTACAAAACCCTTGTGCCCCATTTGAATGAACCAGAAAACGAGCGACATACTTTTCTACCTTGGAATTACACTTTTGCTCATTGGAGCATTCGGATTAACATTCGCTGCTTTTTTTGCAATCATAGGTTTGCCCGTTGCCATAGGGGGTGTAATCTTAATTCTATTCTCCAAGAGAAAACTGAAAACTAAAGTTTTATGGATTTTGGGAAGTATCGTGGGGATCATTGCATTTTGGCAGATTTGGATCAAAATTAATACGGTAGCACCTGAAACCTATCTTATTCCTAAGGATTTTAACGGAAAGATTAAAATAATTTATGGATTGGAATGTGGAACTAAACCAAAAATAGAAAATGGCAGAAGAGTTTTAGTAATTCCCAATGACGGTATTTTATTTGTGGACTATGAATTCAAAAGCGGAATAATTGACCACGAATACTATTTGATCGACAAGAATGGAAAGAGAATTAAACTAGAGCCATATGAGAACTATGAAGATGGTACTAAAAATATTCCTGGAATTAGATTTAGAGCTTCGGGTAATTTTCCAGGGGAAATGCCAAATGGTGGATTCTCATCGGAATCCCCTTTGACGGTCCATTATTCTGAACTTCAAGTAATTGGTGATTCAACAGTTCAATATGATGTTAAAAAAGATCAGAATTTTGACGCTATTGTTCGAGCAAGAATTGAAAAATGTAAATAAAACATACGCCGCAATAGCTGTAATTCAGTGCTAACCTCCTTCTTAAAAGAATATTTGCTATTTTTAAAAAATAACAAAACCAAAAGGAATGATTTCGTCATGTGATTTGGATAGCTGGCCAATCGCAGCTGCCAATGCGAAAAGGCTATTAACACAACCAAAGACGCGCCGAAATCCCACCCGAGACCGCTGTGATGCATTTAATCAGACTAATCGTAGTTATACACCAATCTTTATACAATTAATCAAGCAAATATGAAGGAAAACGCGAACTTCCAACAATTTGAAAATCTAGACGAAGAACAATTACCCGTTGCTAAACACAAATTACACGATTGGACTCATTTTGCCGGTCTATACGCTGCCGAACATGTCGCGGCTACAGAGTTCGTAATTGGGGCCACCTTTGTAGCGCTTGGCGCCAAGACGATGGATATCATCCTTGGTCTTTTGATTGGGAATATTCTAGCGGTACTAAGCTGGAGGTTCATTACTTCCCCAATTGCCGTTGATACCCGCCTGAGCCTCTATACCTATCTGAATAAAATTGCTGGCGACTCGATGACTAAGCTATACAATTGGGCCAATGTGATTATCTTTTCTGTGATTTCGGCCGCGATGATCACAGTCTCAGCAACCGCGGTTCGTTTTGCTTTTAATATTCCCGCCCAACTCAATTGGTACCCAACCAATGTATGGTTTATATTGATTGTTTTGGCTGTGGGCATCTTTGTAGTGTCTATCGCAATCTATGGCTTTAATGCTGTTTCTGAATTTTCAGGCATTTGCGCCCCCTGGCTCTTTGTAATGTTTACGAGTGGTGCTATGGTGTTACTCCCTGCCTTATCTTTAGATGTATTGGATAAAACGTTACCAGTAGGATGGGCTGATTTTATGACCCTTGGCGACCAGAGTATCTGGACAGGCATTAATAGTGATGGCGAACCTGGAATAGGATTGGTCGAAGTCATCGGTTTTGGTTGGGCAGCCAATACCATTACTCATTTCGGGTTGATTGATATGGCTCTTCTACGTTTTGCTAAAAAGAAGAACTACGGATATGCCACCAGCACAGGTATGATGTTCGGTCATTATGTGGCCTGGATAGCTGCAGGAATCATGGGTGCTGGTGCTGCGGTCATACTAGGAAAATCTATCGTTGAACTCGACCCAGGTGACGTAGCCTATTATGCTCTAGGTTGGTCAGGTTTTGTGATTGTTATTGTTGCCGGGTGGACGACCGCAATTACGAATTTGTACAGAGCAGGTTTAGCTGCACAAGCTATTTTTTTCAACCATTCCCGTAAGAAAACGACGATTGTGGTTGGTCTGGTAACCGTGGCCATCGCCTGTTTCCCTTTTGTATTTTCACAAATACTACCGTTACTGACCTATGCGGGGTTGCTGGTCGTTCCTGTAGGAGCGATTGTGTTTGCCGAACATCAGATTTTCCCTAGAATTGGCTTTACACGCTATTGGTCCTCGTACCGCAAACTAACCTTTAGTATGCCTGCCGTTGCCTCCTGGGCCTTAGGCTTGGTATTCGGCTTTGGCTTGAATGCTTTGGATGTGATCTCCTTTTATTATCTATTTATCCCGACATGGTTTTTTACCATAGCGATGTATACGCTACTTGCATCTAAATATGGAGCGAAGCAGGACTATATAGAGGAAGTAAAAGAAGAAGAAGTTCGGATGGAAACGATTGAACGTTTTCAAAAGCAGCAAGCAAAAGAAGAGCCTGTTCTTTCTAAGGATGCTTCTTTATTCTCTAGGATATTAAAATTTATTGCCATTTCCGCCTTGGTGGCCACTTTAGTGTTGGCCTGTAATGTGATGTTCGGTAGCGCCACAGAATCAAATTATATCGAAAATCGAGAACTCTTTTATACGTATGCATTTATCAGTACCATCATTTATTTTGTACTAACCTATTGGGCGCTCAAACGTGGAAAATCAAAAATGGTAGCACATCAATGAAAACACCAAAACAACTTCAACAACAAAATTTAGAAGAATTGGCAAGCCATATGCCTGTGCCCATATATAATCGCATGGACAATAAAATTGGAATTGTACATATCGGAGTTGGCGGATTCCACCGTGCACATCAAGCTAATTATTTGCATCAACTTCGACAACTGGGGGAAGCTTCAGACTGGGGAATCTGCGGAATCGGTTTACGCGAAGCAGATACTAAGCTAAGTAATATTTTAAAAAAGCAAGACCATCTTTATACACTTATAGTTAAGCATCCAGATGGAAAAATTGAACCCCATGTAATTGGATCGATAGTTAACTTTGAAATGGGAACCACCAACCCAGAACGAGTTATTGCCCGCATTGCAAATGCTGATACAAAAATAGTATCGCTGACCATTACAGAAGGAGGTTATAATTTCAACCCAACCACAGGAGAATTTAATTTTGACAACCCAGACATTCAACACGAACTACAAAGCCCTGATGATCCCAAAACAGTGTATGGTTTTCTAACTGCAGCCCTAAAAAGACGCCGTGATGCAGAGTTGCCTGCTTTTACCATTTTGTCTTGTGATAATATCGAACATAACGGAGATATGGCGCGTAGGATGCTTCTAGCTTTTGCCAAAGAGCAAGATAAAGACTTAGCAAAATGGATTGCACAAGAAGTCTGCTTTCCCAACAGCATGGTTGACCGTATTACGCCAGTAACAGCCAAAGCAGATATTGACACTCTGGCTCAAAGCTTTGGTGTAGCTGATGCATGGCCGGTGACCTGTGAACCTTTTATACAGTGGGTGGTAGAAGATAAATTCTCAAACGGACGACCATCCTTTGAAAAAGTAGGTGTACAATTTGTCCATGATGTAGGGCCGTATGAGAAAATGAAACTACGACTACTAAATGCGGGACATTCAGTCTTGGGAATTTTAGGAGCAATACACGGGCACCCAACTATTAATGCTTGTGTTGAAGATGAAGTCTTTGCAAACTATTTACGTGCATTCTTAGACGAAGAAGCTACACCTGTATTAGGAGACATTGAAGGCATTAATTTGAAGGAGTATAAAGATAGTCTTTTAGAGCGTTTTGCCAATCCTAATATCAAAGACAGTGTCAGCCGTATTTGTTCAGAAAGCTCGGCCAAACTGCCTAAATTTTTAATCCCAACCATACATGAAAATTTAGCAATAGGAGGAAGCATCAAATTCGGCACCTTGGTCTTAGCAGCATGGTGCTACTACAGTGATAAAGAAGCAAATCAGAATGGGCAACCTTTGAATATTTTAGATGTCATGCATGGAGAGTTGCACCAAGTTGCATCAGAAACGAAAAATGCCCCATTAACCTTCATTGAGCAAGAGAATCTGTTTGGAGGTCTTGCAAAAAACGATAGTTTTACTGGAACTTATATTTCAATGTTGCAGAAGTTGTATACGGGTATTAAGATCAAAGAATTGATGCAAAGTATGATTTAGAGCATTTAGTCAGAATTACATAACTATTAATCGACTGAAAAGGCGCATCACAACAATGTATGTAATCCAGTGCCAAAGTCGTTTAAAGACTGTTCACTAAATTCTAATAAATTTCCATCTTTGCTATCTTAAGGATAAATGGCAACCTGTCATATTCAAAACCGTTGTAAAACACATTGACCAATTATAGATGACAATAGAAATCAAACAAAGAAAGCTTAGTTTTTTTCAAGATAAATACGAGATCAAAGTCAATGATGAACCGAAATATGAAGCAAAATCTAAATTGCTGACATTTTATCCTAAAATTGTAATTTGTAATCTTGAAAATAGAGAGTTGCTATCTGTAGATAAAAAATCTGAAAATATCGTTGGACTTAACTTTAGGTTGAGGTTTGGTCCAAATTCATCCGTTGACATTCACACGGATTCCTTGATTGCATTTTCAATTAAAAATTCCAAAGGGACCATTCACTTTTACGAGCAAAAGAACAATCTGATTGGAATTTTTCTTAACGAGAATCAAATTGGACTGATTGATAAAAATCAAAAAGTTTCATTTGGAGCAGATGAGTATTCCATACAAATAGAGAAGGGAATTATTGACGAAATTCTAGTCATCGCCTTTGTATTGGCTTATGATTGTCAATATAACAATGACAAAGGTGCCTTTGTGAATTATGATTGGGGAAATGTTGTGATAAAACCAGTAAAAGAAATTGACCCAAATTGGACGGTAACCAAATAAAAAACCTTTTACAACAAGCTGTATAGCACATTACAACTGAATTCCTTAAACGGAATTTCTTGCAATTTGCTATCTTTCGGTTAATCTTAGCTGATTTTCCAAAAGGCACTATACGCAAGCTAAAAAACCCTAGAGTATTAGATGAAAATTCCCAATGTATAAAATTATAAGTTTCTTTAACCATAAAACAGACAACACCCTAATATCATGGAGGCAAAAAGGAGTGGTTTTAGTAATTGTTTCTTTTCTTACCAACCATTTAATAGAAGCTGATAACTTCCCTTTGAGTGATTCGTATAGTTTTCCTTGGTCTCCTATTATCACATCTATTTTAATTGGAGGTTGTATAGTACTTATTGCTGATTTAAACTTTGGATATTTCAAACAAAAAATATTTGCAAAAGTAATAACTTCAAGAACCCTACTCTTTTTTCTTTTGTCCACTTTAGGTTATGTCACCCTATTGTATATTCCTTGTTTCTACATGGCAGTTTGGTTCCAAGAAGGTAGTTATGACATTTATTATTTAATTGTTGGGCTTTCTGTAACGCTATTGCTAAGCTGTATTTTAATTTTTATGCTATACGCAAAGGCCATTTATGATTTGCACAAAATAGAGGTTCTTAAGGGAAAACTGATAATCCAAAAAGGCAAGAAAAAAACACTGTTGAAGTATTCTGATATCGCATATTTCTACAGTGAGAATAAAGTGGTTTATGTTATACAATCAAACGGGCAAGTTGTTTCAACCGATTTTACCTTAAATGAAATTGAAAATAAAATTAATAGTCAACTGTTTCATAGAGCCAATAGACAAACATGTATTCATGCGACTTCTATCAAAGAGATAAAAGCCATAGAAAATGGAAAGTTATCAATTACATTAGAACCCATTGTTTTTGATAAGCAAGAAATGAAAATTGTTGTAAGTAGATATAAAAGGAAAGAATTCATGCAATGGTTTGAGAGTAAACAGCTGTATGAAACGACTATTCAGACATAATTTAATAACCATTCAGTAATAGTTCAATAATTCTCCCGCTTTAATGACCGCATTCGTTGTTTCTTCGTTTTAAATATTAAATCGACATACAATGAACAACAACTTTTTAAAAACCAAATTCACCCCAATTTTAGCAGTAATCATAGCTTTCATTTTTTTTAGAGTGCCTCTAGGGTTAGATTATTTTGAAACTATTTTAGCAACCTTGGTAATACTTATAGCTAGTTTCATAGAGTTTGGAAAAGAACTCTTTATATCATTGGGTTTTCAGCGAAATAAGCTAAAAATCAGGAACCTATTGATTATCGCTCCTTTAGTTTCAGGGGGATTATTTCTGCTATATTATTTCATTCTTATTCCAGGGGTTGGTCATTTTACAGGACAGCCAATAGATTTTTCCGATTTTGATTCGCTAAAAGGTAATTTTAGCGCTGCTTTGAGTATGTTTCTCCTTATTTGGGTATCTGCGGGTTTTTGCGAGGAAATCATATCAAGAGGCTATTTCATGCAACAATTCACGAAGTTTTTTGGAAATAGTAAATTAAGTATCGTGTTAAATATCCTTATACTTAGCTTTATTTTTGGTTGGCTACATAACTATCAGGGAATAACAGGCCAAATTATTACAGGGATTCTATGGGTGTTACTATCGAGTATTTTTTATTTCCGCAAATATGATTTATGGTTTAATATCGCTGTTCACGGTTTTTTTGACACAATCGCCTTGATCGTTTTATACCATGGAGGATTATAATCTTGAGGGTTGAGTAAAAAAACCTGGGCACAAGAATCTATAAAGCTCATTGTGAAGGAATTCCGTTTACAAAAGTCATTGCAATTTGCTATATTTCGGTTAGGGTGGAAAAGTCCATAGGACCTTTCCCGCAAACAAGCCATGCACGGGACCATTGACAAACATTAAATAAAGAACCATGAGAAATAGTATTTTACTAGGTCTGGCTATTCTTTTAATAGGGTGTAAAGAGCAATCAAAAAAAACAGAAGTTATATCTGAAGATAACAAAGAATCGGTTAAAAAGAAACGACCCGTTACACTGGAAAATGAGAAGTTTTTTGAACTTTTCGGTAAAGAAATAATACGGTTTGCCAGCAATGGTCATAATTCATTGTGAATTTGCGCAACACCGAAATCTTGGCCGAGACCGTTATGCTTACTAATAAAAGAATGGGGCGGCACTAATTTCTTAAAAAATAAAATATGGCAACAATCAATACCTATTTAAGCTTTAAAGGGAATACGGAAGAGGCATTTAATTTTTACAAATCCGTATTTGGCGTTGAATTTCTTGGAGGAATAAGGCGCTTTGGGGATATGCCCGATAATGATTTAATGTCGGAAGAGGACAAGCAAAAAGTAATGCATGTTGGTTTGCCCATAGGGCCTGGGAATTTCCTTATGGGGACGGATGCCCTTGAATCTTTGGGACAATCCCTAACATTTGGAAATAATTATTATATTTCTATTAGTCCAGAGAGTAAAGAGGAAGCTATTCAACTATTTAACGGACTTTCCTCGGGAGGAAGAATAACAGCGCCACTGGAAGATACATTTTGGGGCGCATACTTTGGGGCCTTTACCGATAAATTTGGAGTACAATGGATGGTAAATTATCTGAGGCAATAAGTTGAAAAACGAAGTGCAAAGCGCTACTTCCAGGCTGGAGGTTTAGGCCGTTCAGCTACTCAAGTGCCGTAATCATAGCCGATACCGTTGGCCATAATGTAAAAAACAGAAGAAATGAAGAACATATTGTTTCTTGGTGTACTATGTATTAGCTGTAACATCTTCTCACAAGAATTGATGAGTGAATTTAAGTTTTCCCAATACTTACGAGAAGAAGTATCCAAATCCAACAAAAAATTAAAAATTCTGGTTTTTGATGAATTGGTGCTGGGAAGTAAGTTTAATAATGCCTCATTTCTCCACAATCTAAAGGATGACTATCCAAAATATAGGTCAAAACCGGAGCATTTAAAACCAATAGTCGAGGAATTAATTTCACGTATTGACTCCATTTATGCCCCAGATCCAAAGTATAAGATTGACTCCACAAGAATTGTCCCCTTGCTGAAGCCAAAAGAATTCATCAATACCATTGTGACTAATGATGGTGATGAGGTAGTTTATGAAGAATTTAATAAGGAGCTAATCATAGTATATGTTGAGGACCAAAACGAAGGATATCTTGGCTATAGATTTTTCTCAAATACAGAATTAAAACGAATTGCTTACGATAAAGAAAAGCTTCGTGATATTTCCTTGGAAAACCTTAAAGTAATGCTATCCGATTTTTCAGAATATATATTGGAACAGCCTAACTACCGTATGTATCGCACTGTAGGAGCGGAAGGTGGAGGTAAATATTTGTCCAGCGTATTATTGCTCCCGGATTTTCTTAGTCAGGAAAAAAAGAGATTGAAGCAAAACTTTGTTGTAGGTATTCCCAAAGAAAACCAGATAATAATTGTGAGTAAAAAAAATAGAGCAGGAATACGGGAAATTAGAAATATTGCCCGAATGGATTATTACTTAAAGAAAGACCAATTATTGACCAATAAACTCTACCTGTGGAATGGGAGTGAATTTAAGAAATTTTAAAAATAGCAACGGCCAACAATAGCGATAATTCATTGCCGTTTTTTGGCTAAATTTAGACCTAATAACTATTGCGACGACTCAATTTCATGAGGACTTTTCCGCGGGAAAAGCCTGTGCCGAAATTGTAGCTGAGACCCTTAACAAACATTTTAATAGCAATGAATAAACTTTTATGGGCTTTCTTGATCGTAGGGACATTTTTTAGTTGTAAAAAGCATACCATATCCTATTTTGATCAAGAACCTCCTTCTACAACCCCTGAATTATTTGCTCCATCAAGAGTGAATACGGACAAGGTTGAACTTAATGTAGTTTTTAATTCTGATAATACAGAAATGTTCTTTTCAAGAATTGTAGACAACAGCTTTGTCATTCACCATGCCGAATGGGGCAATGGCAAGTGGTCCGACATTAAGCCCATTAAAATGTACAATGATAGTGTTTTGGTTTCAGTAGCTTGTGATCCCACAATTACCAAAGATGGAAAGACCATGTATTTTCTTGGTGTAGATCCTAAGCTTTATAAAAATGATGTTAGCCGGGAAGAACTTTACACGATACCTCCGGACATCTATAAGAGTAAAAAAGTGAACGGTACATGGGAATTGGCCACTAAAGTAGATTTTTCAATTTCCACGGAATATGTAGAAACCTATCCTGTGGTTACGGCAGATGGGAGTTTATATTTTCGTTCAAATAGGCCAAGTGATCAAGGAGGGATGAACACCTATCGTGCACAATATTTGGGAAATGAAAAATTTGAGACGCCGGTTATCGTAAATGTTAAGACTGAAAAAAAAGAACTAATCACCTATGTTTCGCCTGATGAACAGTATGCGATAACAAATGGACAAGGGAAATTTCAAATAAGCTTTAATGAGAATGGTGAATGGACAAAACCCAAAGAAGTACCGCTAAACTATGAAAGCAATTGGTACTATTACTGCCCGTATATGTCTCCTGATGGGAAATATTTTATCTTCTCCAGAAGATTTAATACGCCAGGGAAAAGAGGATGGGCAAGTGTTGAAAAAGGAGAAGTGTATTGGGCAAACGCCAACATACTTTTTAAGGCAAAATAAAATAAAACATTTGCCGGCATTGTATACGTATAGCGGTTCAAGTAGTAAAAAGAGCGTATGAACACAAAACAAAGCGCAGTATAATACCGAAAGCTTTGTAAAATATTTAAAACAAACGTATGAACAGAATTTTAGGGCTATTGATTTGTACATTTTTAATTACCTCCTGCGGAAATAAACGTGAAGGGGAACAAAAAACAGGACTACTCTCACACTTCATGAGCATAACTGACAATGAAGATGCCGGAGTTAAAGAAATTCTAGACTTTTATGGTGGACGATGTAAGTATGCAATTGGAGCTTCGGCATCAACGAAAGAGGGGAAGAAAAAGTATTTTGAACTTGAAATGAGTCAAAGTAAGGCTATTGAAGAAAGGTTGGACAAACCTGAATTGCCTTCCTCAAATATTGCATACATATTCTATAAAAGCCTAAAAGAAGAAAAAAATAATTACGATGCCATTCATGTCGTTTTAATATCCAAAAACAATTCTAAGCAAGAGTTTAAATATCCGATTTCAACATTGGAACAAGTTGAGCATAGAATGTCTTTAAATGACAAAACAGTGACTTTGCTTAAAGAGAAGAAATTTGAGGAACTTCATAACATATTGAACAACGAATTAGTGCCTTTTGATAAAGAAGAACTTGTACCTCGTTTAATTGAACTTGAACCGCAATTTGGAGATATTAAGGAATACCGCTTTTTTGGATTTATGATTGTTCCATATAAAGGGAAAGACATGCTTCATCTTTCTGGAGCTTTGTTAAGAGAAAAACAGAATCATGAGTTCAGTATTGATGTTGATTTTAATTCGGACAAAAATGAACTATATCAAATTCAATACAAACGGTAAGTAGAATAAAAAATGTTTTATCCCAATACCTATCAATGCTAACTCTCTTGCTAAAGGGATATTTACTACTTTTAAAAAACAACGCCACAACTACGAATAGGGGTGTGCCTAATACCGGTTGAAGTGATAAAGCCAATGTTAACATATAGCACAAAGATTGACACAATATCAAGAGGTTTGGTAGTGCAAATCCCCCAGCAAAACCCTTATCTTTAACTTGAATACAACGACCATGAACCTTGAAGAATTTGTAAAGGCCTATGAAAATGCTTTAGCCACGCAAAACTGGAAGAATGTTGAACCTCTAGTTTCTGAATCCGTAAGTGTCACATTTTCTAATGGAAGGGTGCATTTTGGAAAAAGCAAAGTGCGAACTGCATTTGAAAACAATTTTAGTAAAATCAAAAATGAAAAATATAGCATTGAAAATGTAAGATGGTTAAATAGCGATGAAAATTTTGCTGTTTATTTGTTTGATTTTCATTGGACAGGAATTATAAATGGCAAAACTGTTTCTGGAAATGGCATTGGGACTGCTGTTTTAACAAAAGAGGATGGCCATTGGAAATTATTGACCGAACATTTAGGAAAGAAATCCTATTAGAGCTTGAATAAAAATGCAAATACTGTTGATATAGCGGAAATAGCGGTTTCAGTCATAAAATGAAGGTGTAAACATAAAATAAAGGGCAAAGTTACACCCGTTTGTGCTTAGAAAATTACTACTTTACATGTATAAGACCGTAGTGCTGCATGATGACCAATGATGAACACATACTAAAATATGCTAAAAATGAATCGAATTATTACCATATTGATTTTTACAGGAACTATGATTTCCTGTAACTTTTCCGATAAGACCGAAAATACGACAGAGAAGTCCTCTGCCACAGAAATTGTAGAGGATAGTACCGCAAATGAGCAGAAAAAACAACTCCTTGCGATCGATACGGATGAAGCTTTAATTGCAACAGCACTAATGGCTGCTCCTGAAAAAAGCAGGGCAGGGTGTAAAGTAATAGGCTATAATATGGCCGGGGAATTTGTGACACTCAAAGAAGGGGATAATGAATTCATTGTTCTTGCAGATGATCCCAATAGATCCGGATTTAGTGCAGCCTGCTACCACAAGGATCTGGAACCCTTTATGGCTAGGGGACGGGAACTCAAGGCCATGGGCAAAACAGCAGTTGAAATTTTCGATATCAGGGAAGCGGAAGCAAAATCGGGCCAGTTAGATATGGGAACTCCAGGATCTACATTACATATATACTATGGGCAAGATGAATTATATGACCCTCAAACTTCCAAGGTGGAAGGTGCGAAATACCGTTATGTCGTCTATTTGCCATTCGCCACCGCAGAATCCACTGGACTTCCTGAAAACCCTGTACAAGGAAATCATCCTTGGATTATGAATCCTGGAACCCATAGGGCGCACATAATGATCACTCCTTTGACCAAAGAAAGCGAATAATCTAAAGGGGAACTAACAAAAACACAATAAGGTATAGCCGCAATTATGGTTGAAACTGGTTAAACGGAAGATGTATTCCCCTAAATCCGTAACTGCTGTGCACAATGCAAAAAGACGCTGTGAATAAACTGAGCATCCTAAGAAACTATTACAAACCGATACAACCTACAGTTTCGGATAAGGAGAACGAAATAAGCTATCAAGAGATACAGCCCAATGAAGAAATTGAGAATTATGTATACTGTTTTTGGCAACTTAAAACACAAAAACCGCTAGACCAAGTGTACAACTATAGGGTGGTATCTGATGGATGTATCGACATATTTTTTGATCATAATCGGCCAGCAGAAAGTTTTGTGATGGGTTTTTGTCGCAAATACACACAATTCCCGATCGGAAAAACGTTTGATTATATTGGGATTCGATTTTTACCTTCGGCCTTTCCAATTTTGTTTCAGATCAACGCCAAGATCTTAAGTAATCAATCTCAAGAACTTCATAAAATCTTACCCGATTTTTCCAAGTGGATACATGTCACGCTTAGATCTTCAGATTCATTGGAAAGCATTACAAAAGCCCTGAACGAAAAAATAATCGGCTATTCAAAAATTAAAAATATGCATTGCGATTCCCGATTTCTGGAAGCATTGCACCTTATTTTTCAGAAAAATGGATTTTTGAATACTGAAAAAGACCTGAGAACGGGTTTAAGTCCACGACAACTTCGCAGAATTTTTAACTTTTATATTGGCACAAGCGCGAAATCATTTAGTAATGTGGTACGGTTTCAGCATATTTTAAATGCAAAACCTTCAAGACAGAGTCTAAAAGAAAACAAACTCTACTATGATGTTGGATTTTTTGACCAAGCTCATTTCATTAAAAACTTCAAAACGTTTTACGGAGTTCCTCCTTCAGAAGCTTTCTCTTAGATTTGTCCGATTTTTACAATACTTCCCTTTCCTGTCCCCCTAGATTTGTAGCAACATAAGCATTGACAATGAAAACTTTAGTGGTGATCGCATGGGTTCTAACGCTAAGTTGGACCAATGCGCAAACAACAGACAAAATGAAACTTAACGCAGGAATAATTACCGAGAAATTACAGGAAACCAAGGAATTCTACACCAAAGTATTGGATTTTGGCGTAAGTTTTGAAAATGAATTTTACCTTTTACTTCACACACCAAACCATTCTGCTGAAATCAGCTTTTTGCAACCCAACCACCCCAGCCAAAAACCTATTTTTCAATCGGCATTTAACGGAAAAGGAGTGTATTTGACTATTGAAGTGGAGCATGTAGACGAGCTATATAAGCAACTATTGGAAAAAGGAATTGAGGTGGCAATTGAGATCAGGGATGAACCATGGGGCGATAGACATTTTGCGATTGAAGACCCCAACGGAATCGGAATTGACATTGTGACCTACACAAAACCGGAAGAATAAAACACCATGCACCAGACAGGGTATAAACAATAAAAGTTTGAGTGCTTACTCAAACTGCTTTTTCGGTAAATTACTGTATCTTGTATATGGAAAGGGAGTTGCAATAGCTCCACTCTTGTTCCTGAACGGGATGGTTTAAGCCCCATTCACTTGTTTTTTACCGCAAGAATAGATTACATGGCATTATTAACAGTACACTATCTAATCAAAGATGAACAAAATGAATAGACCCCCTATAAAAATCGAAAATCCCTGCCATATGAAATGGGATGATTTAACGCCCTTAGAAAATTCGAAAGATAGGCACTGCTCCGAATGTTCGTTTGATATTATTGATTTCAGGACGATGACCAATGAGGAAATCATTAGGTATCTCGCAGAAAGGAATGGTAAGAGGGTTTGTGGAGCACTATGCCCAAGGGAAAAGAAAGCTGACCCAATGGTTCAAAGAAGGTTGAAAGCATGGCACGCTGGAATTAAATCAAGGGTAGGGAATCATCATTTTAAAAGCTTTTTATTGTTCGCTATTGGTATCATGATGTTTGCTATAGGTTGTGAAAAGGATGATGATGAAGTGGTAATTGGAGTGGTTGAACCGGCCGATGAAACGGAACTTAGAGCGGAGGTAGCGACACAATCCAATGACAGCATCGTATTAGAAATCCCTAAGGCTAAATCGGGATTATAATGGACAGTTTCGATGGTGAAAACAAGTCTTTTTGCTAAATTTAGGGTTGCGGTGGAATGGCATTGACAGCTTATTTTGTAACAAGACCATTGTCCGACCGCTTTAATATATTTTAGATTATGCCACGCCCAACCACCATACAAAACGTTTTAGAGCAGCTGGATCGTATCATTGAAGAAAGTATTGCAAGCAATAGTAGATTGGGGTTATTTGCCTATATCTACAGGCGCACAACTGCTGAGATCGCCTCGGAGATTGCCTTAGGGCATTTTCAGGATAATCAGCGTTTGGAAACCCTGGATGTGGAGTTTGCCAATATGTATTTGGATGCATACAGTGCCCATAAAAAGGGTGAACCGGTCAGTGCAGTTTGGGCTTTTGCCTTTAATCATGCAGCGGAGTCTTTGACTATTCTACAACATATTATGCTGGGCATGAACGCCCATATTAATTTAGACCTTGGTGTGGCCACGGCAAAAACGATGATGGGTCATGAGATTCGCGACGTTGAGGCCGATTTCAATAAGGTTAACGACATCCTTCAGCAGATTACGAACGAGTTGCAAGCTCGCCTAAGCCGGGTATCGCCCCTTATGTTTCTGCTTGACCTTCTTGGAGGAAACAAGGATGAAAAAGTGATTGATTTTAGCATGCGAAAAGCGCGTGAACAATCTTGGAATTCGGCTAACCTCGTATGGTCTTTGGGAGAAGATCAAGGAGAAGGTGCCATACACAAAATAGATCAGATTGTCCTTAAACTGAGTGAACTTATTAAAGCCCCAAAAACACGAGTGATTCGGTTTTTACTCCGACTCATGCAAAAGTTCGAAACCAAACAAGTGAGCAGCATCATTTCCAAATTAAAGCGAGATTAGCTTAGCGGGAACTGAATGTATTGGTAAAATTTCGTTTAACTTTAAACTTTCTTTACGGATTGATTTCGGTAGTACGGGAATATTAGCACTGGAAAAAAGGGAAAGCGCTATAGACAGGTTCTTGTCCCCAATTGAAAAGAAACAATAATGAAAATCTCTAATAAATTAGTATTCCTATTCTTCTTGACTATCTTCTGCACAAGATCTTTTTCGCAGAAAGTGGTAGGATCTTACGAACCTGTAAAAAATGATAGCCTTAGGGTGGGAAAGGGAGCAAATGATTTTTTGCCCTTTGTTCAAAAAGGGTATACGTTGATGCTTCCTGAAAATAAGGAAATTAGGGGAGTACTCATTTTTCTCGAAGATTCGCAATATGACAAAAAGAATAGGAGTGCGAAGCAGATGTATGCTTCCGCATCGGAAGAAGGCTTTGCAGTTTTGTCTGTTTCCACTGAAATCCCCCTTGACTTTTACTTCTCTGAGTCGTCCATGATTGCTACGCATGAGCTAATTCGAGAAGTCTTCACCAAATACCAATTGCCTAATGAAAATATTTTCTTTTTAGGGGCTAGTTTAGTAGGACATAGGGCGATGCAATATCTCAAATTTATGGGAGAAGGTGATTTTGAGTTTCAACTTCATACAAAGGGTATTGTCATGTGCAATTTTACATTGGATTTCACGAGGAAATGGTACCAACATAAACGGGATATTAGAATACATAAAATTGATTTGGGGGAGCCAAAATTTATCAATTATTTGTTGGAAATACATTTAAATGGTACCCCTAAGACAAATCCGGAGTCCTATCATAATTTCTCAACCTACAGCTATTTTGATGAAAAAAACAGAAATATAAAATTTTACAAAAACTATGCTATCAGAGCGTATATAGAACCTGCCATAAAATATAAGCTCACAAAGCAGTTAAGAACCTTGTATGAAAATAATGCGACGGACATGGTCGGTTTTTTGGCTGAA
Organism: Spongiimicrobium salis; assembly: GCF_043678055.1. Classification (NCBI taxonomy): domain Bacteria; kingdom Pseudomonadati; phylum Bacteroidota; class Flavobacteriia; order Flavobacteriales; family Flavobacteriaceae; genus Spongiimicrobium; species Spongiimicrobium salis. The sequence continues at coordinate 19,326 of NZ_JBHEQA010000009.1, forward strand.
TTGGAATTGACTGGTAATAAGAATACAGAATTAGTTGTTTTACAACCTGGAGATAATCCTTCACCCAACAAGAATACGCAATCAACTTGGGATGCCATAAATAAAAAGGAACTCATGGATTGGATACTACAGCAAACCGTAAAATAATCTATCCCAGATTATGGACTATAATTTAAGTCACCCCTTTCAACCAAAAGAATATTTACTACCTTTAATAAAAACCGGCACTAAAATAACTGTTTCCTTAGGAAATGTGATTTTCCCGGGAATCGTGTTCATGATGAGTATAGCTCATCAATTCAATACAGAAGAGCTGAAACCATAACCAAGAAATGCGCTACAATGAAGAAAAGATACCTCCTCCTCGTTTTTTATATATTCTTTATAGTATCCCTAAATGCACAAGAATATTTTGAAGGGGAATTGCAGTATAAAATAACATATGAGTCCAATAATGGAAATTTACCCATAAGTGTTCTGGAGCGGGAATTTGGAAAATCATTTACCGCCTATGTAAAAGAAGATAGGTATGCAATGATATATCATGGGGAAGGACAGAATGGTTGGATGAAAACTATTGTAAGACTAGATCAAGGCTATTCCTATACGGAATTTGAAAAATTGGACACCATTGTCAAAACCAAGTTTGGCAGCGAAAAAAACAATCTTATGAAGTTTGATCGCAATGCGAATAACAAAAAAGAAATTTTAGAGGAAACATGCGAGTCCGTGACGCTTGAATATAAGCCTATGGATCCAAATTCTTTTTTCTCTGAAATGCGGGGCACCTATTACTTTAATCCAAAGTATAAATTAAATGCAGCACTATACTCGGAATATACAGACGGATTTTGGAATTTATTTGTTAAAGAATCACAATCAATAAGTATACGAAATGAAACGGAATTTTACCCGCTTTTCAAGTCTATTCAAGAAGCAATATCCATTGAGGAAAAAAGTATGGATGATAGCATTTTTGAACCAAACCCCAATAAAGTACTAAAAACGAACTAAGACGATATTGCCAAGAATATATGCTTGTCATTGAGGTTGAAAATCCCTTAAAACATCATGAGTTCTCAAGTGAACTTCTAAAATTCAAAAAAAACCAACCGATGGTTATGCGAAGACATTGACACGAAATGATAAAATCTAATCTTATGAAATATCTATGTTTATATATTATTAGTCTTTTGCCAGTATTTTCGAGTGCGCAACAGCCAGAAAATAAAGTGAAGTCTTATCTTGACAAAGGAGTAAAAGCTCCAAACACCCATCATATTGGGGATGCTTGGTTGAATTTTTTAGTTCAAGCTGACCAAGAATTTAATCAAAATATTACGCAAGCTACATTCAGTGCAAACGCTACATTGGATTGGCACAAGCATAATACTTCTCAAGTAATTATAGTAATTGACGGGAAAGGCTACTATCAGGAAAGAGGTCAAGAGCCAATCTTAATGAAGAAAGGTGATGTTATTAAATGTGAAAAAGATACAGAACACTGGCACACATCATCAAAAACTAAAGGGGTTTCCTATTTAGCAGTATATGGAGCTCAACCGACCGTTTGGACGGAGAAACTAACTCAAGAGTACTATGATGAAGTTTCCAAAAAGCTGGATGGTATAGAATAACAACGACTAATAAGGGTATAGTTCTTTGCTTTGAATTTTCCTTTGGGAAAATCACTCGCATCCAACCAAGCCGGTTATTATTTATTAAATTGCCCACTAAATCAAGGCCAACCACCCTTATACGCTATAGTCTCTACATGGAATGTAAAAATTGCGGAAATACTGTTAAAGGAAAATTTTGTAATCAATGTGGGCAAAACGTGCGAGTGGACCGATTGACCTTGTCCAGCTTTCTCGAAGAAATCTCCGATAGCATTTTTCAAGTTAATAGAGGGCTTTTTTATACGGTCAAGAGCTTAACCAGAAGGCCTGGACACGCAATTCGAGAATTTTTAAATGGGGAACGAAAATATTACTTTAAACCAATTGCTTATGTCTTGCTATTATCCACACTCTACTTTTTCATCACAGAAATACTGGGAAAGACTACCCTTTTAGATAATGCCATCTCAGGTTTTAGAAGAGGAGCGGAAGACAAATCTGATTTTTCGCACAATGCTGCAATTTTAAAATTTTCTACAGAATGGTTAACGAACAACTTTGCCTATTCCAACCTTCTCCTGATACCGATATTTTCAATTGCGTCCTACCTTTCCTTTTTTGGAAGGAAACAAAACTTTCTGGAACATATTGTAATCAATTCCTATATCGCCGGGCATCAAACTATTTTTTATTCACTCTTTAGTATTGTCGGTTTTCTGCTCATGCAAGATGATCTTGGGGTAACACTGGCCTTTACCATCTCTATTGCATTCAGGTTTTGGACATTTTTCCAATTTTATAATACAGAAAACAAGATTTATACCTCCTTTCGACTTATACTGACCTACTTCCTCTTTTATGTGGTAATTATGATTTTACTTGGTTTGTTGGTCATAGTTACTGTAATTTTAGAGGAATACTAAACATAAAGGTACAAGGCCATGGTTGCAAATCCGGACAAAATGAAATTAATCAAAGTAGTGCTTGTTGCTTTTTTACTCCTCGGTTGGAAGGCTACATCTCAAGCACAGCTATCTCGTATTGAAATAGCTCGGCCGAGCATTGAACAAGAAACGACTTCAATTTGGCGAACCATCAATGATATTCGGTTTTTTGAAAAACAAGGGTATCGGATTCATCTGCCCAAGGACCCCTTAATGGATTCCCTGATCGTAAAATCAAAAAAAGGAGCTTTTGGAAATGAAGACTTTGCTGCGATTTATACTCTTGTGGAAACCAAGGTCTTTAATCCCAAGAACTATGAATTGGCCATACAAAAAGTTGAAAACCAGATGGACTTAATGAATACCATAATCCATGAAATAGATGCGGAGAAAAGTCAATGGGACTGGAAATTTAAAATGTTTGATACCTACCAGGTAATTTTTACCTTATATGGGACGGGAGGTAGTTACGACCCTGATGAAGGAAGGATCACGTTACTCACCAATAAAGAAGGGGAATTTATGAATTATAAACAACCCGCAAATACCATCATTCACGAAATTACCCATATGGGAATGGAGTATTCCCTAGTCCGTAAACACAATCTTCCGCATGGATTAAAAGAAAGAATAATAGACACTTTCGTATATCTAATGTTTCAAGAAAAATTACTTGAATATAAAATCCAAAATATGGGCGATAATGATATTGATCAATATTTGAATACGAAAAAAGATATTGCATATCTGAATGCGATAGTATCCGAATTTGTAAATGAATAACCCGCTATTATACTGATTGCGCCTAATTCCTCTGGTGAATGAAGACCATGACTTTTCCTATATTTAGGCACAGTTGACTACTTATTTAACCCTTGACCAACAGTTGAAGGGTGTGGACAAATAAAATCAATATCTTGGAATAGAAGTTGATCATACAAACATTCCTATGATTTCTGCTATAAAAGTAATGTTAAATTTCTATCTTCCCTCCAGTTTAGATATCTTCACAATTTTAAGAATTGTAAAACGATCGATGACTATGTTTTATATTCGGCATCTTAATATTTCATAAGCCCAGAGATTTAAATACATGGAAGTTACACCAAAAAAAGGCTTTAAGGGTCTAATTGAAAATTGGCAAAGTGATTTAATCGCAGCAGTGAGTGTCTCCCTCATTGCTTTACCGCTTTCATTGGGTATTGCATTGGCAGCAGGTGCACCTGCGATGTCAGGTATCCTTTCGGCCATTGTTGGCGGGGTGGTGACCACCTTTTATCGTGGAGGTCATATATCGGTTAACGGACCTGCCAAAGGGGTTATAGCCGTCATCCTTTTGGGTATTGCATTAATGGATGATGGTTCGGGACAAGCTTTCAATTATGTCTTGGCAGCAGTAGTTGTTTCTGGAGCAATTCAGGTGGTGTTGGGATTATTGAAATTGGGCCGATTGGCCGATATCTTTCATTCTTCCGTGATTCACGGTATTTTGGCGGCCATTGGTATTATCATTTTTGCAAAACAAATCCATGTGGCCTTAGGTACACACTCGGATAGCCCTAGCATTGTACAGAATCTTGTTGATGCTGTGGTATACTTACCCCAGGCAAACCCTTTTGTGGTGATTATTGCGGTAGTAGGGTTGCTTTTACTCTTGTTTCATTCTAAAATCAGTTATCGGGTTTTTCACATTTTACCAGCACCAATGTGGGTGATTGCCCTTTCTATTCCCTTTGTTTATCTTTTTAATTTCTTTGACCAACATACACTTTCCTTTTTTGGAAAGGCCTATGAGGTAGGGCCAGAGCTACTATTGGACATCCCAGATAATATTATGGATTCTATAATGCATCCTAATTTTGGCAAAATCAATACCATTGAATTCTGGACCACGGTATTGTCCATTTTAATCATTACGAGCATTGAATCACTGGCCATTGCAAAAGCTGTGGATAAAATTGACCCATACAAACGAAAGACGGATTTAAATAAGGATTTAACTGGTATTGGACTTAGCACCATGGCGGCCGGTTTCATTGGAGGCTTGCCCATTATTGCCGTGATTATTAGAAGTACGGTCAATATTCATAATGGTGCAAAGACCAAGTGGTCCAATATGTACCAAGGCCTCTTATTGCTGCTTTTTATTGTGGTATTGAGTCCTATAATGCGACAAGTACCGCTATGTGCTTTTGCGATTTTATTGGTGTATACCGGATTTAAATTAGCTTCGCCAGCGGTTTTTAAACAAGTCTATAATCAAGGTATTGAGCAACTAATATTCTTTATGGGGACTATGGTTTTAACCCTTTATACGAATTTATTGATAGGGTTGCTCGGGGGATTATTATTGGCCATGGTCAGTCATATGTTATTGGCGAAAGTACCTATACCCCAATTTTTTAAAATGGTCTATCGTTCTGGATCCAATCTGGTGAAGAGGCCAGATGGGGGTTATGATCTAAAAATTAAAGGAATCGCAAACTTTCTGGGCATTTTAAAGGTCGATAAATTAGTGGCGCAAATTCCTTCTGGGGCAGATGTGAATATTGATTTATCGGAAACAAGATTGGTAGGCATGACCTATATGGATTACCTTGTGGATTATTTAAAAATGCAAAAGAATACAGGAGGTGAAGTGATCATAAAAGGATTGGATTCCCATGTTTCCTCCTCTACGCATAATAGGGCATTAAAAATTTCTTTGAACAGTACTCCTCCCAAATTATCGTCAAGGCAAACACGATTGCAAAATTTAGCTAATGAAAATGATTATCAATACAGGCATCGCGTAGATTGGAACACGAAGTACTTGAAGAATTTTCACTTTTTTGAAATTAGACCTATCGAACGCAAATCAAATTGCCTCAGAGGAACATTTGAAGATGTAAATGTGTCTTGGGAAATAGCAGATGTGACCTTCAGCGAAGGCGCTGCTTTTACGGCCGAAACTTTCAATACCACTTTAATGGTCTTAAAGTTGAATAAGAAGATACCCGTTTTCACCATGGAAAAAGAAGGGATGTTCGAAAAAATATTTGACCGTGTAATGGCCTATACGGGTTATAAAGACATTGATTTTGAAATGTATCCGGATTTTTCCAAAAAATTCCTGATTACGGGAAACAAGGAGACTGAAATTCGATCTTTTTTTACGGCTGAAATCATTCGCTTTTTTGAAAACCATCAGATTTATCATTTGGAAAGTAATGGGGAGGCATTGGTCATTTTTGATAAAATCAAATTGGCCAGGACCGATGAAACCGTTGCCTTTATTGATTATGGTAGAGAATTGGCCGCGCTTTTAAATGTGATGGATTAAGATATGGAAAGGACGTAGCCCAATGGAAAAGCATAAGAGGAACAGGCAATTACCGGAATCACCCCTATGTTGGCTGTAAATATTTATGGAATGGATAAATTGGATTATAGTATATCATTGAGAGAAAAAGGGCTTTCTTCAGAGGATATTAAAAAGAAAATGAAAGAAAAGGGTTTTGAGGATTCTGAAATATTGTATTACTTAAAAAAATCGGATAAAATATTTCTAGACCACTCCATTAACTACAGAAGATCTAAGTCCAGTAAAAAGTATGATAATGGAATGAAAATGATAGGGCTAGCGCTGAGTCTTATACTTTTGATCGGGGTGTTTTTTGGATATGTAACGATAGGCTTGTTGGGATTATTCTTTATTTGGAGTTTAATTGGATATAGTTCCTACAGAAAATAAGGAATTGAAAAAAGTGAATCAGAATTTCCGATAAGTAATGCCAAAAGTCCAGTATTACGTATATGTCATAGAGTTGTCTAAACGTGTGTTTTCTGAAAATGCCCGATTTAGAGCAGCAAACCCCCAATTCAATGGTGTTTTGCAGTGCTTGTATGTTGGGATGACAAGTAAGACGCCCAAAGAAAGATTTCAACAACACAAGACAGGGTATAGAAATAAGAAAGGCCATAAGCTTTCGTCCAATATTGTTCAGAAATACGGCCTGTATCTAAGACCCAGTTTATACAATCATATAGGCCCATTATCCACGAGAGCGGAGGCCCTAAAAATGGAGGAAAAGCTTGCGCTGGCACTGAGAAGGCAACGCTATGCCGTATGGTTCAATTAAGTATAAGCATCTGTGAATTGAGAAGATATACCCTATGAAGCCAAAAAAATAAAAGGAGTGTCCAAGCGGAAAAATAATACACTAAGAGAAGGACTGGAAGCGTTCTATGAGAATTATCAGGAAAGTCTCAATCATCTGGATAAAGGTTTGCCAAAGGAGGTAAGAGACTTTTTTAGGTCTCATGATGTGGCCCATGTGATTTTTGGATGCGACATTTCGCTTTTTGGGGAAGGAACAGTGAAACTATGGACGGTCTTTGGCACTACCCTTGGGTTCTGGAAACACCTTTCGGAATATAGAAAAGCAAATGCTTTTGAACTGTCAAAAAAGTTTAGCCCCACTGTTGCGATACGGGATTTTTTTAAACTTTTTATAATGATTCCCTCACTGATACTCCGTGCCAAAAGGATGCATAGACCCTGGCCTTGGAAGGATTTTGAGGAGTATTTAGACCTTCCTATTACTGAAATAAGAGAGGAATTCAACATCAAAGTGCTAAAGTGAGATGCTGGAATACCCATCAGGAAAACACCGTCATGAGGAAGCTCTTTCCCCAAAGAATATTTACTATCTTTAATCAAAACCAAGTTTCAAAGCGGTGATGTCATGTTAAGAAATTGCTTCTTAGGTTGTTATATCCAATGGCATTCCCCAAGATGTTCTGGCCCAAATTATAGTACATATCCTGAATAAACGGAACAATAATTGTTCAAGCAGCATGCATAGAGAAATTTTTATAGATGGGGGACTTTTTGTTGGTATTGTGGCAATAGTAATTGCTTTTTACTTCTTTGGATCTTCTTCATTTATATGGGAGAATTCCTTAATGGAACAAAGCGGAGAAACAGGGGATTTAAACACTTATTATGTTGAATCATCGGCTCGCTATAATGTCCCATACATTAAATTTAAGATGGAATTCACCTTAAATTCAACAGAAAAACGATATAGGCTTAGCATGATACAATTTGGTAGGAGTCGTTATCATGAACGATTTGAAACGCTAAAAGGTAAAATAAGGGATTCTGAAAAGGTCAGTGTTTGGATAAAAAAGAACCAAAAAAATTGGGAAAAGCCTATTGTCTTTAAAATAACAACTAGAAATGGTGAAATACTGTATGGTTTTGAGGAGTCCAACTCCAATACACGGATGGGGTTTTTGATTTCTTTGGGAGTTGGCTTCTTGGGAATAGTTTATTATTTAAGATCCTTATATTGGAAAAAAGCAAAGCGTCTATAGGAATTGTTGGGATAGTGGGTCTAAACTTCAAAAAGAATTGGATTTATGAATAGTATTCAAGAATGGATAGAAAAGTATCATGGGGAATATGAAGGAGGATTGGTGAAAAACCTAAATAGTCCGGTTGGAAAGTATAGCTATCAACAAAAAAGTGGAAGTATAGAGATTGAGGGGACTACGATTAGTATAAATTTTAATGAGGTTGGAGGAGCAATTCCAGTGGCAGAACCTATTAGAATGACCTTACATTTAAAGAAAACATACGAAACAGAATTGACCCTATTTCCAAAAGGTTTAGGACATAAGTTTTTGGATTTTGTATTGCCGAAACGGAAGATATCTATTCCGGAATCCATACGAAAACAGTTTCGCTTTGATGGAGACAAAAACCTATTAAAAAAACTTACCTCTGATAGTACTTTTACCGAAAGCATACTAGATGAAAACATTTATATAGACACGGGAAAAGAACCAATTGATCGTATTGTTTTAACCCCTGCACATGGAATAAAGGATGTTGAGCAATTTGAAAAGTTTGTTTTTATATTGAAACGGATTGAAAATGCATTAAAAACGATACATCAGAACCCAGTTGCCTAATATACAGATCAACACTGCAACCCATACGACGAGATTGCTTCCAAATTACCCTAGGTCACTATGGATCTACAAACAGAATTCCTCTTTAAATGCACTAAAATTCCTAGGTAGAATTCATTGCAATTTTGCTATCTTTCGTTTAGAACCAAAAAGGAATAGGGACACTTTGGGCAATAGGTTTTTATAGATGAAGGATTTTATAGAAAAAGCATTTGGAATTACCGTAACGGACGCTAAGAAGCTTCAGGGATATGAGAATGCAAACTATCGTATTAACGCAGAAAAAAACGACTATGTATTTAAAACCTACACCTATTCGGAGGCCTTGAACGACATTTTGAAAGCCGAGAACGAGACCCTGTTGTTCCTAGGAGAAGCGTTTGACACAAAAATCCCGAAACCCATACCCTTTCAGGACCATACCTATTTAAAAACAAGGGATACCGATCATGGAAAAGAAAGCTGCCGAATGTTATCTTTCTTGCCTGGTGAATTTTTGGGAGATGTAGCACATACCGAGCTGCTGTTTAAATCCATAGGTACTTTTTTGGCAAGGATAGACTTAAAGTTGAAGGACTTTCACAACTACACCTTACAGGCCAGGCAGTGGGAGTGGGATATGCAATATTTTCACTTAAACAAAAAGTATATAGAGGATATCCCCAATCCAAAAAATAGGAACATCGTCCATTATTTTTTTAATCAATTTGAAGCAATTGTTAGTCCCCTTGCGCCTAAATTGCGAAAGCAAATTATTCACAATGATGCCAATGAATGGAACCTTCTTGTCCAAAATGGCAAGGTTTCAGGAATCATTGACTTTGGTGATTTGGCGCACAGCTTTCTGATCAACGAACTTGCCATTGCCATTACTTATGCTTGTTATGACAAGGAAGATCCTTTGGCATGGGCCGTCATCATCCTAAAAGCCTACCATGAAACGCTGCCCCTAGAAGAGAATGAAATACATGTTCTCTATTCCCTCATAGCAGCGAGGTTATGTGTCAGTGTATGCAATTCTGCACATGCTCGCAAGGTAGATCCAAACAACAGTTATGCCTCGGTAAGTGAAAAAGCGGCCTGGGAAATGTTATACCGCTGGCTTGCGATCAATCCCTTAAAAGCGGAGAATATGTTTAGGGAAGCAGCTGGTTTTCCTGGACTGAAAGAGGTGTCTATTGCCGATGTGGTTCAGCGAAGGCAACAGCATATTAGTACAGTTTTATCATTGAGTTATAAAACCCCTATCCACATGGTCGGGGCAGCCTTTCAATATATGTACGACGCCTCTGGAAATACGTTTTTGGACGCTTATAACAACATTCCCCATGTAGGGCATTCACATCCCAAAGTGGTGCGTGCGGCGCAGAAGCAAATTGCCAGACTTAATACCAATACAAGATATTTATATGATGAATTGGCGGATTATGCAGAAAAATTATTGCACCATTTTCCAACGGAACTTAACCGGGTGTTTTTTGTGAATTCAGGAAGTGCTGCAAGTGACCTGGCCCTTAGAATGGCACATCAACATACAGCTTATGATCATATCATGGTGATGGAATTGGGGTATCACGGGAATACGCAAACCGCTATGGATATCAGCGACTACAAATTCAATAATCCTAAGGGGAAAGGACAGAAGCATCACATTATTAAAACGCCATTACCAGATACCTATAAAGGGAAGTATGGAAAAGAGCAAGCCAATGCGGGCAAACAATATGGGATAGATGCCGCAGCTCAGATTGAGAATAGCTCCTTTCCCATTGCAGCATTTATTTGTGAACCTATTGTGGGTTGTGCAGGTCAAATACCATTGGCCAAAGGCTATTTAAAAGAAGTCTATCCTGCTATTAGGGCTCAAGGAGGAGTTTGCATCAGTGATGAAGTGCAAACCGGTTTCGGAAGATTGGGAGGGCACTTTTGGGGGTTTGAAGCACAGGATGTGGTGCCAGATATGGTGGTTTTAGGAAAGCCTATTGCCAATGGCCATCCCATGGGGGCAGTGGTTTGTACGGAAGCAATTGCCGCTTCTTTTGAAAAAGGCGTGGAGTTTTTTAGTTCATTTGGGGGAAACCCGGTATCCTGTGTCACTGCCGCTGCCGTATTGGAAGTACTAAAAGAAGAAAAATTACAAGAAAACGCCAAAGCAGTAGGTCAGTATTATATGGTGCACTTAAAACAGTTGATGGCAAAATATGCTTGTATTGGAGATGTTAGGGGCGCGGGCTTATTTATTGGAGTGGAAATCGTAAAAGATCATACCCAATTGCCAGATACCGCCTTGGCCAATCACCTTAAAAATGAATTGAGGAACAATCATATTTTGATCAGTACCGATGGGCCTTTTGATAATGTGATTAAAACAAAACCGCCCTTATGCTTTAGTAAAGAAAATGCCATGGAAGTGGTGGCGAATATCGATAGCATATTGGGAATGCATTACAAGAAAAGAACAACATAAATCTCAAGAAATAACAACAATTCTTATATTGGGTTGTTGTCCTAGATTAAACAAAAAAACCAGACCTATGAACAGAATTGGAATACTACTATGTTTTTTGATACTGGGATGTATGTCCTGTAAAAACACCAAAAAAGAAATAGACAAGCTTGAGCTCGCCAAGCGATACTATGAGGCTCTTGATACCTCGGATAGGATGGAAATGGCAAAATTGCTAACGGATAGTCTTTTAACCAGGGAAACAGAGTACGATTACGAACAGACCTTTTCCCAAGAAGAGTATTTGGAATGGTTGAAATGGGATTCCGTATTTGGACCAGCCTATGAAATCCTTGATATTGGGGAGGAAAAGGGGTTTGTGAAGGCCAGCGTTTCTAAGGTGGATAAAAGAATTCTTTTTCTTCATGAAGAGCCTATTGTGACACGTCAACATATACATTTTAAGGAGGATAAGATCATCACAGTTGAAACGACCAAATACGAAGTTTTTAAGGATTCGATATTTGTAAAAAATAGAACGGAATTTTTACAATGGATCAATGAAAATCATCCTGAACTGAATGGCGTTATCTACGATCAGACGAAGGCAGGCGGCCTAAAATACCTAAAAGCCATGCAGCTGTTTGAAGATCGGAACTAAAGGGCATTTATAGCACAGCACTAAAAATTTGGTTAACTTTAGGGGTGTTTCCATGGGTTTAGACCAATCCCAAGGACAGCAGATGTCCCTCCACGAAACATAAGATGCCGAACCAAATATGAAGAAAACAATAGCAGCCGTTGCCATTATAAGTACAGGAATATTGGTTTTGTACTACTTTTTTACAAATAATCCCGAGAAAGTAGTATCGAATACCACTAACAAAAGCCCGGAAAATGCCTATACTACTTTGGTGTGGGCAGATGAATTTGATCATAATGGACCCATCGACTCTGAGAAATGGTTTCATCAAACCCAGCTCCCGCCTGGAGGTAGTTGGTGGGGCGGAATCATTCAACACTATACGGACAAGATTACCAATACCTATGTTAAAGATGGTTACTTGAATCTTGTGGCCAAAAAAGAAACTTTTGAAGACCAGGGAGTTGTCAAAGCCTATACTTCTGCACGATTGAATTCAAAATTTGCGTTCACTTACGGTAAGGTAGAGGTTCGGGCAAAATTGCCATCCGGTATAGGGACCTGGCCGGCTATATGGATGCTCAACAAAAATATTGATGAAGATGGGGCCTATTGGGACAATAAAGGTTTTGGGACTACCAAATGGCCCAATTGCGGGGAAATTGATATTATGGAACATTGGGGGAAACAGCAAGATGAGGTTTCCAGTGCTGTACATAATGGGTCGAGCTATGGGTATAATGTCAAGAATGTGGGTGGACAAAAGGTCGATAATGTTTCCAATGAATTCCACATCTACACCTTAGAGTGGTCCGAAGAGAAAATGATATTTAGCGTAGATGGTGTTGAGCACTTTCAATACCATCCGGAAGTGAAGAATGCCGATACCTGGCCTTATGATACAGACTATTATATTCTGTTGAATATTGCCATTGAAGCCGATATTGCTCCTGATTTTGTTGAAAGCCCAATGGTGATAGATTATATCAGAGTGTACAAATGATACTCTATGCAGCTTCTTTTGTAGATAGAGGGATTTGGAAATAACACAGGAAAATTTGAAAGAAACCCCACTTAAGCCCGGTAACATTCCAAGGATTATGGGAACCGTACTATAAGAAAAAAAATACATTCTAATAATTGGTCCTCATAAAGATACCGATACTAGGATAATCATAAATTGAATGCAAATGATACGAAAACTACTTCTAGGAATTTTATTGACCGGATTTGTCGCCTGTAAAAATGAACAACCTTCAATATTTTCCTTAACAGGAAAAACGAAAGGAATAACCGATGGGACTGTTCTTTACTTAAACGACCCAGATATTAATGCAGATGTGGATTCTACAGTGGTCACCCACAATAGTTTTGTTTTTAATACGACACTGGATCAAGAGCCATTGCGATTTTATTTACACGATAAGGATTATTCCAACTATACCGCATTTTGGGCCGAAAATACAGCAATGCAGTTCGATGCAAGTACAAGCGATTTCAGAAATGCGAAAATAACAGGTTCCGAAACCGAAGCGCTGAGTAGTAGCCTTATGAAGGCAATGGATACGGTTTCGAGGAGCGAGGGGAGAAGGTTGGAAAAGAAATTTGTTAAGGATAACCCCAATAGTATTATCAGTGCAAATATGTTGAATATCTACGCCACTACTTGGGGGAAACAATTGACCCAAGAATTGTTCAATAATTTTTCCGAGGAAAATAAAAACTCAAAATACGGTAAAGAAATTGCCACATATATTGCCTTGAATAAAAACCCAAAGATTGGAGAGCATTATATTGATTTTGAAATGCTGGATCCGCATGGCGTACAACAGAGACTGTCCGATAGCGGGGATAAGATCGTGTTATTGGAGTTTTGGGCGTCCTGGTGCGGCCCTTGTCGACAAGAAAACCCCAATCTGGTAAAAACCTATGAAACCTATAAGGAAAAAGGATTTGAGGTTTTTGCCGTCTCTCTGGACAATACCAAAGAAAGTTGGTTACAGGCCATTGAAAAGGACAAATTGGGATGGAGGCATGTCAGCGATTTAAAAGGAAGTAGAAATGCCGCCGGTTTAATTTATGGAGTGAGTGGAATACCGGATAATTTTTTAATTGACAAGAACGGAAGCATCATTGCTAGAAATTTACGAGGGGAAAAATTAAATGAAAAACTTTCCGAATTGCTGAAGTAGGCAAAAAATCCAGTTTCATGTCATGCATAAGCCGCGGTTCAAAGAATGATGGGTTTAGAAAGGGAATGTTGAATTTCCAAAAAACACCTATGCTTTGCCTACACATTATCAAAACCAAGCGGCATGTCTGTTTGAAATAGACATGATTGGAAGTGAAGTATGCTGAAAATTGTACATTTGACATAGCGGATTTTATTTGAGTAGATGAGTAGGGAAAAGTCGATGTTCGATGAACAAATAATTGAAGCCAATCTTAGCTCTGGAAGTATATGGAAAGTTTGAAGGATATATTGAGCATTGATCCGGATGCGCAAACAAAGACGGTTAAAAAAGGGCAAATATTACAGCGTGCGGGAGATAGCAGTGCCCGTACTTTTTTTGTAAAAAAAGGACTTTTGCGAAGCTACATTATTGACAGCAAGGCTAAAGAACATATTTTCCATTTTGCCTCCGAAGGCTGGTTTATTGCGGATGTGGAATCCTTGGAGTTTCATAAGAAAGTAGAGCTCTATATTGACTGCTTGGAGGATTCGGAAGTGGTCATCTTCGATAAGGATTGTTTGTTCAAGGCCAATTTGCCCAAAGAGCGTATTGTAGATAATGCGCGGCTGCTATATCGCCGGATGGGGGTGTTGCAACGTAGGGTGTTGATGCTCATGAGCACGCCGGCAATGGACCGTTATGCCTATTTTTTAAAAACGTATCCGGATATCCACAGTCGTATCCCACAACATATGGTGGCTACATATTTGGGGATTACCCCACAAGCACTTAGCACCATAAGAGGAAAAATTGCTAGGGGCCAGTGACCATCAATTTCTTCATCTAGATGAATGCATAGGCATTCAAAAGTGCGGAACTTTGTTAGGAACAAAATTTCGTACTTATGAGCAAAACATATTCCAACGGTACCATAACGATCCACTGGCAACCCAAAAAATGTCAGCATGCCGGCGTTTGTGTAAGGACTTTACCCAAAGTGTATAAGCCTAAGAATACCCCTTGGATAAATATCCAAAATGCGACGACGGAAGAACTTATAGAACAAATCAATAACTGTCCTTCGGGCGCTTTAAGCTATACCACAAATGAATAAAATATTGCATGTAGAACCGCTTGGTTTTCCTTGGAAAACCCAAGATCCCTTCCTATTCTGTGCCTATCACAGGGACGAATACCCTGAGGGAAATGCAAGCATGGGAGTAGCTGCCGAAGCACTAAAAGGCAGGCCTATTGGGCAGGATTTTATGATCAAAGATGGGTGGAGAATGTATCACGGAAATACGATACCAGGTTTTCCGTACCACCCGCATCGAGGGTTTGAAACCATTACCATTAATAAAGAGGGGGTGGTTGATCATTCAGATTCCCTAGGGGCGGCAGGCCGTTTTATGGGTGGAGATGTGCAATGGATGACTGCAGGAAAGGGCATTCAGCATTCAGAGATGTTTCCCTTGCTCCGTGAAGATGCCAGGAACCCTTTAGAGATTTTTCAAGTATGGCTCAATCTTCCCAAGGTTTCCAAAATGGTAGCACCACACTTTAAGATGCTTTGGCGGGAAGATATTCCCAAAGTCATTCATAAAGACGAGTCTGGCAAGACAACGACTATTGATGTCATTGCGGGAAATATGAAACATACACAAGCTGCAGATCCAACACCGGACTCTTGGGCTTCAGATCCGAACAATGCTGTTGGGGTATACACCGTGAAAATGGAAGCGAATGCCCAATGGAAATTGCCTAAGACGGCAAGAGAAGCAAATAGATCCATCTTTTTTTATAAAGGAGAACATCTGGAAGTAGATGGACAAAACGTAGCTGCAGATCACCTTATAGAAACGGAGACGGATGCAGATGTCCTGCTTAAAAATGGAAACGTCCCTGCTTTCTTGCTTATTTTGGAAGGAAAACCTATTGGGGAACCCGTTGTTCAGCATGGCCCTTTTGTGATGAATACTGCAGAGGAGATCCGTGAAGCGATGCGGGATTACGGCAAGACCCAATTTGGCGGTTGGCCTTGGAAAGAAACCGAAGTGGTTCACGCCAAGGATAAAGGGAGGTTTGCCCTGTACAACGATGGAACAGAAGAAATCAAATAACAAGAACTATGACATCAAAGAACAACACTACTTGGCCAGTCCTTAATTTTGAGGAAATTCAGGAGACTCTGGAAACCCTTCATCAATGGATTCAGATTGTAGGGAAAATACGTCTGAGAACAATGCCCTGGCAAAATCATTCTTGGCATGCGGTACTGTACATTAGTGCCCACGGATATTCCACACACGGTATTTCTTATGAAGGGCGTATTTTTCAGATCGACTTTGATTTTGAGCAGCACAAGCTCTTTATCCTATGTAGCGGGGAAGAAACGCAGCATATAGACCTGCGACCGATGACCGTGGCCGAATTTTATGAGAGCTTGTTCAAGAAGCTCCATTCGCTAGGAATCGAGGTGAAAATTCACGGTAGTCCCAACGAAATGGAACCCGCCATTCCTTTTAAAAAGAATACGGTAAACCGATCGTACGATCCAAAGGTAGCACATAGCATCTGGCAAGCCATGTTAAAAACCAATGCGGTATTTCACCAATTTAGAAGTGAATTTATAGGTAAATGTAGTCCTGTGCACCTATTTTGGGGCGCTTTTGATTTGGCCGTGACCCGATTTTCTGGAAACCCTGCACCCTTACATCCAGGAGGAATGCCCAATATGCCTTTGGACGTAATGCAAGAAGCGTATTCCAAGGAAGTCAGCAGTGCTGGATTTTGGTTAGGTTCGGAAGAATTTCCATTCCCGGCCTTCTACGCTTACGCCTATCCCAGTGACCCGAAATTCGGTGCACAAAAAGTATTGCCAAAAGCGGCTTTCTATAGCGAAGAAATGGGAGAGTTTTTCTTGAAGTACGAAGATGTACAGAGGTCAGACGACCCAGAAAAAGCCCTATATGACTTTTTGCAAACGACCTATGAAGCCGCAGCCAATACTTCCCAATGGGATAGAGTGGCATTGGAAAAGTGATCACCCAAAATTCGTTTAGGATTAACACTCATTAACCTTCATTAACTATCAATAGCACATTGAACTTCTAGTTTTGAGGAAATAATACACCTTAAAATACCTGCATCCATGAAGTTCGTCAAGCTAATATTAAATATAGTGCCTACATTGTTATTGATTGTTGGATGTAAGGCGCAAGAGCCAAATTGCGAGGTACAGGAATTAAATACGAAGCTCATCAAAATGATGAAGGAAGAGCAAGATGTACGAAAGGCATTAATGCCCTTGATCGCGCAGAATCAAAAGGATGGTAGCGGTGGATTGGAACTATTTGCATTGGCAACAAAAATGGGCCAAATCGATGAAAAAAATCAAAAAGAATTAAACGCGATTTTTGAACATTGCGGTTGGCCGGAAAATTTGATGCCCAAAGCACATCAAGGCGTATTTCTAATATTACAACATAGTCCGGATTCCTTAATGCGAAAACATTACCCTAGGGTTAAAAAATATGCAGAAATGGGTCTCTTAATGCCCGATGATGCCGCTACAATGTATGATCGTCTGCAGATGTATGCCCGTAAGCCACAACGTTATGGTACTCAGACTTTTCAACGAAACAGTCAAAATGTAGTATGGCCCATACAAAACATGGATAGCCTGTCAAGCTTGCGTAGCTCAGTAGGTTTGCCCAGTATGGAAGCCTATTTTAAAATTGCAAAGGACAGTACAACGATTGAAATTGTCTGGGACAAGAAATTAAAAATAGAAGACATTCCAAGAAATGAATAGCCTTAATATACAGATCTCTTATCCTAATTTATACCTTAAGTTTTGCCGAATAAACTATTCGTTCATAAAGAAGGGGATAATGGTCAAACTCTTAATTTGCGTATTGAACCGATCTTGAATCGGAAGACCTTCGAACAGGCTATTTCCTTTTTTAAGTCGATCAGACTTTTCCTTATCTTATTTATCGATTGAATTATAATAGAAATTGCAGGCTTACCCTAGGATTCATTACTTTTGATGAGGACTGGATTAGAATTCATGAAACCAAAGCTTACAAAAGCTCCAAAATGCAAAATTTAGGGTTTAATATGCCTAATCATAAAGGTTCAATGGATGAATTTATAACAGAAGGATAGCTCGTATAGAAGCTGCTTGAAAACGTGCATCTACAGCACAACTTAAAACAAAAGTAAAATTGAGGGCAAAGAGATACGGAAAACCTGCCATATAAAGTATATTTTAATTAGAAGATATGCCAAGTCCTATCGAAATTAAATGAAATAAACGATATCATTCCTACCGAAGCCACAGAAAGCAAAATATGAAAGATTTTTTGTCCAAAATATATAAAGTGGATGACGATATTCTAAGTGAATATCTTTCGCATTGGGAAGAAGTTATAGTGCCAAGAAAAACTGTGATGACGGCTCCAGGTAAAACACAACGCTATTTGTATTTTGTCCTTGAGGGAATTCAAAAATCGTATTATTTGAACGACGATAAGCAGCATGTCATTCTGTTTTCCTATGCTCCCTCATTTAGTGGGGATCCAGGTTCCTTTGTCACTCAAACCCCTTCCAAATATTTTCTTGAGACGATTACCAAAAGTACATTTTTACGCATTTCCTATGAAAAACACGAGCAGCTCATGGAAGAACACAGGCAACTTGAAACCCTATTTCGCAAAGCCATTGAGTATCTCTTAATAGGAGTTATGGAACGACAGTATGAACTAATGGCATTTGATATAGAAACCCGATTTAAAATTTTCGTTAAAAGAAGCCCGCATTTAATTAGCCGAATCCCTCAAAAAGACCTGGCCTCTTACTTGCGAATGGATTCTACCAACTTCAGCAAATTGATCAATAATGTTCGCGTTTAGGAATCTTGGTATATACCAAGAATGAATCGTACCCCAGCTTCTACATTTGCATCATACAAGTATTAAATTAAAATATTACGTTATGAATGCAATAGCAAAAGATGAAATTAGGAAAGCCTGTCAAGATTGGATGGATGCTTTTAACAGTCACGATATTGATCAATTAATGTCGTTGTATGATCCTGAGGCCAGTTATAGTACAAGTGGGGGTCCAAGAAGGTCTGATCTGGAAACGATTAAACAAGGTTTTATAGAGCACTTTATGGTGAAGCCACATGCCACAATTTTTGAAGAACAGGTAATAGCTGGTAGGGATGTTGGCTATTATACGGGTAATTTCATTATGAAGGGAACCCATCCTGAGGATGGAACAGAAATGTTGGAAAAAGGACGCGTCGTGGTGATATTTAGAAAATCACCTTCTGGAACCTGGAAATTAGTTTTTGATATGGATAACCGTCCTCCGGACGTTCAATAAAAACTTTGTGATCATGAATAAAAAAGGAACTGTTCGTAAAGCGGCGTATCCCAGGCAAATTGCCGATGTGGTAAGCGCCTATTTGGAAGAGGGGGATATTGAGGGAATACTAACACTTTTCCATCCGGAATGTATGGTCTGCTTCCCCCCAGAAGAGCCGCCAAAAAAAGGAATAGAGGCAATCCGTACACTTTTTAGTCCGTTTGTTGAAGAAAGGGCGCGTCTGAAAAGTACAGTTATTGGAGAGCTGATACATGGTGATCTAGCTTTGCTTCAAGCGAATTGGAAAATAGAAGACTCCAAAGGAAATGTTATGGCTGAAGGTAGCTCAACAGAGGTAGCCAAACAAAAAGAAGACGGTTCTTGGGTATACTATTTAGATTGTCCCTATGGACTGCCAGGGGGAGTTATAGGATGATTAAGAAACCTGCTCTTTTTCTGAAAGCGTCTTTTGAATATGGTAGCTACGAGATATCAGGAAGGAATATATATTCCTTCTTGACGCTTGAAGAAAATGGGAAAGAGAGGTATTATAAAAGCATCAAGATTAGATTTTAATTTGCCGATCGATCTGTTGATTTAAGGAAATAAAGGTCTCCGTACGCGAAACCCCTTCAATTTGTTGGATGTTTTTATTGAGTACATGCATTAAATGCTCATTGTCTTTACAGAGTACTTTGATCAGAATAGACCAGTTGCCCGTTGTATAATGACATTCCAAAACTTCAGGGATTTTTTCCAGTTCCTTAACCGCAACTGGATTGCTCATGGCCTTATCGAGAAAAATACCGATATAGGCCATCGTGGTATACCCGAGCACTTTAGGATTAATGACAAACTTGGACCCGGCAATGAGTCCGGAACTTTCTAACTTGCGAAGGCGTTGATGTATAGCCGCACCAGAAATTCCGATGTTTCTCGCAATCTCTAAAATAGGTTTACGGGCGTCCGCCATAAGATATCTTAGAATTTTCTTGTCTATACCATCTATTTTAACGGTATCGTTACTTATTTTCATAAAAAAGGAATCAATTTAAATCTAAAGATAACATAATTCCTTTCAATTCTAAATAGAAGTATCGGGATGGTAACCCACATAGGGGACTTCGTATTCCCTAAATACAATGCCATAGGATTTTAATTCTGCTAAGATGGGGTCATAAACCTCTTTTTGAATTGGGATTTGAACGCCCGCTTTGGTAATCTTCTTATTTAAAATCAATAAGGTCGCAATAGCCACGGGAAGTCCAACGGTTTTAGCCATAGAAGTATAAGTCCTGTTCTTTCCCAAGACCACCATATTGGAATCGATCTGTTTTTTTTGCCCGTGAAGCTCATATCCAAATTTATGATACATGACGATCATATCCTTGTCGTCTTTGTCAAGCGTCCAACTCTTCTCCAAAATCTCCTGTAAAATCTGTGCAGGAGTACCATTCTTCTTAGCGATGGTCTTTTCAGCACTGAAAAGATCAAGTTCCACCAGTTTCTCCCACATTACATTATCCTGGTCTATTTTGAGGTAATGTCGAAGTTTAAGCTCTACAGAATCTGTAATGGAATAGGGTAAAAAGGAATTTACAAATTCTCTATAAGACATGCCCTCAGAGTTTTCTATCGTATAGGTATCATCCGTCATGCCCAATTGTACAAACATATCCCACGCTCTGGAGAACCCTACTCTTCGCATTGTTCCGCGATATAGTGTCAATACTTCTTCCAGGCCATATACATCGCGATATTTTAACGAATCGCGATTGGCATATCCTTCAAATTTCCCATAGCCTTCGATTTCAAAAAATTCCGTACGTCGAAACAATTTGTGGTAGGGAATGTATTTATAAGTGCCTTCTTGGATGAATTTTGCAGCTCCTCCCTGTCCGGCAACCACCACATTACGAGGGTTCCAAGTAAATTTATAATTCCAGAGATTGGTGTCGTTCTCCGGAGCCACTAAGCCTCCGGTAAAAGATTCAAATAACAAGAGGCGTCCACCTTGTTCCCGAATGCGATCAATAATTTGCATGGCACTCATGTGGTCTATTCCGGGATCTAGGCCTATTTCGTTCATGAATATAAGTCTCTTTGCCTTCGCATCTGCATCCAAGGCCTTAATTTCTGGACTTACATAAGAGGCGGTGACCAAGTGCTTTTCATAGGCAATACAATCTTTGGCCACGGTGATATGAAAGCGTGCGGGTAACATGGAAATTACAATATCGGCATTGGCAATGGCCTGCTGCCTTTCCTGATCTTTAAATATATCGAGTCTAATGAGGGTACAGGAGCTGTGCTCTTTTATAGTTTTGGGCAAGGCCTCGGGCTGCAGATCACCGATGGTCAAGTGCAAATTTTCCGTAGGAGCTTTTTCCAAAAGATAATCCAACAAATAGGAAGTGGACTTGCCAGCGCCTAGAACTAATATTTTTCGTAGCATTTGCTTTGCGTATTTTTGTAATCGTATGGCAAAGGTATACCTACCTAAGCGTATTTATAACGCATGCTAAGGTATCAAATTGTTATATTTATAAAAATATCATTGCAATAAGTTATGAACAAAACAATTTATGCCATAGGAATAGGCTTTGGCTTCTTGGCAATTGGTCTTGGAGCCTTTGGGGCTCATGGCCTGGAAAAATTGGTGGATGCCGATGCGGTAGCTACTTTTGAAACTGGAGTGAGGTATCAAATGTATCATGCCTTATTTTTAATCCTTTTAGGAACCCTAAAAGAGGTCTCCTTAAAAACAAAGAAAATAGTCTTGTATTTCATTACTTTCGGGGTTATCCTATTTTCATTCTCGATCTATCTTTTAGCTACAAATAGCCTGTCCGCCTTTGATTTCAAGACCATTGGATGGGTAACGCCCATTGGGGGATTACTACTATTGTCGGGATGGTTGGTTTTAGGCGTTCAAATATTAAAAAAAGCCGATAAAGAACTCTAGAATTAGGGAGTCAACGGATATATTTTTCATAATTTTACCAAAAATTTAAAAAGACCATTATGGATAAATCCACACCTAGAACGAAAACGATTTCGTTACAGGCTTACGGAATTGAAAGTGATACGATACACTATCAGTTATCACCTTCAGAACTTCATGAGATCTCCTTGGAGAAAGACATGGGAAAAGAGGCATCTTCGGGGACTTTGGCCATCAATACAGGCGAGTTTACAGGAAGATCTCCCATGGATCGATTTATTGTCAAAGATGAGATTACCTCGGAAAAAGTATGGTGGGGTGACATCAATATCCCTTTCGATAGCGGGAAATTTGATGCACTGTACGATAAGGTGATTTCCTATCTCAATGAACGGGAATTGTATGTGCGGGATTGCTATGCCTGTGCCGACGAGAACTATAAACTGAACATTAGGGTCGTTAATGAATATCCTTGGTCCAATATGTTCGCGTATAATATGTTCTTGCGTCCTACAGAAGAGGAATTGGATACTTTTGAAGCAGAGTGGACCGTGATCAACGCTCCTGGTTTTATGGCCGATGCTGCGGTAGATGGAACGCGGCAACACAATTTTGCCATTTTAAACTTTAGCAAAAAAATTGCCTTGATCGGTGGAACCGGATATACTGGGGAAATTAAGAAAGGAATTTTCTCTGCCTTGAATTTTATCCTTCCGGTCTTTAAGAACACCTTGCCGATGCACTGTTCAGCAAATGTTGGGGAAGCTGGGGATACTGCCATCTTTTTTGGGCTTTCCGGTACGGGAAAAACCACCTTGTCCGCTGATCCAAATCGACGATTGATAGGAGATGATGAGCATGGTTGGACCAATGAGAATACGGTATTTAATTTTGAAGGAGGTTGTTATGCAAAAGTCATTGACTTGTCTGCCGAAAACGAACCTGAGATTTATGGAGCCATTAAAAAAGGAGCCCTTTTGGAAAATGTCATTATGGATGCTCAAGGGGTCGTAGATTTTAATGATACGTCCATTACGCAGAATACAAGAGTGAGTTACCCTATTTATCATATTGATAATATTCAGACACCTTCCATTGGAAGGAACCCAAAAAATATCTTTTTCCTAACAGCCGATGCTTTTGGCGTACTTCCTCCAATATCAAAATTGACGCCAAGTCAGGCGGCCTATCACTTTATTTCGGGTTATACCGCTAAGGTAGCTGGAACAGAAGCGGGTGTCGTAGAACCTGTACCTTCGTTTTCAGCTTGTTTTGGAGCGCCATTTATGCCTTTGCATCCTACGGCTTATGCAGAAATGTTGAGTAAGAAGATGAAGGAAGCCGGTGTTAATGTATGGTTGGTGAATACGGGCTGGACCGGAGGACCTTATGGTGTAGGTACCCGTATGAAATTGAAATATACCAGGGCTATGATCAATGCAGTGCTCAATGGAGATTTAGGATTGTACAATTACGATGACTATCATATACATTCTGTATTTGGTGTAGCACAACCTAGGGAATGTCCAGGAGTGCCTACCCAGGTGCTTAGTCCAAGAGCAACTTGGAACAATGACGAAGCCTATTATAAAACAGCCTTTAAATTATCCAATGCGTTCCGGGAGAACTTCAAGAAGTTTGAATCCTTTGCCAGTGAAGAGATTCGGCGTGGAGGACCACAACGTTATGCACATTAATAAAAAAAAGCCTCTTCAACTGAAGAGGCTTTTTTTTATTCTTTATCGCTATCGCTAATTACTTTTTGTTGTTTACCGTAGTAATGTATTTCTGCAGTGCCATGGTCATAGAAGGGGTTTCAGGTGTTGGTGCCTGAATGTCTATGCGAAGACTGGCATTATTGGCGGCTTTGACCGTAGAATTTCCAAATACGGCAATGCGCGTATCATTTTGTTCGAAATCAGGGAAATTTTTCAATAAAGATTCTATGCCCGAAGGGCTGAAAAACACCAAGATATCATAGTACACATCCCTTAAATCGGAAAGATCGCTAATGACCGTTTTGTAAAATATCCCTCTTTCCCAATTCAATCCAAGTTTATCCAAGGTCTCTGGTACAATGGGTTTCAAGACATCTGAAGAAGGAAGCAAGAACTTTTCTTCTTTATACTTTTTAAATAAGACCACTAAATCGGCAAAATTCATTTTGCCGACATAAATCTTACGTTTTCTATAGACTACATATTTTTGAAGATAATAGGCCACAGCTTCGGATTGGCAAAAATACTTCATAGTATCCGGAACTTTGAATCGCATTTCTTCTGCAATTCTAAAAAAATGATCTACCGCATTTCTGCTCGTAAGAATAATAGCGGTATAATTGTTCAAATCAATTTTTTGTTGCCTCACCGTTTTGGCATCCACTCCCTCCACGTGGATAAAAGGTCTAAAGTCGACCTTTACTTTCTCTTTTTCTATGAGTCGTGAATATGGGGAGTTTTCCATTTTCGGTTCTGGTTGAGAAACCAAAATCGTCTTTACTTTCATAAGTCTCAATCTTTTAGATAACTTCCAATTATCACAATTGGCGCAATTTCAAGTGCGCAAAGGTACAAAATAAAATAGAAAAAATTGGAAGTAATGAATTTTTGATGATTTCTTATTACTGTGATCCAACCAATACCATTAATGGATAAAATAAGGGAAATGGTTAGGTATATTGTAGGTTTTGAGTCCTCCGCAATATACGTAAGGATGATATTGGCGAGGAAAAATAGTATGCCACTGTAGTTCAGGTAGGACAATTTTTTGAAAATAAACTCACTCACCATTTTACTGGTGTTAAATACAAAACCATTGCCCAATTGCAATACCACCTTCAAAAAAATAAATAAAACAACCAAGCCCAGAATAATGGGGTAGAGATAAGGCGCAGCTTCCGAAGTGTCCTTAAATAGAACACCCATGGCCAAATAAATGAATAAAGAGAAATTTAGGATCAGAAAAAGCGTAAAGAATACATGGAACCAGTTTAACAAACGATCTTTTTTGTTGTACATAAAAATATACTTATTGTTAAAAGGTAAAATCATGAAATTTGAAAACCTACTATAGGAAAAACTTTTGGCGATGACCATGATCAATAGACTGGCAAATAGAATGCCGGTAATCCAATCCTTGTTGGTTATAGATCTAAGAATAGGTTCCATTTACTCTAATTTCGTGGTTTTTCCATTAAGTCCGGCACGTAAGCCATTTTCCGATATTCCTATTTTAAAATACCCCGGATTCTCAATTTTAGGTGCCGGAAGTGTAAAACGAAAAGATGTAGTATCCCTTGCCTTTAATACTCTCGTTCCCGGATTTGCCAGGGTTGTTTGTAATGGGACAACATCTTTTACTTGTTTGTACGCATTCATGTATGCCAATTCAAAAGTGATTTTATTTAAATCAATATCCTCAAAATAAGGATTATAGACTTTTAAAGTTTGTTCTTTGGTATCCTTTAAGCTGATGTCTTCTTCAGGAAGAATACATTGCAATTTGCGAAAGGATTCAAAATTATCTATATACATGCCATAGCTGATGCTTCCGTCTTGCGTAGTATAGGTAATATCCTTGCGCTTTGCATATTTAGAAACGTACAATACGCGTTGATGTTGTATGGCGTATTCCGTACTGTCCAAGGAATATTGATTGCGTCTATAGCGTATATTATTCAGGGAATAGGCGGGAACACCAGAATAGAAGGCGTACATTGGCGTGTTTCTATAGGAGTTTTCAAAGACCACAGGCATATCCCCTATTTGGGCTTGTAGACCAGAAACCCATGTCGTATTGTCGTGCGCTTCAAAGTGTATGGGAAGGGCAGGAGAATATACCAGCCAAATTCTGGCATAGCACAGGAGTACAATATTGACCATGCCCAACCTATAGATCCATTTCATGCTGTGTTTATGCTGCAGCATCACCCTAAAGATGATAAGAATCATAGGAATAGACGCTACAATAACCCATTGCGCCTGCACACGTCTATTGAAACTGGATACAAAAAAGAAAATCAAAACCCCATAGGTAAGGTATAAGAGCGCTTTGGTAAATAGGTCAATCGCTTTGGTCTTATACAATGCCCGATAGGCAAAGGGGAAAGTAAGACCAAAAAGAACAACCAGACTTAGGAAATAACCCAGGGTAAAATCCGCAAACTCATAAGCCCTGTTGGGGCGCTCAAAGAGATGGTATTTTATGGATACAAAATCGTTTTGATACAGCCATAAGAAATGTGGGGTATAACATAAGAGTGCCACAATTACCGAAAGCCAGGCATATTTATTCCCTATCAGTTTTATATTGGAGAGGAGTACAAATAAAATTACCAATGCCGCGTGGTACTTGCTATACATGAGGGCAGCCATAACCACCCCTAAAGCGATACAAACAATGATAGATGGTGAACTAAGGAATTTTTTATAACACCACAAGAAGAGGGCCGTAAAAAATAACAAAGGCGTATCGGGTAAGGTAAAAAAACCGTAGGCATTCACCAGGGGCATTGAAAATATCAAAACAAAAAAAGGAATGGAATAGCGCTGCTTTTTAGCGTCATCGATCATGGTCCATAATACTACTATCGTACCTACAGCAAGGAGACAGCTCATGAATCGTACCCCAAGCTCGCCTTCAAAGAAAAAACTACTGATTTTAATCAATAGGGCTACCATGGGAGGGTGGTCAAAATAGCCCCAAGCCAAATTTTGGGCATAATGCCAATAGTAGGCTTCATCAAAAATAAGTTCCGTAAAGTAGGCTTGGACAATGTTAAGCAAAAAAAGCGCTGCCAATAGATAGCGTAGTGGTTTGGGTATTTTTTGTAACATAAGAAAAATAGATTCGCCCCAAAATTACGAATTATATGCATCATGGATAGTCGTAAAAAAATGATAAAAGCTAAAAGCACATTTCTTTACAGTAGATAAAGTAGTATTTTTGTCGAAATCAGCAAATGCTTCAATGTCCGATAGTTTAGTAATCATTCCAACCTTTAACGAAATTGAAAATGTAGAGGCCATTATTCTGGCAGTCTTTGCCTTGAAAAAAGACTTCCATGTATTGGTGGTAGACGATAATTCTCCAGATGGGACGGCAGATTGCGTTAGGGAACTGCAGAAAGAGTATGCCGATCGGCTGTTCTTGGAAGTTAGGAAAGAAAAGTCAGGCTTGGGGACGGCCTATATCCATGGGTTTAAATGGGCCATTAAACGGGATTATGGCTATATCTTTGAAATGGATGCTGATTTTTCCCATAAACCTGGAGATTTGCTCCGTTTATATCGGGCCTGTGCCAATGGTGCCGATGTGGCCGTTGGATCACGGTATAAAAAGGGGGTGAATGTGGTAAACTGGTCTTTGTTTCGGATGTTATTGTCTTATGGGGCTTCCTTTTATGTAAAATTAATTACCGGGATGCGTGTGCATGACCCCACCGCAGGTTTTGTATGTTATAAAAGGGAGGTGTTGGAAACCTTGAATTTAGATAATGTGCGTTTTGTAGGTTATGCTTTTCAAATAGAAATGAAGTTCCGGGCGCATCTGAAAAAGTTTACGATCAAAGAGGTCTCCATTATTTTTACGGATAGGGTGAGGGGAAAATCCAAGATGAGTTCCTCCATTATCAGTGAGGCCATTTTTGGGGTATTAAAGATGAAATTCCGAAGTATATTTTTTAAAAGCAAGTTTTAGGGATGGGTAGAGTAATATTAAAAAATGCGACGATTGTCAATGAAAATACCCAGTTTGAAGGGGATATTTTAATTGAGGGGGAACGTATTGAAAAAGTAGCCAGAAATATTAGTGATGCCGAGGCGGAGGTCATTGATGTTCATGGGAGTTATGTTCTTCCTGGAATTATAGATGATCAGGTGCATTTTAGGGAGCCGGGATTAACGCATAAAGGAACCATTGCTACAGAGAGTAGGGCGGCCTTGGCGGGTGGAATCACTACATTTATGGAACAACCCAATACCAATCCGCAAACTACGACTATTGAAAAATTAGAGGAGAAATTTGCTGTGGGAGCCCAAAACGCCTTTGCCAATTACTCTTTCCTTTTTGGAGGAACCAATGATAATCTGGAAGAGCTGAAACGATTGGATAAAAATGCCTGTTCCGGAATTAAATTGTTTTTGGGATCTTCTACAGGGAATATGTTGGTCGATGACGAAAAGGTTATCGAATCTATTTTTAGCAGCACGGACATGGTCATTTCGGCGCATTGTGAAGATGAGGGCACCATAAGGGCGAATCTTGAAAAATATAAGAACACCTATGGCGATGCCATCCCTATTGGATGCCATCCTTTGATCAGAAGTGAAGAGGCCTGTTATTTATCTTCTTCCAGAGCTATTGCCCTGGCCCAGAAAACAGGGGCTAGATTGCATGTATTTCATCTGTCCACCGGAAAAGAAACTGCCTTGTTCCGGAATGATATTCCCCTGAAAGACAAGAAAATTACCGCCGAAGTCTGTATCCACCATTTGTGGTTTTCCGATGTGGATTATGAAGAAAAAGGAACTTTGATCAAATGGAATCCTGCCGTTAAAACAGCCGCTGATCGAGAGCAACTATGGGAAGCCCTCTTGGATGACCGCTTGGACATTATTGCTACGGACCACGCGCCTCACCTTCTTACGGAAAAAGATAACCCCTATACCAGTGCACCTTCCGGGGGCCCATTGGTACAACATGCGCTTCCGGCAATGCTGGAAAAACACAAGGAGGGGAAAATCAGCCTGGAAAAGATTGTGGAAAAAATGTGCCATAATCCCGCTATACTCTTTGATATTCATAAGCGGGGATATATTCGGGAAGGCTATTATGCCGATCTTGTGGTGGTAGATCCAAAAAGCTCTTGGGAAGTAAGCAAGGAAAATATTGCATACCATTGCGGATGGTCTCCTTTTGAAGGGAGCAAGTTTGGCAATACCATTTCCTATACCTTTATCAATGGTCATCTCGGTTATGCGCATGGGAAATTCTCCGAAAAGAGAAACGCAAAAAGACTAACATTTGACAGATAGAAGTATGAAAAAGGTATTATTTTTTGTGCTTTGTGCCTTAATTTTGTCCTGTAATGAAAAGGTGATCGAACCTCCCGAAAATCTAATTCCTCAGGAGACAATGATCAATATTCTCTATGACCTTTCGGTGCTCAATGCGGCCAAGAATACCAATCCGGAGGTTTTAAAGGATAATAAGATCGAAACTATGGAATACTTATATAAAAAGTATACCATAGATAGCGTGCAATTTGTAAAAAGCGATTTGTACTATGCTTCGGTACCTTTAGAGTATGAGAATATTTACAAGGCCGTGGAAGCACGCTTGACCGATACCAAAAAGACATTTGAAGAGGAGCGAAAAAAACAACGGGATAGTGTGATCTCTACCCAAGATTTGATCAAGTCTGAACGGAATCGAAAAAAAACAAAAGTTAAGGATTCTCTTTCTTAAATGCAGCACAGGCAAATGTAATGGCCTCGTCCAAAGGACTAAAGGAATACTGTAATGCGTTTATGATTTTTGTATTGTCGTATATTTCCTGATCTCGTAAGGAAGTCACCGTTTTTCGAGACAACTTCCTTCCTTTGGAACTAAATAGGTGACCTACCCAATCTAATCGCCATAAGATTTCCAATTGCCAAAAACGCAATTGGGTTTTTGGTGGGGCCTTGTCAAAGCCCTTTGCCACCTTGGTTAGAATTTCTTGGAAGCTTAGATTCTCGGCAATGCTAATAAAACGTTCGTGTACGATACTACTTTCCATTAATTGGATCATCATATCCACTACATCTTGAACAACAATGACCCCAGTGCCGCTTGGCGGGTAATATCCTCTGTTTTTATAGGCTTGACGGAACAAAACACCACTACCGCTGTTCCAATATCCAGGGCCAATAATAAGGCCCGGATTCACAATAACTATGGGAACACCTTCTTGTCCGGCACGCCAAACCTCCATTTCCGCATCATTTTTGGTCAAACCATAGACATTGGCATGGGAATCCGTCCATTCATTTTCTTCTGTGGCTTTGGCCCCTCCAAGACTTTTGCCCACTGCCGCAATGGTACTAACATAGCAGAGCTTTGCAATGTTATGGGCAATGCAGAGGTTGGCCACATTGGCCGTTCCTTCAATATTTATTTTTTTGAGGGCATCAAAATCATTGGGGTCAAAGGAAATCAGGGCCGCACAATGATATACATGAGTGACCCCTTCAAAAGCGATATCCAAAGAAGGAATATCCGTAATATCGGCCTCTACCCAGTGGATTCTCTCAAATAAAGCTTCAGCATCCTGGGAATAGTAGGAAAAAATGTGTTTTACATGCTGTAGATTACTGTTTTTTCTGTGCGTGGCCCTTAGCGTGGAATTATTTTTGTTCAAGAGTTGAAACAAAAGATGTGCCCCGACCATACCTGTACCTCCAGTGACTAAAATCATGTTTCAAATTTAGGTATTTGGCATTGAAATATGGACATATTGAATAAAAATGGAGATTTTATGTAGTGAATATCCAAACAAGTTTATTTTTGTACTTATTATTTAAAAAGTAGAAAAGAATGGCTTCAAATTTTGTGGAGGAACTAAAATGGAGAGGAATGTTACACGATGTGATGCCGGGAACGGAAGAGCATCTGTTGAACGGGATGCAAGCGGCGTATCTTGGGATCGACCCAACGGCAGATTCATTACATATAGGACATCTTGTGGGAGTGATGTTATTGCGTCATTTTCAACTGGCGGGACATAAACCCTATGCCTTGGTTGGAGGAGCAACAGGAATGATCGGAGATCCTTCAGGGAAATCGGCGGAACGCAACTTATTGGACGAAGCTACTTTGCGACATAATCAAGAAGCATTGAAAGAACAATTGTCACGATTTCTGGACTTTAAAAGTGAGGCTGAAAATGCGGCGATATTGGTCAACAACTATGATTGGATGAAGGACTTTTCCTTTTTGGATTTTATCCGGGATGTAGGGAAGCATATTACCGTAAATTATATGATGGCCAAAGATTCCGTAAAAAAGCGCTTGTCCTCTGAAGCCAGTGAAGGGATGTCTTTTACGGAATTTACCTATCAATTGGTACAAGGATATGATTTTCTGCACCTCTACAAGCACCACAATTGTACCCTTCAGATGGGAGGAAGTGATCAGTGGGGGAATATTACTACAGGAACGGAGTTGATTCGAAGAATAGGTGGCGGAAAGGGATATGCCTTGACCTGCCCTTTAATTACCAAAGCCGACGGCACCAAATTTGGAAAAACCGAGGGAGGGAATGTATGGTTGGATGCCCATAGAACATCGCCCTATAAGTTTTATCAGTATTGGTTAAACACCTCTGATGAAGATGCTGAAAAGTATATTAAGATTTTTACTTTTCTTTCCAAAAACGAGATTGAGGAATTGGTGAAAGCACATACCGAGGCTCCACATATGCGTATCCTACAGAAGCGTTTGGCAGAAGAAATTACTACTGCGGTGCATTCTAAAGAAGATTTGGAGAATGCTATTAAAGCCAGTAATATTTTATTTGGAAAATCGACTTCCGAAGATTTAAAAGGATTGAATGAAGCTGTTTTTCTGGAAGTTTTTGATGGGGTTCCACAAGCTGAAGTTGAACGTGTTGAGATAGAAAATGGTTTGGATATGATTGGGGCATTAGCCGCAAAAACAGGATTTTTGGGCTCTAATGGAGAGGCTAGAAGGGAATTGAAACAAAACTCCATCGCGGTCAATAAAGCCAAAGTTAAAGAGGATTATACCATTTCCGTGACCGATTTGATCAATGATAAGTATGTGTTGCTTCAAAAAGGAAAACGAAATTATTTTGTTTTGGTGGCTAAATAAAGAGCGGAGAAGCAACTTTTTTAGGTTTTTGTATCTTTAAGGTACATGAAATAAGAATATTATGAGAAAGTATGCCCCATTATTACTGCTCTTTGTTTTCTTGAATTCCTGTTCTGGTGAAAGCGAAGTGAATTTGATCGACCCGGATTTAGACGGGCAATGGACACTGACCGAAGCCTTCTGTTTTTGCTTTTTTCCGGATGACTTTAACTTTGCCGTGCATCAATTGCTTATTAATGTAGAGGAAAATCAAGTTACGGTTTCAGATAATCCCAATAGCTTTTTTCTAATAGCCCCGGGAACCTACACCCTTTCGGGAGAAAGAGCCGTTTTAACCTTTAATGGAGCGATACAATATCAATATCGTATTGATGGGGATCGCTTGGAATTAACAAAGGTGGATGATCCCAATATCTCAGATGACGAGCTTACCTTAGTTTATGTTCGTGGTGGAGGCTTTGGGACTTCTTTTTAAAGCGCCATTAGATTGCAACCGCGAATATCCGAATGGTCAAAACGTCCCAGAATTTCAAAATGGCCATTTTTATAACATTTGCCCAAGTCTTGCGTGGCAATAAAAGGACAAGAATTGTGGTTTGCCAAATCAATGATGTTTACGCCTCCGGTTTTTCCGTGCGCTTGGTATGTTAAGGGGTCTTCAGTGTCACGGATATAAATACGCATCCAAGGGGGTGTTTCAAAGATACCATGGCCTTTGGAATAGGCTTGTGACAGCAATTCCGTCATTCCGTATTCCGAATGTATCACCTCAACACCAAATCCTTCTCTTAGTCTCTCGTGCAGGGCGGTGCGAATCATTTCCTTGCGCTTTCCTTTCATGCCCCCAGTCTCCATAACGGTGGTATATTTTAAGTTGAATCGGAATTTTTCTACCAGATCCAAAAGTGCAAAGGAAACCCCGATCAATAGGGTTTTGGTGCCAAGAGCTTCCAGTTTTAAGATTTTTTGTTGAAGGGCATCAACATCATGAAGGTAAAAACCACTGTCAGGATGACTACTTTTTTGGATAAGATCTTGCACCATATAAATGAGGGAGGACCCTTCCCTTTCTAAATAAGAAGGTAACAAAGCCAGAATGCAATAGTCCGAAGCGGGACCGTAAAAATATTGAAAAGCCTCAAGATAGGACCTTTCGTAAAGACCAATGTCCGTCACATAATGGGTGCTGGTTGTACTCCCTGTTGTGCCACTACTAGTGAACAGTACTTGCGGTTTTTGGCTATTGGATACAATGGTTTTGGATTTAAAAAATTCAATGGGCAAAAAAGGAATATCACAAACGTTTTTTACGTGGTTTTCTGTTCGTTTTAAATGTGCGCAGAATTGACGGTATACGGTATTGTTTTGATAGTGGAATTGAAATTGTGCTAGGGCATGGGCATCAAAAGTGGCCGCATCGATAGGGTCAAAAATAGCGTATGGATCCATGGTTGCTTGTACAGGCACAAAAGTAACCAAAAAATAAAAGCCCCATAAATTGGAGCAACGGGCATTTTAAGGAAATGGAGAAATTATTTTACCACTAATTTTTGCGTCATGGACTGCCCTTTTTCGGTCACTTGAAGCACATAGATACCGGGAACCAGTCGTGAAATATTCAAGACATTGGTGGAAATTCGATCGGTAAGCACCACTTTGCCAAAGACATTGTAGACTTTGACCACTTTAATGGCATTTAAATCACTTTTTATATTGACAACATCACCAACTGCCGGATTCGGATATAATTTAAAGCTATAGGGTTTCTCTTTTTTTGATTCCTGATAACCGCTTGTATCCTGGCCAAAAACACTGGAAGTGAAGGCAAAAAAGGCGATAAGAAAGAAATATTTCATAGGGCTTTCGTTTGGGAGCAGTATAAATATAGCAAAAGGAAATACCTATTTTCTCTAAATGTTGTGAAATGGCAATTTTTGTATGTGAACGGAATTTCTAAAACCGTTCGTCGATATTTTTGATACGATCATCGAATCAGGAAAAAAATGGAATTTCGGTATAATGAAGGATAAGGGAGAACGTTATTTGACGACTAGCTTTCGTGTGGCCACTTTGTTTTTTTCAAAGACACGCAGCACATAAATACCCGCTTTTAAGTCGGACAAATTTAATTCTTTCCCTAAAATGGTGGTTTCCATAACTTGCGTTCCAAAAACATCATAAATCAACACTTTTTTAGGCGCGTTTTGCGTAGTGCTGATGTAGACTTTACCGGAAGTAACCGGGTTAGGATAGACTTTAAAACCATCAATATCTCCCTTACCCTTGCTATCTTGTCCATAGCTAAGGGAGAAAAAAAGGAAACATACAATGAGGTAAAAGTGCTTCATATAAATAAATATACGACAAATATACTAATTTTAGATGTCGTTCGTTGCATCGTATTTTTATTCTATCAAAAATTTGGCCAAAACGATATTTCGGATGCCTTTATAGTCATTTTTTAGGTCAAAAACTGGCTTTTTTTTACCTAAAATTATGAAGAAACAAAAAAGCACCCCACGAAAAGTGAGATGCCTTTTTTTGACTAAACTGATAAATATAATTTATGGACTAGATTCCGGGAACCCAGCTAAACATAGCCACGTCTACCGTAGCGGCAGCGTCGTAAGCTTCAGCAGGATTGGCATCGGCACCTTCGATCTGTACGTTAGAGAAAGCACCCATATCCCTAAAATCCAAACTTGTAGTATATCCTGTCAACGAAAGTCCAGTGATCGTTGCTCCAGATTCTCTTTTGAACTGTAAAGCAGTTCCTCCAGTAGCGGAAACCGCAGTTAAATTAACAATAGAAGGATTTCCATTTTCCCCATCTGCCTCAACAGCAGTAGAGAAACCTTCAATGTTATGCACCACATAGGCATTGGTCAAGGTTCCGTTCCAACCTTCTGTCCAGTCAATAGAATCATCTTCATTATCCTGGAAATACATATTAGTTGCGTTTACGGTTCCACCAAAGAACTCAACACCATCGTCCGTACCGTTTAACATGGCTACGTTAGAGATGGAAGTTTCAGAGCCAACCGCATAAAGCGTCAATCCGTTGAATTGAGAATCAGGGTTGATGGCGGCACCCGCATAGTTGATCACCAAGTAGTTGATAGATCCGGAATTATCCATATCATTAGTTCCTCCATAAACCAATTGTCCAACTTCTGCAATGGCATCAACACCAGCAGTGGTCGTAGCATCCCCTAAGATGACCAAACCACCCCAATCACCAGGAGTTTCTCCGTTGGATGTCATGATTACAGGATTGGCAGCAGTACCTTGCACATCGATCTGGGCTCCTTTTTGGATAACGATATACGTACTTGTATTTTCACCATCTACAGCATCCGCAGTAATGATGGTTCCTGCAGGAATGGTTAAAGTAGCTCCACTTTCAACACTGAAAGTATTGCTCAATAAATAATTAACGTTTGCATCTAAAGTCATATCGGCAGTAATACTTCCGCTTAACACGCTTGTAGTGGCCTGAGATCCAGAATTGATCCAATCAAACATGGCTACGTCTACAGAAGGAGCTGCAATATAGGTTTGGGTAGGATCGGCATCTTGCCCTTCAATTTGTACGTTGGAGAAGGCACCCATATCCCTAAAATCCAAAGAAGTATCATATCCGGCCAAAGAAAGCCCTGTAATGGTAGCTCCAGATTCTCTTTTGAACTGTAAGGCAGTACCTCCAGTATTGGAAACCGCAGTTAAGTTGGTCAAGGTTGGATTTCCATTTTCCCCATCCGCTTCAACGGCCGTAGAGAAACCTTCAATAGTGTGCAATACATATCCATTGGTCAAGGTTCCGTTCCAACCTTCTGTCCAGTCAATCGCATCATCTTCGTTGTTTTCAAAGTACATATTAGAAGCACTTACCGTTCCTCCAAAGAACTCTACCCCATCATCGGTACCATTAAGTACAGCTACATTAGAGATAGAAGTTTCAGAACCGACAGCATAAAGTGTCAATCCGTTGAACTGGGAATCAGGATTGATGGCAGCCCCGGCATAGTTGATGATCAGGTAGTTGATGGAACCGGAATCGTCATTGTCGGTAGTACCTCCGTAAACCAATTGTCCAACTTCAGCAATAGCATCAACTCCGGCAGTAGTGGTCGCGTTTCCTAAGATAACCAATCCTCCCCAATCTCCAGGAGTTGCATTGTTGGAGGTCATGACTACAGGATTTGCCGCAGTACCTTGAATATCGATTTGTGCTCCTCTTTGAACCACGATATAAGTACTTGTATTTTCCCCCTGAGCTGCGTTTGCAGTAATGGTTGTTCCTGCAGGAATGGTCAAGG
This sequence comes from Spongiimicrobium salis, assembly GCF_043678055.1. Classification (NCBI taxonomy): domain Bacteria; kingdom Pseudomonadati; phylum Bacteroidota; class Flavobacteriia; order Flavobacteriales; family Flavobacteriaceae; genus Spongiimicrobium; species Spongiimicrobium salis. The sequence goes on from NZ_JBHEQA010000009.1 coordinate 55,625, forward strand.
TAGCCCCAGACTCTATACTATAGGTATTATCCAATACATAGGATACCGTAGGGTCTAAAGTCAAATCTTCCGTTAACATTCCGGTCAAAGTAGTACCTGTTGCCGGAGGATTGCCACCGTTGCCACCGTTGCCGCCATTACCTCCGCCTGAAGTAGGAGGATCGGTTGTGTTGTCGTCTCCTGAACAGCTAGTGTTCAAGGAAACGAAAGCCGCAATTGCAAACAAAGAAAGAAATTTAATAACTGTCGTTTTCATGATGATTCTTTTTAAGATTTAGTTTATAGTTTAGAATATGTTATTAAAAATTATAATTGACACCAAGGCTGATTTGGGCCCCGTTGGTATAGGATCGTACCACTTCCTCGGTTTGGATTCCGGTAGTGCTTGGACGGATCAATTGGGTTCTCTCGATCTCAGGATTCAACAAGTTTCTTCCAGTCAATCGGAACGTCCAATGATCGCCAACTTCCTTGCTGACTACGGCATCCAGTACCACGAAACCTTTTTCAACAATGGCATCGTTAAATTCGATATCGGTATTGTTCTGGTTAAAGGCTGCTCCCAGAGCAAAGATTTTATCGGAAGCATAGTTCCCTGCTACCGTTAGTGTCCATGGATTTTTGTTTGCCGTAGTAAAATTCAAGTTGGCATTTAAAATCCAATCCGAAGCGCCCTGCAAATCAATTTTGGTCAACCCTCTATAACGGAAGGTTCTGACCAAGCTTCCATCGGCATTCCTGATTTCCCTTAAGTCCTGGCTGTGCCACATACGTGTAGCATTTAGGTTCAAGTTTAATCCATAACCAGATCTGCTACCATCATCTTCATTGATAATAGGTTTGATCAAGTCGACCCTTGTTTCCAATTCCAAACCAAAGACTTCGGCCTTGTCCCCTGAGTTAAAGAAGGAGAATACTCCGGCAGATCCCCTATCCTGTACCGTATTGATAGGATCGGAAATGTCTTTATAGAAAGCGGCCAAAGAAAGTACCTGACCTGCTGAAGGGTAGAATTCCCATTTTAGATCGTAGTTCAAATCCCTGGAAGCTTCAATATCCGGGTTACCACGAACTACCTGAGCGGTGGGAGAAACATATTCAAAAGGAGCGATTTCCTTAAACTCGGGTAAGGTGATGGTTCTACTGAATCCAAAACGGAAGATGTTTTTCTCGTTCAAGGAATACTTAACATTTAAACTAGGATATAAATTGTCATATTCCTGGCTGGTCTCCCCAACACGTCCCTGAAGGTTTCCTACGTCAAAATTCACATCGATCTCATCGCGTTGGTAACGCAATCCTAAATTAAAGTTCCATTGATTTACGGTATAGTTGGCATCCACAAAACCAGCGTAAGACTGTAATTCCCCATTGTAAAAATCAGGTTGTAGGATGTTTAGGCGTAAGGCACCGCTATCAAAATTCTCTTGCTGAAAAATTCCGCCAAGATCATCTATGGAGACAGGGTTGATTGCATTTCGAGTAGTTTCCCGCACCCCAACGAACTGAGATCTAAAATCCCGTTGTTTGTTTCTGTAGTTTAGGCCATACTCCAATTTAAAGAGTTTGGTAATATCTCCCTCATCATTGGATTCGGAAAGAAGCGTACTCACATTCTTTAGATAGCCGTTGTATTCGGTATCATCGATTTCCTGATTGGATTTACGTTGTTGGAAATCTCCAGTTCTTCCTAACTGTACAAAAGTCCCATTAGGATCAAAATTCACCTCGTTTCGGATTCTATTAGGTTCATCCGCATTGACCAGGTTGTAGCCAACCGCCCATTTGAACAAATTGTTTTCATTTAAACGGTGTGTACCCAACAATTGCGTGACAAATAAGCTGGTCTGTCTTAAATTCTGATCGCGGATAAATTGAAACAAGCCTTCTGGACGCTCCGTCTCTTCAAAAATAGAAGCTTCCCCATTTCTACCTCCTTCAAATACAATATCAGAAAGCGTGTTTACGAAAAAGGTGTTGGATTTTATTTTGTTATTGTCATCAATACGATAACTCAAATCCAAAAGCGCCGTGGTTACATTTCTCTTATTGGAGGTCGTAGCATCGGTAATGGTGTCCGTAATAAAGTTACGATCATATTGCCGGAAAACACCCTGTCCATATTCATAGGATTGGGATTGGGAAGCCGTGAGCAACACCCCAAATTTTTCGCCAAAACGCTTTCCTGCAGTAATGGAATAGGAGTAGTTGATCGGGTTTTCCTGTTGTACCGTATTGAACCCTTGTTGGGTAATCAACTCCTGAGTACTGAGGTTTTGTTTATAAAAACCAAAATCTACATTTCTAGAGTTGGGTGAAATGCTAAAGTTATTAAAGACATCGCTTTGCAATACATTGGTGTTTCCGCCAACACGTACCCCAACACTCAATTCTAAAGTGTCTTTCAATTCCCTAGAGGTAATATCCACATTACCCGATGCCTGATCGGCAGAACCTGCTACAGCATAGGTTTTACTGATACTTACATTCTGGATTACTCGAGTAGAGAAGAGTCCAAGGTCAATGTTCTTTCGTTCTACATCATCGGAAGGTACCGGCAAACCATTTAAAGTGGTAGATAAGTAACGATCGCCAAGACCACGTACAAAAATATCCCCAGATCCTTCACTACTGGTTACTCCAGAGATCTTGGTGGTTGCCGTTGCTGCATCCCGTACCCCCAATTTTCGCAATTGCTGATTTCCAATACTTTCTTTTACGATCAAGGCTTTCTTGGTGTCGATCAATAAGGCCGTTTCGGAATCTCTTCTAGCTTGTGTAGTCACTACCACTTCATCTAGACTCACCCCTTCACTAGCGGACATGGGTACATTTACGGTGGTTACCTTTCCGGCTTCAACTTTAACATCCGGAATTTCTACATTTTGATACCCTAAATAACTAAATACAAGAACATAGGTTCCCGGTTCTAAATCAGCCAATTCATATAATCCATCAAAATCGGAGGTTGTCCCTTTGGTTGAGCCTTTAATTATAATGTTTGCAAAAGCAAGCGGCTCATCATTTGCTTCCTTGTCGGTTAATTTTCCTACAATACTTCCAGTCTCCTGCGCTCCTATCTGTAAGGATCCTATCAGGCATAATATCAATACAATAACTCTCATTAAAATGATTTAAATGTTGCCGCAAAGAACGTCAGGTGTTGTAAAAGCCGCGTTACCTACAGGTTAAACATTCGTGTATTTATTGTTACATTAATGTTATGATATTAAATCAACGTTAAGCACCTTAAGCGTAATAGTATTATATTTACATTTGAGGCTGTAACCAATTCGTAATACTCATGAAAAAAAAGGATACCAAGATATTGTTAGTAGATGATGAGCCGGACATTTTGGAAATTGTCAGCTACAATTTATCTTCAGAGGGATATCAAATTTTTACGGCTAAAAATGGCGTAGAAGCAGTGGCCAAAGCCAAAAAGAAACAGCCCCATCTTATTATTTTGGATGTGATGATGCCCGAAATGGATGGGATCGAAGCTTGTGAGATCATCCGTGGTATTCCCGAATTGGAAAACACCATTATTACGTTCCTGACAGCCCGTAGCGAAGATTACTCCCATGTGGCCGGTTTTGAGGCAGGTGCTGATGACTATATAACCAAACCTATAAAACCAAAGGTATTGCTGAGTAAGGTAAAAGCCTTGCTTAGAAGGTTAAAAGAAGATAAGCAAGAAACCGAAGATATTGTTAAAGTAGGCGATATTGTCATCAATAGGGAAGAATATAAAATCATCAATGATGGGGTTGAAATTATTCTTCCGAGAAAGGAGTTCGAGCTCTTGGCCTTATTGACTTCCAAACCTAGCAAAGTATTTAAACGTGAAGTGATTTTGGATAAAGTTTGGGGAAATGAAGTCGTTGTTGGGGGAAGGACCATAGATGTTCATATTCGTAAATTACGCGAAAAAATAGGGGAAGAACATTTTAAAACCGTCAAAGGTGTAGGGTATAAGTTTGTATTATAATGGGGATACGGTTACAGAAGTCATATCGTTTTGCTTTTCGTTCTACCGTATACATTACCCTGTTTTTGACCCTTTTTCTCTTTGGCCTTATGTGGTTGAGTAAATCGATCAATTGGATCGTACTGGCTCCTTTTGCCTTACTCTCCTTTCTCATTACCTTTCTTATCATACAATCACGTGCAGAACGGTTTATCTATCAGCGTATTAAAAGGATTTATGACGATGTTTCCCTGTTGGAATCTTCCAGTCTTTCTTCCCGTACGGTGACCACCGATATGACCACGCTTACTGCAGAAATTGAAAAGTTTGCCGCAGATAAGAAAATTGAAATCGACACCCTGAAAATCCGGGAGGAATATCGAAAAGATTTTTTGGGAAATGTCTCCCATGAATTAAAAACCCCCCTTTTTACGGTCCAAGGATATATACTGACCCTGTTGGACGGTGCGCTTTACGATGAGAATATTAATAAAAAATACCTGCAACGGGCCAATAAAGGAGTAGAACGCCTTATCTATATTGTAAAGGATCTGGATTTGATTACGAAATTGGAAGTAGGAGACCTAAATTTAGAGCGGGAAAGTTTTGATATCATTGAATTGATACAAAGTGTTTTTGATCTTTTGGAAATGAAGGCGGCCAAAAAGAAAATCGCCCTTACTTTTGATATGGATTATCGGGAACCTGTCTTAGTGTATGCCGATAAGGAGAAAATACAACAAGTGGTGACCAACCTCCTCGTGAATTCTATTAAATATGGGCAAACCGATGGAACTACGGAAGTCAGTGTTGAAAATTTGATCAAGAACAAAGTCATTATCAGGGTGACCGATAATGGAGAAGGTATCCCCGAGAATTATTTACCAAGACTTTTTGAACGCTTCTTTAGGGTAGACAAGAGCGGTAATAGAAAGGAAGGGGGATCTGGTCTGGGCCTCTCTATTGTAAAACATATTATTGAGGCTCATGACGAAAAGATTTATGTGGAAAGTGTAGAGGAAGTTGGTTCTGAATTTTCGTTTACCTTGGAAAAAATAGAAAATAAAGAAGCGTAATCGATGGTCGCATTGAATTTTTTTAAGCCTTTAAAATCCTTTGCGCTTTCAAGGGTGGCGATACTAAAATCTTCTTGGGTAGCGCTGCCAACATAACCTAATTTTTGCATTCTTTTGGCCAAGTATTCCTGTTCATATTGTCCAGGGGTAGGAATAAAAAAAGCATCTTTTTCCAAATGGGCAAGATCCATTATTGTGGTATATCCCGAACGGCAAAGCACAAGAGCGCTCTCGTTTATGGCGATTTCCAATTCGTGGGAATTCATATAATTATAGTATGTGGTTATTCTTTTCTCTTCGATGGAGGTCTGCGTTTTTTGTTCTTTTTCCAGTACTCCGCGTACAAAAAGAACCCTGCCGTGATAGTGTTGTAATTCCTCTTTTATTTTTTCTTCAAGAAGGCTGCGCTGTGGTTCTGGACCAGATAAGAGTACCATTAGATCATAGACAAAGGGCAATGCTTTTTTTTGTAGCCTGCTGAGCGGCCCTAGATATACGATGGGGAGTTTGGAGTTCTTGAGATGCCCCAGTTTTCCGGATAGATTTGGTTTGCCTTCATGATCAGGAACCCAGCAGGCATTAAATTTTCGTATTATTTTTTGATGTGCCTTGGAACTCATCCAGGTTGTTTTGCCCGAAAGAACGTTGAGCTGATGTGTAATAAACACCGAGGGGATTTTTTTGCTGTATACCCCTAAACGATTGTCCGAGATGATACCGTCCAATTGGAATTCCTTAATTAGTTTTTTGATTAGTTTTTTTTCTTTTTTAACGGCTTTTATCATCTTGGGGGAATCCCAGAGGATTTTTAGCTTAAAATGTTTTTTTTTCTTGGCGTAGGTAATTTTGTAAGAAGGCAATTCAATGGTCTCCACATCTGGAAATTCCTTTTGCAATAATACAAGGGCTACACCGTCTGAGGCTATGATGGGAGTGTAATGGTGCGCCTTTAATGCCCTGATGATTGGAATACATCGCGTTGCATGTCCCAATCCCCAATTTAGCGGGGCCACTAAAATTCGTTTGTTGGATCGCATTGTTGCAAAGAACAAAAATTCCTTACTCAAATAGATTTCCTTAGTTTTGTCAAAACATTAAATTTTGGTCATCAACTTTTGATTTGCAATACGATTTTTACCTGTTAATGCCACTTCAGCAAGAGGAGTCTATGGAACAAGAGAGGAAATACCAATTTTTATGGATATTGAATGAAAATTGAACGCATATTTTGGGAAGTAAGAACAAACTCAAACGATTTAAAGAGAACGAGACTTTTAAGAATGTAATTCAGCCTACACGGGAGGAAATTCTTGATGCATCCTTTAAGCTTAAAGGGAAATGGGCCACTTTTTTTGGCAATGACCATCCCATAGTATTGGAATTGGGTTGTGGAAAGGGAGAATATACTATAGGATTGGCTAAACAAGATCCCTCCAGAAATTATATTGGTATTGATATTAAAGGAGCCCGATTTTGGCGCGGGGCGAAAACAGCTTTAGAAGAAGGGATCGATAATGTAGGATTCTTAAGAACACAAATTGAGTTGATAGATGCCTTGTTCGGGCCTCAGGAAATCGCTGAAATTTGGATTACTTTTCCGGATCCCCAGATAAAATACAAGCGCACAAAACACCGCCTTACCAATAGTTTTTTTCTAGAAAAATATAAGAAAATTTTACGCCCGGAAGGCGTGATCCACCTGAAAACGGATAGCGAGTTTATGCACGGATATACGTTAGGGCTTTTACATGGTTTAGGTGCAGAAGTGGTGTATGCGAACCACGATGTCTATAAAAACGAGGGAAGCCCAAAGGAAGTTTTGGAGATTCAGACATTCTATGAAAATCAGTATCTTGAAAAAGGAAAACCGATAACCTATATCCAATTTAGGATCAACTAAACCTATGACGCATCTCCTTATACTTTTCTTTGCCACTTTTTCTGCTGCATTTATGGCGACCGTACCCCCGGGACTGTTGAATATGAATGCCGCCAAGACTAGTGTGGAAAAAGGAAAACTCAACGGCATTATCTTTAGTTTGGGGGTTTCCAGCATGATTATGATCCAAGCCTATATTGCGGTAATGATTTCTAAATTTTTAGATAGAAATCCTGAGGTCATCGGTGTCCTGTTAAAGATTGCCTTGCTGGTCTTTGCTTTTTTTGCCGTTTATTTTTTTATCAAAGCAAGAAAGAATACAACAGCCAAGAACAAAGAAGTGAAAATTAGCAAAAGGAATAGCTTCTTTAAGGGAATGCTCCTTGCTGCGGTAAACTTATTGACCATCCCCTATTATAGCGGATTAAACGCGATGTGGAATGCCTCTGGCTGGATAAAATTTCAGGTATGGGATATTGTTACGTTTATTTTGGCTGCTGGTTTGGGGACCTTTGCCGTACTGTATCTCTATACCGTATATTTCTATAAATTGGAAACGAAGAACCATGGTTTTTCCAAGAATTCCAACTATATATTGAGTGCCCTAATGCTTATTTTATTGATCATTACCATAATTCGAATATTTTACAGCTGATGAAACCCGAAAACAAGAATTTCTTTCAAAAAACCTATGAAGTAGCACGTCTGATTCCCTATGGAAAAGTAACCACCTATGGTGCCATTGCCAAATATCTGGGAGCGGCAAGGAGTGCTCGCATGGTAGGTTGGGCGATGAACGGAGCTGGAGGTATGGAAGATGTGCCGGCGCATAGAGTGGTCAATAGAAAGGGATTGCTAACGGGAAAACACCATTTTGAAGGCACTAATCTTATGCAACAACTTTTGGAAAACGAAGGCATTGAAGTGGTGGACAATCAAATTGTGGATATGGAGCGTTATTTTTGGGATCCAGCCTTGGAACTACAATAAATAAAAGGGAGCTACTGCTTTTTTTGTCCATATCTTTTATACATTCCTTAACTTCTTAATCTCAGCCCTATACCCTATCTTTGTGGTGTAGAATTAGTTTGAATAAACGGAAACCTTAGCTAAATGAAATTAGATAAGAAGGAGGTTCTCAAAGCCTTGGAACAAATTACGGTTCCGGGTGAGGGAAAGAATATGGTAGAGAGTGGAGCCGTGACCAATGTCATGGTTTTCGGTGATGAAGTTGTTGTAGATATTACTATTGGGAATCATAGCTTGCAAGCTCGGAAAAAAACGGAGGTTGAAATCCTTAAGATCATCCATGCGCGGGTGTATGAGAAAGCCAAAGTAACGGTAAATGTAAAGGTAGATGTAAAGGCGGCAAAACCTAAGGTCAATGAGATTAAAGGGAAAGCTATTCCGGGAATAAAAAATATTATTGCTGTTGCTTCTGGAAAAGGAGGCGTAGGAAAATCTACAGTAACGGCGAATCTAGCGGTTTCCTTGGCCAAAATGGGCTTTAAAGTGGGATTGTTGGATGCGGATATCTATGGGCCTTCTGCCCCAATAATGTTCGATGTGGTTCATGAAAAACCTTTGGCTACCAATGTCGGCGGAAAATCTAAAATGAAACCCATAGAGAGCCATGGGGTTAAAATTTTATCCATAGGCTTTTTTACCCAACCCAATCAGGCGGTGATTTGGCGTGGTCCAATGGCCTCGAAGGCCTTGAACCAAATGATTTTTGATGCAGATTGGGGAGAAATAGATTTTATGCTACTGGACCTGCCACCGGGTACCGGAGATATTCACTTGAGTATTATGCAGGCATTACCAGTGACGGGTGCCGTGATTGTAAGTACCCCGCAAGAAGTAGCTCTGGCTGATGCTCGAAAAGGAGTGGCCATGTTCCAACAAGAAGCTATCAACGTACCTGTACTAGGAATTATTGAAAATATGGCTTATTTTACTCCGGAAGAGCTTCCGGATAATAAATATTATATTTTTGGAAAAGAAGGTGCCAAGCACTTGGCAGAAGATGTAAATATTCCTTTCCTTGGAGAAATTCCACTAGTGCAAAGTATTCGTGAGGCAGGAGATGTTGGTAGGCCGGCCGCTTTACAAACGGCAACGCCAATTGAACATGCATTTGAGGCGCTTACGCGTAGCGTAGTACAGGAAGTAGTCCTGAGAAATAGAACATTGCCCGCTACAGAGGCTATTAAAATAACAACGATGGCAGGGTGTGCACCTGTTAAAAAGAAATAAAAAATGACAGCAGAGGAAACTAAAGCTAATATTGAAAAGGCATTGGACGAAATCCGCCCTTTCTTACAAAGCGACGGAGGAGACATCTCATTGATTTCCATAGATAATAATGATACTTCTGTAAAGGTCCGCTTAGAAGGAGCCTGTGTAGGGTGTAGTGTAAATCAAATGACGTTAAAAAGTGGTGTGGAAATGACCATTAAAAAATACGCCCCACAGATCGAAGAAGTGATCAATGTGTCATAACGAATACTTTCCATGAAAAAGGTATAAGCATGTAGTCTTGTATCTTTTTTTGATATTCCATCAATTTAGAAAATGAATTTGTAAGGATTTCTTCCTGAATAGGACTTTAGGATAATCGAAATAATGATAAATGCATGTCTGACGTAAAAATTAAAATAAAAGATAGAGAAGGGGTTGTTCATGAGGTAGAGGCACCTACGGATATGAATATGAATGTGATGGAATTGGTCCGGGCATATGAACTTGCTCCCGAAGGTACCATTGGTGTATGTGGGGGAATGGCCATGTGTGCTTCCTGTCAATGTTATGTGCAAAGTGAACATGCACTTCCTGAAAAATCTGATGATGAAGATGCCATGCTGGCCGAAGCCTTTTATGTGGAAGATAATAGCCGCTTAGGGTGCCAACTGCATATTTCGGAAGAAATGGACGGATTGGAAATTGAATTGGCTCCGGAAAGCTAGCCTGAAAAAAAATATAATGTAAAAAGCCCCTAAGCAATACTGTTTAGGGGTTTTTTACGCTATGGAATCAGCGTTCTACCTTATTCGGTATAGATAAGACTTACACCCGAAAGACTAGTTCTGCCACTCCCTGCGACTCTGCGCCAGCTACTTGGAGGGATGGTCTGGTTTCTGGGAATGTTGCGAAAGGCAGTGTTGTAACTCACCGTAATACCATTTCCATTGTCATTTTCATAAGCAACGACCAATGTAGTTCCGTCTGATGCAATAGTAGCCGGCTGGTCCGTAGTTGTGCCTATGCTTACAAAGGAAACAAAACCAATGGGGTTGGAACCATTGATCCATTTCCCAATAGATAGATTTCTGGTTCTTGAGGAAATTCTTCTGTCTTCGAATAGGATATAGATGATATCATCCACAGCAACCACATCTATATTCCTTGGGGCAACATTTAAGCCTAAGCCATCTCTCGTTACTCTCGAAAAATTAATACCATCAGTGCTCGAAGAAACAGAAATACTGCTGTTGGTCAAAGAGACCAAAAACAATCTATTTCCCAGTACCACAACATCAAAGGCAAGATAGGAATTGGCATCCGAGATAGGTCTGTTCCCTACCCAATTGGTTCCATTGGAGGTGCTATTATAATAGATTCGGTTAGACGAACCATTGTGATGGTATACAAATAGGCGACCATTGAATTCAACGGTTTTAATGGTGCCGGAAGTTCGTGCTCCGGTGGGAATGGATCGGTCTCGTGTAAAATTTCGTCCATCTCTGGAAAAAGAATAAAAAATAGTGTTCGATGTCCTCCCTTGATGGACGACGGCTACTCGGTTTCCAAATTGAGTAGCAGAGATACTTTGGTCGTCCAGACGATTGTTTCCATTGGTGTTCACGCTTCCCGACCAATTTCCTCTTCCGCTAGAACTTGATGAAGTGAAGATATTATCGCCGCTGTTGCCGCGATGGTAATAGCGAAACCGTGAAGATAAGGAGGGCGGGGTAGATGTTCCACCACTGCCAGGATCGGTAGGGTCCGTAGGGTCAAACAGGATAATGTCCTCGTCACAGCTGCCCGTTCCATCATCGATACAGGCACTGAACGCATGCGCTTCCCCTTCAAATTCGGCAGCATCTTCTTTGCTGCAATTCGTGAAAACTAATGCTAGGGACATCAGTGTAAGAGCGCATACGATTTTTTTTAAATTTTGATTTCTTTTCATAGTATATAGAATTATTGATTCCAGCGTATTTTTTACTCCATTTTTTAATGGAGTACAGCAGCTAAAAGTATTTAATAATTCTAGTGGAGGCCATTTGTCCCAGGTCAAAGGGATTTTTTGAAGTGTATTGAGGACCAAATTGATGGAGATGACCGTAAATCCCATGCTATTGGGATAAATTACCTTGTAAAGGGATGAATGGAACGCTTTAAAAAAGGTTGCTCCAGTACTTTTTTTATTGGAGCTTTTACAAAAAATGTAGCATAGGTGTTTTAATCCCTGATTGGCATTTTTACAATTGTAGCAAATCAGGGATTACCATTTGATTAAAGGAAAATTGTTTTCATTTAATCAAAAAATGTTTGTTAAGGATTTCTATTGTCTTAACAATCATAACAAACTCCGTCAGAACAGAATCCTTGACTGCCATCTGGAGTGTCAAAACAGGTACATCCTTCGGTTAATGCTGTGCATACAAAAACAACGCCACCACCTTTTATAGTTAGTTGTTCTTTTCTGTTTAATGCTTTTCCTAGATTTAAAACTTTTTTTAACATGGATTAAAAATTTGTCAGTGAATTAAAAGTCACGAACATTTTGAGACACTCGTGATTTGTGTCTGTCCTTGCAAGGTTTTTTTATTTATTTTAAGTCGCCATGGTGACATTCTGGATACCCTAAAGCGAACAATTTAATGTGAATGTTAGAAAGCGTATGCGGTATTAATTTCTCTATTTGGATCGAGAGAAGAGAATCTCAATAGCTGAAATCTTCTTCGGACATTTGGACTATAGCAGTAGGCTTATTTTGGATACTCAAAATGGTATGTCACAAAATAAATGTTCTTTCTGCTCAATACATGGGTAATCAAGTTTGTAAAGTTCTTCTTTAATCTAAAGCTATCGCTGTAGAAAATACCACTCTAATGTAGTATTTTATTTATAACAATTAAATATTTTAACTACGAAAACAAAAAAATTATGATTTTTTTAATAGATGTTGAAGACTAAAAGCCCATATCATTTTAAGTAAGAATGAAAATGGTTCTAAACATATCATTCGTACCCTAGGGAAAATTAGAATCTGGGCAATTTGCATTAGGGCCAAATTTGGGGACAAAATAGAATTCCTAGGCCTTACTTCTTAACTAAGAAGTAAGGCCTAGGAATTCTATTTTGAAGCAATACTTTTTACTTAAAAGCGCTATGCCCCGTAATATCAAATCCAGTAATCAGTAAATGGATATCGTGGGTACCTTCATAAGTAATGACACTTTCGAGATTCATACTATGACGCATAATGCTATATTCCCCTGTGATTCCCATACCTCCTAGAACTTGTCGTGCTTCACGGGCTATTTTTATAGCCATATCTACATTATTTCGTTTTGCCATGGATATTTGCGCTGTGGTGGCCTTCCCCTCATTTTTTAATTGCCCTAGACGGAAAGCGAGCAATTGGGCCTTGGTAATTTCCGTAATCATTTCGGCCAATTTCTTCTGTTGCAATTGTGTTGCTGCAATAGGTTTTCCAAACTGAATGCGTTCTTTGGCATAACGCAAAGCGGTGTCATAGCAATCCATTGCTGCGCCAATAGCACCCCAAGCAATGCCAAATCGTGCGGAATCCAAACACTCTAAGGGAGCTCCAAGGCCATTTTTTCCAGGCAACAGATTTTCTTTGGGAACTTTTACATTGTCAAAGATAAGCTCTCCGGTCGCGGATGCCCTTAAGGACCATTTGTTATGGGTTTCCGGAGTAGAGAAACCTTCCATTCCCCGCTCTACGATCAATCCATGAATACGGCCCTCCTCATTTTTAGCCCATACTACGGCAATATCACAAAAGGGGGAATTGGAAATCCATAGTTTTGCCCCATTGAGTAGGTAGTGATCTCCTTTGTCCTTAAAATTTGTGGTCATGCCACCCGGATTGGAACCATGATCGGGTTCTGTTAGGCCAAAAGATCCCATGAATTCTCCAGTAGCCAATTTGGGTAAATATTTTTTGCGTTGCTCTTCGGTTCCGTAGGCATAAATGGGATACATGACCAAGGAAGATTGTACAGAGGCTGTAGATCGCACCCCGCTATCGCCCCGTTCTATTTCCTGCATGATAAGACCATAACTGATCTGATCTAATCCCGCACCTCCATATTCCTCTGGAATGTATGGACCAAATGCCCCAATATCTGCGAGTCCACCGATGATTTGTTTTGGAAATTCAGCACGTTGCGCAAAATCTTCAATAATGGGGGAAACATCACGTTTGACCCATTGACGGGCCGCATCGCGAATCAATTTATGTTCTTCGGAAAGTAAATCATCTAAGAGATAGTAATCTGGAGCTTCAAACAAATCAGGTCTCATGGAAAGGGTTTTAATGTTAACTTTTGTATAGCATCGCTTTTAAAGAATTCGCAATAATAGCTGCAAATTTTGTAAAAAAGCAATTTTTTCAAAGGTAGTTAAAGGAAAAATAATGACATATGCATGAATGTCACATTTTTAAATAAAAATCCTTGGTCAGGGCAATATATTCTGGAGTATATTGGTGACGCTCCAGTTCAATGGTCAATTCTTGGACTATTGGCGTTTTTTCAAGCCGATGAAATTCCAATAAGGACCTTTTTGTAGGAGCCCCTGCATGGCCTTTGACTCGGGTTATCCTTTTAGGAAAAAGCTGCAATGCTTTGGCCAGTGCAAGGAATTTCTCTTCTTCTTGATATGGTATTATGGTGGAGAAAACACCTAATGGGCTCAACAATTGTGCAACCCCTTGTAACAATGCTTCAAAGGGAAGCGCATCGTAAAATCGAGCAGTTTTTCTGGCAGCGTCTATTTGTTCCTCCGCTGCTTTTTCATTGGGAGGAAAATAGGGAGGATTGGAGACAATAAGATCGTAGTGTTCTTCAATTTCTTCTGTGAGTTCATCCAGCCCAGCATGATAACAAAAAAGACGATCGGCCCAAGGAGAATTTTCAAAATTGGAGACACACTGTTCATAGGCTTCCGCGTCAATTTCAATGCCATCAATGATTTCGGCATGACTGCGTTGTGCCAACTGAAGGGCAATAACCCCTGTTCCTGCACCAATATCCAAAATGGAATTTGGATGGGTGTCAATAGCAGTCCAAGCACCCAATAACACGCCATCCGTACCAATTTTCATAGCACAGCGGTCTTGATGAACGCTAAACTGTTTGAAAGTAAAAGGCTTGTTCAAAATCTTCAGCATCTTAGGATAGGTACAAATCTACCAATCCTTCCGGGGTAGTTACAAAAATAGTTTTTTGTTCCCGATCCACTTTATTGATAATTTGATCGTTGATTGGAATTAAGAGTTCTTTGCCCTCTTTTTTCACTTCAAACAAGGCTTGGGAAGTCGTATCGTTTACACTTTGAATTGTACCAATATTTCCGTGGAGTTCATCTTCCAATGTAAACCCGATAACTTCATGATAATAGAATTTATTTCCACTTAGTTTAGGTAAGAATTCTAAGGGAAGATATAGCTCTGAACCCATAATCTTGTCCGCATCGTCCTCGTTGCTCACTTCCTCAAATCGGATGCGTAAGAGTGCCGATTTATGCAAGACACACTTTTCAATAAAAAATGGAACCAGATTGTTTCGCAATGAAACAAAAACTGATTCCATGTTTTCGTAAAGTTCGGGTTCATCCGTGTCGATTTTGACCAACACTTCCCCCTTATAACTAAATTTTGAAACGATTTTGCCGAGGTAGAAACAAGCTGACTTCTGCATATCGTTTAAAAGACTATTCTTCTTCTGTGGAAGCTACAGGAGCTGCATCTTCAGAATCGGCAGTGCCTTCTTCAACTTCAGGAGCTGCTGCAGCTGCGGCCTCTTGTATTCTTTTTTCGTTGATTTCCTTTTCAGCCTCCAAAGCTTTGGCCTTGGCATCAGCTTTTGCTTTATCCAAACCTTCTACTTTGGCGCCAATGGATTTTGCTTTCTCTTCCAACCAAGCATTGAATTTTTCTTCTGCTTGCTCTTCGGTCAATGCACCTTTACGAACACCTCCCAATAAGTGGTGCTTTAAAAGAACACCTTTGTAAGAAAGGATTTTTTTGGCAGTATCGGAGGGCTGTGCTCCATTCTGTAACCATGTGACAGAATTGTCAACATTCAAAGTAATGGTAGCAGGATTGGTGTTTGGATTATACGTTCCCAATTTTTCAAGAAACTTACCGTCTCTTTTTGCGCGGGAATCCGCAGCTACTACCCAATAGAAAGGTTTTCCTTTTTTTCCGTGTCGTTGTAATCTAATTCTAACTGGCATATCACATTAATTTGTAGGGTGCCCGACCCTTGATTATTAATTCTTTTTTAACTGGCTTTATCCTAAAGCGGGTGCAAATATAAGTCTTTTTTTTAAGAGAACAATGCTTTTTGGGAATATGCTTTAACGATATGGGCTCGTTGATAACTCCTAACAACTCATCTTTTTTCAAAGACACGATTTTTTTACTTTTATACCCTCCTTTTAAAGCGAATAAACCCTTCTTTTATGTACCTGATCTTTGATACCGAAACTACTGGATTGCCCAAACGTTTTAATGCCCCGCTTTCGGATACGGATAATTGGCCCAGATGTATTCAAATTGCCTGGCAATTGCACGATGCCATGGGGAATTTGGTGGAACATCAGGATTATTTAGTACAAACGGATGGATTCAATATTCCCTATGATGCGGAAAAAATACATGGAATTTCAACAGCTTTGGCCGATCAGGAAGGCGTTCCTTTAATGGAGGTCTTGGAGAAATTCAATATTGCCCTGTCCAAAGCTAAATTTATTGTAGGGCAAAATGTGGGCTTTGATGTCAATATTATGGGCTGTGAATTCTACAGGATGCAAGTGGAGAATCCACTCCAAGAACTTCCAGTATTGGATACTTGTACCGAGGAAACGGCTATGCTCTGCCAAATACCAGGCGGTCGCGGAGGAAAGTTTAAGTTGCCCACCCTAACGGAACTTCATCAACATTTGTTCAATACCCCTTTTGCCGAGGCGCATAATGCAACTGCCGATGTAGAAGCCACTACACGTTGTTTCTTGGAATTGGTGAGAAGAAAGCAATACAGCATTGAGCAGTTGGATGTATCCCCGGATTATTTCCAAAATTTCTCGGAGTCCAATCCCCAGGAAATTCAACTGATCGGATTAAAGCATATTAATCTAAAGAAGGCATCTAAGGCAATTGCCGATGCGTTTTGGGAGAAAGATACGGGTGGCGTATCGGAGGAAGAGATTCTGGAAAATGTAAAAAGCTTGGAGGGCGCAAGTTTTGCACATCTGCACAACCATACCCAATTCTCCATTTTACAATCCACGATAAGTGTTCCTGATTTGATCAAGGCTACGGCCAACGAAAAAATGCCCGCAGTAGCCATGACGGATCACGCCAATATGATGGGGGCGTTTCACTTTGTAAATGGGGTCATTAATCATAACAAGGGAGTTGCCTCGCGTAATGAAGAGCTAAAGAACCGCTTTGAGGCCACTCAAAATGGAACGCTGGAAGAGGGACAGGAAGCTCTTCATGAATTGCCGGAACTAGAATTGGAAATCACTCCCATAGTAGGTTGTGAATTTCAGGTATGTGAAGACCATACCAACAAATCCCAAAAGGACAATGGATATCAAATTGTGATGCTGGCCAAAAATAAGAACGGCTATCATAACTTATCCAAAATGTCTTCTATTGCTTTCGTAAGTGGGAAATATTATGTGCCACGTATCGATAAAAAAATCATAGAACAATATAAGGAAGACGTCATTGTACTTACCGGAAACCTCTATGGAGAAGTCCCTAGCAAGGTGCTCAATGTAGGCGAAAAACAGGCGGAGGAAGCATTGATTTGGTGGAAGGACACTTTTGGGGATGACCTTTATATTGAACTGATGCGACACGGGCAGGAAGATGAAGATCGTGTAAATCAGGTGTTGTTGCAATTCGCAAAAAAGCATCAAGTGAAGGTGGTGGCTACCAATAACACCTATTATCGAAGTAAGGAAAATGCCAATGCCCACGATATTCTTTTGTGCGTAAAAGATGGGGAGAAACAGGCAACGCCCATAGGACGAGGACGTGGCTATCGCTATGGTCTGCCCAATCAGGAATATTACTTTAAGTCCTCCAATGAGATGAAGGAACTGTTTAAAGATGTTCCGCAGGCAATTACCAATGTTCAGGAAATTGTGGATAAAATAGAGACTTTCACACTGGCCCGTGATGTATTATTGCCCGCTTTTGATATTCCTGAAGAATTTCAATTTGAAGAAGATCAACTGGATGGCGGCAAGCGTGGGGAGAACAAATACTTGCGGCATATTACCTATGAAGGAGCTAAGAAACGCTATGGTGAAATTACGCCCGAGATTGATGAACGATTGGATTTTGAGCTCAAGGTTATTGAAAATACGGGTTATCCGGGCTACTTCCTGATTGTTGAAGATTTTATCAGGGCCGCAAGGGATATGGATGTATCTGTTGGCCCTGGTAGGGGGTCTGCTGCAGGTTCGGTAGTGGCCTATTGCCTTTGGATTACAAATCTGGACCCTATTAAGTACGACTTACTTTTTGAGCGCTTCCTCAATCCGGACCGTATTAGTATGCCAGATATTGATATCGATTTTGATGACGAGGGTCGTGGTAGGGTCATGGACTATGTGATTGAAAAGTATGGGGCCAATCAAGTAGCGCAGATCATTACCTATGGTACTATGGCGGCAAAATCGTCCATACGGGATACGGCACGTGCCTTGGATCTTCCTTTAGGAGATGCGGATCGCATGGCCAAGTTGATTCCCAATATGTCCAAATTAAACAAAATCATTGGAGTAGATGAGGCTACTTTGCGGAAAAAGTTCAAGTCGGATGAGATGGAAAACATCAATCAGCTATTGAATATTTCTGAAGGAGAAGGCTTGGAGGCAGAGACCTTGAATCAGGCATATGTCTTGGAAGGCTCGGTAAGAAATACAGGGATACATGCCTGTGGTGTGATCATTACTCCTGATGACATTACCAAATTTGTGCCCGTAGCCCTGGCCAAAGACTCCGACATGTACTGTACCCAGTTCGATAACTCGGTCGTGGAAAATGCCGGACTCCTTAAAATGGATTTCTTGGGACTAAAAACCTTGACCTTAATCAAGGATACCGTGAAAATTGTAAAGGCCAAACACGGCGTTGAATTGGATCCCGAAAATTTCCCCTTGGATGATCAAAAAACCTATGAGCTTTTTCAACGTGGGGAAACGGTAGGGGTGTTTCAATACGAATCTCCGGGGATGCAAAAACATATGAGATCTCTGAAACCCACGGTATTTGCGGATCTTATCGCCATGAATGCCCTGTATCGCCCAGGACCTATGGAATACATTCCCAGTTTTATTGCGCGAAAACATGGGGATGAAGAAATTGTTTATGATCTAGAGGCTTGTGAAGAGTATTTGGCCGAGACCTACGGGATTACCGTATACCAGGAGCAGGTGATGTTGCTGTCGCAAAAATTGGCCGACTTTACCAAAGGTGAAGCCGATGTACTGCGTAAGGCGATGGGGAAGAAGCAAAAGCATGTCCTTGATAAAATGAAGCCCAAGTTTATTTCGCAGGCAGAAGCGAAAGGCCATGATGTGAAAACTTTGGAGAAGATTTGGAAGGATTGGGAAGCTTTTGCTTCTTATGCTTTTAACAAGAGTCATTCCACGTGTTATGCCTGGATTGCGTATCAAACGGCCTATTGCAAAGCACATTATCCGGCCGAATATATGGCGGCCGTATTGTCTAACAATATGAACGACATTAAACAGGTTACCTTTTTTATGGAGGAATGTAAGCGTATGGGCTTGGAAGTATTGGGGCCAGATGTCAATGAATCCTATTATAAATTTTCCGTAAATGATCGTGGAGCCGTACGCTTTGGTATGGGCGCTGTAAAAGGCGTCGGAGCCAATGCCGTAGAAACTATTGTGGCCAATAGGAAAAAGGATGGTCCGTATCGTTCGGTTTTTGACCTCTCAAAAAGGATAGATCTGCGGGCAGCAAATAAAAAAGCATTTGAAAACTTGGCTGTGGCCGGAGGTTTTGACTCCTTTGGAGCCGCACACAGGGCGCAGTATTATCACGATGAGGGCGATGGGATTACCTTTTTGGAAAAGGTCATGAAATATGGCGCAAAATATCAGGAAAATGCCAACTCTTCCCAAGTGAGTCTTTTTGGAGATGCCAGTGAAGTGCAGATTCCGGAGCCCGTTGTGCCTCCTTGCGAAGAATGGGGAACTATGGAAAAATTGCGAAGGGAAAAAGAAGTGGTCGGAATTTATATTTCAGGCCATCCTTTGGACGATTTTAAAACGGAGATCAAAAGCTTTTGCAATGCAGGGGTTTCCTACTTCAACAATATGGGAGATTATGTAAACAAGGAGCTTTCTTTTGCAGGTGTGATCAGCGATGTGCAACATCGTGTTTCCAAGAACGGAAAAGGATGGGCCCTCTTTACCATGGAAGATTATACGGATTCTTATGAATTTCGAATCTTTGGGGAGGAGTACCTGAAATTTAGACATTTTCTTATGGTGAACTCCTTTGCATACGTAAAAGTATATATCAAAGATGGTTGGGTAAATAGGGATACGGGTAAAAAGGGAGACCCTAGAATGCAATTCAATAGTTTTATGCTTTTGCAGGAAGTCATGGAAACCTATGCAAGGAAGTTGACCATTAAGTTGAATATTGACCAATTGAAAGAAGAACATATCCTTGATTTAAAGGACCTTTTGGTATCCCATCAGGGAAATCATCCCTTCAGCTTTGTGATTTATGAAATGAAGGAACAGATAAAATTGAATTTATCCAGTCGCAAACAAAAAATTCAAATTTCTTCAGAACTGTTATCTGTTTTGGAAGAGAAGCAGGTACATTATAAATTGAACTAAAAGGGAAATGACCGTGTTGCCCGTAAGAAGGGAATTTAATAAATATATCCCCCAAAAAGATGTGGATATCAAGAATTAAGTTCCTGATTCACAAAGTGCTTTAAATAAATATTATTAATAGAGCAATAGGTAATACGTATGCATCGTTAGTAAGGTTATAGAGAAATAAATGACTAAGTTTGCATAATTATATTAAAAAACAAATAACATGGCATTAGAAATAACAGATGCTACTTTTGATGAGGTAGTTTTGAAAAGTGATAAACCAGTCGTTGTCGACTTTTGGGCTGCATGGTGTGGTCCTTGTAGAATGGTTGGACCCGTTATTGACGAAGTTAGTAACGAGTATGAAGGAAAAGCTGTGGTTGGTAAAGTAGACGTTGATGCCAATCAGGAATTTGCAGCGAAATACGGTGTGCGTAACATCCCAACCGTTTTGGTTTTCAAAAACGGGGAGATTATTAGCAGACAAGTTGGTGTTTCTCCTAAAAAAGTATACACTGATGCTATTGATGCAGCATTGTAAATAAGAGCGTAAACAAGAAAAAAGGGCCAGATTTTAATCTGGCCCTTTTTTTGTGGTTTTTTATGGGAAATGAATAATCCTTAAAAAAACCATAATCTTTGTATTTGCCTTAAAATGCACCAATATCTTTTCTATCTTAGTTGAACAAATCATGCTATGGATCTTCAGTCAGAATTACACAAATCGTCCCTATTTCAGAACCTGGAACTATTGGCCAGTCAGGTAGTGGAGGGTTTTATTAGCGGAATTCACAAGAGTCCATTTCATGGATTTTCGGCAGAATTTGCCGAGCATAAGATCTATAACAATGGGGAGAGCACCAAGCATATCGATTGGAAATTGTTTGCCAAGACCGATAAACTATATACCAAACGCTATGAGGAGGAAACCAATTTAAGGTGTCATATGATTTTGGATAATTCTGCATCCATGTATTATCCTAAGGTAGCAGAATTAGGGATCGATCATCTGAACAAAATTGGATTTGGGGTATTGGCTATTGCGGCTTTAATGAATATCTTAAAAAAGCAAAGAGACGCGGTGGGTCTTAGTATCTATTCGGATACGTATAACTTTTATACTTCAGAAAAAAGCAGCGAACGGCATCATCAAATGTTGTTGGCTAAATTGAGTGCAGTGAGTTTGGATGCCAGCCCCGCCCAGGAAACAAAAACCTATACCTATCTTCATCAGATTGCGGAAAACATCCATAGGCGTAGCCTTATCTTTTTATTTACGGATATGTTCCAAACGGCAAAGGATGATGCCGCCTTGTTCGATGCACTACGGCACTTAAAATACAACAAGCACGAAGTGGTGCTCTTTCATCTTCTGGATAAGGATAAAGAGTTTCATTTTGATTTTGAGAATACGCCCAAGCGTTTTGTGGATGTAGAAACTGGAAATCATATCGATTTGTATCCAGAAACCGTAAAGGAGGCCTATGAAAAAGAGGTTTCCAATTATATGGACGCCTTAAAAATGAAATGCGCCCAATACAAAATTAAATATGTGAATGTGGATATTCATGCAGATTTCTCTAAAATTTTAAATACCTATATGATAGAGCGACAAAAATTTATCTAAAAGGAATGCATTTTTTAGTGAATTTTGTTTGTGAAATTCAATAAGCGGTGTATATTTGCAACCGCTTAACGCCACGGTTCGGTAGTTCAGTTGGTTAGAATACCTGCCTGTCACGCAGGGGGTCGCGGGTTCGAGTCCCGTCCGGACCGCAAAAATCGCTTCAGAAATGGAGCGATTTTTTTGGTTTTTATGCTCTCTGGTCAAATATTAAATTCTTGGTATTTTGACATCAAATCATCTAAAATTGCTACAGGGAAATATGCTTTGATCGACATCTTACTATTTTGTTTCCTCCTAAGAGAAGTAACCCTATCCCTAAATATACTGGTATTATCTTGGAGTGATTTTTCTACCGTATTTTTTTAATGTATCCAGAATGAGTTGTTTTGGAATTCCCTCAATTCTTCTATTCTTATGTCCGTTCATATCTTCAGCTGCAAAAAGAGAGTTTAGAATCGCCTCCTCCGTTGCTTCAATCGTAGCTAAAAATAATGGGGTCATCTTTTCATTGGGTAAAACTTCCTGTTGATGTATGGTGTTGTTTTGAGAATGATCTACTAAGTTTTTTTTATAAGTGGATAAAGCAATAACAAAATCACCACTGCCATTGGAAGCAATTCCTCCCGTTTTCGCTAAACCAAGCATTGCTCGCTTGGCTACTCGCCGCAGGTTTCTTGCATCTAAAGGGGCATCGGTAATAACTACGATCATACAGGACCCGTCGGCATTAGTATAATCATCATAGATCAATTGATTTAACTCCTTTGCAATGGGCACGCCATTTATTTCTAAGATTCCTCCAAAATTGGTTTGTACCAAAACACCAACGGTATATTTTCCCCACAGCTCGGAAACTAAACGAGAAGATGTTCCAATACCTCCTTTAAATCCAAAACATACTGTTCCTGTACCAGCTCCGAAATTCCCTTCTTCCACCTTGCCGGGTAGAGCCTTTTTGATAGCATCCAAAACATGAGTCTCAGTGATATGCCGTCCTCGGATATCATTTAATATACCGTCATTGGTTTCTCCAACAATAGGATTCACAGATTTTACTTTTTCATTGCCGGATTGTTCCAAAGTATAGGATATTAGCGCATTTGAGGCTGTTGGCGCACTCAACGTATTAGTCAGGATTATGGGAGTTTCTATATTTCCCAGTTCTTGTACCTGGCTATACCCTATTAATTTTCCAAAGCCATTACCCATATAGATGGCAGCAGGTACTTTAAACTTAAAAATGTTCTGTTGGTGAGGAAGTATTGCAGTGACACCTGTTCTAATGGAATCTGCTTTAATCAAAGTAGTATGGCCAACTTGTACGCCTTCGACATCAGTTATTGCATTTTTGTTTCCAGGTTGTAGTATTCCAATTTCGATACCGTAATCCCGGAGTCTCTTTTTAGAATATTGATGGATTTTGTTTTTCATATAGTGTCAATAGTGTAAAAATTAAAGGAATACGGGCCCATTTTTTTTGTAAACAATATCAATAAAAATAGAAATTATCCTTCATGAACTTTAAAGATAGCAAAGCCAACGTTATCTACTTATTAAAGTATGGTGGATTATAGCATATTGAAACGAATTGTTTTTTCAAAGAATTTACTTTATATAGATAGACTGTTTGACTAATACTTGATTTACAGCGTATTAATTGAAGTCAATACCATAATAAAGAAAAAAAAATGACTGTCTTGTAATCAAAAAGGATATCCATAGGTATTATTAAATGTACTAAGATTACAAAATATTTAAGAATATATTTTTTAATTTGGTAATTATTCTTACATTTATCTTCCTTAAATGGAGATAAAATACATCGTTGATTTTGTCCCTGTCTTACTATTTTTGAATTTGAGATTGCACCATGTAACTCAAATTGGCGTAGCCATATCCTTTTCGTAAAAATACATTGTCTTAAGATTGCATATGCCTGTAGATCCTTTCTTGTTTACAAAGAAACTTCTATGAATGCTTTGGATATTTTAAAGTGTCCAAGTATATTTCTCTAGTTTATTTAATAGCACTTGGAACACTAAAAATTAGACTACAACCTTTTTTTTAGAGCAGTTAATAATTTTTGTTCCAGTGATTTTTTCCATTTTCAATAGAAATAGGAGTATTTCCTTTTTTACTATTGGAAGAATCTAAATGAAGATATCCTTTACGTTCGAATGGAACGACCAACCGAAATGCGATCTATGCCTTAGATATGCCATCAAATACTTCTCGGTTAGTTTTCTTCGACCGCTATTTGCAGATTAAAAGAGAGGACTAGGAAATTGATTATTTGAAAATAATGCATTAGAGGGTATCCAATGTAATAGTACCGGCCTAACCTTAGAATATAATACCATTATGAGTGCAAGAACATTAACAAGTATTCTTTTAGAAGCAGCAAAGAATAAAAGAAAAGGAATAACCTTCATTGAAATGGGAGGGCAAGATGTTTTTCTTGCGTATAAGAATTTAATGGAGGATGCACTTAAGGTTCTAGGCAGTCTTCAGAAACGAGGGCTTGGTGTTGGGGATGAATTGGTATTTCAAATTGAGGATAATCAGGATTTCCTTACTGTATTTTGGGCCTGTATATTAGGTGGAATCATCCCTGTCCCTTTAACTGTAGGTGTTAAAAAAGAGCATTTGGAAAAGATAATAAACGTCTGGAACGTATTGTGTTCTCCTTATTTAATTGCCACTGCAGATAGGATAGACAAATTGGAGACAATCTCTAAAGTCGATGTAGCTTTAACAAAAAATATCAAAGATCATTTTATTGATGTTTCAGAGGTTCTGAATTCCAAAATTAAATCCGAAGGAGCAATATATAGAGCCAAACCGGATGATATCGGATTTATTCAATTCTCCTCGGGTTCAACAGGTACTCCAAAAGGAGTTGTATTGACACACCGCAACTTATTGACAAATATGGATGCTATAGCTGCAGCTGCCGACTATAGTTCACGAGATACAATGTTGAGTTGGATGCCGCTAACGCATGATATGGGAATGATCGGTTTTCATCTGAACCCCCTACTGATGAAGATGAATCAATATTTGATACCTACCAGCTTTTTTGTAAGACGTCCTGCAATATGGTTTGATAAAGCTAGTGAGTATGGAACTAGTATTTTGTGTTCTCCAAATTTTGGATACAAATATATTCTTAAGCATTGCCCAAATATAACAGACTTCAATTGGGACCTTTCCGAGGTAAGACTTATTTATAATGGTGCGGAACCCATATCTGAAAGGTTATGCTACGAATTTTTGGACCATATGGAAAGCGTGGGATTGAGAAGTAATGCGATGTGCCCCGTATATGGCTTGGCTGAAGCGAGTTTGGCGGTCTCCATTTCTGGTTTGGAAGATGATATTATATCATATAAAACCAGTAGAGCTTTCTTAAACTTTGGAGACAAAGTAGTGCCTCCGAAAGAAAAGGAAGATGCCGTGTCTTTTTTGAATGTGGGCAAAGTGATTCATGATTGCTATTTGAGAATTGGGGATGAAAATCATACAAAAATGGAGGATGGAACGGTTGGAAATATTCTTATTAAAGGAACTAACGTTACCAAAGGGTATTACAATAATCCGGAAGCAACACAAGAAGTCCTTCGAAATGGATGGTTGAAAACTGGAGATTTAGGCTTTATAGTAGATGATAACTTATATATTGTAGGAAGGAGCAAAGACGTAATTTTTGTCAATGGACAAAATTACTATCCACATGATATTGAACAGATAGCAGAAGAAGTTGAGGGAGTGGAACTCAATAAAATTGCCCTAGCAGGTTTCTTCGATTTGGATCATCAAAAGGAGATAGTTATCGCCTTCATATTTCATCGAGGAAATCTGGAAAAATTTGTCCCGGTGGCTGAAGCGACTAGAACGCTTATTAATATGAGATTTGGTTTTGAAATAGATCATATCGTTCCAGTGAAGGATATTCCTCGAACCACTAGTGGAAAACTTCAAAGGTTTAAATTGCTGAAGAATTATAGAGAAGGCAAATACCATAACGAGTTGTTGCGTTTAAATGCAATGCTCAGGCAAATAGAAATTCCTAAAAAAAATCTAGAAACTCCAAGAAACCAAATAGAGATTCTGGTGCAGGAAAGTTGGAAAAGTGTGCTTGACCATCAGCTTTTTGGAGTAACGGATAAATTCTTTGAAGTTGGCGGAAATTCATTGAAAGTGGCGGAGTTACAAATGAAATTCCTTAAGGAATTCAATGTTGAGCTCTCCTTGGAAACACTTTATAAAATGCAGACCATTAGGGAGCAGGCCATGGTGATTGAAAATTCACAAGTTTCAGATTATCAACCTATACCAGAAACATTGGCTTCAAAGTATTATCCACTTTCTTCTCGGCAAAAAAGGCTGTACTATTTTTGGGAATTAAACCCAAAAGCTACAGCTTATAATATGCCGGTGGCATTTGAAATATTGGGAAATCTTAAAGAAGAAGGTCTTTCACGGAGTTTAAATGAATTGGTGAAAAGACACGATTCTTTAAGGACATCTTTTGAAATGTTGGATGAACCTTATGCTTGTGTAAGTCAAGCGCCCAATATAGAATTGATGGTATCAGAAGTAGCTTTTGAACATTTGGAAAGGGCATTACAAGGGTTCGTTAAGCCCTTTGACTTGAGGCAACAACCGTTATTTCGGATGCACATATTAAGAACGCAGGAAAAAAGACAATTTCTTTTCCTTGATTTTCATCATATCATCTCTGATGGGATGTCCATATATAATTTTGTTAAGGAACTTTTAGACGGATATGATAAAAAACATGTCACAAAACCATTAGTCCAATATAAAGATTTTGTGCACTGGGAAAGGGAACGTTTGTCCAAACAAAAATTGCAAGATCAAAAGCAGTACTGGTTTCAGGAATTCCAAGATGAGCTGCCTGTTTTAGAGATGCCCAATGATTTTGCTAGACCGGCTATATTTGATACTAAGGGAAATAAGATAACCTTTGAACTTCCAAAAAAGTCAACTCAAAAATTAAAAAATATAGCTTTGGGTTATGACTGTACACTGCATACACTATTGTTGTCCTTATACTATGTGCTTCTTTCAAAGTATACCGGAAGCCATGATATTATAATTGGTCTTCCAGTGTCGGGTAGAAGACATCCTGATTTGGATAAGATTCAGGGAATGTTTGTCAATAATCTGCCTATCAGGCTTACTTTGGAAACTAATGTATCTTTTTCTGAAATTGTTGCATATGTACACCATAAAGTTTTAAAGAGTTTACAACATCAAGACTACCCTTTTGATACGCTGGTGGACGAATTGGACAAAGAACGCGACATAAGTAGAAATCCCATTTTTGATACAATGTTTATGTTTCATGATGCTTCTTTTTCTGATTTTGTCGGCGATTCTATTAGTTTGTCCAGATATACTTTTGACCCAGAATCTTCTAAGTTTGATATTTCTATGGAAATATTTGATCATTCAAAGGGAATCACTTATGGCATTGAATATGCCAAACAACTTTTTGATAAACCTACCATTCTTCAATTTGGAGTACATTTTAAGAGATTAGCGCTCCAACTTATTGAAAATCCGGAAATTTCCTTGAAAGACTTTGATGTTTTATCAGAAGATATACGTCAACAGCGAGTTGTTGATTTTAATGCTACGGAGAAGAAGTATCCCTTGGATAAAACGATTCATGGACTTTTTGAAATCGAAGCTAAAAAATCGGCCTCATGCCTAGCAGTAATACATGATGGAGAATCTTTAACATTTAAAGAACTGAATGAAAAAGCAGACCAGCTTGCTAATTTTCTGAAGAAGGCGTATGTGACCAAAGGAGATCCGGTGGGAATTATCTTAGAAAAATCCCCTAAGTTAATTATAGGGATCCTTGCCATATTAAAAGCTGGCGGACACTTTGTACCCATTGCCATTGACTTACCGAATGAAAGAATACAATACATTTTAAAGAACAGTGGGTGTAAAGGCATATTGACATCATTGAAAGAATGGGATCGTGTGGAAACCCTATGCGATGTAGCTAAAGATAATAGACCATGGATGATAAACCTGGATCAGGATTTCCCTGAGTATGTCGAAAAATCAGAAAATGTTCATGTTTCCGTTAATGATTTGGCTTACGTTATCTATACTTCAGGAACAACAGGGAACCCCAAAGGTGTCATGATAGCCCATAAATCCTTGGTCAACTATACTTCTTGGGCTTCGGAGGTCTATGTAAAAAGAGAAAAGCATTTGTTTCCGTTGTACTCTTCTATTTCTTTTGACCTTACCATTACCTCTATTTTCACACCACTGATAACAGGAAATACTATTGTAATTTATAACGATACGGAAGAAAAACCTTCAATAACAAGGGTTATAGAGGAAAATAAGGTTTCAATAATTAAATTGACTCCTTCCCATTTAAGACTAATTTTAGCGATGAAACTATGGGAGACTACCTTTCCAACTTTTTTACAAGGACTGATCATAGGAGGCGAGAAGTTGGAACAAAGTTTGGTTTCAGAGGTATATAAGGTGTTAGGGGAAAAGGTGGTTTTATATAATGAATATGGACCTACCGAGGCTACTGTAGGATGTATGTTCTACCAGTGCCATAAGGATGATCAATGTATTGCAGTGCCCATTGGAAAGCCTATAGCAAATACTCAAATTTATGTTTTGGATACTTTTATGAACCCCGTTATGGATGGTGTGTTAGGTGAACTTTACATATCTGGAGCGGGAGTTGGGGTTGGATATCTAAAGGAAAAGGAATTAACTGATCGAAAGTTTGTGAACAACCCTTTTATACCAGGTCAAAAAATGTATAAAACAGGAGATATTGCTAAATATATTGATAAGCAATCGATCGAGTTTGTAGGAAGGATAGACCAACAGGTCAAGATAAATGGACATCGTATAGAACTGCTAGAGATAGAAAACCAGTTATTATCCCTTACGGATGTAGAAGAAGCTGTAGTTTCAATATATGAAAATGGAGGGCGTAAGATGATCTGTGCGTACTGTGTATTGGGAGGCACAGCTAAGAATGCTCTCAATTCTTCAATTTTACGATCCCAAATGGTTGAGAAGCTTCCCTATTATATGATTCCAGCTTACTACCATGAATTGAAGGAAATTCCCTTGACTTCTAACGGAAAGGTAGATTATAAGGTATTGCCCATACCTGCATTAAATGCTATTGACGATGAAGATACTCTTCCTAAAAATAAGATAGAAGAATTAGTATTGCAGGTTTGGAAAGATATATTCGAAGATGAGAAACTTACCGTTAGAACAAATTTTTTTGAAATTGGAGGAGACTCTATCAAAGCGGTACAAATCTCATCTAGATTAAATGGATTAGGTGTTAACGTAAAGGCGAAGGATATTTTGCTCCTCCATACCATAGAACAGATAAGCAATTACGCGAATCTAGGGGATAATAGGAAAAATGAATGGCTAGAGGCAAAAGGGGAACTCGCATTAAACCCTATTCAATCATGGTTCTTTAGACAGCAATTCGTCAACCCCAATTATTACAACCAATCAGTTTTGTTACAGATACATGGTGAAATTGATATTAAAATCTTAAGCAAGAGCTTTGAACATTTGATCAAGGAACACGATGGATTAAGAATTAATTACAACAAAGAATCGGGTAAGCTATTCTATAATGAAAACCATTCAGATTTTAATTTTTTCCTTGAAGAGCATACCTTGTCAGAAGGAGATTATAGAACTTTAATGACGAGTTGTAATCACTTGAGGAAAAAAATTGACATCGAAAAAACTTTATTGCTCAAAGCGGGGGTGTTTTTGCTAAATACGAAAGTCGAATTTCTTTTTATATCGATACACCATTTGATCATTGATGGTATTTCATGGAGAATACTGTTGGAAGACCTACATCATATATACAATGCACTCAAAGAAGGAAAAACCATAACGTTGCCCCAAAAAACTGCTTCCCTATTGGATTGGAATAAAGGGCTAATGGAATTTTCCAAAAAATGGAATATCGTGAATCAAGAGGAATATTGGAGTAAAATAGCAAAAGAGAGGTTTTCTATACCCTTGAATAGGCAAACAAAGAATTGGAGCACTGAAAATTCTGCAAAAATAAAACGGTCATGGAGTGAAGAAAAAACACTTTTTTTAAGAAAGGATGCCCATAAGGCCTATACGACCAATATTCCTATCTTACTCCATGTAGCGCTGTTGAAGATGCTTAAAAAATGGACCAACGAAGAACGATTTCTTATTGAAATAGAAAATCACGGGAGGCATTTAGAGGACATAAATGTAGGGAGAACGGTAGGTTGGTTCACCAGTTTATATCCTGTATTGTTCACACTAAAGGAGGAAAGTGTAGGGGAACAGATTAAAATTGTGAAGGAACGCATTAAAAGTGTTCCGCATCATGGATTGGGATATGGGATACATCAGCTATTGCATGACAAAAACCAGATAAATCGTGCTGCTATACGATTTAATTTCCTAGGGGAGTTTGGTAAAGAACTGAATAATGAACTCTTTTCTTTTTCCCAATTGGAAACGGGAATGGAATCTGATGATCGGAATCATATGACTGCCGAGTTGGAATTTAACGGAATGATTCTGGATGGGCAACTTCAAATGGAAATAATATACAATACTAAGGCTCATGACCATGAAACTATAGATTGGATAATGACTACTTTTTTTGATAATTTGGAAATTGTATTGAACCATTTAAGAACACGAAAAGATATTTCTTATACGCCTTCTGATTTTGAAGGGGCAGAAATAGACCAAGAAGAACTGGATACGCTGTTTAATTGATATTATAAATATTTCCAAATGAGACAAGTAGGTACGGTTTGCTTTCCAGGTGTAAAGAATGAATTTGCCCTTGATTCCTAACTGTTCATAATCGGACAAAATAGTCCGTATTCGAACAATTATTAAAAAAATAATATTATAACCAATTGATAATCAGATATTTTTTATGGCATTGTCTTTGTCTTAATCTGATTTTAATTTTAAACTTATAGTTATGTTACGCCATAATCTACTTATTATTTATAGAAACTTTAAACGGTATAAAAGTTCTTTTTTCATTAATTTAATAGGGTTATCCACAGGTTTGGCATGTAGCTTATTTATTATTTTATGGGTCACGGATGAATTAAAAGTAGACAAGTTCCACAACAATGATGAACAACTGTATCAAGTTATGGAAAAGAGGGATATAGGTGGTGAAATCGTTGTAAGCCATAGAACCTCCGGACCTAGTGCGGAAACTATTGTGGAAGAATTACCAGAAATAGAAATAGCATCTCCGGTAATGCATTATTCTTGGTTTCCAAAATTTGCACTTACCACAAATGGAAAGGATAAAATAAAGGCCACAGGTCAATTTGTAGGAGAAGACTATTTTAAGATATTTTCCTATGACCTTATCGAGGGAAATGTGAACACGGCGATTAAGGATAGAAATTCGGTAGCTATTTCGCAAAGTTTGGCAAAGAAATTATTTGGTTCTGATACGAATGTCGTGGGAAAGGCCATAGAAGTTTTAAATGATTTTGATGGGACTTATACCGTGACGGGGGTTTTTAAAGATGTTCCAGCAAACTCCTCCGAACAATTTGATTTTGTCTTTTCTTTTGAAAAATTCAAAGAAATTGTTCCATCCGTACTGCAATGGGGAAATAATGGGACAAGAGCCTATGTACTTCTAAATAAGAATGCAGATGTGGATAAGGTCAATAAAAAAATAGAGGGTTTTATAGACAGCAAAATCGAGAATACCAATAGGACGATTTTTTTAAAACAATATTCAAGGAATTATCTCTATGGATCGTATGAAGATGGGATACAAAAAGGAGGGCGAATAGAATATGTAAGGTTATTTTCAATTATTGCACTTTTTATTCTTTTAATGGCCTGCATTAATTTCATGAACTTATCTACGGCTAAAGCACTGCGAAGAGTAAAGGAGGTAGGGATAAAGAAAGCCATAGGGGCCTATCGCAGTAATCTAATATTACAGTATTTAGGGGAATCCATGGTAATAACTGTAATTTCATTGATTTTTGCCTTATTGATCGTGCTTTTACTTCTTCCTCAATTTAACATAATTACGGGAAAAGCATTATCCATCAGTATAGATACGACATTCCTTATCATGCTGCTTGGGATTACAGGTGTTACGGGTTTGATCGCGGGGAGTTATCCGGCATTTTATTTGTCAGGATTTAATCCTGAGATTGTTTTAAAGGGGAAAATCAATAAATCTGTAGGTGAAGCTTGGGTAAGGAAAATTTTGGTTGTGGTCCAATTTGCACTTTCGGTCATTCTTATTGTAGCTGTCATTGTCGTATATCTTCAGATTGATTTGGTCCAGACAGCGGATATGGGCTATGATAGGGATAATGTGCTGTATTTTGAAAAAGAAGGCATGTCTCGTGAACAACCAGAAAGTTATCTGGCAGAATTGCAAAATATACCGGAAGTGATTTCAGCCTCGAGTATGAGCAATAGCATTGTTGGAAGTCATAATCAAACGGGAGGTTTGGATTGGGAAGGTCGGAATCCGGATGAAGTTATTGTTTTTGAAATTGTTGATGTGGATTATGGCTTAATAGAGTTGTTGGAAATGGAAGTATTGGAAGGTAGGGCGTTTTCCAAAAATTTTGGGTCAGATGATACGAAGATAATATTTAATGAGGCTGCCATAGCACAAATGCGGATTTCCGAACCCATTGGAAAATCTGTAAATCTCTGGGGGGAAGAACGTCAAATTATCGGTGTAGTCAAAGATTTTCACTTTGAGTCCCTTTACAATGAGGTAAAGCCACTTTTTCTAAAAATTAACCCTGGAAGTGCTAGTACTATTATGGTAAGAACTAAAAAAGGCGACGAAAAAAAAGCGATACAAAATATTCAAGATTTAAATAGACGTATTAACCCAGGATATGTCGTAGACTATGAATTTTTAGATAAGGCCTATCAGGCACAATATAAGGCCGAAGAGCGAGTCTCAATATTGTCCAGATATTTTGCCATATTGGCCATCGTGATATCTTGTTTGGGTCTCTTTGGACTAGCCGCATTTACCGCGGAGAGGAGAATAAAGGAAATAGGTATTCGCAAAGTGCTGGGAGCAAATAATACGGGAATCATATATCTGTTATCTACAGATTTTACGAAAATGGTCCTTATCTCCATCGCTATTGGATTACCCCTTAGTTATTTTTTAATGAGATCATGGCTTTTGGATTTTGCCTACAGGATAGGTTTGGATTGGTGGATATTTGTTATAGCCGCTATTTTAGCCTTGATCATTGCATGGATAACGGTATCTATTCAAGCATACAGAGCCTCGGTAAAAGATCCTGTGGACTGCTTGGCGGCAGATGATTAGTTAAGGATGGGGCATAGCCTCTTTAAATTTCAAAGATTGAACCGTTCACTATGTATAAAAGTACGGTGTTATATGGGGTTTTTCTCATACAGTGATCGTATTAAAACTTAACAAGATTCTTGTTAATGCCATAGGCATACCTGTTTTCCATCTTTTCATGGTTTGAATTCAATATACAATTGTACAAGGGATAAGCGAG
Organism: Spongiimicrobium salis; assembly: GCF_043678055.1. Lineage (NCBI taxonomy): Bacteria > Pseudomonadati > Bacteroidota > Flavobacteriia > Flavobacteriales > Flavobacteriaceae > Spongiimicrobium > Spongiimicrobium salis. The sequence goes on from NZ_JBHEQA010000009.1 coordinate 88,941, forward strand.
TTGTTTCTTGAATACAATGCATGCTATAATATTTTGTCTTATCCCAAATGATAGCAACCTATGTCATGCTTATAGGTCTACACTTTGGACTTGTTTAATCTAATGTCCATTAAACCCGCACATAAAAGTGTCGTTTAGCCTAGAACACTGAACGGTACTTCCCAACTAATGCCTTTAGAGGGTATTAAACTAATTTGAGAATGAAAAAAGAAGAAAAATATACCGGACTGGAAATAGCCGTCATAGGTTTGGCGGGTAGATTTCCTGGGTCCTCAGATATTGATGGTTTTTGGAACAACCTGAAGAATGGTATAGATTCAATTTCAACCATTACCGATGAAGAACTTAGAAATGAAGGCGTACCTGAAGCCTTGATTTCTAGTCCCGAATATGTAAAATCCAATGCTTATCTAGAAGACAAATCCTATTTTGATGCTGCTTTTTTTGGGTATCGTCCCGATGAAGCAGAATTGATGGAGCCCCAATTACGCGTATATCAAGAATGCTGTTGGGAAGCTTTAGAAGATAGTGGCTATTGTGCGGATAGGGAAAAAATTAAAGTTGGGGTCTTTGCATCGGGCTCTATAAATGTGCCTTGGGTACTGCACGCGGAAGCCCATAATAAAGAAGGCCTTGTAGATAATTTTACTGCTTCCCATTTAAGAGATATCAGTTTCCTCTGTTCTCGAATTTCTTATAAATTTAATTTAAAAGGACCTGCTGTATTTTTAAATACGGCTTGTTCCTCGTCTTTAGTGAGTATACATGAAGCTTGCAACAGTATTCTTTTAGGAGAGTGTGATATAGCTTTGGCCGGAGGTGTAAATATAAAAAACTATACCAAGCGTGGTTATCTCTATAAAGAAGGTATGATCCATTCTAAAGATGGAAAATGTAGACCTTTTGATAGTGCTTCCAGTGGTACCGTTGGGGGTGAAGGAGCCGGAGTTGTGGTGCTTAAGAGGCTAAAGAATGCCTTAAAGGATAATGATAATATCTATGCTGTTGTAAAGGGAACTGCAATTAATAATGATGGGGCAGGGAAAGTAGGGTTCACGGCTCCCAGTGTTAAGGGGCAGATAGAGGTAATCAAAAAGGCCCATAGAATAGCCAGGGTCAAACCGGAAACGATCACCTATGTGGAAACCCACGGAACAGGAACGGCTTTAGGAGATCCCATTGAAGTTAAGGCCTTGAATAGCGTCTTTGGTAATTCCAAAGATAAAAGCTGTGCCTTGGGTGCTGTGAAATCAAATATTGGACACTTGGATGCGGCTGCAGGGGTTGCTGGTTTTATAAAAACTGTATTGTCTATCAAGAATAAATTAATACCCCCAAGTACCTATTTCAATACACCAAACCCCAAAGTAAACTTTGAATCTGGACCCTTCTATATTAATAATAGACCAGAATCATGGATACTTGACAAAAAGCCTTTGCGAGCAGGGGTAAGTGCTTTTGGGATAGGAGGTACAAATGCTCATGTTGTATTGGAGCAAGCTCCTGATAGAATAGTATCTTCCAAGAGCAGGAAATATCAAATATTCCAATATTCAGCTAAAACACAAACAAGCCTTGAGGGAATTCGAAAAAAAATGATAGCGTACTTGGAGCGTCATGAACCCTTAAATTTTGCGGATGTATGTTATTCGCTCAATAAAGGAAGAAATATTTTTAAGTACCGGGAGATGTTGGTTTGTGAAACAAGAGAGGAAGCACTGAAAATGTTGCTTTCCCAAGATACGATCGCACAAAGTTCCAGTACACAGGAAGAATTGCAAAATGTAATATTTATGTTTTCTGGACAGGGATCCCAATACATAAATATGTGCAAGGATCTTTATTTGAGTGAAGAAACCTTCAAGGAAACCTTAGAGGTATGTTTTTCTCTTTTAAATACGATGTCAGGGAAAGATTTTTATCCCATCCTTTTTCCTTCAGAAGAAAAAAATAAGGACGCGCAAACCCTCCTTCAAAACACAGAGAATACTCAACCCATCTTATTTGCTACCCAATATGCCCTAGCGACATTGCTTATGAAATGGGGTATTACGCCAGACTACATGATTGGCCATAGTATTGGAGAATATACAGCGGCTTGTATAAGTGGTGTGCTTTCTTTAGAAGATGCTTTAAAGTTGGTGTTAAAGAGAGGAGTGCTCATGAGTCTGGCAGAAAAGGGAACGATGCTCAGCATTGCCATTCGTGAGGACAAAATTCAACCGTACTTAGCGAAATGCCCTGAAATTGATTTATCCGTTATCAATTCCAATACATCGGTAGTAGTTTCTGGTACTGATGAAGAAATCACGCTTTTTGAAACGCTAATGAAAAGTGAGGGGTACAGTTGTAAAAAAGTGAAGACATCCCATGCTTTTCATTCTAGAATGATGGATACCATACTTGGGAAATTCGAGCAAGAAGTAAATTCAGTAACGTTAAAAGAACCTAAGATTCCATATATCTCGAATGTTACGGGAGAAGAGGTATTGTATAGTGAAATTCGCAAACCTTCCTATTGGGTACAGCACTTAAGACAAACCGTAAATTTTCAGAAAGGAACACAGACATTATTAGATAAAGGAGCGGCTTGTTTTATTGAAATTGGACCGGGTAGAACCTTGTGTAATTATGTTAATGGAAATGAATCGAAGAAAGAAGGTCATTATGCCATAAATATGGTTAGGCCCTACAAACAAAATACGAATGACCAAAAATACCTTTCAGAGCGAGTTGGGCGGTTATACCTAAGAGGGATAAAGATAGATTGGGAACAGTACTATTTTAACGAACAAAGGGCAATAGTGACCTTGCCTACTTATAGCTTTGATAAAATTCAATACACTACCAATTTTAATCTAGATTCCCTTTTAAAGGGTACTTTATATCTGAACAAAGGATCAGAATCTGTACAGAACACTATTCCTGAAAATTATGTTCACTGTACAGAATGGAAACGAACCCTTTCCCCTGGTCAGAACTTGATCGTACAAAATGAAAAATCTGGCTTTTTAATTTTTTCAGGAAAAGAATCTTTCAGTCAAGGCCTAATTTCTAAGCTCGCGGAACAACAACATGAAATTGTACATGTGCGACCCGGAGCAAAATTCAAGGAAGTTGATCGTCATACGTACGAAGTCGATTTATTGGATGAGACGCAATCAAAGGAATTGTGGAAAGCAATACAGAATCATAAAATTCAAATTGATCATATTGTGTATTCCAAGACATTGGATGAACATTTTGAAAATATTCACTTTGACAACATAGATTCTAAATTGCAAGAAGGATATCTAGGATTATCCTTCTTGGCAAAATCAATCGCAAAGAACAAAGTACATCAGCAATTAAACATAAGTGTTTTTACGAACAACTTAGCAAAAGTTTCGGAAGAAGATACCATTGATCCTTTAAAGGCTACCCTACATGGCCCGGCAAGGATCATGCCTTCCGAAATCAGTAATATAAGGTGTAAAACAATAGATATACCCTATCCTTTTCGAGAAGAAAAGATGCTGAATGCTTATTTGAATAAAAGCCTTAATGAGGTTTTTTATCAAACGGATGATTCCTTTGTTACGTATCGCTACCTAGAACGGTGGGTGCCTTTTTTTGATCAAACATCCTTTGACAGTGAACTTTCTTCAGATGCGGAAATTGTTGATGGCGGAATCTATATCATTACAGGTGGATTTGGAGGTATGGGCTTCAGTATAGCCAAAGACATAGCCTTAAACCGTGGTGCCAACATTATATTGATCCATAGGTCGGATTTTCCCAAAAGAGAGGATTGGAGTACCTGGTGTGAATCTCACGAAAACGCTAATGAAACTGTTCAAAAAATAAAAGCTATCCAAAAAATGGAAGCTAAAGGTCGTTTTGTTGAACTTTTCCAACTAGATATATCGAACAAAAAAGGCGTAAAGGACTTTGCAGCGATGATTCATGAAAAGTATGGTAAAATCAATGGACTTATTTGGGCCGCTGGAGAAGTAGATCATGGAGGAATAATCCAAAATAGGACTGCAGATGACTTTACCAAATACCTGAAATCAAAAGTACATGGTTTGTTACTTTTTGAAAAGTACTTCAATCTAGAAGTTATGGACTTTTTGGTGCTTTTTTCATCTATTGGCAATGCGTTTTATCACATTAAGTTTGGCCAGGTTGCCTATAATGCGGCTAATGAGTTTGTAGAGAACTATGCCCATTATATCAAAAAGAAACTGCAACTGCCTACTGTGGTCATTAATTGGTGCGATTGGTTGGATGTGGGCATGACGGTAAAGACAAACAAGAAAAATTACAACACTACTGACATTAATGAAGTCAATGCCAAAATAGAAAATGGAATAACACCCAGTGAAGGAGTAGACATATTTTACAAATGTTTGGGATCAGCCCATACGGTGGCTACGATCTACAAAGGAAACCTCAAAAAGGCCATTGCCTCCCACAAGGAACAATACCTTGAAATAAACAGTGCATTGCGTGAAAATACAGAGGTGAAGGAAAAAAATGTGGGAGAATTGCAAATTGCACTGGTAGATCTATTCAACGCTTTCTTTGGTAAAGAAGATATTCAGATAAAAGATGATTTTTTTGATTTAGGGGGAGACTCTTTAAAGGCAATGACCCTCATTGCCAGAATCAATAAGAAACTTGGCATTTCATTATCTATTGGTGATATGTACCAATACCCAACAATAAATGCGCTATTAAAAAAAATATCCAAAGAAGATCTTAGCAATGAAAATGTAATTGAGATGGCTCCTGAATTGGAGAGCTACCCATTGTCATATCAGCAACAGCGCATGTATTTTTTACAGCAATTGCACCAAAACAGCAAAGCCTACAATGAACCCAAATTATATAAGGTTTTCAGGAAATATGATCAAGAAGAGGTACAGTCATGCTTTGACAAAATAATAGCTAGGCATGCCAGTCTAAGGACAAGGTTCATCCAAGAGAATGGCAGAACGAGACAAATCGTTGAAAAAGAGGTGCCCCTCAATATAATAGAGTTCCAATCGGGTTCTCTCGAAGAAAGTTTTGAAAAATTTTCGAAGGTATTTGATTTGGGCAAAGCGCCGATTTTCCGAATAGGAATTGTTGAAAATAACGATCGTACCTTTTATCTGCTTCTGGATACCCACCATATCGTTACCGATGGGACATCAAGTGGCATAATTCTCAAGGATTTTATACAGTGGTATACAGCAGAGATACTTGAGACTAATGAAACACCGGGGATTCAGTATATTGATTATGCCTATTGGCAGCAATCTGAAGAAAATCAGAAGAGAATCCAAAATCAGAAAAACTACTGGTTGGAAGAGATACCCAAGAATCCGGAATTACTTGCTTTGCCCACAGATTATAATAGATCGGCCGAACCCGATTTTATTGGAGATGTTGTAAGTGTGGATGTTCCAAAGGAAGGCTATGGGAAGTTATTGCGAATGACGTCGGAAGAAGGAGTTTCCATGTTTACGCTTCTAATAGGATGTTTTTACATACTATTACATAAACTTACGGCTCAGAAAGACCTTATTATAGGTGTGCCTACCTCCGGTAGGGGGCATGCCGAATTGGAACATTTGGTAGGGATGTTCGTGGGAACTTTGCCACTACGAAATTTTATAGGAAAAGAGCAATCTTTTCGAGATCTCATCCAAATCATAAAAACAAGGACGCTCACCAGTTTCGAAAACCAAGATTATCCTTTTGAGGAATTGATCAATCAAATCAATGTAGAACGGGATTCGAGTAGGAATCCCTTGTTCGATGTGATGTTCGTGTATGAAAAAACCAATGAGGATATCATTGATCAAGAGACCCTTATTACCCAGATACAATGGGAAAAATCTACTCAATCCCGTTTTGACCTTACACTTCGGGCCATAGAAACAAAGGAGGGCATAAAATTGGGATTTGTTTATGCTACTCAATTGTTTAAGGAAGAGACGGTATCCCGCTTCCTTGATTTTCTTCAAAATATCATTTATGAAGTTAGTGCTAAGCCCAACAAGAAGGTAAAGGATATCAAAGTTATTGGAGAAAAGGAAATCCAAAATATGATTTCAAAGCATCATTGTGATTTTGATGCTCTGGATACCACTAAGACAATCCTAGATCTTTTTGAGGAAAGAGTTAAAAAATCACCAGAGGCTGTTGCATTAACTTTTGAGAAGGAACACCTTACTTATAAGGCATTATCCGAAAAATCGGACCATTTGGCATCTTGCCTCAGGAAACGCGGAATTGCCCATAACGATTTGGTATTAATTTACCTGGACCGCTCCATAGATATGATTGTTGGTGTCTTGGGAATACTAAAATCTGGCGCTGCCTACGTCCCTATAGATATTACCTATCCACAAGAAAGGATAGACTTTATTGCAAAAGATACAGGGACAAAATTATTGTTGAGTCATTCTTCATTAGAGCCCAATATCCTGAATAAGGGAGATCATATGATCTTGTGTATTGATGCGCTTCAAAAAGAACCATACGTTGCTTTTGAAAAAAATATAGCTTCTGATGCCCTGGCCTATGTTTTATATACTTCAGGAACTACGGGAAGACCTAAAGGTGTAATGTGTAAACATATAGGCCTAACCAGCTTGGTAAGGAATCAAATAGATATTTTCGGACTTAAATCAACGGATACTGTACTACAATTTGCCTCTATTGGTTTTGATGCTTTTGGAGCTGAAGTATTTACAACATTAGTTTCGGGTGGGAGATTGATAATGACCACTGACGCGGTAATTAGATCTAAGGAAGATTTCAAAGAACGTATTCTAAAAGAAAAAATAACGGTCCTTACGTTGCCTCCATCCTATCAGGTAGTAATGAAAGATGATTTGGAATCGGTTCGTATCCTGATCTCAGCCGGTGAAGCAATGAACCTCAATGTGACAAAAGAGCTACAGGCCAAAGGGATTACTGTAATTAATGCCTATGGTCCAACAGAAAACACGGTTTGCGCAACGATTTCTACATCACCGATTTTAACCGATGATCGGGTGACTATTGGCAAAGTAATGAAAGGTGTACAGGCGTATGTCTTGGATGAGATGTTAGAGATTGTGCCCTACGGCATTATAGGAGAGTTATGTCTTGGAGGAATACAAGTAGCCCAAGGCTATCTGAACAGGCCTAAACTAAGTGGGGAAAAGTTTATTGAGAATCCATTTGATAAGGGGAATACCAAACTCTATAGAACGGGTGATTTGGTAAAAATGTTGCCCGATGGGAATTTCATTTTTATAGGGAGAAAAGATACCCAAGTTAAAATACGAGGTTTTAGAATTGAATTAGGGGAAATAGAAAATGTATTGGCCAATAGTGAGGAAATTGACCAGGTTGCTGTTGGCGTACGGGAAGAGCATGGACACAAACACTTGGTAGCATATTATGTATCAGATAAAGAAGAGGTAAACAATGAAGTTTTAAAATCATATCTACGTGAACAACTACCCAAATACATGATTCCAAGCCACTATGTACAAGTATCCAAAATTCCTGTAACCTCAAACGGGAAGGTAGATTGGAAGACACTTGGAAAGATAGTACTGCACAGTTCAGATAAATATGTGGCCCCTAGGTCCCAAGAAGAAAAGATTCTTGCCGATATCTGGTGCGAAGTTATTGGTTGTACGAAGGTGGGAATACAGGATAATTTTTTCGCCTTGGGGGGAGATTCCATAAAATCTATACAGATCAGTTCAAAACTGGGAAATCTAGGATATGAAGTTTCCGTGAAAGATATTCTTAAAAATCAGACTATTGAAGCTTTGGCACCCCGAATTTGTCGTAAAGAAGTTCTTGAAGATCAAACAAGGGCTTCGGGCACTGTTCCTTTAAGTCCAATTCAAAAGTGGTTCTTTCAGCGTAATTTACAGAACCCATCCCATTTCAATCAATCTGTTCTTTTTAAAATACAAAAGGGCCTAAACCAAAAAGAACTTACCGAGATTTTTGAAAAAATACTGGAACATCATGATACGTTACGCTTGAGGTTTCGCAACGAAAATGATAGTACTATTCAAGAATATGCCACAAAATCTTCTACGATATCAATAATAGATTATCCTTTAAAGGACCAAAAGAATTACATTAAAGAAATAAATGAACGAGCGGAAAAACTACAAAAAGAAATAAGTATTGCTGAGGATGTTTTGATGAAAGTGGCCCTCTTTACTCATGAGGTTACGGGAAATTTCTTGCTTATTATTATAAATCATTTAATTATCGATGGCGTTTCTTGGAGAATTTTGTTTGAAGATTTTCAGCGCTTGTCCCAACAAATCCTGGAAAATGATTCTTTGACACTGCCTCCTAAAACGGCTTCATTCCAAAGGTGGATGGAAAAACTTGAAAAGTATACTTCCCATCAAAGTATTGATTCCATTATGACTTATTGGGAAGAAGCTCCAGTGGCAGGAACAGCACGTATACCCAAGGATTATCCTGATGGAATGAATGTTCATGGATATGCAGAATCGGTTTCGATAGATTTTGACGAGGTAGAAACAAAAAAACTACTGACCACTGTAAATTTAAAATATTCTACACGGATCAACGAGATTCTTATCGCCGCATTCTATATGACTTTGAGAAAAGAGTATGGTATAGATGCATTTCATATTGATATTGAAGGGCATGGGAGAGAACATTTCTTTGAAAGTCCCAATATTAGTAGAACTTTAGGATGGTTCACAGTTATGTATCCATTATACCTGCACGAAACGGGAGAACATATTTCAGATATTCTTATTGCTGTAAAGGAAGCCTTAAGGAGAATTCCGAATAATGGTTTTGAGTACTTAATGTACCGTCAAAAAAACAAAAATAAATATGTCCCCACACCTCAGGTGCTCTTTAATTATCTGGGACAATTTGATACGGGCGACAAGACTAGCTCCTTACAACTTGTAAAAGAATATAAGGCAAAGGATATTGGAAGTTCTGAGATTCGGAGTCATGAACTTGAATTATCCGGAATAATTAAGGAAAATCACTTAGAGGTAAAACTAACCTTTGGAAGTCTACAGTACCAGGAGGCCCATATTCAAAGGTTAATGGAGGGTTACAAAAAATGCATACGTGAAATTTTGGATTTTGGCACGTCTTTCTCAGCCATGGAGTTAACTCCAACCGATCTTTCATATACAGCATTGCCGTTACCCATTTTGAAAAAACTTCAATCCAAAATGGAAATAGAGGATATCTGTCTTCTTTCCCCTTTACAAGAGGGGTTATTGTTCCATACTATGTTTAAGCCCGATTCCGATGTATATTTTGAACAATTGAGCTGTAGGATCAAAGGAGAGCTGGATATTGAGATGTTTAAGAAAAGCTTTGGTTTAATGTCAAAACGGCATGCCGTTTTGAGAACATTATTTCTTTCGGAAATGACTTCAGATGCCATACAGGTGGTCCTTAAAGAAAGAGAAGTAGCGTTTACATACCTTGATTTGAGGGAGGAGTCACAGGCTTCTTCCGTCGAAGATCGTTTAAAGGTACATAAGGCGAAGGACAGATCTCGCAAATTTCAATTAGATAAGGATAAACTTCTTAGAATATATCTTTTTCAAGTTGGTGAAAAGGAGTATGAAATTCTTTGGAGCTATCACCACATACTGATGGATGGATGGTCCATGAGCATTCTTATCAATGAATTTTTTACCATTTACGGAAATTTAATGGGCAAGTTAAAAACCAATTTGCCGGTTGTGAGACCATATGCCCATTACCTACAATGGCTACAAAACATTGATAAACAAGAAAGTTTATTGTTTTGGGAAAACCATTTAAAAGACTATGAATTGGCATGCGAATTTCCCAAAAAATCACTGGAGCTCCATGCGAAATCCCAAAGAAATAATATGAGTTTTTCGCTAGGGATAGAGCATTCCAATAAGCTTAAAACACTTTGTGCCGGATTTGGTCTAACGGAAAATACTTTTGTTCAAACAATTTGGGGCGTGCTTTTGGCGAAGTACAATAATGCTACAGATGCAGTATATGGTTCTGTGGTATCGGGTAGGCCGGGTACACTTGATGGCGTTGAACATATGGTGGGGTTATTTATTAATACGGTTCCCGTGCGTGTCACATTTGAAAATAATGATTCCTTTAAGGAGGTACTGCATAAAGTACATGCCGCTTCTTTGGATGCTATGGAACATCAATATGTTCAGTTGGCAGAAATACAAGCGAAAAGTAGTTTGGGGACATTACTTTTTGACCACATTTTAGTTTTTGAAAATTACCCGATCAACGAAGCATTGAACAATCAATTGATGGAGGCTACAGGTCTTGCTGTAGAAACTGTTAAGGTCGTTGAAAAGACCAATTATGACTTGGTACTTACAATACTTCCCGGTGAGGATATGAAGTTTATTTTTGAATATGGACAAAAAATCTATGATGAAGATATTATTGTAAATCTAAAGGTTCATTTCTTAAAAATCATAGCGCAATTTCTGGAAAATCCTGAATTGAGTTTGGGAGAAATTGACATTGTAGATCATGGTAGTCGGAAAAAAATATTGGAAAATTTCAATAGTCCGATCAATGCCCATCCCGAAGAAGGTACCATTATAGAACTATTTGAGCGACAGGCAAAGCATACTCCTGATGCTGTTGCCATTACTTGCGACACTATTTCTTTTACCTATAAAGAACTCTATGACCGTGTTTTACAAACGGCAAGCTATCTGCACCAAGAAGTTAAAATCTCAAAGAAGAGTGTAGTAGGATTGTACATGGATCGCTCATTGGAAAGTGTTGTGGCTATGTTCAGTATCTTGAAAATAGGAGCCATATATGTTCCACTGGATATTGATTACAGTGAGGAGCGCATTCATGGTATTTTGGAAGACGCCAATGCCAATTTTGTTATTACACAGGGAGTCAATCCATTTAAAACGAATACGGAATCCAGAACCATTGTAGATATATCAAGTATAGGGACCACACCTTCTGAAAATGACATTGGAGAATTTTCGGTGTGCTTGGAAGATGATGCCTATATAATTTACACTTCCGGCAGTACGGGAAGACCCAAAGGTATAGTGCAATGTCATGAAGCCTTAGTGGATTATTGTTTGACCTTTAAAAAGCACTTTTCATTACTTTCAAAGGATACCATTGTTCAACAAGCTAAATTGACTTTTGACACCTCAATAGAAGAAATCTTCCCCATATTGATCACAGGAGGACACTTGGTGGTCATCTCAGGAAATCATTTCGATTTAGAAAAAATAACAGAGAATATACGGCTTCATAAAGCCACCATTATTAGTACAACGCCATTAATATTAAAAGAATTGAATGCGGTATCCAAGGATATCCCTAGTCTTAGATTGATAATCAGTGGAGGGGATGTCTTATTGCCTAAGCATATTGACCACTTGATAAAAACGGCAGAAGTATACAATACTTATGGCCCTTCGGAAACCACAATTTGTGCCACATATCATAAAGTGCAGGAACTGCAATATGCATCGATCATAGGAAAACCTATAAAAAATAAAAACATTTATATCCTGGATAATACAGAACATCTTACTCCGATCGGTGTTGTGGGAGAGTTGTGTATTGCCGGAAAAGGAGTGGCCAAAGCGTACTTGAATAATCCTGAATTATCGGCATTAAAATTTAAGGATGACCCTATTGTCCCCGGTAGGACCATCTACAAAACAGGAGACATGGCAAGATGGTTGCCCGATGGAAACATTCAGTTTCTAGGAAGAAAAGATACGCAGATCAAAATCAGGGGACACCGTGTAGAACTCGGGGAAATAGAAGCCCAGCTATTGTTCCAAAAAACTATAATTGAAGCCCTGGTATTACCCAAAGAATCTGGCGAAAATAAATATTTGATAGGATATTTTACATCATCGACCTCTCTGGACACTGAAGACTTAAAGAAGCAATTGCGAAGACAGTTACCAGAATATATGATTCCTAGATACCTTGTGCAATTAGCGAACTTCCCAATGATGCCAAATGGAAAGATCGCTAGAAAATCTTTACCTGAACCAGTACATAAGATAGAAGGAGACTTTTTAGCTCCTTCAACTCCCATGGAAGTAGAATTGGTTAAAATCTGGGCAAAACTTCTGGAAATAGATGAAAATAGCATAAGCATACGAAGAAGTTTTTTTGAGCTGGGAGGGCATTCCATAAGCATTGTGAAATTGACCAAAGAGATTAAGAAAGCCTTAGGGCATGCTGTTTCCGTGGCCAATGCTTTTAGATATCCTACCATAGGGACCATGGCCAATTTTATAGCGAATGGAGATGAAAACATGGAAGGTTTAATCAATTCGATCGAAGATTCTCAAAGAGAGGTAGAAGAGAACTTGGACATAATGAAAAATATTTTTGAATGAAAAAAGGGGAATCTACAGGATTAGAAATCGCCGTTATTGGTATTGCGGGACGTTTTCCGGGAGCAGCGAATGTGCATCAGTTTTGGGAGAATCTTAAAAATGGAGTGGAATCAGTGCATTTTTTCACGGAAGAGGAATTAAAGGAAAACGGAGAGTCACCAGATATATTACAAAGTGATAACTATATCAAAGCCAGTGCATTTCTGAAAGATAAAGGACTTTTTGATTCGGAATTCTTCAGTTACCTTCCTGCTGAGGCAGCAATAATGGACCCTCAAATGCGGATATTTCACGAAGTGGTCTGGGAAGCTCTTGAAGATGCAGCTTGTGTAACCGAGGACGAGACAAGAAAAATAGGATTGTTTGCGGGAGGTACTGCAAATACCAACTGGGTGATCTATTCGGAATTGATGAATGGCGCTAAACTGGTGGACGGTTTCACGGCTTCTAGTCTTAATAATATCCGGTTTATGCCTACTAGAATTTCCAATCTGCTCAACTTAAGAGGCCCTTCCGTTTTTGTAGATTCGGCTTGCTCAACATCCCTAATGGCTATTCAACAAGCCTGTAAAAGCCTTTTGTTCGGAGATTGTAAAATTGCCGTTGCGGGAGGAGTATCCCTAAATTATAGATCCAACAAAGGATACCTTTTTTCTGAAGGAATGATATATTCCAAAGATGGACATTGCAGAGCTTTTGATAAAGATGCAACAGGAACAATAGGAGGTGAAGGGGCTGCGGCGGTAGTATTAAAACCTTTGAAAGATGCTATTAAAGATGGCGATAATATATGGGCTACACTTAGAGGTTGGGGAGCAAATAACGATGGTAAAAATAAAATTGGGTTTTCGGCACCTTCGGTTCAAGGAGAATGTGAGGCCATCTTAATGGCCCATAAATGGGCAAAAATAGATGCCAAGAGTATCGGTTACGTAGAAACACACGGTACAGGAACAAAGTTGGGAGATCCAATAGAATTGGAAGCACTAAATCTTGCTTTTGGAAAAAGTGATGCGCCGTATTGCGCCATTGGTTCGGTAAAGACAAATATTGGCCATCTGGATGCTGCTGCGGGTGCTGCCGGTTTTATCAAGGCCGTTCTTGCTCTTAAGCATAAACAAATACCTCCTAGCCTTAATTTTGAGGAGGCCAATCCAGAAATAAATTTTGATAAAAGTCCTTTTTATGTCAATACGCACTTAAGAGAATTTAAAAATAAGGAATATCCGCTTAGGGCAGGAGTAAGCTCCTTTGGTATAGGGGGTACAAATGTGCACTTGGTCCTTGAAGAAGCCCCTAAAAAAACAATTTCAAAAGGTAGAGAGCATCATATATTACTACTCTCTGCCAAATCTGAAAAGGCTTTAAATGGATATGTACAAAAATTAAAAGAACAAATTGAAACTACCGATCCTAATGACTGGGGTGATATCTGTTACACTTTGAGCAAGGGAAGACGGCATTTTTCCTATAGGAAAATGATGGTGGTGTCTGATAATGATAAAGCCATATCGGTACTGGAGAAATTGGGCAATGTTCCAAAAATTCTGCCATTGCAGGGCACGAAACAACTTGTGTTTATGTTTTCGGGACAGGGGTCGCAGTATGTAAATATGTGTGGTGATTTATACGAGAAGGAAACTTTTTTTAGAAATGAATTGAATAGCTGTTTCAAGCATATTGAAACCTTCACAGGTTTGGATATGAAGACTATTCTGTTTTCGAAAAATTCGGAGTCGGCTTCTAAAATAAATAGAACGGAGTATGCCCAACCCATATTATTCAGTGTAGAATATGCCTTGGCAAAAATGCTCATGCACTGGGGAGTAGTTCCAGATGTAATGATCGGACATAGTATCGGGGAATATGTAGCTGCATGTATTGCTGAAGTTTTTTCTCTTGAAAATGCCATAAAATTAGTGCTCCAACGAGGGGCCCTAATGCAGAAAGCTCCGGAAGGGGATATGCTTGGAATCTCAATTTCCGAGGAAAGACTGAAAGTATTGCTATCTGCTTATCCAAAAATTTCCATTGCTGCGATCAATAGCACGGAATCTTGTGTTGTTTCAGGGACCGAAAAGGATTTTGAAACCTTTAAAGAAGAATTGGAAAAGGAAGGATATAAATATAGCATACTCAAAACTTCCCATGCCTTTCATTCCCACTTGATGGATGGGATTTTAGATGAATTTGAGAATACGTTTCAAGGCATATCCTTGAATGCTCCAAAAATACCTATAGTATCTAATTTACAAGGTGATATTCAAAATAACGAGGCGTTTACGAGCGTTCAATATTGGTCTCGTCACCTGAGGAATACGGTAAGATTTGCCCAGGGAATTGAAACGATACTAGGCAAAAATAATACGCTTTTTATAGAGATCGGACCAGGAAAAACATTAAGCTCCTTGGTAGCCTCGCACAGTTCCTATCATGCAGCACATGGGGTAGTCAATACGTTAAGACATCCTAAAGAACAACAAGATGATCAAAAGTATCTTCTCAATGCTATTGGAAAACTTTGGAGTCAAGGAATACCCATAAGATGGGAAGAATTCTATGAGAATAGTACTAGAACAAAAGTGTCAATGCCAACCTATGCCTTTGATAAACAAGAATTTCCTGTCAATGTAGACGCATTTCATGCAATCTCAAGTGTTAACTCGGGAAGCGGACTTGCCGCATTGGGAGAAAAAATGAATGCAGAATGGTTAGAAAGCAGAAAAGACCAACAACAAGATGTGGTGTTGCCAATGGAAGGGATTATAGATGGGACAGAAGGCAAACTACTAAAAATATGGCGTCAGTTTTTTGGTAAAAATACTATTGCATTGGAAGATGATTTTTTTGAACTGGGAGGAGATTCTCTAAAAATGTTGACGTTGATCGGGAGAATTAATGAAGCTTTGCACACGTCCATATCCATAAGTGACTTTTTTGAAAGACCCAATGCCAAACAATTGGCGGAATGGATAAAAACGACTGAAAACAAGGCAGTCATAAATTTCGAGGAAGATACTTTTAAGACTCTGGAAAAAGATTGGTATGTTTTGAGTTCTGCACAGAAGAGGTTGTATTTCTTATACCAATTTGATCGAGATTCGATTGCCTACAATATATCCACAACGGTCAAAATAGAAGGAGATTTGGATCGGGATAGACTTTATGCAGCTATTCATTATGTAGTGGATCGGCACGAAGGCTTAAGAACTGGCTTTGATCTTATAGAATCTGAGGCCATTCAGCTGATTCAGAAAAATTCCAAGCTAGAAATAGCATATTATGATGATGTTCCATCAAATGGGGTTAAGGAGGTCTTAAAGAATTTTGTGCAACCTTTTCAGTTGGATAAACCCCCACTTCTACGAGTTGGACTACTCAAAGTGAATTCCCAAGAGCATTATTTAATGCTAGATATGCACCATATTATTACAGATGGAATATCACAACGGCAGATGCTCGAGGAAATCATTCGTATGTATTCTGGGGAACGACTGCCAACATTGGAATTTCAATATAAAGATTATGCGGAATGGCAGCAAAGGAATAAAAAAGTCAGATTTAAAAAGCATGAGCAATTTTGGTTGAATGAGTTTAGAACTATTCCATCCCTATTGAAATTGCCAACAGATTATGCCAGGCCACCTATTAAAAATTATCGCGGTAATACGATTCAATTTTCTATTGGAGAACAACAACGGCAACAATTAAAACAATTGGCAAGATTGGGTGAAGCAACTCTTTTCACGGTGCTACTCTCATTATTTAAAATTTTATTGACAAAACTGTCCAGTGAATCGGATATTGTTGTGGGAACTCCAGTGAGCGGACGTGTTGACAAGCGTTTGGAAAATATTATTGGCGTTTTTGTCAACACCATTTGTATTCGAAGTCAATTGAATGAAGAGTTGCGATATATAGAATGGCTCAAAGACTTGAAAAGAAAAACAATCCAATGCTTGGAACATCAGGAATATCAATATGAAGACTTAATTGACCAATTGAAATTGGAAAGATCCAGTAATCATAATCCTTTGTTTGATGTTTTCTTTTCTTTTCAAAATATAGAAGACATTTCAGTGGCTATTCCAGAATTAAAGGTTTCTGCTTTTCAGACACCCGTAGACATGGCGTTGTTTGATCTGACCCTGAATGCGAGGGAAACAAAAGAAGGGATCACTTTCTCTTTTGAATACGCTACAGAATTGTTTAAAAAAGAATCAATAGACCGATTTATCGGATACTTTAAAAATATTATCAACGCAGTACTCACGGATCACCGTATTCCTGTAGGAGATATAAAACTGATGTCCGCAGCCGAAGAACAGGAGATTTTGTACGATTTTAATGCGACCCAGCTTGATTTTCCCAACAACCAAACGATAGTATCACTTTTTGAAGAAAAATGCAGAACGCATACAAAGGCAACTGCACTGACATTTGGAGAGAAAACATGGTCTTACGAAGAACTCAACGAGCGTAGTAACCAACTTGCCCATACCATGGTTGGCCAAGGTGTTGATAACGAAGAAATTATTGGTATTTCAATAGGCCGATCGGAAGAAATGATTATTGGAATCCTGGCAATTTTAAAAGTAGGTTGCGCGTATGTACCTATAGATCCTGATTATCCGGCACCTAGAATAGCACATATTATAGAGAATACGGGATTAAAATATATTGTTTGTGATAAAGCTACAGAGAAACGATTGCCAAAATCCCCATTAAAAGGAATCGAGCCTGTATATGTAGGTGGAGCTTCGCAAAAGAAAATGCCTACAGAGAATTTAGCGTATGGCATAACCCCTGAAGATTTGGCCTATGTAATCTATACTTCAGGTTCTACAGGAAAACCAAAAGGCGTTATGATTTCACATGCCAATGTGATGAATTTTTATCACGGGATTACCGCTGAAATACCCTTTGACGATCATGAAAGTATACTTTCTCTGACCACAATGTCTTTTGACATTTTTGTTTTAGAGACCATTGTTCCTCTTTTACATGGATTGAAGGTTGTTTTGGCAAGTCCACATGAAAAACTGGATACGGACAAGCTTGCACAAAGCATCAAAATCCATCAAGTAGAAATGTTACAGATTACGCCTTCCCATCTAAAATCATTGCTTACAGGGACTTCCTTGGATACCCTATTCGCAACGCTCAAGGTGGTTATGGTTGGAGGAGAGGCATTTCCAGGTACACTATTAAGTCGTTTAAAAGAGATTTATAAGGGGAAGGTGTTCAATATGTATGGACCTACGGAAACAACGGTTTGGTCTTCGGTTCAAGATTTGACGTTTGCGGAAACGATAGATATAGGAAAACCGATAGCAAATACTACCATAAGAATACTTGGACCGTCAAATCAACTACTCCCTGTAAACTCAGAAGGAGAACTATGTATTGGAGGATTTGGAGTGGCAAAAGGGTATTGGAAGGATGAAGTGTTGACGAATAAAAAATTTATACCAGACCCTTACGCTTCAGATGAGCTCATATACAAAACCGGAGATAGGGCAAAATGGCTCCCAGATGGTAGTATCCATTATGTAGGAAGAATAGATAATCAAGTAAAACTGAGGGGACATCGTATTGAATTGGGAGAAATAGAAAATGCAGTTAAATCCTTAGAAAAAATAAAAGATGCGGCCGTCCTTTTAAGGGAAAAGGAAGAGGAGAAATTTTTAGCCGCATATTATACCACTGATGAAGCGGTAGATGAGAATGGCTTAAAGGAGCAGTTGAGGTTAAAATTACCGGATTATATGATTCCACTGCACTATAAATTTATGGAGGAATTTCCTTTGACACCTAATGGAAAGCTAGATAGAAAAGCATTTCCCGAAATCAACTTTCTCGAAAAAAAGGAATATGTAGCACCTTCAAATGATACTGAAAGGGAAATGACTCGGATATGGGCAGAGGTTTTGAATATAGAAGAGGATAAAATAGGGATTCTTCACAATTTTTTTGATTTGGGAGGACATTCATTACATACCGTCACCCTACACAATAAAATAAATGAAACCTTCCAGGTCAGTATTCCACTTAAAGAACTTTTTGACAAGCAGGACATCACAAGTATTTCTGATTATATCATAACCATTTCCAATATCCATAATGGCTTGGAAGACAAAGAATTATTTGAAACAACACTATGAAAATTGAGGACTACATAACGCAGCTGAGAAAAAAACATAATGTTCTGATAACCAATAAAAATGGGGAGTTAAAAGTAACTTCGAAAGCCCCATTGGAGCAAGAGCTGATCAATGAAATTAAAAGACGGAAACCCGAAATCACAGCTTTTTTCAATGCAGTGGCAGCTTCAAAAGCTATTCCGGTAATCGGCAAAGCCGAAAAAAAATCGGCATATCCGCTTTCTTCAGTACAGAAACGCATGTATTTTCTGCAATCGTACCAAAAAGAATCTTTGGCATATAATATGCCCCATACGCTGGAAATACAGGGAAATTTAGATATTGATAAATTCAAATGGGCTATTAACAAAGTATTTCAAAGACATGAAATTCTACGTACACGGTTTACCTTGATCGAGGGAGAACCTATACAGCAAATAGTGAATGATATAGATTTAGAAATAGCACTTCTCAAAAATACAGAGGATAATTTGCCAGAAATCATCGCACAATGTATAAAGCCTTTTAATTTAGAAGAACCACCATTGATGAGGGTAACTCTAATAGCGATAACCTCCTCTAGATATATCCTTGTCTTTGATGTTCACCATATCGCTATGGATGGTTTTTCTTTCGGTATTTTTATGAGGGATTTTGTGGCGTTTTATAAAGGAGAAGAACTTGAAACTTTGGAAATCCAGTATAAGGATTATGCGGTTTGGGAGCAAAGTAAGGCCTTTAAGAAAAGGAGTGCTTCACAAAAACAATTTTGGAAGAATGAATTTGCTCAAGAACTTAGTGTTATAGATCTTCCAATGGATTATTCAAGGCCCAACGCTAAAAGCGGTCAAGGGGATACGGTAAGTGTAAATCTTTCCATGACCCAAACAAAAGCACTAAAAACTATTGCGATAGAAGAAAAAACAACGATGTTCACAATCTTGTTGACTATCTTCAATGTGGTGTTGGGCAAATTATCGAATAGGGATGATATTGTTGTAGGCACTTCAGTTATTGGTAGACATTATGAGGGAGTTGAAAATACCCTGGGAATGTTTTCCAATATAATTCCCTTGCGGAACTTTCCCAAGCAAAATCTATCGTTCAAAGACTTTCTGAGAGAATGCAAAGAGAGAATGTTGCAGTGTCTGGATCATCAAGAATACAAATACGAAGAGTTGATAGAAGAGTTGAAACTTGAACGGCATTTGAGTAGAAATCCCTTATTTGATATCATATTTGACTATCAAAATTTAGAAGAAGAAGCTTTTGAAATTCCTGGATTGAGCATGTTCACGTATCATTACGATCAAAAGATTGCAAAATTTGATCTTTCATTGACCGCAAAGGAGTTACATGGGAGCATCCAGTTTCATTTTGAATATGCCACAGATCTCTTCAAAAAAAATACCGTTGAAAAATTTGCGGCATGTATGAAACATGCTATTGCAGTGGTATTGAAAAAACCGGAAATAAAATTAAGAGACCTTAAAATACTGACAGATAAGGAGGAGGAACAAATAATTTCAGCTTTAAAAGGTAAGGGGAATCCTTTGGAAACATCTTCAATACTGGATTACTTTGAGAAGCAAACGAAGGAAAGCCCTGATCGGACAGCTATTTATTACGGAAGTGAAGAAATGACTTTTGAGAAGTTGAATAGAACTTCCGATGCACTGGCCCATAAATTAAAAGAAGAGTACAATATTGAAGTAGGAGACTATGTGGGAGTTCAGCTAGATCGGAGCGAATACATGATCATTACCATACTGGGCATACTAAAAGTGGGGGCCACATTTGTTCCTGTAGACCCGGATTATCCACATCATAGGAAGGCATATATCGCTGAAAATGCCGAATTGAAGCTGTTGGTTACCGCATCCAATTATCTATTTGAAACCGATTATTTTGACGGGGACATTATGGCAATTGATATTGAATTTGATTCTGAAGAATATAAAGAGGTGTTCCCGGGAACGGTTACGGAAAATAATCAATCTGCCTATGTGATCTATACTTCGGGTAGTACAGGAAAACCAAAGGGAGTTGAAATATCACATAAAGCACTTTTGAATTACGTTAGCTGGGGGGAAGACTTTTATGGTTTCGACCAAAACAGTGTTTTTGGATTACATACCTCCTTATCTTTTGATTTGACCTTAACATCTATCTTTTCTCCATTATTCTCTGGAGGCGGAATTTTTGTTTTTGAGCAATATGAGAGCAGTACACTTCTAGAAAATGTGCTGAATGAAGACAAAGTGAATGTGGTTAAGTTGACCCCATCCCATTTAAAAATGGTCGTGGAAAACAAAAATATAGAAAGCGAAGTAAAGAGAAAATTCATTGTTGGTGGAGAGCAATTGGAAACGGCTTTGGCAGCAAAAGTAATGGATAAGTTCAAAGAAACTTGTGTGATCTATAATGAATATGGGCCTACGGAGACTACAGTAGGTTGTGTTGCCCATAAGTTTGACAAAAAGCAGAATTTCCCCTCTGTAGCCATAGGAAAGCCAATTTACAATACGAGATTATACATTTTGGATGAAAGTCAGAATGTTTGCCCGAGAAATGTACAGGGAGAACTGTACATTGGAGGATTTGGATTGGCCAAGCATTATGTGAATAATGCCGAATTGACCCGGGAAAGATTTATTGAAGATCCTTATGTCAAAGGCCAATTTATATATAGAACAGGGGATAAGGTCCTTTTACTTCCCGATGATACGCTTCGCTATATAGGACGTGTAGACGACCAAGTCAAAATTAATGGCTATAGAATAGAACTTGGAGAAATAGAGGCAGCTTTGATGCAGCACGATCAGATTACTGAAACCGCAGTAATTACCCAAGAAATTCAGGATAAAAAACATCTTGTTGCTTATGTTACATCAAATACAGTTTTGGAAACGGAAGGCCTGAGAAGTTTTCTTGGCAAATTTCTGCCAGAGTATATGGTTCCCAAATTTTATATGGTATTGGAGGAAATGCCTTTGACATTTAATGGAAAAGTTAATAAGCCTGCTCTACCTCCTTATAATTTGGAGTTAACGTCTACCTATATCGCACCCACTACCAAAGAAGAAAAAATCCTTGTTGAGGTATGGTCAAGCGTGTTGGGTATCGATAAAATAGGAATTGTTGACGATTTCTTTTCTTTAGGGGGAGACTCGATCCGTTCGCTTCAAATAAGTTCTAGGTTACAGGATGAGGGTTATCATGTACTGATCAAGGATATCTTTGAATATAGGACCATTAGAGAATTAGCGCCTAAATTAATTTGCAGAAATACACAGAGCGATCAAGAAATTATCGTGGACGAAAATACAACCAGCCCTATTCAACAATGGTTTTTTGAAGGACCTATTGAAAACAAAGATTATTTCAACCATGGTATTGTTTTAAGATTTAAAAAACGAATTGATGAGCACACCGTTAGGAATATTTTTAAAAAAATACTAGAACACCATGACGCTTTGCGGATGGTCTTTAGAAAAGAAAAAGGGCAATGGGTTCAGGAAAACAGGGAATATTTAGGAGATATATTCTTAAAAACCTATTCTTTTGAAGAAAATTATGAATCTATAGAAAAGGAAATTATTTCCTTGAGTAATCAGATTCAATCGTCAATGGATATAGGTAATGGCCCGCTGATGCGATTAGGGTTGTTTAATTCCAATGATGCGTCCCATCTCCTTATTGTTATACATCATTTGGTAGTGGATGGTGTTTCA
This sequence comes from Spongiimicrobium salis, assembly GCF_043678055.1. NCBI lineage: Bacteria > Pseudomonadati > Bacteroidota > Flavobacteriia > Flavobacteriales > Flavobacteriaceae > Spongiimicrobium > Spongiimicrobium salis. The sequence goes on from NZ_JBHEQA010000009.1 coordinate 111,228, forward strand.
TGGAGGATACTCCTTGAAGATATGGACCGGCTATACCAACAAGAGATGAAGAGGGAAGCATTAAAATTGCCTTCCAAGACAGCGCCATTTATAACATGGCCCACGCATTTACATAACTATCTCAAAAGTAAAAGCTATCAGGAAGCAAAGGTATTTTGGGAAAATCAGAAGTTGGATACCTTGCCTCGAATCCCAAAGGACTATCAGGACCAAACACTTCCATTATTGGAAGATGTATCACAGCAACTCTTTGTGCTTAGTCCTGAGTATACCACAAAGCTTTTAAAGGAAAGCAATTTAGCATTTAACACGCAAATTAATGATCTGTTATTAACGGCATTGCTAATGAGCGTCTCAAAAACATTTGGTATGGAAACCATAGCGATCGATATGGAAGGACATGGCAGAGAAGAGATTAATGAGACTGTAAATGTGCATCGCACCATAGGCTGGTTTACCAGTATATTTCCTGTGGTTTTAAGAAAAACAGCTGAGGATATTCCTGCTGTAGTGAAAAGTGTGAAAGAAACATTGAGGCAGGTTCCCAATAAAGGGATCGACTATCTAATTGCCTCTTATATGGATTCCCAAGCACACACCTTACAAGGGAACGACCCACAAATCTGTTTCAATTATTTGGGACAGTTCGAAGAGGTGATCGATCATGATACCTTTACAATGGAGAATCACTTGTCTGGAAATGCTGTGGATACTGCAGGTTGTCGGTCCCATGAAATTGATGTTTTAAGTATGGTCAATAATGGGAGATTGGAACTTCAATTGGTATACAGTAAGAAGCATCATAAGGATACTACATTTTCTAGATGGGCCAAAAATTATAAGAAATGCCTTGAAGATGTCATTGATGTTTGTTGCGCTGCAGATCAGGTAACATTGTCTCCGTCAGATATGACCTATAAAAATATTCCAATAACCGCATTGGAAGCATTACAGGAAGAATATGATATAGAGGATATATATCCTTTATCCCCTATGCAGGAAGGGTTGTTTTTTCATTACCTCATGGAACCGAGATCGCAGGCGTATTTTGAACAAATTACCCTACATGTCCAAGGGGATTTAAAACTCGATAAGGTCGAAAATGCAATGAACGCCCTTACAAAACGATATTCCGTTCTCCGTACTTTGTTCAAACAAGTAGATGAGGTAGATCGCCCATTGCAAATAGTACTATCAGAGCGAAAAGTAGAGTTTGCTTTCAAAGATATTCGGAATGAATCTGAAGGAAAGCGTAAAGAGACGGTAATACAGCAGTATCAGCAAAACGATAAAACAAGAAAATTTGATCTCGAGACCGATGCGCTCATAAGATTACTGGTTTTGCGAACTTCCATAAATGAATATACATTTATTTGGAGTCATCATCATATTATTATGGATGGTTGGTGCGTGAGCATATTGATCAGTGAATTTGAAAAGTATTACCTTTCTTATATTGACAAACAGGAGGTGGAATTGCCCAGTATTAAACCGTATTCCAAATATATTCAATGGATAGAAAATACTGAAAAAGAAGTGGCATTTCAGTATTGGAAAGAATACCTATCCGAGTTTAACACAGCAACAGGAATCCCCAAGATCACCACAAAGAAAGTACCTTATGTTCATAAGGATTTTTCAAAATATTTGGGGAAAGCAAAAACGCGGGACTTACAAGCGTTTTGCATTGAAAATTCTACTACCACAAGTTCCGTATTGCAGATGGCTTGGGGAATTTTATTGCAGAAATACAACAATACCAATGATGTTGTCTTTGGGACCGTAGTATCGGGAAGGCCTCCCAGTATTACCGGAGTAGATACTATGGTCGGGCTTTTTATAAATACGGTTCCCGTACGCATTAAAAGCAACAAAGAAACTATTATGGAAGCACTCTCTAATAGTCAAAAAGAAGCATTGGTTGCCACGGATTATCACTATACGCCCTTGTCTGACATTCAATCATTAAGTGAATTGAAAGGAGCATTGCTTGATCATATTATGGTATTTGAGAATTTTCCTATTGCAGAACAAATAGATAAGGGAGAAAAAACCAAAGAAGGGGGATTGTCATTTCTTGGAGCTGAGTTTTTTGAACAAACAGGCTATGATCTAACCCTGATCATTGTACCTCATAATGATGATATCACCATAAAAGCTTCGTACAATACGGAACGTTACGACACTAAAATAATAGAGAAAGTCGTAGATCAGCTCATAAGAGTGGTCGATGAAATACTGCTATCCCCGAACAAGAAGATACATGAAATCAGCGTATTGGAAAAAGAGGAATTCAATCGGTTAAAAAAAGGATATACGGTTGCCAGCGAAGATTATGGGACTGGAACACTATTGGATTTATTCGAAAAACAGGTACAGGATAACCCAGAACAGGTAGCGCTCCTATTTGAAGGCGCTAGAATGACCTATGGTGAATTGAACATAAGAGCCAATCAATTAGCTCATCGCCTTAAAAATGAGGGGGTAGGGCCAGATAGTATGGTGCCGATATGCGTTGAACGTTCTTTAGAAATGGTCATTGGACTTTTAGGAATTTTAAAAGCAGGTGGCGCATACGTCCCTATAGATTTGGATTATCCTACAGCTAGAATTGACTATATCCTCAACGATGTAGAAGCTAATTTTATCTTAATGACAACATCTTCAAAAAAGACGTTGGGAGCACTTTCAACAATAAAAACCATCTTGTTGGATGATGTCACAACCTATGAAGAGTATCAGAAACATAATCCAACTAGAGAAGATCTCTATAGGAACTTGGCCTATGTAATTTATACTTCGGGTACCACAGGGACGCCCAAAGGGGTAATGAATGAGCATCGTAGTATTTATAACCGATTACTCTGGATGCGGAAGTATTTAGGAACAGATCGGAAGCTCACCACACTCCAAAAAACCACGTTTTGTTTTGATGTCTCCGTTTGGGAATTTTTCCTTCCTTTAATATCCGGTTCAAAATTGGTTATCGCCAAACCAGAAGGCCATAAAGACCCTGAATATTTGTGGAAGTTAATTGAGGAATACAAAATAAATCTTATTCATTTTGTTCCCTCTATGCTGCAATTGTTCTTGGAAAAAACCAAGAAAAACGAGAATACTTTTGAGTTGGCGCATGTCATCTGCAGCGGTGAAGCCTTGCCACTGAATTTGGTGAATGTATTTAAGTCCAACATGGATAAGGTATGTTTACATAATTTCTATGGACCAACCGAAGCTGCAATAGATGTTACTGCAATAGACCTCTCTAAAATTGATGTGAACAAGATGGTGCCTATAGGTTATCCTGTGCCCAATACACCGCTATATGTAGTGGATAAATGGAATAATTTGCAGCTAGAAGGGGTTCCTGGAGAGTTGTGGATCGGTGGTATCCAAGTTTCACGCGGATATTTGAATCGTCTTGAATTGACAGAAGAGAAATTTGTGGATAATATTTTTGATGATCAAGACAACAATAAACTCTATAAAACGGGAGATATGGTCCAATGGACTTCCGACAAAGGGCTTATGTATTTGGGTAGAATGGATGATCAAGTGAAAATAAGGGGATATCGAATAGAACTTGGGGAAATCGCTCACCGTTTAAGGACTTGTCCTGGTATTGAACAGGGAGAGGTTATTGTTAAAATGCGAAATGATGAGCCATACCTAGTAGGATATTACAAAGCAGATAAGATTATAGCATCTGAGGAGCTCATTGCATTTTTGAAACAATCCCTTCCGTTGTACATGATTCCAATGAATTATGTTAAACTCGAGACTTTTCCTTTAACTTCAAATGGAAAATTAGATAAGAATCAAATGCCCGATCCAGAGGGCAATGCAAAAGATTTTATTGCTCCTGAAAATGAAATTGAAAGTAAATTAGCGGAAATATGGGGAGCTGTTCTAAAAATAGACGCGAAGAAAATAGGAATCCATGATGATTTCTTTGCCTTGGGAGGTCATTCTATAAAGGCAGTGGATATGCTGCACAAAATAAGTCGCATTTTTTCGGTAAAAATAAGTTTAAAGGATGTTTTTGAACATCCCACAATTCATGCCCTTGGGGCGTATATTTTAAAAACAGAAAGCCCGTTGCTGGAAGAAATTCCCAGAGTACCCGAAGCAGTGCAATTTGTAGTTTCCTCTGCCCAAGAAAGGATGTTTTTTGAGAACTTTGCCAATCCGCATAGTTTGGCTTATAATATTTTTGGAGCTTATAAAATAGAAGGAAATCTTGATTTGGATCGGCTTGCACTGACCTTAGATCTTTTGGTACAAAGGCATGAAAGTTTGCGAACGAGCTTTCATTTCAATGATTTAGGAGTTGTTCAAAAAATCCACCCTTTCAGCCATTCCAATTTTAGGTACTTTGAGGATGCGCTAGCAGAAAACATCGATGGAGTTCTTAAGAATTTTATCAAGCCTTTTGATTTGGCCGAGGCTTCCCTTATACGGTTTGGATTGACCCGCATTACAGGAACTTGGTTGTTTTTGGTAGATGTTCATCATATTGTTTGTGACGGAATCTCTTTAAATATTCTTATGAATGATTTTAATCGTATCTATCAAGGGAAAGATATAGAGCAGCTTTCTTTACGCTATGTAGATTTTGCATCTTGGCAAAGAGATAAAAAAGAACATTTAAGTGAAGCCAAAGAGTATTGGAAGGCAGAGTTGGCAGAGGAAATTCTACCCATGGAACTTCCAAGGTTACAAGAAAAGAATGGATTGGATTTTTCAAAAGCAAACATAGAACTCTTAAAGATACATGACGAGCGTTTCCTGCAATTCAAGAACTATATTCGGGAATTTCAAGTTTCAGAGTTTATGTTCTTCACAGCGATATACGCTTTGATGATTTCCAAGATAACTGGAAAATCGGACATTATTATCGGAACGGATGTCATGGGTAGGACACATCCTAACTTACAGCATATTGTGGGTACATTTATCAATGTTCTGCCCTTGAGATTGCGTATAGGACCAAAACAAAGTTTTACGGATTTTCTTCTTCAGGTAAAACAAAAAGTATTAAAAGGGTTTGAGCATCAGAATTTCCAAATCGATGATATGCTGGCCCTTGCCAACAACAGTGAAAATTCAACTTCATTTATCGATGTTCATTTTGCTTTTTCCAATTTTTTTAGCGAAGAAAATGCTATGGAAGGATTAATTTTTGAACCGGTACATGGAAATGACAATACGACTACGCAATACGAATTTAAGATTGAAGCTGTGGAAATTGAGAATACGATAGTACTACAATTTATTTATAGTGAAGTATTGTATGACAGTGATACCATTAAGGTTTTTGTGCAATACTTTGATGAAATACTTACTTCGGTATTAAAAAATAATAAGATCGGAATCAATGGGCTAGAAGTAGCTACCAGTCTTTAAAAACCACGCTTCCAAAAGGGACTGCCAAAAAATAAGAACTTACGACAGAAATTATGAAACAAAAAAGAATCTTTTTGGAAATCCTGTACGCCTTTTTGAAAAATAAATGGTGTAGAAAACTCTTTAATCCAGATTATGGAAAAATAAAAACATTGGAAAAGGGAAAAGTATGCATAGTTCCGGGAGCAGGGAATAGGCTGGGGGATATGATAATGAAAAACCATGCAATTCAGAAAATCCAGAAGCATTACGACTTATGCTATGCGATGCCAAAATGGTTTTATGAAAAGCATCAAACACTATTGGAGTCCCATTCTTTTGTTAGTGAATACCATATTTTGCCAAAAGGTATTTGGAATAGGATCAAATTTATTTTCAAGTTAAAAAGAAGTGGAATACAAGCAACGATTATTCTGGATGATCCTGCCATTAAAGAGGTTTATTTTTATTTAGCCGGAGTGCCTATTTTTTGTGGTTTGAATGAATTTAAATCTATGGGGTGGTCGTATTTTACCACACATAGCTATAATATTCAAAAATATGGAATTCATTATACCGCTATGGCTCCCTGTGTGCTCGAATCTTTGGGTGTGCAGGGAAAGAATGAAGATTTTATGCCCTTTTTTCCATTCAAAAAAGAATACATTGGAGAACTGATTCTTCAAGATGGTGTTAATCTCGGTATTCATATAGGGGGAGCGTCGTATTGGCAGCGAAAATGGCCTTTTGAAAAATATTTGGAGCTATGCCAACTTTTTTTGAAAAACTATGAAGGAAATATTTTTTTGTTGGGTGGAGAAAATGAATTTGATGAAAACGAAAAGCTAAGAATCCAATTGTATGACCGGCAATCGGACGTTTCTAGAGTCTATAACCATTGTGGCATAGATTTGAACGGTTTTGCGAATATATTATCGGAATGTCATCTCTTTTTAGGCAATGATTCTGGTCCAATGCACATGGCAACAGCTGTAAACACTAGGGTAATTTCTATTTTCGGACCTTCTCGAGAAGATTTGGTTGGCCCCCAAGGGTATGATCCTAATAATATAGTTATCCGCAAAAAAATGGATTGTGCTCCCTGTAATACCTTCAATTGCAAACTACCCAAAAACCAACAATATAGTTGTCTTACCGAAATAGAGATCGAAGAAGTATGGCAGGCCGTTCAAAACGTCATCGAAATGGAGTTTTCAGATAAAGTGATGTACTGAAATCCAAAGCGACCGATTTAGTAGGGCACAATATAATTCTAAGAAACCTATTCCCACAGAGAATTGAATAAGGAAATAAACGAAATCAGATAATATAAAATTATAGTGATGTACTTAAAACCTAACGTAGTAATTGAACCTTTGGTCAGTGATTGGTATGCTTGGCCCCATCTTATATCGCCTACAACAGAAGCCATGAATATTACCGGAAGACATAATAAGATTATGAACTCGTTCATTAAGTCGCCCAAGATTCATGAGGCTGCGATCAAAAATCCCAAAATGCTGGGAGGACCTTTCATTGACTATAAAGTAGATCGCTTAGATGACATAAAAGCATTGTTACAGCACACATTACAGAATAGGGCCAAAGCTATAGCGCTATCTGATCAGATCAATGCTTTGGATAATTTATTAAAAGAAAGCGGGAAAGGGTATTCTCTGGAAAAATTGTACCAAGAGATTCCAGAACTCCTCAAAGGTTATGTGGAATTGGTATATGATTTAAATGACAATCCTTCATTTAGATTTTACGAGTCCCTTATTTATGAAGAATTTTATGATGATTCCAATCAAAGTATTGCGCTATGGATTACCGAAAATGATGAACGCCCTTTTTGTCTGAGCACGCCTAGATTGGAGGATGATAAAGTTTTAAAACTTCAGATACCTTTTAGTAGTAACGCAATAGATGAATTGAGTAAAATGAAAAGAAGCGCTAACTCCATTGAGGATATTTCAAGACAATTGAATGTGGCGGAAAAGGATATGGAATTGTTTCAGGCTTTTTTTACGGAAACAGCTCCCCCGGAATATCAGAAGTATCGGGGCAGCAAGGCAAGAATGCGCTATTTTGGGCATGCTTGTATTCTAATTGAAACCAATGAAGTGAGTATTTTAATAGATCCAGTCATCAGTTATTATGGATATGAATCTAGCGTTGAGCACTTCTCTGATTGTCATCTTCCCGATGTAATCGACTATGTTTTGATTACGCATAATCATCAAGATCATATTCTTTTTGAAACCCTACTCCCCTTACGTCATAAAATTAAAAATATAATTGTCCCTCCTAGTACCAGTGGAGCACTTCAAGATCCAAACCTTAAAATTATGTTCAATAAGATAGGCTTTGAAAAGGTCGTTGAAATAGGAGAGATGGAAACGATAAAGTTTAAAAACCTAACTATTACAGGTGTGCCTTTTATGGGAGAACACAGTGATTTGAACATTCAATCCAAATCGTGTTTTCATATTGCCATAGGGACCTTCACTTTTCTTTTCGTCGCAGATTCTAGGGTATTGGATGCTTTTGTATATAGAAATGTCCATAAGGTTCTGGGTAATGTAGACGTGCTATTTCTTGGAATGGAATGCGACGGGGCTCCACTCACTTGGCTATATGGTCCTTTACTAAACCAAAAGATTTCTCGGGAAAACGATAATTCTAGAAGGCTATCCGGCTGTGATTATGAAAAAGGAAAATCCTTGGTGGATATCTTTAATCCAAAAGAAGTCTATGTATACGCAATGGGACAGGAGCCATGGCTCGAATTTATAAGTAGTATTAAATATACGCCAGAGTCTCATCCCATTGTACAATCCGATAAACTTATTGAATACTGTGCTCAGGAAAATATCATTGGGGAAAGGCTTTTTGGAGAAAAAGAGATTTTATACCCCTATGAATTCAGTTCAACCTTAGTCTAAAGTTACGAATGGGATTTTCATTTGGAAGACTTCCTTTTTGAGGAGCTCCAGGGAAAATTTCAAGAGATAAAGAAAGCAACACGAAATGTGGTGTAGACAATAGGTTTTCAACATAAAAACAAATCGATAATCCTTTAAATTGAAAATATGTGTGGTATCTGTGGCTTTATGAGTTTTGGAAAACGATCCTCGTTGGATAACAATTATGGAATCATTAAAGCGATGAACGGCAAACTGCTTCACCGAGGACCTGATGCTCAGGATGTGTTATGCTTTGAAAATATAGCGTTAGGCTTTACGAGACTCAGTATTATTGGACTGGGTAATGGAATGCAACCACTGTATAATGAAGATCGTTCCCTAGTGCTCATATGCAATGGTGAAGTTTTCAATTATATAGAATTGAGGGAAGCTCTCCGAAAAAAAGGACATACTTTTAGAACAGACTCTGATGTTGAAGTAATTCTGCACTTATATGAAGAGTATGGTGTGGATTTTTTAAATATGCTCAATGGACAGTTTGCATTTGCCCTGTTCGATAAAAAAAAGCAACGGTTTTTTTGTGCTAGAGATCAAATGGGAATCATACCTTTCTTCTACACTTTGGTGGAAGGAACATTTATTTTTGGTTCTGAAATCAAGGCAATCTTGGAACATCCATTGGCACCAAAAGAAATAGATTTAATAGGACTGGACCAAGTATTTACCTTTGCAGGCCTTATAAGTCCAAGAACCATGTTCAAAGGCATTCATAGTCTTGAGAATGGGCATTTTATTACGGTAGATGCTCAAGGAAAGATAGCGAAAAAGGAATATTGGGATTTAATTTACCCCCAAGGCGAAGTTCGTTTAAATGGAAAGGCGGAAGAAGTCTATATTGAGGAACTGGAAGAACTTTTTGAAGCTTCCATTAATTTACGTTTGCGGGCCGAGGTGCCTTCGGGATTATATTTGAGTGGAGGATTGGACTCCTCTATGATTGCAATGAAAGTCAATAAGTTGGTTCCAGATATTCAAAAAAAAGCATTCTCTATTGATTTTATTGATTCTCTCCATTCAGAGTCCAATTACCAAAAACTTATTGCAGAAGAAAGCAACTCACGTCTAAATCAAAAATTATTCTCTTTTGATGATATAGGAACCCGATTGCAAAAATCAGTATATCACAGCGAGTGTCCCATAAAAGAAACATACAATACGGCTTCTTTATCACTTTCCGAAAATGTACGTAAGAATGACATTAAAGTGATTCTATCCGGAGAGGGTGCCGATGAGTTCTTTGCTGGTTATGTAGGGTATCGATTTGATAAGATGCGTCAATTAGATTTGATACAGAATGCTGCCGACCAGGAAGAAAGAAGCATACGAAATAAGCTATGGGGAGATGAAAATTTTTACTATGAACGAAACTTCAATGATTATAATAAAGTAAAACAAGGCTTATATTCAAGAGAGATCAATACGATATTTGATGAAATCAATTGTTTAAATCACCCCTTGATCAACAAAGAACGGATCAAGGATAGGAGTATACTGAATAAACGCGCCTATATTGATTATAAAATACGTCTTGTAGATCATTTGGTGTCTGATCATGGAGACAGAATGGCCATGGCCAATTCCGTAGAAGTGAGATATCCTTTTCTGGATAAAAATTTAGTAGAATACTCTACTAACATTCCTTCAGAGCTTAAATTGAAGGATTTTACGGAAAAGTACATTCTAAAACAACTGGGAAGCAAGTTTGTTCCCAAATCAGTGACCGATAGGGAGAAATTTCACTTTATCGCTCCGGGAAGTCCTTATTTATTGCAGAAGAACGTGGAGTGCGTGAATGATATTTTATCTTATGATAGAGTTAAAAAAGAAGGGTACTTTAATCCGGATACGATAGAAAAATTGAAAAAGGAATATAGCAAGGAAGGCTTCACAATTAATGCCCCCTTTGAAAATGATCTTCTTATTACTGTAATCACATTTGGTATGTTGACGGACGAATTTTTCTAAAAGAACAAAGTACCAATAGCATACTTCACTTAAGGCAAATTTATTATTTGATGGCAACCTGAGAAATTTGGGCGGTACTGCCATTGGATTTAACGAGAATACTACCAATTAAAAATGAAACTTATGATTTTTCAAAATGAACTTATTAAAGCCCTTGAATCAGGGAAAGATGATATCGCATTAACGCATGATAATATTCAAATTCCATATTCACAAGTTTTAAGGGAATCTAATAAAATAGTGCATTTTGTCCAGTGTTTGGCATTGCCAAAAGAAACAAGGATAGGAATATTTTTGCCCCATAAGATCCATTTTATTTATAGTGTGTTGGGTATCGTAAACGCTAGGTGCGTATTCATTCCTTTGGATCCGGATTTACCTAAGGAACGACTAAAGAAAATATGTAAAAATTCATCCTTAGAACATGTGATTACTTCTAAAAATTTGGCTGATCGGTTTTTGGAGAACAATGAGAATATTGAAATACATTTCATTGAAGAGATACTGAACAGTATGTGCAATGAAGAGTTGCAATATCCAGACTATAATGCCAATGATAGTTTATATGTGTATTTTACTTCTGGATCAACAGGACAACCAAAGGGAATCGTTGGCCGAAATGCAAGTCTGCTCCAGTTTTTAAAATGGGAGATACGTACCTTTAAATTAGGAAAAGGAATAAGGGTCAGTCAATTGATCAGTCCGTATTTCGATGCGTTTTTAAGAGACCTATTTGTACCTATTTTAGCAGGAGGAACACTATGTATCCCCAAGGAAACAGAAGATTTTTTTAGCCCGGAAAGCTTAATTCCGTGGTTAGAAGACTCAGGCGTCAATCTAATTCATTGTGTGCCTAGCGTATTCCGGATTTTTAATCAACCCTATTTGACTCCCAACCACTTTGGAAGCCTCAAGCATGTTCTTTTGTCCGGGGAAAAAATTATACCAAGCGAGCTTAAAGGATGGTTTTCCATCTTTGAAAATCAAATTCAATTGGTAAATCTCTATGGGACAACAGAAACCACGATGATACGATCATATTATGAAATAAGACCTGAAGATGTTCATAAAAATAGGATTCCTATCGGTAAGCCCATAGATGATACAGCATTGAAAATATACGATTCAAAAGAAAAAGAATTGGGAATGCTGATGCCAGGAGAACTATATATCATTTCTGAGTATATGACCAAAGGGTATCTTAACAACGAAGCATTGAACAAAGAGAAGTTTGTGTTGTTGCAATCAGGGACAGATAAGGGCAAAAGAGCTTTTAAGACGGGAGATACCGCAAGGATGCTCGCAGGCGGAATCGTTGAACTCTTGGGAAGAAAGGACAAGCAATTGAAAATCAACGGTATCCGAGTAGAATTGGAAGAAATTGAAAAGTGCATTCTAATGTTGGAAGCTGTAAAAAGTGTACTTGTTCTAAATAAGGAAGAGAAGGGCAACCCTGATATTCCGGGAAAAATGATCATCTGTGCATTCGTTACACTCCACGATAAGAACAGCCAACAATCCAAAATTGAAAAAGAGATAGAAGAGCACCTTAAAAACCTGCTTCCTAAGTATATGATACCAGCTATTGTAAAGCTGATGGATGAATTCCCACTACTGGCCAATGGAAAACTGAATACAAAAGAACTCTTAAACTCTCTGGAATCTACAAGCCATTACGTGGCGCCCAAAAACCCCGTAGAAGAAAAAGTAGTTTCGATATGGAAAGATATTTTAGGAGATAAGCAAGTTTCAACGCAGGATAGTTTTCAAAGCCTTGGCGGAAATTCCTTGGATATAATGCGACTGATCGGAAGAATTTATAAAGAATACGGTATTCGCGTGTCCTTAAATGAACTATTCAATAATTTGACCGTTGAAAAGCTATCCAAGCTGTTAAAGACTGCCAATAAAAATGACCTATATCGTATTTCCAAAGCCGAAGAAAAGGAATACTACCCATTGTCTTCTGCTCAGGAGCGAATGTATTATAACTATGTGCTGAACAAAAACAGTATCGCCTATAATTTACCTATGGCCTGGAAAGTACAAGGGGATTTTTCTATTCAAAAACTACAGAGGGCGGTAAATTTACTTATTGAAAGGCATGAAAGCTTGAGGACAAGATTTGAGTTTAAAGAAGCGGCCTACATACAATGTATCGCTAAGGAAACTGCATTTGAGGTGGAGCATTTCCATGATATTGAAGATACTGAAATAGAAGAAGTAATTACAAAGTTTATTAGACCTTTTGATCTGGAGAAGGCCCCCCTTATGCGCTGTGGTATAATTCAGACTGTCTCCGAGCAACATATTTTAATTATAGATACTCATCATATCATTTGCGATGGCATTTCCCAAACAAATCTCTATAATGATTTTCTAAGACTGTATAAGGAGGAAAATTTATCACCGTTAGAGATACACTATAAGGATTATGCGGAATGGGAATATAGTTTCAGAAAAACAGCTGATTACATTGCGCATAGGGAATTCTGGCTAAAAGCATTTGAAGGAGGGGTCCCCGAATTGGACCTGCCAATATCGGGCATGGAGAAAGATACAATATCGGATGCGGGAAATACCTTGTTTTTTGAAATAGATAAAACTACTTTAAAACCTCTGACAACATTCCTGGAACAAGAAGAGCTTACCACTTTTTCGGGCCATTTTTCAATTTTTTACCTGTACTTGGCACAAATTACAGGTCAAAATGATTTAGTCATTGGAATTAATACTTCCGGCAGAATACAAGAGGAAGTAGAAAATACCATTGGAATGTTTGCCAAAACACTCCCCATTAGATATGAAATGGATATAAATGATACTTTTAAAGCATTTGTAAAAAAAGTACAAAAATACCTCATTGAAGCTAACGAGAAACAAATTTATGATTTAGCGGATATTGTAAAGGAATTAAATGAGAATAGGGAAACGCCTTTGACAGAACTACATAAAGTAATGTTCGTTTTTCAAAATTTTGCCAAGGCAAAAGAACGTATAGATAATGCCAAATTCTCGAGTTTTGAGTTTGAAAATAAAACGTCTAAATATCCTTTGACACTATTTGCTGATGAGATTGACGGGGCGATGTACTTTAGGATGGAGTATGCTAAAGCCTATTTCACACAAAAGGATGCGGAACATCTTGTTTCCGGGTACAAAGCCTTGATGAAAGTGGTATGCGAGAATCCAGATAAACACCTAAATTTCTTCTTTAGCAATACGGACAAATCTGTCCAAAGAGATCAAGAGACCATATCATTCAATTTTTAAAAGATCTCATTTTATCATTGAACATATGCTTCATATGTAGTTGATATGAAGTCAATGGCTTTTTCAAGTAAAAAGAATGTATTGACTTCATGTTGTAATATGCTGTTAACACTATTAAAAATCTAGGAAAGATGTCCAGAGAATCAAATTTAAACTTGCAAGAATTAAATGCGAATCAAAATATAATTACCCGTAATTATTGGAAAAATCGTTTGGGGCAACTCGAATACCATTCATACATTACCCCTGACCTTTCCGCGCATTCAGCAACTGAAGACCCCTATGTTACGTACACATGTGAAATCCCAAAAAAAATCTTGGAAACCCTGGATGATATAGCCAGATCGGTAAAGGCCAAGCAGATGATAGTACTCGGAAGCTTTGGGATTTTTCTACAGAAATATTCCTCCCAGGATGAAATTCATGTCTTTTATCAACTACAACATAGTGAGAACAAAGGTGTACTTCCCTTTAAATTTCCTGCAATTTCCAAAAATACATTTCCCCAGTATATGGAAAGTGTGAGCAGGCTTTTCATGGAAGATATGGAATATAGTGATTTCCCATTGACAAAAATCTTAGGGCAATCCCTGAAAAATATTCAAGAACTTCCACAGCTTGGGATTTCCTTTAATGGACATGAGGGGTTATCCGACATGAAAACACTAAATCCAGAAGTTATCCTGTCTTTTGATTTGGATCATATGGATAAGATTCATTTTTTATATAGATCCAACGGGTATACCGAGGCTAAAATTGTTAAGACAATAGCATCTTTTTTTACGATACTGGAAAAACTCTTTCAATACAGGGAAACAGAAATACGTCATTTGGAATTGATTTCAGAGGTTGAGAAAAAACGTATAATGGGAACGTTCAACAATACCAAAAGAACCTTTCCGCATACAAAAACCCTTATTCATTTATTCCAAGAACAAGTTGAACGTACTCCGGATAAGATAGCGATCCAATATAAGGGGGAAGTGATGTCCTATACAGAATTGGATGAAAAATCCAACCAGATCGCCAATTACCTGGTTTCAAATAAAATAATGCCCTCTTCCGTAATTGGTGTTCAAATGGATCGCTCGGCTTCCCTTATTCCAGTGATTTACGGTATTCTAAAGGCAGGCTGCGTTTATTTGCCTTTATCCAAGAATCACCCCCGAGAACGATTGGAATATACCCTAAAAGATAGCAAAGCCCATCTTATAATTACAGACGTTGTAAGAGAGGACAGTTTTATTAAAGGTTTCAAGTATTGTCATTTTGAAGAAATCAATGAAGATGACAATTCCAATATCTGCTTGGCAACTCCTACCGCTCTAGCCTATATTATTTATACTTCTGGCTCTACAGGAAAACCAAAAGGAACCCTTATCCGCCATCGTTCGGTAGTAAATAGAATTTATTGGATGCAAAAGGAGTACCAGTTAACCCCTCAAGATAGTATTTTGCAAAAAACACCTTTAGTGTTCGATGTTTCAATATGGGAGCTTTTCTGGTGGTCTATAGTAGGTGCCAAGTTAATTTTAGCGGCACCGAACGATGAAAAAAACCCCAAAGCACTATGCGATATTATTGATAACGAAGGCGTTAGTGTACTACATTTTGTGCCATCGATGTTAAATGTACTTATAGATTATCTTGTACAAAGCGCTCAAAAAAACAGACTACGATCAGTGAGGCACCTATTTGCAAGTGGGGAAGAATTAAAGGTAGAGGATGCAAGAAAGTTTATGGAGTACTGCCCCAAGGGACGGCTACACAATTTATATGGCCCAACGGAAGCTACTGTGGATGTTTCCTATCATGAAGTATTGAGAACAGAAAAATATAAAAAAATTCCCATTGGAAAACCTATATATAATACGCAATTGTATATAGTAAACCCCAAATTACAACTTCAACCAATTGGTTTACCTGGGGAACTACTCATTGGCGGAGAAAACCTTGCCTTGGGATATTTGAATCAACAAAAACTTACAACAGAAAAATTCATTGCCAATCCATGGGATCCAAAATCAAAACTATATAGAACGGGGGATATTGCAGCTTGGCTGCCCAATGGGGAAATAGAATTTTTAGGAAGAAAGGACGATCAAGTAAAAATTAGGGGGAATAGGGTAGAATTACGAGAGATCGAACACGCGATCAATGGTTTTCAGGGCATTAAAAATGCCATTGTATTACCGAAAGAAGTAAATGGACAATTGCAATTGGTTGGTTTTCTTATCAAAGAAAATGATTTTTTTGAGGATGAATTAAAATCGTTCCTGACGGCTAAGATTCCAGATTACATGTTGCCTTCCTATTTTATTGAAATAGAGAAACCACCTTTCACGGTCAATGGAAAACTCGATAAGAAAAAACTTTTGTCATTGGAACCAACCAATACTTCCAAATATGTTGAGCCCAAGACTCCAGCAGAAATTGAGATGGCCCATCACTGGATGAAGATTTTGGATAAGAAAAAAATTGGAGTAGAGGATAATTTTTTTGCAATAGGAGGAGATTCTATTCTGGCAGTTCGGCTTTTAGGGCGTATACATAATGAAATGCAATTGGATTTTTCGGTAATCGATTTGTACGAAAACAACACCATCACACAGTTGATTGCATTTATTGAGCGCACAGAGCGTGTTGAAAAAGATAGCAAATTCACGGAAGTTGAACGGGAATTGGCCCTATTTCAAGAGAATTACTTGAAACAATATCCAGACGATACTATAGAAGCAGTTTATCCCATGTGCGATATAGAGAAAGGAATGTGTTTCTTGCATAATTCCAGGCCAGAGGACACACTTTATTTTGAACAAATCATGATTCCTATTACCTACAAGGAAATGCATGTAAATGTTTTACAAAGTGCTTTGGATCTGTTGGTGAAAAAGCATGAGGTTTTTCGGATTGGGTTTAATTTGAACGAGTTTGCCCATGTCGTATACCGTGAAATACCCACTAAGATTACCTTCAATGACCTAACTGGAATTCCAACCGCCGAACAAAAAGTTATTATTCAAGAAAACCTAGAGAAGAATAGAAAGGCACATTTTGATCTGAGTGCTAAGCCTATTTGGAGAATCATCTTATATCGATTAAAGGAAGGACATCATGAAATTGTTTTTGAATACCATCATGCCTTGTTGGATGGATGGAGTATTGCTTCCTTCATCACAGAACTGAACAATACGTACATAAACCTTCTTAAAGATCCCGCATTTAAACCCAAATTGCTAAAATCCAGTTATAAAGATTATATCAAAGAAGAACTTTTTCATAAAAAAGATGAAGCTACCAGAGCGTTTTGGAAAAAAGAATTGCAAGGATTCAAAAAATTAAAGTTGAATACAAAAAGAATCAAGGAAAAAAGGTTCGAATCCGTGCGTGAGGTATATCCTGCACAATTACTAAAAAATCTTAAAACTATTGAAAAGGAACGGCATGTAACCGTTAAAACTTTAATTCTTTCTGCGTATATCAATACAATGAGAATACTCTCGGGGCAAAGAGATATCCTCATTGGAGTGGTGACTTTTTCAAGGCCTTTAAAACAAGATGGTGATAAAATGCTAGGTTGTTTTTTGAATACCATTCCCTTTAGAATCCAACTTCCAGAGGTGTTGACTTGGAATGAATTGATTGCACTCGTTGACAAGAAGTTTCTTGAAATTAAAAAATATGACCACTTGTCCCTTTTTGAAATCAATCAAGCTATTGGTGCGGTGACCCATGAAGGAAATCCCCTATTTGATACCGCTTTTAATGTAATCAATTGGCATATAATGAAAGAAATGGAGACCGAAGAAACGATCAAGGAAGAATTGGATAGATTGGACTTTGACGTCTTTTTACGAGGGAACACTTTTTTTGATGCCAACTTCAATATTAATGAAGAAAGAATATTGTGTATGCATGAGTACTCCTCCCCTTTTATGACAAAGGAGTCATACGAAGTATTCAATGCCATCTTTTTATCTTCCTTGGGCGAGATCATAGCGAATTCCGAAAGTAGTATCAAAACGGATCAAACATTTTGGGAGGGAGAGAAAACAGAAGTGTTTAACCAATTGAGAACAGATAATAAGGTTGCAAAGGCCTATAGACAGGCACCCGTAGCATTATCTGCAAGACAACAGGAGATTTGGAAAATGACTTCTGCCGAAAAGACAAAGGGAGAGCATATTTCAATGACTTTTGATATCACGGGAGAATTCAAATTGGATATTTTCAAAGAAAGCTTACAGGAAACCTATGCCATGCACTCCGTTTTAAGAACCGTTCTAGTCAAAGAAGGGAAAGTCATGTCTCAGCGTATTTTGGGTATGAAAGACTTTGTTTTGGATTTCGAGCAAGTGCAAAAATTTGATGAAAAGGCACTGGCCCAAATCAGTAATGAGGTGTTTGATATGGATAAAAACCTCACAAGGATACGCATTGTAGAACAATCTAAGAACAAACATAAATTATATGTAATTGCCCATAGATTGTTGTTGGATTATCCGTCAATGGTTCAAATCATACAGACCGTATTATTCAAGTATCAACAACTTTTAGATGAAAATGTAGGTATGGATATCAAAAAAGAAACAGTGTCTTTTCAGGACTATGCCAATTGGGAATCAGAATCGCTAAACAGGCTGGCCCCAATTTTACTCAACTATTGGAAAAGAAATCTGGAAGGTTTGAAGGCATTGGAAATGCCCACTGATCATACTAAAGATAGAGCATTGGCCTACAAGGAGGGCATTGTCACATCGAGATTGTCGCCTAATCTAATACATCGTATTAGGAACTTTAGCGGAAGGGATAATGCAAAGACGGAATTGGTATTGCTTGCCGCGTTCAAAGTTTTACTCTATAAGTATGTAGGGCATAGTGAAGTAGTTCTTGGTTGTAATACGAATACTAGAATTATTGATGAGATGCAGAATAGTATAGGTCCATGGGAAAATATCATGACACTGAGAAGTACTATTGACCCAGAGATGACGTTCAATGAGTATTTTGTTGAACTCGAACGTATACGGGGGAAAAGTCTTGATCATAGAATGATGCCAATAAATGCATTGGTGGAAGAATATACTATAGAAGAAGAAATCCCTCAAAAAGAATTATTTAACCTTCTCTTTCAATACGAAAATAAAACTGTTGAAACGCTAAAGTCAAGTCAACTAGAAATCATTCTTTCAGATTTCAATCTAAGATATGGGGATTATGATATTCAAATAGTTTTTTGTGAAAATTCAGAAGACTTGGACGTTAAGGTGTGGTTCAATGAAACCTATTTCGAAAGCGAAACCATAGAAGCTTTGTTAAGACATTACAATATCTTGATTCAGAATCTAATCAATGACCCTAATGTTTCCTTATCTGAAATAGATATGGTAAGTAAAAGTGAGGAACAAGAATTATTGCGGCATCTTGATTTTTCGAAAGTTAATTACCCAAGGGAAAAAACGGTGGTATCCCTTTTTCAGGAGCAGGTTGTTAAAAATCCGAATAAAGAAGCGGTCAAATGCGGTGATGAAGTGCTTACTTATGGGGAATTGGACAAGAGATCAAATCAAGTGGCCAGATTACTTTTTGAACAAGGTGTTCGTAAGGAAAGTCTAGTTATGTTGCTTTTGGATCGCTCTATTGAAACCATAATCGGGATAATGGGAATTTTAAAAGCGGGAGGAGCATACTTGCCCGTAGATGTGGAGTATCCTGAAGAAAGGATACAATACATGATTAAAGATAGTCAGAGTAAATTTATGTTGTCTAGTAAAGATATTTCATGCTCTAATTACGCTATTGCGATCCTTCACATCGAAGCTGCATTGGAAGAATCCTCTGCAGCCTTTACGCCTAATGAAAAAATTAGCCCCTCCAATCTTTGTTATGTTTTATATACATCAGGAACTACAGGAAACCCTAAAGGGGCAATGATAGAGCATAGGAACGTTGTTCGATTGTTCTTTAATGATGAATTTCAATTTGATTTAGATGAAAGGGATGTATGGACAATGTTCCATAGTCCATGTTTTGATTTTAGTGTCTGGGAAATGTATGGCGCCCTATTGAATGGAGGGAAATTGATTGTAATTCCTAAATCTTTGGCCATGGATACCAGGGCATATATAGATGTACTGATCCGCGAGAAAGTTACAATATTGAATCAAACGCCAAGTGCTCTTCAAAATCTTGTACAGCTTGAAAATGAATCGGAGAACTGCGAATTGAGATTGAAATATGTCTTTGTTGGTGGAGAAGCAGTACAACCGATCCTGTTTAAGGATTGGAAATTGAGGTATCCTAATGTTAAGTTAGTAATCCTGTATGGTATTACGGAAACAACTGTCATTGTAAGTGGCAAAGAACTCGGGAACTATGAAATTGAGAATGACATCAGTAATATCGGAAAGACACTCCCAACGATTTCTGGAATTGTCTTGGACAAGAACAAAAAACTGGTGCCAAATGGAGTTATCGGAGAGTTGTATGTTGGGGGGAGTGGAATAGGAAGAGGGTATCTTGGTAAAAAAGAGCTGACGAAGGAAAGGTTTATAGAGCATCCGTATGATTCCAATGAAATACTGTACAAAACGGGTGATTTGGTTCGCGTAAGGAACTCGGGAGATATGGAGTATAAAGGACGAATCGATCATCAAGTCCAGTTGAGAGGCTTTCGTATTGAATTGGGTGAAATTGAAAATGTATTGCTGAATTATGACAAGGTTCATCAAGCAGTAGTATTTCCAGAAAAGAGATCCAGTGGAATGTATCTGCTATGCTACTATACCGCTGAAAAAGCAATAGAAATAGAAGAGCTCCAAGCGCATTTAGCGCAACATCTTCCAGATTATATGATTCCAGGGCATTTCTGTTATTTGAATAGTTTTCCATTGACGACCAGTGGAAAAATTAATAAAGAAAAACTCCCCAAAATCAAGTTTGAAGAAAATCAAGAATTAGTTCCACCCGAAAGTGAACTTGAAAAAAAATTGGCACTGCTATGGTCCAATGTACTTGAAATGGATATAGCACATATTGGAATAACACAAAGTTTCTTTGAAATAGGAGGACATTCCTTAAGTGCAATGAATCTGATAGGTAAAATTCAAAAGATTTTTGGAATAAAGTTATCTCTTCAGGATTTTTTTAGTAGGCCTACAATAAAATTTATTGTATCGCAAATTGAACTTGGTTCTTGGTTAAGGAACAAGGAAAAAAAGGAAACTTCTTCTAAAAGAACAATAAAAATATAGTATGGAAGAGCTCGTATATAAATTAAGAAAGCATAATGTGGATATTACGCTTGTCGAAGACCAATTGGAATTACATATCCCCAATGATTTTGATGCTGAAGATATTCTGGAAGAAGTCAAGAAGAATAAGGAAGCCCTTCTTTTATTTTTAAGGAAACAAGAGGTGAAAACGGGCCTTCCCCGGATATCGCGGGCACCGGATCGGGATCTCCATCCGCTCTCCTCGGCCCAGAAGCGGTTGTACTTCCTCCACGAGCTGGACCCTATGTCGCTGGGCTACAACATGCCGCACTGCTATGATCTGCGGGGCGATCTTGACGCGGGGCTTTTGGAGTCTTCGCTGTCGCTTCTGGCGTCCCGCCACGAGAGCCTTCGCACGCGTATCGTCGATCGGGGCGGGGAGGCGTTCCAGGAGGTGCTCCCGGAGGCGGACTTCTCTTTGGAGCGCTTCGATGCGGCCACCGCTGATGATGTGGAGGGGATCGTTGGGGGCTTCGTACGTCCCTTCGACCTTGGCTCGGCGCCGCTCTTCCGCGCGGGACTGGTCCGTGTCTCGCAGGGGCACCACGTGCTGATGTTCGACATCCACCATATCGTTACGGACGGGATCTCGCAGGGGATCCTTGTGGGGGACTTCCTGAAGCT
>NZ_JBHEQA010000010.1:0-8434 GCF_043678055.1 Spongiimicrobium salis
TGAATCTATGGGCCTAGAATACTAGTGTCTCAGATTAAGGAAGAATATGTTTGTTTTTTATCTCAGTTCTTTGTTAGCAGCTGCTTTCGAGTCTTTCAACTTGAGAGTATACTTAGATAAAATTCTATATTATGCGGCTACTGGTTTCAATATTTGATTTACGTGATGCTCAAAGTGTACAACATAATCTTCCATCAAGTATCTCAAATCAGACATATTTCCTTTGGTATATAATTCAATTCTTGTCGCTAGCGTTTGTGTATTTTGCAAAAGCATCAGCTTTTTTATTCGAATATTTATTGATAATAATGAAGTTAAAAGCTCATCGATTTCAGAATTTTGATAATCATTTACTTTTATTAGTTCATCTTGTTTCATTGGCATTATTCTATACGGTTCTTTTTCAATTAAAGCTGCTGTAAAACGTCTGGTATTATTGATTCCTGAATCAATTAAGTGTCCAATAATTTCCTTTTTAGACCATTTTTCTGGGTTTGTTTTAAAACGTAGTTCTGTATCTGAGGATTTAGAAATATATTCCTTTAACATGACCAAAAGTTCATCTAGTTTGTGTACTGTTTCTTTCATTTTTCCTTGTTATTTTGTTTTTAAGTTTTCTTGAAATATTAAGTTTATTTAATAACAAAAAATACTATAAAAAGTATAGTTACAAAATTATTTAAAGTAATTTATCTTTGCAATAACGGGCAAAAAGTATAGTTGAATTTAAGTATAGGAGTATGTGCAATTTTAATGGAAAAGAATATCCTTGTTGTTCTAGTTTAACAATGGGCGTAATAGGTGGGAAGTGGAAAGCAGTTATTTTGTATTATTTGATGAACGAAACATTGCGTTATAATGAGTTGAGAAAGAAAATGTCGACAGTGAACGAGCGTACATTAAGTTTACAGTTGAAATCATTAGCAGAAGATGGAATAATCAAAAGAAAAGTTTTTTATTCAAAACCACCTCTTAAAGTTGAGTATTCTTTGACAGATTTTGGTAAAACATTAATCCCTCTAATTCAGCTTGTTGCTGAATGGGGCACTTCGGCCAGTATAAAGAAATCCTAAGTAGTTTAGTACGATTTTTCAAGTTGCTGCTAACGGCTGGTATAAGAATAATAGTCGCCTGCGGATTACTTCACTGACAAGTTACACGAACTTTGAATTTTCTACTATCTTGGCCATTATTTTTATATATTGTTACCAAACGTATATTTAATTATTATCCGATTTATTTATTCTAAATCAAATATTATTCTCTAAAGTCATCAAGTCTTAATCTCTTAATAACCTCTGTGCTCACCCAATAAAAGTTTGGTAGTCCACCTTCATCGTTATATCGACTAAAAAATAAATATTTACCATCTGGAGTGATACTCGGGCTTGTTTCGCGAAAATTAGAATTTACTTCATTTCCAAGGTTAATTGGTTTTGACCATGTTCCGTTTTTCTTCTTAAAATAGACATAAATATCGCTGTCATTTCTTCCATCTTCTCTGTTTCGAGCATTTACCACTAAGTATTCTTGAGATGGGGAAATAAAAGCGTGAGCACCACCAATTTCAACTTCTTGTACTTCGGGAAATTTACCATTTTTATTGGGAGCATAATACGTTTTAAGTTTTGAAATATTAAAATAAAAAAGATCTCCATTTTTGGTTAGATTCGGATGAATAACTTCATCATCATTTATTGGTGAATCAAGTTGTATTGCATTGCTCCAGGAATTCTCGAAATGGTTTACATACCAAATTTTACCATTCTCAAAATTAGAATCATAAGCGGTGAAATAAATCTTTTTACCATTAGGACTTACAAAAGGATGCAATTCTCCAGCTTTTTGGTCTTTTGTAAAATTTATCTTTTTAGGATTTGTCCATTTTTTGTCTTCGAGTTTTGAAAAATATACACTTGGATTTCCGTCTTCTTCAAATACTCCGAAATATACTTCATCCAAATCAGGAGAAAACGAAATACTACCTTCACCTCTTCCATTGATTGAAACAATACCAGGCGCAAAAATTTCAGGAATTATGCCTGGTGGCTTTTGTCCAAAATAGGGGTTTACTATCGTTGGTGAATCATTGCTTTTTGAGTTCTGTTTTTTAGTATTGCACCCATTTAAAAATAGTGCTAAAACAAGTATTAAGATAAAATATGGTTTTTTCATTATTTAAACTTTTTTAATTATTGAGAGCGCATAGCTACAATTGCTCTCGTTATTCTTTTATCAAGTCTGATAACCAATACATACTCCGTACTGCAGCCATAGGCACTGCTGTTCGATGGTCGAGACCCTCAATTACAACATGTTCTACTGTTAAATTTCCATCGTTTATATTTTTAAGCATGGTAATGAATTTTTCGAAATGCTGCTTGGTCGCCTCCTTTTCCAATGAGCCATATGTAAAAAAAACATTTGCCCTTAATTTTTTTCGTTTTTCAGCTGTAGTAGACTCAAGCTCATAAATTTTCTGTATGATTTCATGATCAACTCCAAGAACCGGAGCACCAAGAATGTAATTTTCAAAGGTATTGGTGTGTTTCGATAATATGTATGTACCAACTAAAGCAGCAGCAGAATATCCAAAATAGGTACGTCTTTCAGCATTAGCACGGTACTTGCTTTCTACCATCTTAAAGACATCTTGACGAAGAAACTTCACATAACTGTCCAAATTCCCATAGTTTATTCCTTTTGACCAGGTAAGCCCAACTATAATAACGTCTTTTATCAGATGTTCACTGAGTGCAGATAATCTTTCGATATTCTCTAACGGATTAGTAAAATAGAGTACAGGGTATTTTAAATCTGTGTTTTTTTCATATCCTTTCGGCAGTTTTATGTAAAGTGTATTTAGTGTATCAGTTTCAGAATTACTGATCTGAATGACCTGGGTTCTGGGCATTTCATATGCCTTTGGTGTATCATCGTTTACCTTATTTTCTTGAGCAAAGACAGTGTTTAGCGATAAAGCACAGGTCAATATTAATAATTTCGCTGTTTTCATGTTTTCTTCTTTGTGTTTGTAATTTATAATTCCAACCCACTAGCTGGTATCTGCGTTTCTTCTGACCCAAAGCAATGCTTTGCCCTACTAAAAAGATCTACTCACTACAGTATCATTCAAAGGGTAAATCATTACCATTTTCATAATGTCCACTATACATTCCGCCCTATTTGGGTCTAAGTGTCTCAATAATTTGCGCATCCACCCAGAATACTTCTCCTTTTCCTGTGCTAGCAGGGCCATTAAAGAAAAGATATTTTCCATCTGGCGTTACGTATCCTCCCCTCTGTGAGATACTTGTGTTTACCTTATCACCTAAGTTAATGGCGGCTCCCCAAGAGCCGTTTTCTTGCCGAAAACTAACGTAGATATCACTACCACCATAGCCACCATCTCTTCTACTATCCCACAAAATAAAAGACTCATCAGGTGCAATGAAGGGGTGGATGTTCCCCTTTCCCGTATTTATCTCTTTACTAAATGGCTTCGGCGCTTCACGTACACCATTTATCAGTCGAGAATATCGAAGAACAAAATTTCCATCTTCAGCATATTCATCAAAAACATAAGTGCCTTTGGATGAACTCGTAAGGCGCATGATGTCGATGTCTTCAAACGCAGAACCAAGACTTTTTAATTCTGACCATCCATCATCGGTTCGCTCCCTATATTGGTTTCCAAAATGCATAGTCTTACCATCAGGTGAGATACCCCCCGTATGGGTATCCACTATTGTCTCGTGCCATCTATTATTCTCGTATTTAAGAACAAAGTGCGTATCTTTTCCACTTTGGGTGTTTCTTCTGGAAAAGTAGAACTCTTTCATGTCGGGTGTGAAGAAAGGGCCCCACTCATGATGCGCTGTCGAAACAATACCAGGAGCGAAAACTTCGGGAGTTAAGCCTGGAGGCTTTTGTCCGAAATACCGATCTTCTAAAGGTGGAAAATCAACATCGTTTTTAGAATTGCAGGCATTTAAAAACAGTGCCCCTACAAGTATCAAAATGATATGTGTTTTTTTTACATTTTCTACTTTCATTAATGCATTTAATTTCATCTTATTTTGCTGTTGAGCGATTTTACTATCATTTTATATTTCGAAAATGAAACTATATGGGCTGTAGCAAAATTTTAATCTATGAAAGTAGATTGTCAATCTATGAAAGTAAAAGTTAGTTATCCTTTTAAGGAATCTAGAACATGTGTTTTTAGTGTTTTACCAATAGGGATTTTTAAGTTGTCACTTAAATAAATAAGATTGCCATATACTTTTTTGATCTTAGTTATATTGACAATATATGATCTATGTGATTGTAAAAAATTAAACCCTCTTAATTTTTCATTCCAGTTTCTTAATGAGTCCAAGATGAGATACTCTCTTTCATTTGTAGCAATATTAATATAATCGGCTTCGCTTTTTATGAACAATATATCTTCGATTTGAATGTTAAAAAATGTTTTATCGGTGTAGACAAACACATTCTTTTTTGATTCATTCCTTTCCAAGGCCACTTGATTTCTGATTCTATCTACTGCTTTAAAGAAGCGTTCATACGAAAACGGTTTTACCAAATAGTCTGTAACAGCTTCTTCAAAGGCCTCTATTGCGTAATTAGGGTATGCGGTGGTTATAATTACCTTGGGAGGGTTTTTAAGTGTTTTCAAAAATGTAAGTCCACTTAATTCTGGTAATTGAATGTCTAAGAATAATAAATCAGTATTTTGAAGTGATGACAATGGAATATGTAACCCACTTTCATACACGCCTTGAAATGAAAGAAAGGGTGTTTTTTCTATATATTTTTTTAAAACCCGCTGTGCCGGTTTCTCATCTTCTAAAACAATACATTTAATCATAATTCAATATGTAAATCTACCTTGAATTTATTATTTGAATGATCAATTATCAATTCATGGCTTTTTGGAAATAGTAATTCTAACCGTTTTTTTGTATTCTTAATACCTATTCCGCTTTTTACCCAATCCGAATCTACTTCTTTATCAGTATTTTCTACATAAGGATTTTCACAATTAAATATAAAATCATTCTTTAAAAGCCTTATTTTTATATTTAAATTATGATTCTCCCCAGTCATCATACTTAAATATTTAAAGGCATTCTCAACAAAAGAAATAAGTAAAAGAGGAGGTATTAATTGGTCATAGTCGTCTATACTTTCCTTCCAATTTATAGATACTTTGTTAGACAACCGCTCTTGCTGAAGGTTGATATAATCTTTTAAATGACGTACTTCTTTTTCTAAAGGAACTTTACTTTTTTGTCCTTCGTGTAAAACATATCTAAAATTATCAGATAGTTTTAAAATAAGCTCAGGTGTTTTCTCTTTTTTATCTAAAGCACTAGCATAAATGGCATTTAATGTATTAAATAAAAAATGCGGGTTAATTTGTCCTTTTAGCAATCTTAATTGAGCCTTTTGTTCCTTACTTGATATTTCGTTAATCTCTTGCTGTTTTTTATACAACTGTTTTATAGAGAATAGTGCAAAAAATACGAGTCCAAATACTCCATAACTAATAGTTGCAGTTATAATTTTAATAATAGTCCTTTTATTTAAGGAAAAATCAAATTTCGAATGAAAAAAGCAGTTATCTAAATATGTGTAAAGCCCTGTATACACCCCTAAAAATAAGGCAGCGAGAATAAAATGATACCATTTTTGGTTAATTTTAAAAAACCAAAAATATAATATATATGACGGTAGCATATTAAAAATAAGCTCAACTATATCATGCGAAATTGTGTCTTTATATTCAACTCCAACCGTTAGGAACTTCACTCTTGGATATATAAAAATTATACTCCAGAAAAGGATGTGTATTAAGGGTTCATACCTTAAAACTTTTTGATAGTTTTTATTCATTTAACTTTATAAGTATATTTTACACAACGAATTTGATTAATTCTCATTTGTTAATAAAATTTTTTCTATGAACGTATTTAAAAAAAATGAGCGTGATGTTGGCTTTGAGGCTAAATCTTTATAGAAATAAGTATACTAAATCAATACAAATAAAATGAAAAACTATCCATTAATTTTTGATGCAATTTGATAGTATTTTCAGCAGAGAAAGAGAGGTTTCAAACTAAGAATCTTTTCAATGTATAATTACCGTGTCATTTTTGCGACTCATGTGTAAAATTATGTAGTCTTTATTCAGGACGGGTCATTATTAACTACAACGATTTTGTGTATGAAACGTAGCGACCGAATGGGAGCTATGATTTATATGCATTGTTGGGCATAGTTTTTAATGATAGATGTATTCTCTTTTGACAATATAAACGATTGTTTCATTTTCATCAATGAGCTCTCGATAAACAAAATTTCCGAATTCATCTTTTTTTTCATTCTTAATCATTACCGATTTAGAATTTTCATTCGTTTTATCATTTGTAATGATTAGTTCATTTAATTCACCTTCAATGTATATAAATTCAGTTTCTGAGTTTGCTTTAACTACTTTATTCAAGGTATCTGTTATTTTTGTTGTCGTTTTTATTATTCTATTTTCCCTGTTTAATTTTTGCGAAACTTTAGTATTAAAGGAATTTTTATATTCAATAATATTAATATTGATTAGGCTATCATTGATTAAATTATAATCTTTTAGCCTAATAGTGTCATTGCTCTGATTTCTAACAGTGATTGAAAATCTCGAATTTTTGACTGGATTTGTATAAAATGTTATATCGCCTAACGAAAGAGAGTCTTCATCTTTATGGTATACATTGTAATGTTCCATTTTAGTCAAAAATCCTTGTTTATTGAAATAGTAAATCTCTTTTATTAAACGATTTGACGGTTTTATTTCAGATGTTTCTACTATTCGTTTTGGCAAACCTTTTAAACCTTCCAAATCTAAATCTTTTGGTAATTCTTGTTGACCTTTACAACAAAAAAAGGTAAAAATTAATAGTATTATCAAACTTAGTTTAGATTTCATTTTTCAAATTATGCCCAACGGTTTGTGTATGAAACGTAGCGTGCAAAAAGACACTAACTTTTCGGATTAACACTTATTAGCTATGTTTTATACATCGTGTTTGCACACGTTATATTTGTTTCAATTTAGATTCGTAAACCTCAATATTTTTATCTCCATTTTTTGAAGCAAAATCAATAGCTTTTTTATAGTATTCTTTTGCTTTTACCTTATCTCCTTTTTTTACATATGCGTCACCGAAACTACCTAAAATAAGGGATGAGTTCTGAAATTTATCTAACCCAACAGTAAGTATTTCTATAGCCGCATTTGGTTTTTGATATTTTAAGTAGAACTGAGCATATCTATTAAACCAAAAATCTCTTCTCTTTGATTTATAGTAATCTCCAAACTCTTGCATGAAAAAAACAAATGATTCATAGTTATCTTCGTTCATCGACTGCACTAGCATGAAGTGTTTGGTATCCTTATGAATTTCTGTAGATAGGTTATACTTTTCCCCTCTTTTTTGGTAATGTTCTTTCAGCGCAGTAATACCTCCAAAATCGTCAAATTCCTTTAGACTGTAAAATCGTATATATGGGTAATCCTGAAAGTATTTATTTAAACCTTCATGAATTGTTTTAGTTGGTGTTGAATGATGATTTTCTTCATCAAGAATCTTATAATGCCAACTGAGACCTTCTGGAGCATACTCCTTTAAAGTTTTACTAAGATTTTCTAAAGATGGAATTGACCATGATTCTACCGGACTTATAGAAAAGTATATAAATTCGCTAGCATTATCTCTTTGCGTCAACCTCTTCTTCAACAAATCTAGTCGAGCCGTATCTATATGAGTTGGACTTGCAATAAAATAGGCAGAGAACATACTTTGAGGTTGAGCTAACAATTCAATAGCTAATCCTCCTGCCATTTCCCAACCAAAAAAGAGGCGCTTCGAAGAAGTTCGGTAATTTCTATCTACGTAAGGGATTAGCTCTTTATCTAAAAAATCAATAAACATTTTTGAATCATCAAAAAACAATTTTCTTCTTTTTCGATTATTTGTATTTATACCAATAACTATAAAGTCAGGTGTCTTTTCTTTCCACTTCAAAGTTTTTTGATAAAGGATGCCATTCAAAAAATATCTTTGCCCGTCTAAAATGTAAAGAACAGGATAGTCTGTCTCGGTATCTTGGTAATTTTCCGGAAGATATATTGAGATTTCTCTTTTCTCTTTTAAAATATCAGAATTAACAATGTGCTTCTCTCCAAGGAAGTCAGGTTTTATTTCTTGCGCACGAATATTGTCAAAAACAATTGTAAAAATTATAATAGAAAGGAAAATTATTCTCTTCATAGTTATTTCATAATGTTTGCTAACGGTTAGTATAACAAGCTTAGCATCCCGAAGGGTGCCATGATTTGTTATACATTGTTACCAGCTTTTTAATTCTAATTTAG
>NZ_JBHEQA010000011.1:0-7964 GCF_043678055.1 Spongiimicrobium salis
TTTGAATCTATGGGCCTAGAATACTAGTGTCTCAGATTAAGGAAGAATATGTTTGTTTTTTATCTCAGTTCTTTGTTGTACCCTAACTTTTGTTAGATTCTTCTTAAAGGCTTCTATATTTTCACTGTTTCTTGCAGAAAGCGGGTTATTAAATACATTGTGAATGCTATTTATTAAAATCAGATTATGTTTTTTTATTATTCGTATAGTTTCTCCCGAACTTCCATAGTTGTTTTTTGAGTAAGCGATTACATATTTATCATTCTTTTCAGGAATCAGCCAATTCAGTTCTATTTGAGTGAGTTCAATGGCTTTTAAAAAATCTTGTTTTGAGACTTTTAAGTGTATAGTTTTAAATTTCAATTCTCTTCGGTATAAAACGAAAAATATTATCGCAGTCAATAGAGAGGCAATCGGGTAACCTATGTCAGACATTATTTTATCAAAAACAATAATGTTATCTTCTATTTTAGCTTTGACAATGAAGATAAAATATGCAATCGGCATCAACAAAAAGAAGATAGTAGGTGAATAATACTCAATTAATTTCCACTTTCTTAATTTCAAATGTCTAGTAGAAATAATTTCAGAAATTTCAGATTTGTTCATTCATTTTCGGTTTTTCCAGCCTATGCACAATGGTCTCGGCAATGATTTCAATGCATCCATAGCACTTTATTGAGCGAAAAGCCTTGGTTTACCTCTGACCTACCGAGCAAACTGCGAGAGGAAATCATTCCTTTTGGAGCCGTGTTTTATTAAAAGTAGTAAATATTCTTTTTTGGCTCAAGAGTTTGCACTGAATCATGACCATTGTTGGGCATAGTTATTTTAATTTATTTTTCAAAACTTCAATATTTTCGGTTATAAACCCTTCATGTATATCATTGACATAATTATCGATTAGTTCCCGTGCTTTTTTCATTTGATCATTTTCAATGTAAGTTTCAATCAGTACCTCGTAGTCGGCAGGAACTTTATTAGGACTTTCAAATCCACGGATTGAAAATTCCAAAGCTTTTACTGGTTCTTTAAGCTTCAAAAGCAATTTTGCCATTGTTCTTATTGGTGCCGTTTCGTCTGATTTATAATTCGTAACGTTTTTTTCAAAATGGTCGAAATATTCAGTAAGGACAATTTCAGCCTTCTTAAAATCCTTTGCGTCAATAAAACTTTGAGCACAATCTGACCATGAATTAGGTGAAACACCCATTCCCAAATTCCCTTCAGGTTGTAATTTCAATGCTTCGAATTGAGTAAAAGCGGCAGAATTTTTATCCCCAAGTTCGGCTAATGTCGTTGCGTACCATTCTTTCCCACCTGGATAATCAGGATTCAGTTTAAGTAATTTTTTAAAATCCTTAATTGCTAATTTAGGTTTCTCTTGATTGAGAAATACCATTGCCCTTTCAAAGTAGACTCTGTCATAATTTGGATCAATCTTAATTATTTCATCACAAATCCTTATAGCCTCTAAATAATTTTCATCATCAGAAAAGTCAATTACCTGAATAATTAATTTATCTAGACTTTTACTTTCTTTTCTATTAAATAATCCAAACATTCTCTTGTTTTAATTATCACCACCGATTTAATATGATGGTCCATTACGTGTTAAGGTACGTAAACTTTTTAATTTTAGACCGACCTTTGTTTTATCCCTTAACCCCCTATTACCTATATCCCCTTACAGTGATAGTTTTTTATATTATTGATCTTGGATCGGGGTACAGATTTCAATGATAAATCCATTTAAATCTCGTATATAACCTACGTCTTGATCCCAGGGTTTCTTTATCATTTCTTCTAGTAGTTCTGCCCCGTTCCTAATTGCATGTGCCATTACTTGTTCAACTTCTGAAGTCGTAAAAGCCAATTCAATTCCAAATGGCTTTTCCTTTAATTTACTTTCCATAAAGCCCTTTTTAAAGTTGGAATTACCCAATTCCAGATTTGCAAATGCGATTGTAGTACTTCCGGATACCAATTCTCCATAGTCCTTGTTCGGGCTTAGGAACTTTGACTCAAAACCAAATGATTTTTTATAGAATTCCATGGTTTCAGGAACATCTTTTACATAAAGAATGGTGTAAGCGTATTGAATGTTCATTTCTTCCGTTTTAAGCTTGGAATTATCCATCGTACTTTTTTCGGGATGATTGACTTTGTTTGCACAGGAAGTAATCCATATAAGCCCAATGGATAATAGCCAAAATTTCATGTCGTTATTTTGCCACAAAGGTATGGCGCTATAAAAATCCCACTTTGTAAAAAAACGACATTATCTAAAAAAGCTAGGATTCTCGCCCGATATTCGGAGAAATTCATGGGTCATATGCGCATGGTCAAAATATCCCATATCGAATGCTATTTCCAAAAGGCTGGATTTGCTAAAATTCGCTATGGACTTTTTCGCGTTATTGAAACGCACCATATTTGAAAATTCCTTTACCGTAAGACCGATATAACTTTTGAATCGCCTTTCCAATTGTCTTAAACCAATAGGATACGATTTTGCCAACTCTCCAATATGTACGATGCCTTTTAACGCCCTGATTTTCTCGGCTACCGACACAACCATTTGATCTTGTCTTTGCAAATTTTCCTTATATGAGG
This sequence comes from Spongiimicrobium salis, assembly GCF_043678055.1. Taxonomy (NCBI): domain Bacteria; kingdom Pseudomonadati; phylum Bacteroidota; class Flavobacteriia; order Flavobacteriales; family Flavobacteriaceae; genus Spongiimicrobium; species Spongiimicrobium salis. The sequence continues at coordinate 2,617 of NZ_JBHEQA010000011.1, forward strand.
TCGCTATGAAGTTTTCGAGAAAAGCTATTTTATCGGTTATGGTTCCTAAATCCTGCAATTGATTTAAGCTAGTGCGTTTTTGTGTGGGAAGTACTTCTGATAATTCAAGCCGTAAGTCTTTTGTTTCATGGAGCGGTATTTTAGTAAGAGCACCAAAGTTCTCAATTTTAAAACGAACGCCAATTAAGGCTGATTCGGCCATTAATTCTCGATCTTGATATTGGGTCATAATTCCCGAGAGAAAGGCTCTATTTCGTTTTAAGTCAAAAATCAAATCTGTACAGGTATCAGGTAGCACCTTGACACGCTCCTTGGAATTATTTTTAGAGAACGTCCAAAAAGTGTCTATGGTATTCCCTATTTCCCTTGATGGTTTTATCTCTTGGTACATTGTTGTCTTACATTACTGCCAACGGTCTCGCATAACCGCTAATTATGGGTTAATATGTGTTAATTTTCAGTTTGGCATGGGTTTTAGCAATTCCGAATGGATTAGGACTTGATCGAATACATCACAATTTTGGTTATACATTATTGTGCACCGACTTTTCATTTTTTCATGGCAACATCCAAAATTTCAGTCCACCCCAGTATTCTCTATAACTCTGTCGGAATGTCTTGAATTCCGATGATTTTGGCAATCTATTATCTTTTGCAAACAGATTATACTCAGTTTCAGAATCAAAAAATACTATTTCGTCTTTCGACAAATTCCAGCTAAAAAATGGTTTAGGCCTATCAACTGGACTTGCTTCCGTTTTTCCTGTCAAATAGTTGTCAGATTTTTTAAAACTATGAATCATTATTGCCCCATAAGAATAGTTTTCAGGTTCAATATATGAATCTGTTCCGTTAGTTTCTCCGACCTCCTTAAAATTCCCTATTGGTATTCTTGCACTATCTCCTAATCCATGATTTCCCCAATATGTAAAGGAGTAGCTAAATAGTCCGATGGAAATTAGAAGTCCATAGACGAACCAGTATTTTTTCTTTTCCTTTTTCACATTTTCCAAATATTCGGTCGGTTTGAAAGTTTTAAAAATCATCATTAGTCCGATTAATAAAGCAGAATATATCGAAGCTAGAATTCCGATTTTAATAAGTTGAAATATGAAATAAAAAAGTACTTCCATTGTATATTAGAGTTCTGTCTTTCAGCTTGCGCACAACGGTCACGGCTTTGAGTAGTTATCTAAGAATGAAGACTGCAAGGAAGGACTGTGTCTCAAAAATTCGTTAGAATTTTTCGCGTACACTTTAAACACTTTCAAGCAATTATGTATACCCATTGTTGTACTTTCTTTTTAATTTTCTGATTTCATATAAGATTCAAAATTCTCAATGTAATCATCTAGGTTTTCACTGAGCATCTTTTTGTATTCCTCCACAAAGTATTTAAGAGTTTCCTCTTTAGCTAAACTCATTTCTTCTCCACTATTCCATCCACAGGCACTAACCCAAGCATTAAATCTTGCCACACTATACATCATTGAAGCACTTACCTTACCACGTGATTCATCCATTAAATGCTTGTTCGATAAATTTATATGCTCATCCGCGCGATTATAAAAATTGTCGTCTATTTCTTTCATTCGTAAATTCTTGCTCCTTTTAATCTTGTTTTAAAATTTTCCCAAGTTGGCTCATCTGCATTAATATCCATTTTCATAGTATCATAAAATCCTTGAACTTTTGTTGCATAGGCTTGCATTGCCTCTAAAAAATCCTCAAGGGTGTTATTCTGCCAGTCAGATTTATTTTCCATCAAGTCTTTTCTAAACTCTTCTAGAAACTTTACAAATTCAAGTCTTGTCATTTAGCTATTCATAATGAAGCACAACGGTCTCGGCTATGATTAGGTGCATTCCTGGTGGTTAGAGCTACTTTGCGCCATGGTCAGTTATCCAAAAACATGAAGAAACCATTCCTTTTGGTGCTGTTTTTATTAAAAGTAGTAAATATTCTTTTGGGAAGGAGTTTTGCACTGAATTATATAAAGCCTCTATTTTTTCAGAGAATTTAAATTCCTAACTCTTTTTTTCTTGATTTTGATAGTTTTAATCTGGTAGGAACAAGGTTTACGTAATCTTTTGATTCAATCCAATGGATTTGTTTCAATAATATTTCATTTTCTAATCCTATAAGTTGATTTAAAACATTATTCTTTAGAAACTCCAAAACTAACTTTTCCGGTAATGACCTTTTATCAATAATTTTGTTGTTCAAATATACTCTGCCAGGTATTTTTGATATTTCCGCATAGTATTCAGTGTTTACAAATTGTTGCAAGTCAATAGTCAATTCTTCGTGTGTTTCATTCCTAAAAGACAGCGTGATTGAACCACCATCCATCCAAGCACTTAATCCTGCGAATTGGTATGTATTAAGATTATATTCCATATTGTTTATAACGGTCTAGGCTATGATTTCGTTGCATCTTTGGTGGCTTAGTGAGCGAAAAGCGTAGGCCTTTATCTCTGGCCTGCCAAGCAAATCGCGAGAAGAAATCACTCCTTGCGATGCTACTTTTTTATTAAAAGTAGTAAATATTCTTTAGGTAAGGGGGCTAGCACTGAATTATAGCTATTGTTAGCAACTAGTTTTTATATTGCTTCGTATTTATTTCCAACAAACTTTAATTTCTTGACACAGTCATTCAAACAGTCAGCAAAGCGTGTTCTCCAAATTGTTAATTCGATGAAAGAACCATTCTTCTCAACAATTCTATAATTTCCTACTCGGAAACTCATTTTAAATCGAAGTAGCCTTATTTTAATCTTAGATTTTCCCTCAATTATTTTTTCTGCATTGACAAATTCCATGTAGTCCAACCTATCAATGTTTTGTCCTAAAATTTTAGTAGTAATTTTTTTGTCTATAAAATAGATGAATTTAGTGGTAACAAGAATTCTTCTTGACCTATTCAATCTAATTAAAAGGACTTCTATTTCGTTACTATCTAGGGCTATATTTTCATTGGATTTATTATTGGAGTTGTCAAAAAATACTATTCCCCTACTATGGCGATAATACTTGACCTTTTTTAGAATTTGATTTCTTATATCTTCTTTTTTCTTTTTCAATCACTTGTTTTCTATAAATAGTTCAATTGTTGCCAATAATCTCCTATAACCGTCAGTTACGGTTTAATATGCGTTAATTTTCAGTTTGGTGCGGGTTTTAGCAATTTCGAGTGGATTCTAGCCTGTGCCAAGCATAGTCGAATCCGCCGCAATTGCTGTTATACATTGTTAGCTGGAGTATTTATAATTTTGTTAAAAGATTCCATTCTCCATCCCTTTTTTCGAATGCATAAAGCTCTGATACAGAATTACTAGTTTCATTTATAATTTGTATGGTCAATATCAATATATTATTATTTTTTCCTATTAGTGGTTTACCAACTAAAATAAGTGACTTTTCCCCGTATTTCAGCTTGAAGTTTTTCCACAATTCATCATATGTTTTTCCTAATTTTCGGAAATCGGAATTCGTTATGTAGTTATAGGTACTTGATAACTCAAAATCTGCCTCAATATTATTATTTTGAAGTTTCTCATATTGATTTAACTGTTTTGAGAAATTATGATAGTCTTCCGGAATTAATAAATGTTCTATTTTTTTTAATTTATCTCGGTAAGTGTCTACAAATCTTATATAATAGTTTGATATAGATATATTCTTGTAGGTATTTATATTTTCATAATTAAAGCTATTCTTAAAATTTTTAAAAAACTCAACTTTTTCTTCATAGGCAATTATATCAGTATTCATTTTTTTATTAGGTTCCTTATTTCGTTGAGAACAAGACTGAATAATTATAAAAAGGATGAGAAAATATTTCATTCAATTGAGTTTGATTTATATTGCAGCCTACGGTCTAGTGTATACGTAGTAGCGGATTTCCACTCACAAACCTTTCGGTTTTGCACTGACCTTTGTTTCGTGGTTACACTATTATTTTATCACTTAAACCGCTATTACTTAAACACCGTGTTACCTAGAGTTTTTTTATTCATTTTTTTCTAAAGCTTGGAATACTTTGCCTAAAATACTGTAGGCTCTCTTATGGGGATACCAATTTCCATATGCTCCAGAAGTCATTGCTATTACCATATTCTTTTTAGGAACTATAACTAAATGATTTCCTCCATTTCCTGATGCCCATAGATACTCTACTTCTTTTGTTCCGAACTTTCGTTTAGACCTATACCACAACATTCCATATCTATCTGCCAACGGATTATAATCGCCAATGGCATTTGAACTTTCATTGATTAAACGATTTACATAGTCAGAATTTACAATTTGTTCGTTGCCCCATTTTCCTTTATTTGAAATCAAACAACCAAGTTTGGCAAAATCAAGCGCAGAAATGTATAGATTTCCTGCACCTCCTGTTTGGTTTGAGATATTTGTATACCAATAGAATTCTTTAATTTCTAATTGGTCAAAGACGTATTTTTTGGCAAAATCTCTTAAACTCATTCCTGTTTTTTCTTCGATAATTGCTCCAATTAGAACTGCGTTTATATCCGCATAAATCCATTTTGATTCAGGTTTTCTGGCTAATGGAATACTTAACAGGTAATTTACCCATTCATCTTTAGCTATCCAATACCCAGCATTTCCAGGTGTATCAGAATTATCAGAATCTGCGTCTAAACCAGAAACCATATTTAGCAAATGAATAAGTCTTACTTTTTTGTAGTCTTCATTAATTAGTGGATATTTTTTCTTTGGGAAAAAAGAATAGACGTCTTGATTTAAATCCTTAATGTAACCTTCTTGAATTGCAACACCCAAAAGCAAAGATGTTATACTTTTGCCCGCAGAGCGTATATCGTGAATATGATTTCTCCAAAATGAATTATAATAATATTCTATTGCTAATTTGTTGTCTTTAATAACTATTAAGGCTCTATAATCTCTTTGCTTAAAATTATCGATTAAATCATCAAGCGCATTTAAGGAATCTTGACTAAATCCTACTTCTTCAGGATTAACAGAAGGAAGATTTGTAATTGGCTTTCTCTGAGCAAGTACTGTTGCTGATAAAAGTATTAATGCAAAAAGGATAGTTAGTCGCATATGAAATTTGTAATTAAACAATTTAAAGATTGTTTAATAGATATTTTGTTACAGTTTCGTTTAATTGCAGGTAACGGTCTCGGCTATAATTTCGGTGCGTATTTAAGCATTAAAGTTAGCAAATATATCACAGATAGAAAGTCCGCGAGGACTTTCGTAAGCAGGCTTTAAATAGCAATGAATTATACACATCTTAAGTTTGATTCTCATTAAATTGATGTAATAATCAGAAAGAACAAAAGAGAGAATTAAGGTTA
>NZ_JBHEQA010000012.1:0-6205 GCF_043678055.1 Spongiimicrobium salis
ATACGGCCCATGAACTCTATCGTGCCGTCAACAAGCCATCGGCCCAGATCACCCGTGCGGTACATCAGGTCCCCTTCCGAATAGGGGTTCGAAACGAACTTCTCAGAGCTCAGACCCGGACTGTTCAGGTATCCACGGGCCAGGCCGTCACCGCTTATGCAGATCTCCCCAACAACGCCTATCGGACAAAGACTATCCCCCATGCCCAATATATAGATACGTGTATTGGATATAGGGCTACCAATGGGTATAGTATTAAGTTCTTCGTCTATAGTAAGCACTTGTTTATATGAGGAAAATGTAGTCCCTTCAGTAGGTCCATAAACATGGACCAAATTAATATGTGGGTATTGTAGTTTGAATTGGGCAACATGATCAAGAGAAACTCTTTCACCGCCAAAAAGAATATCTTTTACTCGACTCAATTTCATCAAGTTACTATCCACCATAGCATTGAACAATGCTGTTGTCAGAAAAAATATCGAAACATTGTGTTGTTCGATAACTCTATTCACTTCATGAAAATCCAGAAAAGTCTTCTTTGGTGTAATAACCAATTTCTTTCCATTCAACAAAGTTCCAAAAATGTCAAATATTGAACCATCAAAAGAAAAATCTGAAAAGCTCAATATGCAGCTATCTTCTGATAAACTGACATAATTTGGTGCAATTGCAAGTTTATTCACACTTCTATGTTCTACCATGACCCCTTTTGGCTTGCCCGTGGAGCCCGAGGTGTAAATGACATAGGCAAGGTTCTTTGGACCGATCACAGAGGGGAGGTTCTCACCGCTGAGCGAATCCAGCTCCTCCCTGCAAAGGGAAAGCTCGTCACTATCGATCAGCACCTTACAGGCGCTGTCCTCCAGCATGTAGCCGATGCGGTCCTCCGGATAGTCCGGGTCGATCGGGACATAGGCCCCGCCAGCCTTCAGTATGCCCAGTATGCAGACCACCACCCAATCGCTGCGCTCCAGGCAGATCCCCACCATGTCCTCCTTCCCGATACCGTGACGGTCCCTTAGGTAACGGGCCATCCTGTTCGAGGATTCGTTGAGCTCTTGGTAGGTAATCCTTTTGTCCCCGAACACCAGGGCGGTCCCTTCCGGCCTTTTATCCACCTGCTCCCCGAAGAGGTCGATGATCGTTCTCTCCCTTGGGTAATCGGCGGCCGTATCGTTAAAGGTCTCCAAGAGCTCCCTCCGCTCTTCCGCCCCAAGGTACTCCAAACGGTACAGCGGAAGCGAGGGGTTTTCTATTACGGATGGGATCAATCGTTCAAAATAGTATTTAATCTGCTTTATAAAGCTCGTTTTGTAAGCGTTACCATTGTAAGCGAAATTTATGTCAAAGACTTTTCCTGGGTGAATTATAATTGATAAGTCATAATTCGTTTGTTCAAAAACCTCGGTAGATAATAGTTCTATAGGATTATCTTTAAAAGCCACATCTTGATCAGGGTAATTTTCAAAAACCATAATATGGTCAATAAACTCTTTACCGACTCCAGTATTTGATTGGATTTGGGATAATGCTGTATAATGATGGTTTATCCCTTTAACAAAATCATCTTTGATCTCTTTGACCAACTGTTCAAAAGTCATATTCTGGGAAAACCTAACCCGAACTGGAATAGTATTGATAAATAGTCCTATCATATCTTCTATCCCAGAAATTTCAGGTGGTCTTCCGGAAACTACAGCTCCAAAAAGAGTATCATCACTATTACTAAAAATCTTTAAAAGAACCGACCATATGGATTGAAAAAAAATATTTTCTGTTATTTCCAAATCTGCGCATAACGTCATGATATTGTTTTTCAACTGTCCACTTATTTCCAGTTTTTCACTCTTAAGATCGTTATCTAAACTTGTTTTATGCCCTACTGATCTATTAAACAAATTAGTATTTTCATAACCCGACAAGTAATTTTTCCAGTACTGGATAGACGTATCTTGATTAACATTCTCTAACCATTTAATATAGTTGACATAAGGATATGCTTTTTTTAAAATTGGCTTTTCGTTATGAACATTACAAGAATAGATATAAAAAAACTCTTGTAATAGTAATCTCAGGCACCATCCATCCATTAAGATATGATGGAAGCTCCATACAAATTCATAAACATTATCATCCAATCGTATTAAAGAAAGTCGTAATGGAGAAACTTTATTAAGATCAAAAGGTGTACCTCGATCTAATTCTCTGAATTCTTTTAAAGAAAATTCGGGATTTTGACTAGCGTCAATGTAATTTAGCGTTACATCTACTTCCTTTTTTACGGCCTGTAAAACTTCTTCGGCCAATTCATGTGTAAAGAAAGTTCTCAGAATAGCATGCCTAGATACCAATACTCTGAAACTTTCTTTAAGTTCTTCTATTTGCAATGCCCCTTTTAAGCCATAACTATATTGTTCAAAATAAATCGTAGCTTCTGGCGAATGCAGCCAATGAAAATAAATTCCTTCCTGTAAAGGGGATAATGGATATACGTCTTCTATCATTCCTTTTTACTTAATTTTAATAATTGTTCCATATTCAGGCCCTTGTAGGTCAAATCTACCGGAGTGATATGGGTTTGTGTATCTTTTGAGGTAACCTCTATAATTTCTTCGAGTTTTTCTTTCATTACCTTTAGAATATGGGAAATGGTTGTTTCTTGATACTGACAAGTACTATATATCAATGAACTTTTCATTTGACCATCTAAGACGACCGTCGATAGTTCTAATACACTATCTCTCTTTCTTTGTGGCGAAGTAGGTGTTCCATGATTTCGGGAATCTATTGCGAATACCGCTTTAGAACCACCATTATTTTCTGTATTAAGTTGACTGTCAAATGTCCCTAAGTAATTAAAAATAATCTCGGGCGTATTCACATATGATTTTCCTAAAATATGCCTAAGCATTCCATAACCAATACCTTTATTCGGAACGCGATGCAATGTTTCTTTCGTCTGAATCAATTGCCTTGGAACATCTTCTGCAAAAGATAAATCAACAATGACCGGGTATAAGCTTGTAAACCACCCAATGGTCCTAGAAACATCTATATTCTCTGAAATAACTTCCCTTCCATGGCCTTCCATTAAAACTACTAATCTGTCAATTTCGAAAATTTGATGAAGCGCTAGACCGAATGCGGTCATTAAAGCATCATTAACATCCGTATTGTACGTTTTCCCTGTATTGGTCAGTAATTGTGTGGTGTGAGCTTCGCTAAGTACAAAATCTTGTGATGAAGAATCTTTATGCAAATTAGATCCTTTAGGAAAATCCATTGGTAGGGATGACCATCTTGAATTTTCGGTTTTATCCCAATATTCAATTTCTTTCCGTAAAGTACTACTATTGGCATATTCAATTTGCTCTTGCATCCAATATAAAAAAGAATGGGTTTTCAGCGGTAACTTATAAGGAGAGTTGGATATATGTCCCTCATATAAATTGGTGAAATCTTCAAATAAAATTCTCCAAGAAACACCGTCGATTACCAAGTGATGGACGACGAAAAGCAAACGATCTTCTATTTTTCCTTTAAATAAAACAGCCTTAAAAAGGGAGCCATTGGTTAAATCCATACTTGATTGTACCAAATTACATTTGGACATTATAAGTTGATCATCAGCATCGGGTACTATCTCTAAATAATCATCACTACTTTCTTCCCTGTTTTCCTGTATCCAATTTTCATTTTCTTTATAAAAAACCATTCTCAATGCATCATGATGAGATACAATTTCGTTTAAACAGATTTTTAGTGCCTCCTCGTCAATCCTGTTTTTGCTGACAAGCATTACTGATTGATTGAAGTGGTGTTTATCAATAAATTTATTCTCTAAGAAAAACCTTTGAATTGGGCTTAAGGGAATAAGACCATGCACCTCTTTTTGGTCTATACTATGATCATCTCCTGTAAATGATACATGAAGGGCTAAGTCTTCAATAATTGGATATAACAATATATCTTCTATACTTGTGGTATAACCAAACTTCTTCAATTTTGACACTACCAATATGGATTTTATAGAATCTCCTCCTAGATCAAAAAAGTTTTGATTTACTCCAATTTTATCAATTTTCAGTATTTCCTTGTATACAGAAACCAAAATGCTTTCAAGTTGGTTTCTTGGCAGAAGATATTCTTCTTCTATTTCAGTATGCGAACCTTTTAATTCTTTTAATTTCTTTTTGTCCGTTTTACCGCTTGTTGTCAATGGAAGTTTTTCAAGTTGAATAAACTTTGAAGGAATCATATAGCTTGGTAGTATACTTGATAAATAATTGCGTATATCCCTACTTATCAATTGCTCTCGTGCTACTATGTATGCTACAAGATCCATAGTTCCTGCTGGGTCTTCCATAGCAAGGACCACTGAAGAAGTTATTGGATAATATCCCTGTAATGCTGATTCAATCTCTCCGAGCTCGATACGGTAGCCACGGACCTTGACCTGATCGTCCAATCGTCCTAAGAACTCAATGTTTCCATTGGGAAGCCATCGTCCAAGATCTCCCGTTCGATACATTCGTTTTCCTTTATGAAAGGGATTGTCTACAAACTTCATCTTAGTAAGCTCTGGCCTATTAAGATAACCTCTTGCCAATCCTATACCTGAGATACAAATTTCTCCCGGTACGCCAATCGGCATTAATGCATTTTCGCTACCTAGAATACTTATAAATGTATTGGATATGGGCATTCCTATTGGAATGATTGTTTGTTCTTTTTCGACAATTTCATAATGTGTCACATCTATCGAGGCTTCTGTTGGGCCATATAAATTGTAAATGGGAATGTCTAAATGGGCAAACCATTTTTTTGTTGTTTCTATAGTTAAAGCCTCTCCACTAGCTATAACCTTATTGACACTTTTGAGATTTTCCTTGTCGAAATCATTATTATCCAGAACAGTAATAAATGCATTTAACATACTTGGAACAAAATGCAAACAACTTATTTTTTCTTTTTTTATGAGTTGGGCAATCCTAATTGGAGAACTTGGGTCATCTTTATGACACAAAATCATTTTGCATCCCCACCCCAATGGCATAAATAATTCCCAAACAGATACATCAAAGGTATAATTGGTCTTTTGTAGTATAATATCTTTAGGAGAGAAGTTATATGTATTCCACATCCATTCAATCCTGTTTATGATTCCTTCATGTTCTACCATGACCCCCTTTGGCTTGCCCGTGGAGCCCGAGGTGTAAATGACATAGGCCAGGTTCTTTGGACCGATTACAGAGGGGAGGTTCTCACCGCTGAGCGAACCCAGCTCCTCCCTGTAAAGGGAAAGCTCATCACTATCGATCAGTACCTTACAGGCGCTGTCCTCCAGCATGTAGCGGATGCGGTCCTCCGGATAGTCCGGGTCGATCGGGACATAGGCCCCGCCAGCCTTCAGTATCCCCAGTATGCAGACCACCATCCAATGGCTGCGCTCCAGGCAGATCCCCACCATGTCCTCCTTCCCGATACCGTGACGGTCCCTTAGGTAACGGGCCATCTTGTTCGAGGATTCGTTGATTTCCTGGTAAGTAAACTTTTTGTCCCCGAACACCAGGGCGGTCCCTTCCGGCCTTTTATCCACCTGCTCTTCGAAGAGATCGATGATCGTTCTCTCCCTTGGGTAATCGGCGGCCGTATCGTTGAAGGTCTCCAAGAGTTCCCTCCGCTCTTCCGTCCCAAGGTACTCCAAGCGGTCCAGGGGGAGGGAGGGGTCCGATACGGCAGATCCCATCAATCGCTCAAAATGCCCCAGCATGCGCTCGATCGTAGAGCGGTCATAGATATCCGCATTGTATAAAATATCTAAATCGATTACATCATTGATTTCCCTGAACTCAAAACTCAAATCAAATTTGCTTGTATAATTTTTTCCGTCATCATATGGGGTAATTTTAAGCCCCTCCGGAATATTCGTATTTTCTTCAGCCTTGATATCATCATTATTATGGAGTATAACCATCACATCAAAAAGCGCATTCCTGCTCATGTCCCGTTGAAGGTCCAATTGGTCCACCAGTTCGTCAAAGGGGTACGACTGGTGCTCGAAGGCCCCCAGCGATACCTCGCGCACATCTGACAACAGCTCCCCGAAGCCGGACCCGCCTGCGAAACGCGTACGCAGCGCAAGCGTGTTCACATAGAAGCCGATCTGGTCCTCCAGGTCCATGTGCGATCGACCCGCTAT
>NZ_JBHEQA010000013.1:0-4464 GCF_043678055.1 Spongiimicrobium salis
CCAACAACGCCTATCGGACAAAGACTATCCCCCATGCCCAATATATAGATACGTGTATTGGATATAGGGCTACCAATATTAGTATTTAGAATCTCTTTTCTATATAGCTTAATGGTGGCACAAACAGTAACCTCTGTAGGACCGTAAGCATTGGTCAAGTTTCTTCCCTCTCCCCATTTCTCCATTAAATTTTCTGGACAGGTTTCCCCTGCAACAATCAAATTATTAAGATTGGGCAACTCATTAAATTCCATTACCTCCAATAGTGCTGGTGGTAAAGTAACCATATCAATATACCGTTCCTTAACATAATCACTCAGCAAATAAGTATCTCGTTTTGCTTCAATAGGGAGGATTGAAAGCTCTGCTCCAAATAATAAAGTACTGAATATTTCCCATACTGATGCATCGAAAACATATGTAGCATATTGTAAGATTTTAGAATTGGCATTGATATTGAACATACTTTGTTGTGCAAAAGCTAAATTAACTACACTTCTATGTTCTATCATGACCCCTTTTGGCTTGCCCGTGGAGCCCGAGGTGTAAATGACATAGGCCAGGTTCTTTGGACCGACTACGGAGGGGAGGTTCTCACCGCTGAGCGAACCCAGCTCCTCCCTGCAAAGGGAAAGCTCACCACTATCGATCAGCACCTTACAGGCGCTGTCCTCCAGCATGTAGCGGATGCGGTCCTCCGGATAGTCCGGGTCGATCGGGACATAGGCCCCGCCAGCCTTCAATATCCCCAGTATGCAGACCACCATCCAATCGCTGCGCTCCAGGCAGATCCCCACCATGTCCTCCTTCCCGATACCGTGACGGTCCCTTAGGTAACGGGCCATCCTGTTCGAGGATTCGTTGAGCTCGCGGTAGGTAATCTTTTTGTCCCCGAACACCAGGGCGGTCCCTTCCGGCCTTTTATCCACCTGCTCCTCGAAGAGGTCGATGATCGTTCTCTCCCTTGGGTAATCGGCGGCCGTATCGTTGAAGGTCTCCAAGAGCTCCCTCCGCTCTTCCGAACCTAGGTACTCCAAACGGTACAGCGGAAGGGAGGGGTTTTCTATTACGGATCGGATCAATCGTTCAAAATGCCCCAGCATGCGCTCGATCCTAGAGCGGTCATAGATATCGCTGTTATACATGATACTCATTTCGATTCCATCATCAACTTCCCTGAACTCAAAACTCAAATCAAATTTGCTCGTATAATTTTTTCCGTCATTATAAGGAATGACTTTGAGCCCCTCCAGAACATCCGTATTTTCTTCCGCTTTTATATCATTATTATTTTGGAGTACAACCATTACATCAAAAAGTGCATTCCTGCTCATGTCCCGTTGAAGGTCCAACTGGTCCACCAGTTCGTCGAAGGGGTACGATTGGTGCTCGAAGGCGCCCAGCGATACTTCGCGTACATTTGACAATAGGTCTTCAAAATTTGAAGAACCATTAAATATCGTCCTAAGAGCCAAAGTGTTGATATAAAACCCAATCTGATCTTCAAGATCGATATGTTCCCTTCCAGCTACCGAGCTTCCAACTATGATATCTTCTTGTGCTGTATAGCGATACAACAACAACTTTACAATTGCAAGTAACCCCATAAATAAGGTAGATTCCTTATCTCTGCATAACTTAATTAAGTTTTGACTAAGGTCAAAAGGGAGGGTATGATATAGTATAGCTCCATTATATGTTTTTATGGAGGGCCTTCGATAATCTGTAGGCAGTTCAAGCACTGGGATTTCTCCTGAAAACTGTTTTAACCAGTAATTTTTATGAATTTCCAGAGAATGCTGTACAAGTTGATTTTGTTGCCAAACAACATAATCCTTGTATTGTATCCGTTTAGTAGGTAAGGTATTTTCTTCTCCTTTTACAAAGGAGCTATAAAAAGAAAGAAGTTCCTTTACAAAGATATTCGATGACCAACCATCGCTAATGATGTGGTGCATTGTATAAGTAAAGAGCCAACTATCGGACGATAATCGGTAAATGCCCGCGCGCAAAAGGGGGCCATTGTAGAGATCAAAGGGTAAGGCCGTTTCGCGATCCACTAGGGAACGGACCTTCATCTCCTGTTTTTCCATATTCCTCAGGTCCGTTTCCAAAAGCTTGAAACCAGAATCGTCGGGTGCAGCAATATACTGCCTTACCTCTCCATCCTCGTTTTCCTTGAAGGTCGTGCGAAGTATCTCGTGTCTCTCTATGAGTTTTTGGAAGGCATTTTTAAGTGCTTTTATGTGGAGGTTACCTTCAAAAAGCATTACTCCTGGGATATTATAAGCAATATTGCCTTCTTTGAACTGACTAAGTATCCAAAGGCGTTTTTGCGCAGAAGAGAGAATATAATTGGAAGATTTGGGAACTACGGGTATCTGAGCAAAAGATTCTTTATCCGATTTATTCTGTTCTATGAAAGTTAAAATGGAGCTCTTAAGCCTTTTAATTTCCTGTACATCAGTTTCAGTAAGGGAGTCTAGATTTCCTGTCAACTTAACCCGTTCACCATTCTCTTTAATGGTTATTCCTTTTTTATTTAATTCAATAAAAAGGTCTAGAACTTCATTCATTTTATATATAATTAAGGGAAATTGAAGTATAAAATTTATAGTGATATCATTTCATCAAGCTGGAAATTTAAAATGGTATCGGCAATTACGTCAAGACCAGTTTCAAGATTTTCTTTTGAAATTGTCAGTGGGCATAATAATTTTATGACTTGGCCACGATTACCACATCTCTCTATAAATATCCCCTTTTCAAATAGTGATTTTGAAACATTTTCTGCCATTTGTTCTTCGGCAAATTCAATACCCCATATCATTCCCAAACCTCGGATATCGATAACATGTTCAGATTTTTTCAGTAAGGCACTTAGGCGCACCTTAATTTTTTTGGCATCTTGATCAACTTTTTCTCTTAAATCATTTTTTTTCCAAAAATCCAGAGCTACGGTAGCTGTACATAATGAAAGGTTGTGCGATCTAAAAGTACCATTGTGTTCTCCAGGTTCCCAAATGTCAAATTCTGGATTCATCAGTAAAAGTGACAGTGGTAATCCAAAACCGCTTATAGATTTTGAAAGTAGAACAATGTCTGGTACAATCTGTGCCCGTTCAAAACTGAAAAAAGATCCCGTTCTACCGCAACCTACCTGAATATCATCTACAATCAAGAGAATATTATGTTCTCTGGTAAAATTCCGAAGCGCCTTTAACCATGAACTACTTGCCACATTTACTCCTCCTTCAGCTTGAATAGTTTCTAATATAATTGCGGCCGGCAATTCAATGCCCGATCCATTTGAAAGAATCATTGTTCTTAGTATCTCCATCGAATCCGTCCCATCCTTAAAAAAATTTTCAAAAGGAAAAAAAATAACGTCTTGTGAAGGATTTATCTTATGATTTTCTTCCCTGCTTCCAGAGAGTGCTAACGAAGTGGCCGACATGCCATGGAAAGAATTGGTAAAAGCTATTATTTTTTTCCGCTTCGTTACTCTCCTTGCCAATTTAACGGCAGCTTCCACGGCATTTGTTCCTGTTGGACCTGTGAATTGTATTTTATAGTTTAAACTTCTTGGTTTTAATATGACCGATTCAAATTTCTCAAGAAACTGTTGTTTTATGCGACTATCCATATCTAGGCAATGGACTACAAGATTATTATTTAAAAAAGAATGAATTGCACTTTTCATTTTTGGATGATTGTGTCCATAATTTAATGCTCCGGCTCCACTAAAAAAGTCAATATATTTTTTGTCGAGAATATCTGTAATTATATCTCCTTCAGCACTTTTTAAAATAGTAGGGAATACCCTAGCATAGCTATTAACATTAGATTCGTTTAACATGTTTTTGATTTAAAGTTTAGATTAAATGACCTAAGTCTTTCTTTGATAGAGACTTTTTGGACAGATTACAAATAAAGTTCCTGGCTTTCTTCTACATTATTATCGTCAACGACACTTAAAGCCTGTATATATTTTGCTATACTTTCTATAAAAGGATTCTGAAAGAAAAATTTAAATTCGATTTTAATATCAAATTGTTCGTGGATTTTTGATATGGTCATAATCATTTTTATACTATTTCCTCCCAGAATAAAGAAGTTGTCTTTAATTCCAATTTTATCTTTTTCTATTCCCAGTGTCTCTCCCCATATCTCGGTTAATTTCAGCTGTACTTCATTCTCTGGTTTTGTATAGATCAGTTCTTCTTGTGCCATATCAGTTTTCAGCAATGCCTTCCTATCTATCTTACCGTTTGGTGTCAGCGGCATCTCGGCCAACTGTACAAAGCCCGAAGGAATCATATAGCCCGGCAGGCGCTTCGATAAATGCGAACGAAGATCATTGATGTTCAAGGGAGCTTCCCCTGCCACATAGGCGACCAGTTCACGGGAACCGTCGGGGACCTCACGGGCAAGGACCACGGAACTGCCTATCGGACCGTGTTC
>NZ_JBHEQA010000014.1:0-4010 GCF_043678055.1 Spongiimicrobium salis
TCCAAGGTCAGGATGTTCCCCGCAGCCAGGGTCAGTTGCTGGTTGTCCGCCGCTGCCAAGATCGTGCTGAAGTCCACTGTCTGTGTACCGCCGTCCTCAAGGGTCAATGTAAGCTCATTGCTGGTATTGTCAAGGCTGAAGGCCGTGATCTGTTGGTTGTCCGTATTGTCCAAAAATGGGGTCAGGTTCACCGTACCGCCATCTTCCAAGGTCAGGATGTTCCCTGCCGCCAAGGTAAGCTGCTGGTTGTCCGCCGCTGCCAAGATCGTACTGAAGTCAACCGTCTGTGTACCGCCGTCCTCAAGGGTCAATGTCAGTTCGTTGCTCGTATTGTCCAGGCTGAAGGCCGTGATCTGCTGGTTGTCCGTGTTGTCCAAAAATGGGGTCAGGTTTACCGTACCTCCGTCCTCAAGGGTCAGGATGTTCCCTGCCGCCAGGGTCAGTTGCTGGTTGTCAGTGCTTCCTAATGCCAACTCCGCTAAGGCTCCTTCTACATCTCCTGCAGTAAAGTTCCCAGCTGTATCTGCTATGGAAACCTCTGCAGCCGTCTGGTCGTCAGTGCCCACTAGTCCGTTTAGGTTCACCGTCTGCGTACCACCGTCCTCCAAGGTCAGGGTCAATATGTTCGTAGCTCCGTCCAGACTGAAGGCCGTGATCTGCTGGTTGTCCGTATTGTCAAGGAATGGGGTCAGGTTCACCGTCCCTCCATCTTCCAAGGTCAGGATATTTCCTGCCGCCAAGGTCAGTTGCTGGTCGTCCGTGCTCCCACTGGCCAATTGGTCGATCGCGTCCTGTACGTTGGTCGCCGTAAGACCGGAGGTCGTACCGTCATAAGGGTTGCTGTCCGCCCGTGTATCCAGGATAACGTCCGTACCGTCACCGTTGGTAAAGGTATAGGTACCGTTCCCGTTGTCCGTCAGGTCAGCCTTGTTCACCTTCTGCGTCACACCGTTCTCGTTCACATAGGTCACCGTGCCGTCGCCCACGTCCGTAAGGTTCGTGATCGTTTCCGCTATCGCAACGGAGGCAACATTGAGGTATAGTCCCCCATCGCTGCCTGCGATGATATTGTTGTTCGCATCCCCACTGATCAGGTTGATCGTCACAGGGGTGCCCGTTTCGTCAGTATAGGTAAAGGTCGCATCGCCATTGTTCACCAAGGTCGATATCGAGGTGTCCGAGATCGTCGTCGTCCCACCTGCAGCGTCCGTAAAGGTATAGGTGCCGTCACCGTTGTCCGCAAGGGCCACCGTGCCCGCGGCCGTATTGATCGCATCGATGGCGTCCTGTACGTTGGTCGCCGTAAGGCCCGAGGTCGTACCGTCATAGCTCACCTCTGCAGCCGTCTGGTCGTCCGTGCCCACTAGTCCGTTTAGGTTCACCGTCTGCGTACCGCCATCCTCCAAGGTCAGGGTCAATATGTTCGTAGCTCCGTCCAGACTGAAGGCCGTGATCTGTTGGTTGTCCGTGTTGTCCAAAAATGGGGTCAAGTTCACCGTGCCACCGTCCTCAAGCGTAAGGATATTTCCTGCCGCCAAGGTCAGTTGCTGGTTGTCCGCCGCTGCCAAGATCGTACTGAAGTCCACCGTCTGGGTACCGCCGTCCTCCAAGGTCAATGTAAGCTCGTTGCTGGTATTGTCAAGGCTGAAGGCCGTGATCTGCTGGTTGTCGGTATTGTCGAGGAAGGGGGTCAAGTTCACCGTACCGCCATCTTCCAAGGTCAGGATATTTCCTGCTGCCAAGGTCAGTTGCTGGTTGTCCGCCGCTGCCAAGATCGTGCTGAAGTCCACCGTCTGTGTACCGCCGTCCTCCAAGGTCAGGGTCAGTTCGTTGCTGGTATTGTCAAGGCTGAAGGCCGTGATCTGCTGGTTGTCCGTGTTGTCCAAAAATGGGGTCAGGTTCACCGTACCGCCGTCCTCAAGGGTCAGGATATTTCCTGCTGCCAAGGTAAGCTGCTGGTTATCGGCCGCTGCCAAGATCGTACTGAAGTCCACTGTCTGTGTACCTCCATCTTCCAAGGTCAGGGTCAGTTCGTTGCTGGTATTGTCCAAGCTGAAGGCCGTGATCTGCTGGTTGTCCGTATTGTCAAGGAAGGGCGTCAAGTTCACCGTGCCGCCATCTTCCAAGGTCAGGATGTTCCCTGCCGCCAAGGTAAGCTGCTGGTTGTCCGCCGCTGCCAAGATCGTGCTGAAGTCCACTGTCTGTGTACCTCCATCTTCCAAGGTCAATGTCAGTTCGTTGCTGGTATTGTCAAGGCTGAAGGCCGTGATCTGTTGGTTGTCCGTGTTGTCAAGGAAGGGCGTCAAGTTCACCGTACCGCCATCTTCCAAGGTCAGGATATTTCCTGCTGCCAAGGTAAGTTGCTGGTTATCGGCCGCTGCCAAGATCGTACTGAAGTCCACTGTCTGTGTACCGCCGTCCTCCAAGGTCAATGTAAGCTCGTTGCTGGTATTGTCCAAGCTGAAGGCCGTGATCTGCTGGTTGTCCGTATTGTCGAGGAAGGGCGTCAAGTTCACCGTGCCGCCATCTTCCAAGGTCAGGATGTTCCCTGCCGCCAAGGTAAGCTGCTGGTTGTCCGCCGCTGCCAAGATCGTGCTGAAGTCAACCGTCTGGGTACCCCCGTCCTCCAAGGTCAAGGTCAGTTCGTTGCTGGTATTGTCCAGGCTGAAGGCCGTGATCTGCTGGTTGTCCGTGTTGTCAAGGAATGGGGTCAGGTTCACCGTACCACCGTCCTCAAGGGTCAGGATATTTCCTGCCGCCAAGGTCAATTGCTGGTCGTCCGTGCTCCCACTGGCCAATTGGTCGATCGCGTCCTGTACGTTGGTCGCCGTAAGACCGGAGGTCGTACCGTCATAAGGGTTGCTGTCCGCACGGGTGTCCAATATAACGTCCGTACCGTCACCGTTGGTAAAGGTATAGGTACCGTTCCCGTTGTCCGTCAGGTCCGCTTTGTTCACCTTCTGCGTCACACCGTTCTCGTTCACATAGGTCACCGTGCCGTCGCCCACGTCCGTAAGGTTCGTGATCGTTTCCGCTATCGCAACGGAGGCAACATTGAGGTATAGTCCGCCGTCGCTGCCCGCGATGATATTGTTGTTCGCATCCCCACTGATCAGGTTGATCGTCACAGGGGTGCCCGTTTCGTCAGTATAGGTAAAGGTCGCATCGCCATTGTTCACCAAGGTCGATATCGAGGTGTCCGAGATCGTCGTCGTCCCACCTGCAGCGTCCGTAAAGGTATAGGTGCCGTCACCGTTGTCCGCAAGGGCCACCGTGCCCGCGGCCGTATTGATCGCATCGATGGCGTCCTGTACGTTGGTCGCCGTAAGGCCCGAGGTCGTACCGTCATAGCTCACCTCTGCAGCCGTCTGGTCGTCCGTGCCCACTAGTCCGTTTAGGTTCACCGTCTGCGTACCGCCATCCTCCAAGGTCAGGGTCAATATGTTCGTAGCTCCGTCCAGACTGAAGGCCGTGATCTGTTGGTTGTCCGTGTTGTCCAAAAATGGGGTCAGGTTCACCGTACCGCCGTCCTCAAGGGTCAGGATGTTCCCTGCCGCCAAGGTAAGTTGCTGGTTATCGGCCGCTGCCAAGATCGTGCTGAAGTCCACCGTCTGTGTACCTCCGTCCTCCAAGGTCAATGTCAGTTCGTTGCTGGTATTGTCCAAGCTGAAGGCCGTGATCTGCTGGTTGTCCGTATTGTCCAGGAATGGGGTCAGGTTTACCGTACCACCGTCCTCAAGGGTCAGGATGTTCCCTGCCGCCAAGGTAAGCTGCTGGTTGTCCGCCGCTGCCAAGATCGTGCTGAAGTCCACCGTCTGTGTACCGCCGTCCTCAAGGGTCAGGGTCAGTTCATTGCTCGTATTGTCCAAGCTGAAGGCCGTGATCTGCTGGTTGTCCGTATTGTCCAAAAATGGGGTCAGGTTCACCGTACCACCGTCCTCAAGGGTCAGGATATTTCCTGCCGCAAGGGTCAGTTGCTGGTTGTCCGCCGCTGCCAAGATCGTGCTGAA
>NZ_JBHEQA010000016.1:0-2222 GCF_043678055.1 Spongiimicrobium salis
CACTGTGTATACTAACCTTAATTCTCTCTTTTGTTCTTTCTGATTATTACATCAATTTAATGAGAATCAAACTTAAGCCGTGTATAATTAATTGCTTAGTTAAGCGGAAAATTTTACCCGTTATACGCTGCACTAATCATACAGAAACAGGTTACACACAATATTCAATGAATTCAGACCAAATTTTAAATTTCGCTGGCAAAATCTAAATGCAATGTATTTTAAAAAACAATTGCTCTTTTCTGCTTTTATAGGAATAATTTTAATTGTTCTTTTTTTCAAACAGAATCAAACTCAGAAGGATTCACTTATTAGCGAATTAGTAATGATTCAAGTTGATGATAAAGTTTGTGATTACAGGCGAATGAAAAATAGCAGCTACATGATTTTCAAATATCAAAATAAAGAATATCGAAAGTCTTTAAGTAAAGAAAAATGTTTGAAAATCGTTGAGCATAGTCAAATTGAATTATACTATTCAGCGGAAACCGATACCTTTTATTTTGAGGAAATATTTGAAGCTGGACATTTCAAGCTTGCAAAAATCTTTTTGATTTGCATTCTTGTTTTAGGGTTGATTCCTTATAAGAAGTTTGTGCAATAACACTTTTTATACATACAAGATCTAACATTGGTCTAATTCAGTGCTTGTTCCCTTCCCAAAACAATATTTACTATTTTTAATATAAACAGCACCCAAATCATAGCCGAAACTCTTGTACATTACTTAGAAAAACAGATCATAAATGAAGTATCAAACCTTTCAACCGCAGCCTGATTTAAGTGCATTGGTCAAGTTTTATTGGACTTTGGAAGTTCCATTTGACCCAAATAATCAAAAACAAAAAATTATTCCTGACGGATGTGTTGAAATGACCTTTAATTTTAAGGATAAGATTAAGCGTTACATATCTGAAAAAGACTATATAATTCACCCAAATGCTATGGTAATGGGGCAAAGAACAAAATCCTACTTCATAGAGCCTGTGGGAGATGTGGATTCTTTTGCCATTTGTTTTTACCCTTATGGATTCGCAAATTTTGTCGCTACTTCACTCGAAAACTTGGTAGATGTAGAAACGCCAATAGAAAGTTTGTTCGGAGAAATCCCTGCAAAAGAATTGGAACAAAAAATCGTTCAAGCAACCAGTACTCAAAAGCGTATTGAAATCATTGAAACATTTCTTTTAGAAAAGTTAAATCAGCATGAAACTATTGAAAACTTGGTGAAAACAACCGTGGATTCCCTTCTTACAACCAATGGAAGTAGCTCAATTCATACGATATTGAAAGATGACTTATCGAAAAGAAGGCAACTCGAAAGAAATTTCAAGAAACAGATAGGTATTAGCCCCAAGCAGTTAGGTAAAGTGTTGCGTTTGCAAACAGCTTTAAAGATGATACTCCATGACAAGGAAAGCCTAACAAACATTGCTTATGAAAGTGAATATTTTGATCAAGCCCATTTTATTAAGGACTTTAAAGAATTTATAGGAACTACTCCAAAAGAATTTTTAGGAAATGAACATATGGCGCTTTCAACGCTTTTCTACAAGTAGCCTTCAAGTGTCGCATTTTTACAATTTTAATTCTTATATTCAGCATATTTTGCACAATAAAATTACCTTAAGATAAATGAAAAGAATAGTTCTAAGTACCATCATTCTGTTTTCGATTGGTTTTGTTTCTTGTAATGATCGAAGTAAAACTACAGCCGAAACAGCAAAACAAGATTCAACCGTAGAACAAAGCATGAATCCTATGAATAACTATGTTTCTCTATTTGAAATCCCTGCAACGGACATTTCAAGAGCAATCAATTTTTACCAGGCAATTTTGAAAATTAATATCGAAAAAATGGAAATGCCTGGAATGGAAATGGGAATTCTCCCCTATGAGAATCAAGCAGTACAAGGGGTAATCATGAAAGGGGAGGGCTTTAAACCTTCCGCGGATGGTGTAACTATTTATCTTAACGGTGGAGATAACCTTCAAACCATACTTGATAAGGTTGAAGTAAATGGCGGAAAAATTATGGTCCCAAAAACAGCTCATGCCGATGAAAGTGGATTTTTTGCATTATTCATAGATACAGAAGGAAATAAAATCGGACTTCATTCCCCCAATTGAAAAAGAGGGAACACATAACAAAGAACTGAGATAAAAAACAAACATATTCTTCCTTAATCTGAGACACTAGTATTCTAGGCCCATAGATTCAA
>NZ_JBHEQA010000017.1:0-1325 GCF_043678055.1 Spongiimicrobium salis
CTCTAGAAAGGAGGTGTTCCAGCCGCACCTTCCGGTACGGCTACCTTGTTACGACTTAGCCCTAGTTACCGATTTTGCCCTAGGCCGCTCCTTGCGGTGACGGACTTCAGGCACTCCCGGCTTCCATGGCTTGACGGGCGGTGTGTACAAGGCCCGGGAACGTATTCACCGGATCATGGCTGATATCCGATTACTAGCGATTCCAGCTTCATGGGGTCGGGTTGCAGACCCCAATCCGAACTGTGACCGGCTTTGTAGATTCGCTCTGCCTTACGACATGGCTGCTCTCTGTACCGGCCATTGTAGCACGTGTGTGGCCCAGGACGTAAGGGCCGTGATGATTTGACGTCATCCCCACCTTCCTCTCGGTTTGCACCGGCAGTCCCGTTAGAGTCCCCATCTTTACATGCTGGCAACTAACGGCAGGGGTTGCGCTCGTTATAGGACTTAACCTGACACCTCACGGCACGAGCTGACGACAACCATGCAGCACCTTGTAATATGTCCGAAGAAAAGTCTATCTCTAAACCTGTCATACTACATTTAAGCCCTGGTAAGGTTCCTCGCGTATCATCGAATTAAACCACATGCTCCACCGCTTGTGCGGGCCCCCGTCAATTCCTTTGAGTTTCATTCTTGCGAACGTACTCCCCAGGTGGGATACTTATCACTTTCGCTTGGCCGCCCAGTACTCAAGGCACCGGACAGCTAGTATCCATCGTTTACGGCGTGGACTACCAGGGTATCTAATCCTGTTCGCTCCCCACGCTTTCGTCCATCAGCGTCAGTATACGGTTAGTCACCTGCCTTCGCAATCGGTGTTCTATGTAATATCTATGCATTTCACCGCTACACTACATATTCCGGCAACTTCACCATAACTCAAGATCGACAGTATCAAAGGCAGTGCTACGGTTGAGCCGCACCATTTCACCCCTGACTTACCGACCCGCCTACGGACCCTTTAAACCCAATAATTCCGGATAACGCTCGGACCCTCCGTATTACCGCGGCTGCTGGCACGGAGTTAGCCGGTCCTTATTCTTACGGTACCGTCAGAGCGCCACACGTGGCGGTTGTTCTTCCCGTATAAAAGCAGTTTACAACCCATAGGGCAGTCTTCCTGCACGCGGCATGGCTGGATCAGGCTTCCGCCCATTGTCCAATATTCCTCACTGCTGCCTCCCGTAGGAGTCTGGTCCGTGTCTCAGTACCAGTGTGGGGGATCCCCCTCTCAGGGCCCCTAACCATCGTCGCCTTGGTGGGCCGTTACCCCGCCAACTAGCTAATGGTACGCATGGCCATCCCTTACCGTAACCTTTAAT
>NZ_JBHEQA010000018.1:0-1300 GCF_043678055.1 Spongiimicrobium salis
AACAAAGAACTGAGATAAAAAACAAACATATTCTTCCTTAATCTGAGACACTAGTATTCTAGGCCCATAGATTCAAAAATCGGATTCTTCGAGCTTTTTTAATTGTATTTATTCTCTAATTTATCTTGGCAATATTGAAACGTAAGTTTCATCATATGGCCTGCCAGATTTTGCAATGGCAAAACACTGTTTAAGCAGCTTGTTAGCTACTGCTATTAGTGCTAGCTTCTTACTCTTTCCTTTGTTTACGATACGATCATACACCCCTTTACAAGCTTTGTTGTGTTTACAAGTATTAAAAGAGCATAGAAATAGAAGATTACGAAGCTTTCTATTACCTAACTTACTTATGCGTGACCGACCTCTAACGCTGCTACCTGACTCTCTTATCGTTGGGGTTATCCCAACATAACTACAAAGCTGTGCTGCAGTTTCAAACTTAGAAAAACCATCGGTCACAACTATTAAAAACAAAGCTGTTTTTTGACCTATTCCCGGGATAGAGGTTAGCAAGGTCAATTGCTCTTGTTGATCCTCTTTTACCAATGATAAAATCTTTGATTCGATAGCTGCTATTTCTTTATCCAGCTGTTTCCTGTTACGTATTAATGAACGATAAACAAACTTTGATGGAACTCCCAAAACAACTTCTCCATGTATCTTGTTTTTGGTTGCTGTGCGATGTTTTAAATAAGCATCCAGTAATCTGAACAGTTGTAAGCATTCACTTTGAATAGCTGTCAAAGCATTGTAAATAGGAACTTCATTGAGTAAAGCATATTCACAAATAGCCTTTGCATCACTTTTGTCTGTTTTTACTTTTGCTAGTCTCATTTGAATAAATCGCTTTATTGATAAAGGATTTACAACTGATACCAGTACTTGATTTTTGTAAAGAAACTGTGCCAGTCTGTAATGATAATAACCTGTAGCTTCCATTACAACAAGACTCCCCATAGGTAGATGCTTTAATAATCTCTTGAAGCCCAATTCATCATTCTTAAACTGGAAGTGACCTCTTTCACTACCATGTACATCAAAGACATCTTTACTAATGTCAACTCCATAAGTTTCTTTATATTTAATCATACAAATTAGTTTATGAAAGAACTAGCTACCAGTATCACAACAACTTGAAAACGAGATCTAAGGTCTCAAAGAACTGAACGTGATTTAAGTAGTAAAAGAGAGAGGATTATCAATGTTGACGAAGTCGTGAGCTTCACTGTGTATACTAACCTTAATTCTCTCTTTTGTTCTTTCTGATTATTACATCAATTTAATGAGAATCAAACTTAAG
>NZ_JBHEQA010000019.1:0-1136 GCF_043678055.1 Spongiimicrobium salis
ACATAGGCGACCAGTTCACGGGAACCGTCGGGGACCTCACGGGCAAGGACCACGGAACTGCCTATCGGACCGTGTTCCTGAAGCGCGCCCTCGATCTCCCCGAGCTCGATACGGTGGCCGCGCACCTTCACCTGGTGGTCCATACGGCCCATGAACTCTATCGTGCCGTCAACAAGCCATCGGCCCAGGTCACCCGTGCGGTACATCAGGTCCCCTTCCGAATAGGGGTTCGAAACGAACTTCTCAGAGCTCAGCACCGGATTGTTCAGGTATCCACGTGCAAGGCCGTCACCGCTTATGCAGAGCTCCCCAACAACGCCTATCGGACAGAGCTCCCCAAAAGAATCCGTTATATATGTTTTTAGGTTGCGGATGGGTTTTCCAACGGGCACATTGACACGGTCCGGCAGACCTTCCATGATATGTAGCGTGGCATCATCGGATGCCTCTGCAGGACCATACGCATTGACCACCTTCTTGTCGGGAAATCTAGAGAACCACCTTGACAATTGGGTGCGCGTCACCGTCTCGCCGGTCACCAACAGGTACTCCAATCGCTCCAGAACCGAAGAAGGCGCCTTCTCCAGTTCATCCAACAAGACCTTGAGGTAGGTCGGTACTACCTGTAATATCGTTATGCCGTCCTCATTCGATATCTTGTCCAGGAACCGTAGGGGGTCCAAGATCGTCGGTCGATCATAGATTACCGTAGTGCCCCCCGTGATAAGTGCATTGAGCAATTGCCATACCGATATATCAAAGGTGATCGAGGCATTCTGGGCGATCTTGCTCTCCTCGTCAAGATCCAGCTCTTCCTTCATCGCAAGCATATGGTTCAACATTCCCATATGTTCTACCATGACCCCCTTTGGCTTGCCCGTGGAGCCCGAGGTGTAAATGACATAGGCAAGGTTCTTTGGACCGACTACGGAGGGGAGGTTCTCACCGCTGAGCGAACCCAGCTCCTCCCTGTAAAGGGAAAGCTCATCACTATCGATCAATACCTTACAGGCGCTGTCCTCCAGCATGTAGCCGATGCGGTCCTCCGGATAGTCCGGATCGATCGGGACATAGGCCCCGCCAGCCTTCAGTATGCCCAGTATGCAGACCACCACCCAATCGCTGCGCTCCAGGCA
>NZ_JBHEQA010000020.1:0-986 GCF_043678055.1 Spongiimicrobium salis
TCCAAGGTCAGGATGTTCCCCGCAGCCAGGGTCAGTTGCTGGTTGTCCGCCGCTGCCAAGATCGTGCTGAAGTCCACCGTCTGCGTACCTCCATCTTCCAAGGTAAGCGTAAGCTCATTGCTGGTATTGTCCAAGCTGAAGGCCGTGATCTGTTGGTTGTCCGTATTGTCCAAAAATGGGGTCAGGTTTACCGTTCCTCCGTCCTCAAGGGTCAGGATATTTCCTGCCGCCAAGGTCAGTTGCTGGTTGTCCGCCGCTGCCAAGATCGTACTGAAGTCCACCGTCTGCGTACCGCCGTCCTCCAAGGTCAGGGTCAGTTCGTTGCTCGTATTGTCCAAGCTGAAGGCCGTGATCTGTTGGTTGTCCGTATTGTCCAAAAATGGGGTCAGGTTCACCGTACCACCGTCCTCAAGGGTCAGGATATTTCCTGCCGCCAAGGTAAGCTGCTGGTTGTCCGCCGCCGCCAAGATCGTGCTGAAGTCCACCGTCTGCGTACCTCCGTCCTCCAAGGTCAATGTAAGCTCGTTGCTGGTATTGTCCAGACTGAAGGCCGTGATCTGCTGGTTGTCCGTGTTGTCCAAAAATGGGGTCAGGTTCACCGTACCGCCATCTTCCAAGGTCAGGATATTTCCTGCCGCCAAGGTCAGTTGCTGGTTGTCAGTGCTTCCTAATGCCAACTCCGCTAAGGCTCCTTCTACATCTCCTGAAGTAAAGTTCCCAGCTGTATCTGCTATGGAAACTTCTGCAGCCGTCTGGTCGTCTGTGCCCACTAGGCCACTAAGGTTCACGGTTTGTGTACCTCCATCTTCAAGGGTAATCGTCAATATGTTCGTAGCTCCGTCCAGACTGAAGGCCGTGATCTGTTGGTTATCGGTATTGTCCAAAAATGGGGTCAGGTTCACCGTACCACCGTCCTCAAGGGTCAGGATATTTCCTGCCGCCAAGGTCAGTTGCTGGTTGTCCGCCGCTGCCAAGATCGTACTGAA
>NZ_JBHEQA010000021.1:0-974 GCF_043678055.1 Spongiimicrobium salis
TAGTATAACAAGCTTAGCATCCCGAAGGGTGCCATGATTTGTTATACATTGTTACCAGCTTTTTAATTCTAATTTAGATTTTAGAAACTTTTTCATTTAAATATTTTATTGTATAGTTATCCTCATTAGGCACATTAAATATCAGCACGATATCTGTCTCAAGTTTATCTTTTCCTAGAATATTAAATGTTGAGGTTTCAGAATATTTTCCAAAAGAAAAAGTACCGATACAGTTATGAAGTTTACCATTTAAACTTTCCAATTGGAAAAAAGTTGGCTCAAAATGAAATGATTTTCGTTTAAAAAACTCGGAGTTTTCACAGAATTCTAAGGAAAGAGAAATTTTTAACAATTTACCATTTCTTGGAATTATTTTCTTAGTATAAAATTGGTTATTTGCTTTTCTATATTTATCCGTAAAGGATAACTCATTTAAATATTCTTTTTTATTAACAGTTACTTTTGGCAAGCATTCTAATTGAGGAGATGCTTCTTGAATTTTAGGTATCGAAAAGCTTTGCCCCTTTATATCTATTGTAGTACTAGTAATTTTAGAGTCTACTACAAAAATTGAGGTGAAAAAATTTTTCCCATCAAACAAGTCTCCTTCAAATCCCCATCTTAAATATCCTCGTCCTGTTAGCTTAAGATAACCTAGAACTTTTTGTTTATCTTCCCCGATAGTAACATCATCTCTTTTGAGCTTTATAATGCTTTCACTAGTATTATTAATCTCTGCGGTTATTATTAAATATACTTTATCATCAGGTAAAATATCGACTACATCTACCAACTCATTATCTAGATTTCTGTCTAATAGTAATTCATTTGTTTTTATAGCCTTTATAAGTTTAAAGTCAATATTTTGACTAAAAGTATTCGAACTAATTATTAATACTAAAAGATTAAAAATTGTAATTTTTGCTCTCATTTTTACTAAAATAATTAAGATTAAAAAATATTGCTGGTAACGG
>NZ_JBHEQA010000022.1:0-910 GCF_043678055.1 Spongiimicrobium salis
GGGGGATTAGCTCAGCTGGCTAGAGCGCCTGCCTTGCACGCAGGAGGTCATCGGTTCGACTCCGATATTCTCCACGATCCATTTCATAAGAGAAATGGAAAAGGTTCATTGACATATTGTGACAGGGTGCGCCGGGCTAAGCCGGGCGTACTTTGAAAAGAGTAGATACAAAGTAAAGAGTAGAGAATAAAAAGACTGCAAGGGCGCGGACCTGTTATTGGGTCCGGCTTGTGACAAGTTGAACAAGGGCGTATGGGGAATGCCTAGGCTCTCAGAGGCGAAGAAGGACGTGATAAGCTGCGAAAAGCTTCGGGAAGGTGCACATGACCTTTGATCCGAAGATATCCGAATGGGGCAACCCGGCATGTTGAAGGCATGTCATCCATGTAAGTGGAAGCAAACCCGGTGAACTGAAACATCTAAGTAACCGGAGGAGGAGAAAACAATAGTGATTCCGAGAGTAGTGGCGAGCGAAATCGGATTGGCCCAAACCCATGTTGTTTCGGCAATATGGGGGTTGTAGGACCGCGACATTTGGTGCTCGATGAACTGGAACACGTTGGAAAGCGTGACGATAAGGGTGATAGTCCCGTACAGGCAAAGAGAGTTATCGATAGCGGTATCCTGAGTAGCACGGGGCACGTGAAACCTTGTGTGAAACCGGCGGGACCATCCGCCAAGGCTAAATACTCCTGAGAGACCGATAGTGAACCAGTACCGTGAGGGAAAGGTGAAAAGAACCCTGAACAAGGGAGTGAAAAAGATCCTGAAACCATACGCCTACAAGCGGTCGGAGCCCCTTTGGGGGTGACGGCGTGCCTTTTGCATAATGAGCCTACGAGTTACTTTTACTGGCAAGGTTAAGGGCTTCAGGCCCGGAGCCGTAGCGAAAGCGAGTCTTAACAGGGCG
>NZ_JBHEQA010000023.1:0-860 GCF_043678055.1 Spongiimicrobium salis
AGGTTCGCAACGATGGCAGAGAGGTCCAACTGTGTGGTCACCCCGTCCTCGTCCGTATAATCGATATTGGTATTGTCCGCGTTCAGAGCGATCGTTGTGAGCGTCTCCAGGTTGGATACGTCGATCAGCGTGGTTCCACCATCTTCATCGGTATAGGTAAAGGTACCGTCATTGTTGTCCACGATAGTGGTCAGGGCCTCCAGGTTCGCCACGATGGCAGAGAGATCCAACTGTGTGGTCACTCCGTCCTCGTCCGTATAGTCGATATTGGTATTGTCAGCATTGAGCGCGATCGTCGTGAGGGTCTCCAAGTTGGATACGTCGATGATCGTTGTCCCACCGTCCTCATCCGTATAGGTAAAGGTACCGTCGTTGTTGTCAACGATAGTGGTCAGTGCCTCCAGGTTCGCAACGATGGCAGAGAGGTCCAACTGTGTGGTCACCCCGTCCTCGTCCGTATAATCGATATTCGTATTGTCCGCGTTCAGAGCGATCGTTGTGAGCGTCTCCAGGTTGGATACGTCGATCAGCGTGGTTCCACCATCTTCATCGGTATAGGTAAAGGTACCGTCGTTGTTGTCCACGATAGTGGTCAGCGCCTCCAAGTTCGCCACGATGGCAGAGAGGTCCAACTGTGTGGTCACCCCGTCCTCGTCCGTATAATCTATGTTCGTATTGTCCGCATTCAGAGCGATCGTCGTGAGCGTCTCCAGGTTGGATACGTCGATGATCGTTGTCCCACCGTCCTCATCGGTATAGGTAAAGGTACCGTCGTTGTTGTCCACGATGGTGGTCAGGGCCTCCAGGTTCGCAACGATGGCAGAGAGGTCCAACTGTGTGGTCACCCCGTCCTCGTCCGT
>NZ_JBHEQA010000024.1:0-734 GCF_043678055.1 Spongiimicrobium salis
CGCTGGCTCCCTGACGGGGACCTGGAGTTCATCGGCCGCCGCGACGGGCAGGTGAAGATACGGGGCTACCGTGTGGAACTGGGGGAGGTGGAGCACCAGATATTGGAGCATTCGGGGATAACGGACGCGGTGGTCCTGTCCAGGGAGCGTTCTAGCGACAGGTACCTGGCCTGTTACTATATTTCGGGGGAGGGCCTCTCCCCGGGCGAGATAAAGGAATTCCTAAACGGAAGGCTCCCCGCCTATATGGTGCCCAAGGAGTACATGCGGATGGATACCTTTCCGCTGACCACGAACGGGAAGGTGGACCGCAGGGAACTGGAGGGCCTTGAGCCCTTACGGGAACTTGGTACGGCGTCGCTCTCCGGTACTACGGAGGAGTGCCTGGCGGGGATCTGGTCGGACATACTGGGAACGTCCCCGGGGGAGATCGGTTCGGACACGAACTTCTTCGATCTGGGCGGCCACTCGCTGAGCGCGATATCGTTGAGGAACAGGGTGAACTCGGAATTCGATATCTCCCTTCCACTGAACGAGGTCTTCAATTCGACGGACCTTAGGTCCCTGGCGGGATCGGTCGAGGCCCATAGGGGCAAGGGCAACGGCCTTCCCCGGATATCGCGGGCACCGGATCGGGATCTCCATCCGCTCTCCTCCGCCCAGAAGCGGTTGTACTTCCTCCACGAGCTGGACCCTATGTCGCTGGGCTACAACATGCCGCACTGCTATGATCT
>NZ_JBHEQA010000025.1:0-533 GCF_043678055.1 Spongiimicrobium salis
ACCTCGTTCAGTGGAAGGGAGATATCGAATTCCGAGTTCACCCTGTTCCTCAACGATATCGCGCTCAGCGAGTGGCCCCCCAGATCGAAGAAGTTCGTGTCCGAACCGATCTCCCCCGGGGACGTTCCCAGTATGTCCGACCAGATCCCCGCGAGGCGCTCCTCCGTAGCACCGGAGAGCGACGCCCCACCAAGTTCACGTAAGGGCTCAAGGCCCTCCAGTTCCCTGCGGTCCACCTTCCCGTTCGTGGTCAGCGGGAACGTATCCATCCGCATGTACTCCTTGGGCACCATATAGGCGGGGAGCCTTCCGTTGAGGAATTCCTTTATCTCGCCCGGGGCGAGACCCTCCCCAGAAATATAGTAACAGGCCAGATACCTGTCGCCCGAACGTTCCCTGGACAGGACCACAGCGTCCGTTATCCCCGAATGCTCCAATATCTGGTGCTCCACCTCACCCAGCTCCACACGGTAGCCCCGTATCTTCACCTGCCCGTCGCGGCGGCCGATGAACTCCAGGTCCCCGTCAGGGAG
>NZ_JBHEQA010000026.1:0-500 GCF_043678055.1 Spongiimicrobium salis
CTTAACGCTGACAATACCAATATCGATTATACGGACGAGGACGGGGTGACCACACAGTTGGACCTCTCTGCCATCGTGGCGAATTTGGAATCTGTTACCACATTAATTGACAATACCAATGGTACCTTCACCTATACTAGTGAAGATGGTACAATTACCACTTTTGATGCAAGAAGAGCTGTAGCAACAGATAATGGAGATGGTACTTTTACCTTGACAGATGATTCTGGAAATACGATTACCATAGATTCTAATGATACCATTACCAATCTTGTCAACAACAATGATGGCACCATTACCTTTACAAACGAGGCTGGTACGAATCAAACTATAGATTTAATCAGTAATGATGCTAATAATGACATCGTCGTAGGAAGTGATGGGGGATTATATCTCAACGTAGCTTCTGTTACGATATCAGAGACGATCACGAACCTTACGGACGTGGGCGACGGCACGGTGACCTATGTGAACGAGAACGGTGTGACGCAGAAGGTGAA